>NZ_CP069812.1:600416-1200833 GCF_016894385.1 Cupriavidus oxalaticus
GGCCCCTTGCTGCAAGTCTGGCAAGTGCTGCAAGCCGGATTACTGCTCCAGCTTGATGTTCTGCACCTTCACCAGGTTCTTCATCTTGTCGAACTCCTTCTTGATCTCGGCCGCGTGCTGCGCCGGCGTATTGCCCGACGGCTCGGCGCCGGCGGTGCGCAGGCGTTCCTGGAAGCCCTTGTCCTGCAGCGCCTTGACCGCGGCGTCGTTCAGCTTCTTGATAACGTCGTCAGGCGTGCCGGCCGGCGCCACCAGGCCGTACCAGGCCGGGTCGTTCGGCTCCTTCAGGCCCATTTCGCCGAAGGTCGGCACGTCCGGCAGCGAGTCCAGGCGCTTGTTCCAGGCCACTACGATCGGGCGCAGCTTGCCGGCCTTGATGTAGGGCATCGACGACGGCAGGTTGTCCACCATGATCGGCACCTGGCCGGCCAGCACGTCGTTCAGCGCCGGGCCCGCGCCGCGGTAAGGGATATGGACCATGAAGGTCTTGGTCGAGACCTTGAACTGCTCGCCCAGCATGTGGCCGAAGCCGCAGGTGCCCGACGACGCATACGAATACTTGCCCGGATTGGCCTTCAGCACAGCCAGGAATTCCTTGTAGTCCTTGGCCGGGAAGTTCGGGTTGACCGCGATCACGTTGGCCACGTTGGCCAGGTTGGTGATGGGCTTGAAGTCCTTGATCGGGTCGTACGACAGCTTGGGGTTGCAGGCCGGGTTCACGGCCATGGTCGACACCGTCGAGATGCCGATGGTGTAGCCGTCCGGCGCCGCCTTGGCGATCGCGTCCGCACCGATCGAGCCGCCCCCGCCGGCGCGGTTTTCCACGACCACCGGCTGGCCCAGGATGCGGCTCATCTGGTCGGCGGCACCGCGGCCGACGATGTCGGTGGTGCCGCCCGGTGCGAACGGAATAATCAGGCGGATCGGCTTGGTCGGATAGCTCTGGGCGTGCGCCGTGGTGGCGGCGGCGGCCAGGGCCAGGGTCAGAGCGAGTTTGCCAGCTTGCATGAGATCATGTCTCCCGTCAGAAATCCGGGCAGGGTGCTGCCCGGAAGCAAAGAAACCGTCGCGGTGCCACAGGTAAAGGCACGGCGGCGGCAGCGTAAAAGAGGTCGGCCCTTGTCAGCCGCCGAGCAGTCCGCGCTTGACGTCCGGGTCGACCGGATGGTCGCCCAGGAACACCCGCAGCACGGCCTGGTAGAAGTCTTCGCCAGGGATCGGACGGCCGCGCGGCGTGCCGTTGATGGCGATGACCGTGCCCGTCTGCGGGGCAAAGTCCAGGTTGATCACGTCGCCCTTGTGCGCGTTGCCGACCTCGCCCAGGGTGCGCTCGAACTGCACCAGCCGCGCGGCCAGGCCCTGCACCTGCGCTTCGCTGTGGTTATCGCGGATGCCCTGGCGGATGGCGCGGGCAAAGGCGGGCGGTTCGGCCTCGCGCAGCATGCGCAACTGTAGCCGCTTGGCGCCGGGCGTGCCGAGTACCACGGTCGCGTTGCGGGCTTTTTCCTGCAGGTACAGCGCGGCCACGTAGCCCTTGGTCAGGAAGCGCGCGCGCAGCGCGGCGCCGTTGAGCTGCAGCTCCTTGCCGCCCACGCGCGCGGCATCGTCGAAGCGGATCCCTTCCATCTCGACCGCGCGCGCCGGCATGGCACCGGCAGCCGTGGTGGCGCACAGCATCACCAGCAGGGCGGCCGCGCGCGAGCGCAGGCGGCTGGTCATGACGGTGGGCAGGCCAGGGCGTGAACGGGAGCGAAAGTGGGTGTCCGGGCCTGGCGGCGCGGAACGGATGCGGGACAACATGGCGGCAGGGCATACAACTTGGCATGCCATGCTGACCCAAATCTGGAAAAATACCTATCCGTATCTGCCCTAGTCTGCACATTCCCGCGCACCGGCCGTTATTTCTTCCCCCACGCGGCCGGGACCATGGCCGGATGCGAGGCAGATGCCGCGCCGTGCCCTCGCCCTAACAACAACGACAATGTCTTCTGCTCTCCTGCTGGTGCCGGACTTCAGCCTGATCCTGATCGGCTGGCTGCTGGTGCGCTATTCCCCCTTCGACCGCGCCTTCTGGGGCGGGGTGGAGCGGCTGGTCTACTTTGTGCTGTTCCCGGCGCTGCTGCTGCAGTCGACCAATGCCGCGGTCTTCGATTTCTCTTCCACCTCGGCGATGCTGGGCCTGGCGCTGCTGGCGCTGGCCGTCGGCATGGCCGGCGGCTACGCCGTCAAATGGGTGCTGAAGCCCGATGCGCTGAGCTTTGCCTCGGGCCTGCAGACCGCCTTTCGCTTCAATTCCTATATCGGCCTGGCGCTGGCGTCGCGCCTGGGCGGCAGCGAGGGGCTGGCGCTGATGGCGGTGATCGTCGGCTGCACCGTGCCGCTGTGCAACGTGGCGGCGGTGTGGGCGCTGGCCCGGCACGGCGAGACCGCGCTATGGAAGGAACTGGCGCGCAACCCCCTGATCCTGGCCACCGCCGGCGGCCTTGCGACCAACCTGCTGGGCCTGCACCCGCCCGAGGTGGTGGCGATGACGCTGAACCGGCTGGGCTCGGCGTCGACCGCGCTGGGGCTGATGACGGTGGGCGCCGGGCTGCAGATGAGCGGGGCGACCGGCACGGTGGGGCCGGTGGCGTGGTGGACCGGGGTCAAGCTGCTGGCGATGCCGTGCGTGGCGTGGCTGGTGGGCCGGCACCTGCCGCTGACCGCGCTGCAGTACCAGGTCGTGGTGCTGTATGCCTCGCTGCCGACCGCGTCGAGCGCCTATATCCTGGCGGTGCGCATGGGCGGCAACGGGCCCATGGTGGCGGCCACGATTTCGGTGATGACGGTGGGGGCCATCGTTACCACGCCGCTGTGGCTGGCGCTGGTCAGCTAGTGCGTGCGGGCTCGCCCTGCGCGAGTGCCCAGTCGATATGCTCCTGCACCAGCGGCGAAGCGGAATCGCGCCGCGCCTGCAACGCGGCCCGGACGCGCGCGGCCAGCGCGGCGTCTTCCGCGCGCGTGCCCGACAGCGCCGCGCGCAGGCTGTTGCCAAGCCCCACCGCCAGGTTGCGCAGCCAGCGCTCATGGCCGATGCGGCGGATCGGGCTGCCCTCCAGGCGCTGGTTGAACTCGTCTTCGGTCCACTGGAACAGCGCCATTATGTCGGGCGCGTCCAGGCCATTGCGCACGTCGAAATCCGGCACGCTGGCCACGTGCGCGAACTTGTTCCACGGGCAGGCCAGCTGGCAGTCGTCGCAGCCATAGACGCGGTTGCCCATCGGCGCGCGGAATTCGACCGGGATCGGGCCCTTGTGCTCGATGGTCAGGTAGGAGATGCAGCGGCGCGCATCGAGCCGGTAGGGCGCGACGATGGCGCGCGTGGGGCAGATGTCGAGGCAGCGGTGGCAGTTGCCGCAGTGGTCCGTTTCGGGCGCATCGGCCGGCAGCGGGATATCGACCAGGATCTCGCCCAGGAAGAACATCGAGCCGCCGTCGCGGTCGAGCAGCAGCGTATGCTTGCCGCGCCAGCCGAGTCCGCCCTGGCTGGCCAGCGCCACTTCCATCACCGGCGCGGAATCGGTGAAGACACGGTAGCCGAATTTGCCGATCTCAGCCTCGATCCTGCTGGCCAGCTGCTGGAGACGGCTGCGCAGGACCTTGTGATAGTCGCGGCCGCGCGCGTACAGCGACACCACCGCGGTGGCCGGGTCGCCCAGCCGCGCCAGTTCGCGCCGGCGCCAGTCGGGGGCGCCCGGCGGGGTCTCGGTGGCGGGGACATAGGGCATGCGCGCCACGATGGCGCGGACCGTGCCCGGCACCAGTTCGGCCGGACGGGCGCGCCGCAAGCCGTGGTTCGCCATATAATCCATGTCGCCGTGGCAACCCTGCTCCAGCCAGGCCAGAAGCCCCGGTTCGGCGTGGCCAAGATCGACGTCGGCGATGCGCACCGACGCAAAACCCAGCGCGGCGCCCCAGGCGCGGATGGATTCCGCAAGCGCCGCCAGCTCCTCAGGGTCGGCCTGGCCGGCGTGGCCGGCGTGGCCGGATTGCCCTGGAGCGTTTGCGGGAACACTGTGCGCGCCTGGCGCGCTGGCCGGCGGCTTGACTGCTGGGTCGATCATCCCTGAATTGTACGCAATGCCCTTGCTCGAAGAACGCACCCTGACGCTGCCCGACGAAGCCGCCACCGCGCGCCTGGGCGCCGCGCTGGCCGCCACCGTGCAGACCATGCCGCCGCGCGCGGTGCATGTGCAGCTGTCCGGCGACCTCGGCGCCGGCAAGACCACGCTGTCGCGCGCGGTGCTGCGCGCGCTCGGCCATGCCGGCAAGGTGCGCAGCCCCACCTACACGCTGTGCGAGCCTTACGAGGTGGCCCGCGCCGACGGCTCGCCGCTGACGGTCTACCATTTCGACCTGTACCGCTTCGCCGATCCGGAGGAGTGGATCGACGCGGGTTTCCGCGACTGTTTTGCCGAACCGGCCTTCAACCTGGTCGAATGGCCGGAGAAGGCGGGCCGCCTGCTGGGGGAACCCGACCTGCACGTGTTGCTCCAATCGGACATGGTACGGCCGGCCGACAGCGAAAAGCTCGCGGGCGATGCCGGCGAGCGGCGCATCGCGACGTTGCGCGCCTATACTCACACTGGACTTTCCTTGCTGAACGCATGCTGATCAAGCGACTAGCCACCGACCGCCCCGATGGACCAGACGGCCTGCTGCCGGCGCGCCGCAAATGGATGGCGCAGGCGCTGAAGCTGGGCGCGGGCACTGCCGTGCTGACGTTGGCCGGCCCGCAGATCGCGTTCGGCGCCGGCATCGTCGCGGTGCGCGTGTGGCCGGCCGAGGACTACACCCGCGTCACCATCGAATCCGACGCGCCGCTGGCCGCGGTGCACCAGATGATTCGCGATCCGGACAGGCTGGTGGTGGATATCGACGGCCTGGACCTGTCGCCCACGCTGCGCGAGCTGGTGGCCAAGATCACTCCCAACGACCCGTATATCCAGACCGTGCGCGTCGGCCAGAACCGCCCGCGCGTGGTGCGGATGGTGTTCGACCTGAAGGAGAGCGTGGCGCCGCAGGTGTTCACGCTGTTGCCGATCGGCAGCTACCGCAACCGGCTGGTGTTCGACCTGTACCCGGTCAACCCGCCCGACCCGCTGTGGAAACTGGTGCGCGACACCGAGGACAAGCAGCGCCGCTTCGCCACCTCGGACCCGGCCCCGGGTCCTGACAGCATCGCCGGCGCCCCGGCCGGGGCCGAGGAAGATGCCATCGGCGCGCTGGTGCGCAAGTTCGACGAGAAGGGCGAAGTGCCGGCCACGACTGCGCCGCCGCCCCCGGTGGTTGCGGCCCGGCCCAGGCCATCGGCCCCCGTGGTGCCCAAGCCTGATGCCCCGGTGGTGCCGCCGGTTGCGCGCGACAACCCCACCGCCGAGCGCCCGTTCAAGATGCGCCGCCTGCTGACGGTGGCCATCGATCCCGGCCACGGCGGCGAAGACCCGGGCGCGATCGGCGCCGCCGGCTCGCGCGAGAAGGACGTGGTGCTGCAGATCGCGCACCGGCTGCGCGCCAAGATCGACGCGCAGCCCAATATGCGCGCGATGATGACGCGCGACGCCGATTTCTTCGTGCCGCTGAACGTGCGCGTGCAGAAGGCGCGCCGGGTGCAGGCCGACCTGTTCGTGTCGATCCACGCCGATGCCTTCCTGTCGCCGGAAGCCAATGGCGCTTCGGTGTTTGCGCTGTCCGAGCGCGGCGCCTCCAGTACCGCGGCGCGCTGGCTGGCCAACAAGGAAAACGCCTCCGACCTGATCGGCGGCGCCAACATGGGCAACAAGGATGCGCAGGTCGCGCGCGTGCTGCTGGACCTGTCCACCACCGCGCAGATCAATGACAGCCTGCAGGTCGGCAAGACCGTGCTGGGCGAGATCGGCGGCATCAACCGGCTGCACAAGGCGCACGTGGAGCAGGCCGGGTTTGCGGTGCTGAAGGCGCCGGACATCCCGTCGATCCTGATCGAGACCGCGTTTATCAGCAACCCGGCGGAGGAGCGCAAGCTTAACGACAGCGCACACCAGGAACAGCTGGCGAATGCCATCCTGCGCGGGATCAAGGCGTACTTCGCGAAGAATCCGCCGCTGTCGAAGAATCCGTCGGTGTGATCGGAATGGACGTAAAAAAACCGGGCATGCCCGGTTTTTTTACGTCCGTGCCGCCTTACGCCCGCGCCGCCGCGCGATCCTCCAGCAGCGCATCCCGGTTGGCGTAGCGCGACGCAATCACCGAGCAGACGATCAGCTGCAGCTGGTGATAGACCATCAGCGGCAGTACCAGCAGCCCCAGCGCGGGATGTCCGGCAAACAGGATCTTTGCCATCGGGATGCCGTTGGCCAGGCTCTTCTTCGAGCCGCAGAACACCGCGGTGATTTCGTCCTCGACCGAGAAACCCATGCGGCGGGCGGTCAGCGTGGTGAAGCCCAGCACCACGAACAGCAGCACCGCGGCAATCAGCATCACCGCGCCGATGGTCTGCCACTGGTACTGGTGCCACAGGCCTTCGGCAGTCGCATCGCAGAACGACGAATAGACGATCAGCACGATCACGCCACGGTCGATCTTGGTGGTGATCGGCTTCTTCTTCGCCAGCCAGTTGCCGATCAGCGGGCGCAGCAGCTGGCCCAGTGCGAACGGCAGCAGCAGCTGCAGCGCCACGCCGGTGAGCGCCTTGCCCAGCGGCATCGAGGCGCCGCTGGCGCTGATCACCAGCCCCATCAGCAGCGGCGTGACCAGCATGCCGATCAGGCCCGAGATGGTGGCGTTGAAGATGGCGCCCGACACGTTGCCGCGCGCCATCGAAGTCATGGCGACCGACGACGACACCGTCGACGGCAGCGCGCACAGGAAGAACACACCCAGCAGCAGGTCCGCCGGCAGCGTGTTGTGCAGGGCCAGCATCAGCAGCGCGCCGACCACCGGGAAGACCACGTAGGTGAACGACTGCACGAACACATGCAGGCGCCAGTTCTTGGCGCCCGCCACCAGCTTGTCGCGCGACAGTGCCGCGCCATGCAGGAAGAAGACCAGTGCCACGCCCACGCTGGTGACCACGCCCAGGTGCAGCGGACCCTTGCCGGTGCCGATTTCCGGGGCCGCCAGGGCGATCGCGATGGCGGTCAGCATGATGAGGACGAAGCCGTCGATCAGGTCATAAAGTTTCTTGAGTTTGGCAAAAAGACGAGACATGACTGCGGTTGGTTAGGGTTTTGCCTAGTATTGGACGCCAGCCGGGTCTAGAATGCAAATTCATTTATAGAATCTATTTATCCGGTCGTTGCATGAATTACACACTGCGCCAGTTGCGCGTCTTCCTGGCGGTGGCCAGCAGCGGCGGTTTCAGCCGCGCCGCCGACGTGGTGGGACTGACCCAGCCGGCTGTCAGCCGCGGCGTGGCGGAGCTGGAAGAGGCACTTGGCGTCAAGCTGCTTGACCGCACCACGCGTGAAGTGGTGCTGACCGATGCCGGGCACGCGCTGGTGCCGGCGCTGGAGCGGCTGCTGGGCCAGCTCGACGATACGCTCGAAGAAACGCGTCAGTTAGGTGAACGCTATCGTGGGCGCGTCGTCATAGCCGGCGCTCCGACCATTTCCGCGCGGCTGATGCCGATGTATGTCGCCGCCTGCGCCGCGCAATACCCCGATATCCGCCTGACCGTGCGCGACAACGTGCAGGCCGACGGCCTCGAGCAGGTCCGCGCCGGCGCCGTCGATTTCGGCGTGCTGATCGATCCGCTGGTGCGCGAAGGGCTGGCGGTAGAGCCGGTGGCGACCGACCCGTTCTGCTTTGTCTGCCGGCGCGACCACCCGCTGGCGCAGTCGGCAACGGTGCCTTGGTCGGCGCTGCACGGCATGCGGCTGGTGCTGCTGGACTTCGCCTCCGGCAGCCGGCCGCTGATCGACCGCATCTTCGGCCGCCACGGCGTGGCGCCGCAGGTGGTGCAGGAACTGGGGCACTCGGCCAGCGTGTTCGGCATGGTCGAGGCCGGCATCGGCGCTTCCGTGCTGCCCTCTTTCTCGCTGCCGCTGCCCGCCGCATCGCCGCTGGTGTGGCGGCCGCTGGTGCCGCGCGAGGAGCGCAGCATCGTCATGGTCCGGCGCGAGGACCGCTCGCTGTCGCCGGCCGCGGCGGCGGTGTGGGCGCTGGTGCGGCGCCTGACGCTGCGCGTCGAGGCGCCCGCGATGGGCGCTGCGGCCTGAGCGCCGGAGCCTGCTTACTTCGGCTGCATCCGGATCGCGCCGTCGAGGCGGATCACTTCGCCGTTCAGCATCGTGTTTTCGATGATCGCGCGGGCCAGCCTGGCGTACTCCGCCGGGCGGCCCAGGCGCGGGGGGAACGGAACCATCTTGCCGAGGGCGTCCTGCACTTCCTGCGGCATGCCGAGCAGCATGGGCGTTTCAAAGATCCCCGGGGCGATGGTCATGCAGCGGACGCCGTCGCGGGACAGGTCGCGGGCGATGGCCAGGGTCATGGCGACCACGCCGCCCTTGGAGGCGGCATAGGCGGCCTGGCCGATCTGGCCATCGAAGGCGGCCACCGAGGCGGTGTTGATGATCACGCCGCGCTCGCCCTCGCTGTCGGGAGTGTTCTGGACCATGGCGGCGGCGGCCAGGCGGATCATGTTGAAGGTGCCGACCAGGTTGATGCGGATGGTCTTGTCGAAGGCATCCAGCGGATGCGGGCCGTTCTTGCCGACCGTCTTGTTGGCGGTGGCGATGCCGGCGCAGTTGACGAGGCCGGACAGGCGGCCCAGTGCCTGGGCGGCGGCGACCACGGCCTGGCCGTCGGCCTCGGAGGTGACGTCGCAGCGGATGAACAGGCCGTTCAGTTCGGTGGCGAGGGACTGGCCGGTTTGTTCGTTGAGGTCGGCGATGACGACTTTGGCGCCGGCTTCCGCCAGCATTCTTGCCGTGCCGGCGCCCAGGCCGGAGGCGCCGCCGGTGATGATGAAGACGTTGTCTTGGATTTGCATTTTGCGGTGTCTCCTTTGGGTGGTGTTTCCGTTTACGTAAACGTCAACTATTGTACGGGGTGGGGGTTGTTGTGCAAGGGGGATGGGCCCCGTGCTGGCATCTGGTGGATACTTGATGTGCCCGGTTCCGCCCTGAAGGGCGGGTAACTTTTTGTCCGAGCGACAAAAAGTCACCAAAAAGCGCGTTTACGGCCCTGCGGGCGGCCATTCTTATCGTAGTAGGCGACGGCTTTCGTACGGGGCTTTGCTTCGTTGCAGGGCAGGACTGCCTGACGCCTTGGTGCGCCACGGTGGCTTGGGATTGAAGCGGGGATTGAACGAGCCCAGAGCTGTGAGTGGGCCCTGCTGCTGGCGGCGTGGTAGGAACGCCTTCGGCTGCGCTGCGCGCGGCCCCAAAGAAAAAGCGGCCCGTGGGCCTAATGCCGTTCAGTTAAGGTATCAAGCCCCACCGTCATTCCCGCGAAGGCGGGAATCCAGCGTCTTTTGAAGTCACTGGGTTCCCGCCTTCGCGGGAACGACAGTGGTTAACTGAACAGCATTAGGCCCCTGGGCCGCCTTTTATTGTCGTATCGTTCGACTGCCGATTATTTCAGCGCGTCAAACACTTGCGCCGTGATCTCGTCGACGTTGCCGACGCCCGAAATCTTCCGGTACTTCGGCGGCGCGACCTTGGCGCTGGCGTCGCCCTTGGCGGCCCAGTCCGAGTAGTAGTCGACCAGCGGGCGGGTCTGCTGCGAGTAGACGTCCAGGCGCTTCTTGACGGTTTCTTCCTTGTCGTCGTCGCGCTGGATCAGCGCTTCGCCGGTTTCGTCGTCGATGCCTTCGGCCTTGGGCGGGTTGTACTTGACGTGGTAGGTGCGGCCCGAGGCCACGTGCACGCGGCGGCCGCTCATGCGTTCGATGATGGCGTCGAACGGCACGTCGATTTCCAGCACGTAGTCGATTGCCACGCCGGCGTCCTTCATCGCCTCGGCCTGCGGGATGGTGCGCGGGAAGCCGTCGAACAGGTAGCCGTTCTTGCAGTCGTCCTGCTTCAGCCGGTCTTTCACCAGGCCGATGATGATGTCATCCGACACCAGTCCGCCCGCGTCCATGACCTTCTTGGCCTCCACGCCCAGGGGCGTGCCGGCCTTGACCGCCGCGCGCAGCATGTCGCCGGTGGAGATTTGCGGAATGGCGAACTTCTCGCAGATGAACTTGGCTTGCGTGCCTTTGCCGGCGCCGGGTGCGCCCAACAGGATCAAACGCATTTACGGGTCCTCAGAGTTTTGAATCTGGTGTGGCGGGAGATCAGAAGGAGGGTAATGCCGCAACTTGACGCAAGACTTACTGCTGTCTTGTCGGATGTCGACGGCATTTGGCGCAGGCACACGCCCACGCGGACGTCCGGCGGCGGCTGCCAGGGGGATGGCGGCGCGGCGCACCAGTCGGGCTCTATCTTTATCTCCCCACCGGGCCTTGGCCGGCAGCGCGTTGGCGCACAGCCGGGGCGGCCCTGTATCGGCAAGCATTATGCCATGAGGCGGCGCCGATCCGGCCTGAAATCCGCCCCCCGGTTCAGGTTGCAGCAGTTTGAACCTGAGCGGGCGGCCGGCCGGGCCGGGTGGCGTTCAGGGCCCGTCCTGCGCCATCGACTCGGCCCACAGCACGCGCACGCGCTCCAGGTCGGCCGGGGTGTCGACGCCGGGCGCCGGCGCGGCAGCGGTTTCCACCACCGCGATGCGCTCGCCATGCCACATTGCGCGCAGTTGCTCCAGCGCCTCGGTCTGTTCGAGGGGCGCGGCGGCCAGGGTCGGGAAGCGCCGCAGGAAGCCGGCGCGATAGGCGTACAGGCCGATATGGCGCAGCACCGGCATGGCCGGCAGCGGCACCTGGGCCATGGCGGCGGGCACGGCCGGCACGCCCGCCCAGGCGTCGCGCGCCCACGGGATCGGCGCGCGCGAGAAGTACAGCGCGCGTCCGGCGGCGTCGCACACGACCTTGACCACGTTGGGATTGAAGACCTCGGCGATGTCGTGCAGCGGGTGGGCCGCGGTGGCGATGGCGCAGTCGGCGTGCTGCGACAGGTGCAGCGCCACCTCGTCGATCAGCGTCGGGTCGATCAGCGGCTCGTCGCCCTGTACGTTGACCACGATGGCGTCGTCGGGCAGCCCGAGTTGCGTTGCCACTTCCGCCAGCCGGTCTGTGCCGGTGGGGTGGTCGGCGCGGGTCAGCACGGCTTCGATGCCATGGTCCGCGCAGGCCTGCGCCACGGACGGGGCGTCGGTGGCGACCACGGTGCGCCGGGCCGACGAGGCATGGGCGCGTTCGGCCACGCGCACGATCATCGGGCGCCCGCCGATATCGGCCAGCGGCTTGTCAGGCAGGCGGGTCGAAGCGAGCCGCGCGGGGATGACGACGGTGAAGGCCGGGACGGTCATGGTGCTGACTCAGTGGTTCTCAGTTGCCGTTGGCCGGCGCGTCCGGGTCGATGGCACGGCCCGGCACCGACTGGCGCGCTTCGTCGGCCAGCATCACCGGGATGCCGTCGCGGATCGGGTATGCGAGCTTGTCGGCGTGGCAGATCAGTTCCTGCGCGGCGCGGTCGTACTCCAGCTTGCCCTTGCACAGCGGGCAGACCAGGATTTCAAGCAGCCGGTTGTCCATCTCGGTGTTCCTCGTTGCGCCCGGCGCTGCCGGACGTGGCCGCCGCGGACTGCGCGGTCGGTGCGGTGTTGATATGCGCCAGCACGGCGCTGCGGATTTTGTCGATCAGGCCCGCGTCGATCACCGGCCTGGTCGGCACGACCCAGATGCGCGGGTCGTCGAAGCGCTCGCATTTTACGGCATCCTTCTCGGTGATCAGGATCACGTCGGCATCGAGCGCGTCGGCGTTGCCGGCGAACGGGTCGTCGGCAAAGTCATAGTGGTCGGGCAGCGGCAGCGTCTTCGGCGACAGGCCGGCACCGCGCAGGCTGGCGAAGAAGCGCTCGGGGTTGCCGATGCCGGCCGCGGCCAGCACGCGCCGCCCGGCAAAGGCGGAAACCGGCCGTGCCATGGCCGGGTCGTTGAGCTGCCAGGCGTCTTCCAGCTCCAGCCGCATGCCGTAGACAGCGGGGCGGTCGGGCGTGGCGCGGAAGTTGGGATCGTTGACCAGCGTGGCGTCGCGCGGGCGCGTCAGCGGTTCGCGCAGCGGGCCGGCCGGCAGCATCAGGCCATTGCCGCCCATGCGCGTGTCGAACATCACGATCTCGAAATCGCGCTGCAGCTTGTAGTGCTGCAGGCCGTCGTCGAGCAGCAGCACGTTGACGCCGGGGTGCGACACCAGCATGGCCTGCGCGCACAGCGCCCGGTCCGGGAACACCCACACCGGCACATCGGTGGCGCGTGCGATCAGCAGCGGCTCGTCGCCGACGTCGCTGGCCTGCGAGGTCGGCTTGACCCGGCGCGGATGCTTCAGCTCGACGCCATAGCCGCGCGATACCACGCCGGGCCGCAGCCCGGCTTCGGTCAGCGCATGGGCCAGCGCGATCACGGCCGGCGTCTTGCCGGTGCCGCCCACGGTCACGTTGCCGACCACCACCACCGGCATCGGCAGCCGCGTGGACTTGAACCAGCCGCGCCGGTAGCCGTGCCGGCGCACCCGCGCCACCAGCCCGAACAGCAGCGAGAACGGCAGCATGACCCAGGCAAACCAGCCGCGGCGCTGCCATTGGGCGGTCACGAAGTCGGCGAGGGCATGGCGGGGAGCGGGCATGGACGCGGCGGGTCGGTCAGATCGTGGATGGGATGGGATTGTAGTGCGCTCGGGATCTCGCATCCCGAAAGGGAGGGTCGGCAGAAACGCGCAAATCAACCCATTATGGGCACTGCGCAGCGCATGGGGCAAGCCCGGCCAGGCGCCGTGCCCGACCGCAAGGCCGCCGGTCCCTGCTTATGCGGGGATGACGATGGCCCGCGCTCAGCGCGGCTGCGCGCCCTGCGTGGCGAAGGTCAGGCGCGACAGCCCGGCCAGCCGCGCGGCTTCCATCACGTTGACCACCGCCTGGTGGCTGGCCTGCGCGTCGGCGTTGACGATCACCACCGGTGGCTGGCCATCCCCGGCGGGCCCGGAGGCGGCGCGCAGGTGGTCGGCCAGGCTGGTGACGTCCTTCTGCTCCAGCACTTTCTTGTTGACCGAGTAGACCCCGCGCGACGACACCGACACCACGATTTCCTGCGGCCGCTGCTGGGCGCGCTCGGCGTCGGCGGTGGGCAGCTGGATCTGCAGCTCGGTATAGCGCGAGTAGGTGGTCGTGATCATCAGGAAGATCAGGATCACGAGCAGCACGTCGATCAGCGGGATCAGGTTGATCTCCGGCTCTTCGCGCCGCTGGCGGGAACGGAATCGCATGGCGTGGCGGGTCCGTGATCAGCTGCGGCGCTGCGGCAGGATCGCGTCCAGGAACGCGGTGGCACGGAATTCCAGCTCGGCCACGTAGTCGTCCACGCGGCGGCGGAAGTAGCGCCAGAAGATCAGCGCCGGGATCGCCACGATCAGGCCGAAGGCGGTGTTGTACAGCGCCACCGAGATGCCGTGCGCGAGCTGTTCCGGGTTGGCGCCGGTGCCGCCCTGGCTGCCGAAGATCTCGATCATGCCGATCACGGTGCCCAGCAGGCCCATCAGCGGCGCCACCGAGGCGATCGTGCCGAGTGCGTTCAGGTAGCGCTCCAGCTCATGCGCGACGGCACGGCCGGCTTCCTCGACCACATCCTTGGCGGCGTCGCGCGAGGTGTGCGGTTGCAGCACCACATGGCGCAGGCCGGCGGCCAGCACGCGGCCGAGCGGCGAATCCTGTTCGAGCGTGTTGACCACTTCCGGCGTGGCGCGGCGCTGCTGCGCGGCGGCCAGCGCTTCGTCATAGAGCCGGGGCGGCAGCACCTTGCTGCGCTTGAGCGACAGGAAGCGTTCGACGACCAGTGCCAGCGCAAGGACCGAGGCCAGCAACAGCGGCCAGATCGGCCAGCCGGCCGCTTGAATGATGGAAAACAATTGGACCCCCGGGATCACAACCCAATAAAGAAACCCCAACCAGCTGGTCGGCATGCCTTGAGGCACGTCTGCACGCAGCGCGCTCCGGCATTGCTCTGAAAAATCAGGCGCAACTCTAACCCGCGGCCTGCCGCGCGGCAAGCGACGGCAGGGCTGGCTGTCTCGGGCGCGCATCGGCGCCGGCCGATGTCGCCGGCGGCTTTCCACAGGGTGCAGGGACAGCATTGTGGATCGATTGTGGAAAGCCGCCGGACAAGCGATGCAAGTGCTTGATTCGCAAAAGGAAGCTTGGGTCTGCTTAAAAATTGTGCAGAGCCGCGTGGAAGGCTCGCGACGCTTGCCGCACATCAGGGAAAAACGGCTGGGATGCAGTTGTAACCCCCTGTCTGGTCGCTGGCGCGCGATGCGAGGCGGTCTTCCACATGAGTGCGGGACAGGATTGTGGACCGGTTGTGGACAGGTGTCGGAGAAGCCACCTAAGTCATTGATTTTAAAGGTTAGGAATGTGATTGCTTAAAAAACAGGCAAATGCGCGCTGACGCGTCCCCCAGCGGGGCGGCGGCGCGTCGCGTGGGTAAACCCGTGCTTTTCCACACCGGGCAGGGAGAGGATTGTGGACGGCCTGTGGATAAAGTCTGGAGAGGTAGGCTAACCCATTGATTTTATGAGGTATGCGAGGGGCTGCCTGGAAATTAGGCAATCCATCGCTTATCGCCGTTCCACATGATGCCTTGCCGACGCGTGGCATGACATGCCGGCTACGCCGCCTGGGGCGTGACGCTGACCACGCTTGACCGGCAAGGCCGCGGTAAAGTCGGGTAAACCCCGTACTTTATCCAGAGAATCTGTGGATAACTTTGTGAACAAGCCCCATCCGTACTCGCTAAGTGGTTGATGCAAAAGAGAATTAGTTATATTGCCTACTTTTTATTGCGGTCATAAAACTCATAAAAATCAAAGAGTTGTACGAAACAATGCGGCCTGCGGGGCAGCATCCGGCTATCATCGCTACCCTCTTGACAGACCAGTTATGCTGTGGACATGTCCCATTAACGCCGCTCGACCGGCGTGCGCCATGCCCGACCTGACCAGCTTTTCGCGTGACGCTTCCCCCACCGGTTCACGTAGTGGCCGTGAAGTCATTCCTGTCGGCGAGCTGAACCACACCATCGCCCGATTGCTGGAGCGCAGCTTCCCGCTGGCCTGGGTGCGCGGCGAGATCTCCAACTTCACCCGTGCGGCCAGCGGCCACTGGTATTTCTCGCTCAAGGATGCGCGCGCCCAGATCCGCTGCGTGATGTTCCGCGGCCGCAACCAGCATGTCGACTTCCAGCCGCGCGAGGGCGAGGCGGTCGAGGTGCGCGCCGTGGTCACGATGTACGAGGCGCGTGGCGAACTGCAGCTCGGCGTGGAGGCGATGCGCCGCGCCGGCCTGGGCAACCTGTACGAAGCCTTCCTGCGGCTGAAGGAAAAGCTGGCGCAGGCCGGGCTGTTCGCCCCCGAGCGCAAGCGGCCGGTGCCGGTGCACCCGCGCACCATCGGCGTCATCACCTCGCTGCAGGCCGCCGCCCTGCGCGATGTGCTGACCACGCTGCGCCGGCGCGCGCCGCATGTGCCGGTGGTGGTCTACCCGGTACCGGTGCAGGGTGCCGGCGCAGCGCAGAAGATCGCCGACATGATCGACCTGGCCGATGCGCGCCGCGAGTGCGACGTGCTGATCCTGTGCCGCGGCGGCGGCAGCATCGAAGACCTGTGGTCGTTCAATGAAGAAGTGGTGGCGCACGCGATCGCGCGCTGCGCGCTGCCGCTGATTTCCGGGGTGGGCCACGAGACCGACTTCACCATTGCCGATTTCGTTGCCGACGTGCGCGCGCCCACGCCGACCGGCGCGGCCGAACTGGTCAGCCCCGACCGTGCGCACCTGCTGGCGCGGACCCTGCGCGGCCGCGACGCGCTGGCGCAGGCCATGCGCCGTGCGCTGGACCTGCGCGCCCAGCACCTGGACTGGCTGGCGCGGCGCGTGCGCAGCCCGCAGGCGCAACTGCAGGAGCGCCGCGCGCGCGTCGACAATCTGGCCCGACACTTGCGGTCGGCATTGCGCGACACCGTGGTGTCGCAGCGCCACCGCCAGCAAGTGCTGGCGATGCGCTGGCGCGCATGCCGGCCCGACACGGCCGCGGCACAGGCGGACCTGGCACGGCTGCGGCAGCGGCTGCAGGCCGCCGCCACGCGCCGCCACGAGCGCGCCGGCCAGCGCCTGGCGCGCGCCGCCGGTGCGCTGGAGCTGCTGGCGCCGCAGCGCACGCTCGAGCGCGGCTACGCGGTGCTGCTCGACCAGCGCGGACGCGCGCTGCGCTCGCCCACCGAGATCCGCCCGGGCAGCGTGGTCGAGGCGCACCTGGCCGAGGGCGTGGCCGACCTGTCGATCGCCGGCGTGCAGGCGAAGCTGGGCGATTTCTGAGGGTGCTCCTTAGTGGCCCGAACTTGCCCAAGCAAGGTGTTCTCCCTCTCCCCTCAGGGGAAAGGGCTGGGGTGAGGGTGGTCTAGCCAGGCACCACATCAAGCAAGGCCAACGGTTTTCACCCGCGGGTGTCAGCCTTTGACCCGCCTGCCCTCACCCCCGGTTGCTCTCCCGCCAAGCGGGAGAGGGGAGCAAACCGGCGCCTTTCTCAATCGCCCCGGAAACCCGCCTCCGGACCAACTAACATCGGAGCAGGGGGCATAGGCCTGCGGTTTGCGTGGGTATTACAAGTCCCCTACAATCGGCAATTCCGGACCCTACAACCCCAACCCACAGAGACAGAACAATGGAACACAAGCTCCCCCCGCTTCCGTACGCGCATGATGCCCTGGCTCCGCACATCTCCAAGGAGACGCTGGAGTTCCATCATGACAAGCATCACCAGACCTACGTCACCAACCTGAACAACCTCATCAAGGGCACCGAGTTCGAGAACGCGACCCTGGAAGAGATCGTCAAGAAGTCGTCGGGCGGCATCTTCAACAACGCTGCCCAGGTGTGGAACCACACCTTCTACTGGGATTCGCTGAAGCCGAACGGCGGCGGCCAGCCGACCGGCGCCCTGGCTGATGCCATCAACGCCAAGTGGGGCTCGTTCGACAAGTTCAAGGAAGAGTTCACCAAGGTTGCCGTCGGCACCTTCGGTTCGGGCTGGGCCTGGCTGGTGAAGAAGGCCGACGGCTCGCTGGACCTGGTGTCCACCTCCAACGCCGCGACGCCGCTGACCACCGACGCCAAGCCGCTGCTGACCTGCGACGTGTGGGAACACGCCTACTACATCGACTATCGCAATGCCCGTCCCAAGTACGTCGAGGCATTCTGGAACGTCGTGAACTGGGACTTCGCCGGCTCGAACTTCGCTGGCTGATCCACGGCCAACGCTGCACCAGTGAAAAGCCCCGGAATTCCGGGGCTTTTTGCTGGGTATTTGATTTTGCCGGGTACTTGAAGTTCGCCGTTCGCGCCGCTCACGGCTTCTGCGAGGTCACCTGCGAAGCCAACTGCCGCGCCATCTCGAGGTGGTGGTTCAGCGTCGGCAGCGTCTGCCGCGCGAAGGCCTTGACGCCCTCGTCCTTGGCGTCGTCGGCGGCCTTGCGGAACAGCGCCACCGCCTCCTGGTGGGCATCGACGCCGATCTGCCGCGCGTAGGCGCTGTCGAACGCGCTGCCGCTGAGCTTGCCCAGGTTTTCCAGCTCCTGCTTCTTTACTTCCGGCGGCGACGCTGGCAGCTGAATGCCGAGCTTTCTCGCCAGCTGGAGCATCTTCTCGTCCGCGGCCTGGTGGTCGCGGATCATCTGCGCGGCGAAGGCCTTGACCGCTTCGCCGCTTGCGCGCGTCTGCGCGAGCTTGCTGGCCGCGATCTCCAGTGCGCTGGCCTCGGCCGCGTCGCGCAGGAACAGCGCGTCCTTGTTCGGCGCCATCGCGGTGCCTGGCTTGTCCGACAAGGGCGCCGCATAGGCACCGGTGGCAAGCAGCAGCGCCATCGCTGCAAGGGTCGTCTTGGGGATGGATCGCAGCATGACAGCCTCCTCAGTCCTGTTTCGGTTGCCCGTTCGACGCCATCAGTCCGCCATCGACGGGGAGGTTCACGCCGGTGACAAAGCGCGCATCGTCGCTCGCCAGGAACGCGATCACCGCGGCGATGTCTTCGGGCTCCGCGGTACGGCCCAGCGCGATACGGTCGCGAAAGCGCTCAATCAGCGCTTCGTCCTCGAACATGTCCCTGGTCAGGTCGGTGCGCGTCAGCGACGGGCACACGGCATTGACGCGCACGCCGTCGCGGCCATAGTCCATGGCCAGCGCGCGCGTCAGGTTGCTGACGCCGCCCTTGGCGGCGTTATAGAAGGACAACCCCCAGTCGCCGCCCAGTCCCGATACCGACGACACATTGACGATGCAGCCGCGCGACTTGAGCAGCGCGGGCATGGCGGCGCGGCAGCCGTGGAAGACACCGTCGAGGTCGATCGCGGTCACCTTGCGCCAGTCGTCGAGGCTGGCCTCGGTGATGCGGCCCTCGACCGCCACGCCGGCGTTGTTCACCATCACGTCGAGCCGCCGGAACCGCTGCAGCGCCGCCGACACCAGCGCTTGGACCTGCTCCCACTGCGAAACGTCGGTGACCTGCACCAGGCGGCGGCCCTCGGGCAGCGTGCCGGCGATGGTGTCGAGCTTCTCGCGCGTGCGCCCGGCAAGCACCACGCTGGCGCCTTCTTCGGCAAAGCGGCGCCCGGTCGCCGCGCCGATGCCCGATCCTGCGCCGGTCACGATGACCACCTTGTCGGTAAAGCGTTGCATGAAGTCTGCCTCCTCTGTGAACACGCGGGTTCGAGCCGATTTCAACGTCCTTTTTCAACGTCCCTTTTTTTCAACGTCCCTTGGAATCGGGTACGCGGGTCTGGTCGATGCTGGCGCCGCCGCTGCCGGTGCGCGGCTTGCCGTGCAAGCCATCGCGGTCGACCTTGCCGGCGCTTTCCGACGCCGGCTTGGGTTGGTCGCGGCCAGGCAGGCCGCCCGCCGTATGCGGTTCCCTGGGCACGTCGCCCAGATCCCGGGCGAGCCCGCCGGGATTGGTCGGCGTGGCGCCCGGCGTGCTCGCCGGCGCCACCCCGGCGCCGGGCGGCGGGATGGTCTGGCTGCCTATGGGGCCCTTGTCGGTGCGCACGCCGGTGCTGTCGATCTTCTGGGCCAGCGCGCCGCCGGCCAGCAGCGACAGCAGCGCGGCGGCGGCTGCAAAGCGCGAGGAAAAGCGGATGCGCATGGATCTCTCCTGGAGTGACAGTGTCCTGCTGTTGTTGCGCAAAGCATTTGCCGGGCCATGGACTGGACACCGGCCTGCGTCAGCGCGGCCGGTCGCTGGCGGGTCGTCATATCGCACTTTCTACAAGCGCTGGCGGTTCTTACAGGCGTCATCGGCGGCATGCCGTGTGGTCGGGGAGGGGCCGGGGAGGGGCCGGGGATGGGCCCCCCATGTGTCCGGTCCGCCGCAGCCGCGCTGCCGTGGAACGAAAGTTGCGCGCCATGCAGAAGTGGCCGCGCCGCGGCCGATGCCTCAGGAGGTGCCATGAAACAAAGCAAGCACGACACGTCGGGCGACCCGTCGCTCGACCAGCGCCAGGGACTGGATGACCGCGAACTGCAGGAAAACGCGGCGGAAAACCAGCGCGCGCGCGAACGCGCCGCGGCGGACTGGGAGCATGCGGCTTCGCATCGCAAGGACGAACCCAAGGAGCAGTCCGCACGGCGGCGCGAAGAGAGGCCCGGCCGCGGAGACTTCCCGCCCGGCGTCGGCAAGCGCGACCTGCACGACCCGGGCAGCCGCGATCCCGATGCGCCGCCCACCGTGAACCGTTCCTGATACTGGCTAGCTTTCACCGCGCGCCAGCCGCGCGGCGGCGCGCAGGCTGCGCACGATGCGGTCGAACGCGGCCGCGCGCGCGTCGTCGGAACGCTGGCGCAGCGCGAACGACGGGTGATACGTGGCGATGACGAGCCGGCCCTCGTGCTCGACCGGCGTATCCATCATCGTGCCCAGCGTCACGCTCTTGCGGCCCAGCACCGCGCGCGCGGCGGTGGCGCCCAGCGCGACGATGATCCTCGGATCCACCTGCTTCAGCTCGCGCTCGAGCCACAGGTGGCAGGCTTCGATCTCCAGTTGGCCCGGCGACTTGTGCAACCGCCGCTTGCCACGCAACTCGAACTTGAAGTGCTTGACCGCATTGGTCATGAACAGCTTGTCGCGGTCCAGCCCGGCCTGTTCCAGCGCATCGTCCAGCAGGTGTCCCGCGGGGCCCACGAACGGCGAGCCCTGCAGGTCTTCCTGCGAGCCGGGCTGCTCGCCCACCAGCATGATGCGCGCGTGCGACGCGCCGGCGCCGGGCACGCCCTGCGTGGCGTTGCGCCACAGCGGGCAACGCCGGCATTCATTCAGTTCGGCACGGCTGACTGGTGGCTTCCTGCGCTCGGGCATGGCATCGCTACAACATCGGTTATTGGAAAGGAAGGGAATCAGCCTTGCGCGGCTCGCTGGCCGACAGCGACCAGTAGCGCTCCGGCGCGCACAGGTCGCACAGCTGCGCTTCGCCGAGCATCTGCACCTGGCTCTGGTAGGCATTGACCGCGTAGCTCTTCTGGGCCAGGAGCTGGTTGACCGGCAGGTTCACGGGGGTCGCGTGCAGGCCCGCACGCAGGCATTCGGCCAGCCGTTGCTGCAGCACACCGGGCAGGCGGCGGTAGATCGCGTCTTCGTAGTACAGCCACTGCACCGGCAGTGCCGGCGCCGCTTGCGCGCGCGCGGGCACCAGCAGCGCCGCCCCCGCCGACGCGCGCGCCTGCGCCTCGTGCATCAGCAGGCGGCAGGCGTCATGCGCCAGCACGTGGTCGGAATGGAACAGGCCGAGCGGCGCCGCCACCATGCCGTCGGCCAGCATCAGCAGCACCGGCTGCAGGCTGTCGGCGATCTCGCGCGGCGTATGGCTGCGGCCGTACTGGCTGTCCGGGAAATCGAGCCAGACCGCCTGCGCGCCCAGCATGCCAAGCGCGCGGTTGTCTTCGCGCCGGCGCGCGAGCATCGCCTGCTCGGCGCTGTCGAAGCCCGCGGCGCGGTCCCGGCCCGGTGCCACCACGCCGGCGGCCGGCACGCCGGCGAAGATCGTCACCACGCGCGCGCCGCGTGCCGCGGCGATCAGGCCGCCGCAGCTGAACACCGCGTCGCCCAGGTGCGGTGAAATCACCGTCACCGGGCCGGCTATGTCGGTCACCATGGAATCACCATTGCCATCGCCACTCTGCCGTCGCCACTCCAGGTAGCCGCGGCTGCCCAGTTGGCGGGCGAGGTGCGCCACGTAGATATTCTGGCCGCCGCAATCCGTGCTGCCGACACTGGCCAGCGGCGAAGCGTGTTCACTGATGAGCGCGATCTTGCGCATGGTGGACTCCTGTTTGCCGCCACGCCCGCCAATGCGGGCCGACCTGGGCAGGCGCTGGCCTCAGCAGCTAGGGTGCCAGTGCGGGAACCCGGTGCATGCGCTGCGGAATGGGACGAGACGCTGCGCATGGTGGCGGGGTGAGCCGCAAGGGAACCGAAGGCAATCCGTTCAGCCTTTGCCGCGGGCCAGGCCATTTCCGGTGACAATGCCGCTGCCATGGCCGTCCAGTGCCCCACCCGCGCCTTTGCGCGCGGAGGTACCGGCCGAGACGGTGCAGCAGACCAGGTAGTACGCCCGTTTCAGCGCCATCGCGGCCTGCACTTTCGCGCCTGCTGCGGCGCTGGCAAACGCCTCGTGCAAGCAGTGGTCGATACTGTCGGCGGTGCCATGCTGCTCGAACAGCCCCTCGGGCCGCTGTGCCCATAGCGTGAGCAGGACCCGTTGGCGTTGCGCCATCGTATGCGGTGGCCATACCCGGTCGCGGCTCAGCAGTTCCAGGCGGGTCGCCAGCAGGGTCTCGAGGAACAGGGTGGGCCGCGCAGCGCGCGGGGCGGGGGAGGCCGGCTGTAAGGCCGGTGCGCAGGCAGCGCAGGCTACCTCCGCCGGATCGGTCTCCGCGGGCGCGTCGTGATGCAGGAAGAGGGTCATGGCGGTGAGGCGGCTTCCGCGGCTGCCACTCATGCGAAGCATGGCGCTGCGCCCCGGTGCCGGAGTCTGGTTGCGCTTGCGCGCTCACAGGTATCGCTGCAAGGAGCGTTCCACCGCGCCTCCGAGGCGGCAGGCGCGGCGCCAGCCAGCGTGGTGCCGCACCCTGCGGGGATTATTGCAATGCTGCGCGTAAATCCGGCCCGGGCGTTCGCGGCCGCACCGGCGATCTCGGGGCGACGTGGGGGCGACCTGGGGCGAAATTGCGCGCGAAACCTGCGCCGCTGTGCATCAGGCCACGCGCAGTTCCCGGATGGCGTTCAGCAAGGCCTCCAGTGAAACCGGCTTGGTCAGGTGGGCGTCGAAGCCTGCCTGCATCGACTCCCGGATATCGTCCGGCCGGCCATAGCCGCTCAATGCAATCGCGGTCAGCTTGTGCAGGTGCGGCTGGCGGCGGATGGCGCGAATGAAGTCCAGCCCCGACATGCCGGGCATGCCGATGTCAGACAGCAACAGGTCGGGACAATGCTGCCCGAGGCGGTCCAGTGCCTCCTGCCCGCTGGTGGCGACCGATACGCTGGCGCCCTCCATTTCGAGCAGCAGCTTGAAGGTCTCGACCGTGCCGGAATCGTCGTCGACCAGCAGGATCTCGGTGCCGCCCAGCGGCAGCGACGGCGCGGGCGCCGGCGTGGTGTCGGCCGCGATTTCCTCGCGCAGCGGGAACGTCACCGTGAACACCGAACCCTTGCCGATCCCGTCCGAATTCGCGCGCACCGTGCCGCCCTGCATGGTCGCCAGCTCGCGTACCAGCGACAGGCCGATGCCAAGGCCGCCCTGCCGTGCGCTCGGCGCGGTGCCCTGGCGAAACATATCGAAGATATGCGGCAGGCTCTGCGCGTCGATGCCAACGCCGGTATCGCGTATCTCCAGCACGCCTTCGCCGCGCTCTCGCGCCAGCGAAACCCTGATGCTGCCGCCGGCGCTGGTGTACTTGAGCGCATTGCTGATCAGGTTCCAGACCACCTGCTCGACCCGGGTCAGGTCGGCGTCGATCATCAGCGTGCCGGCCGGCAAATCGCGCTCGAGCGCGATGCTCTTGCGCCCGGCCTCTTCCTCGATGGCGCGGCAGACGCGGTCGACCACTTCGTGCCAGTCGACCGGCGCGCGCGCAATCGACAGCTTGCCGGTGCGCAGGCGCGACATGTCGAGCAGGTCGTCGATGATGTGCGCCTGGCCGATCACGGTGCGCCGGATGGTGCCGGCGGCGCGCTGGATCACCGGGTTGCCGCGCGCTTCGGGGGAACGGATGATCAGTTCGGCGCTGGCGCTGATCAGGTTGAGCGGATGCTTGAGTTCGTGCGACACCACGGCCAGGAACTCGTCGCGCATGCGTTCGGCACGCGCGTCGGCGCGTTCGCCGGAGAGCGCATCGGGGGAAGCGATGACCCCCTGGCGCCCGGTGCGCGTGGCCAGCCGCGTCAGCGCCACTTCGTCGAGGTTGCGCATGATCTTGGCAAAGCCGCTGAAGCCGCCCTTGTCCAGGCGCGACAGCACGCCGCTGGCGCGGAAGCGGCTGCCGTCCTTGCGCTGGTGCCAGCGGTCTTCTTCAACGCGGCCGTACAGGCGCGCCTGCGCCATTTCTTCCTGGGCAATGCGGGCGGCACGGTCTTCGGGCGTGTACAGGACTTCCGCCTCCTGTCCGAGCATCTCCGCCTCGGCATAGCCGAAGATGCGTTCCGCGCCGGTGTTCCAGCTGGTGACGCGGCCTTCGTCGTCGAAGGTGATGATGGCGTAGTCGCGGGTGCTTTCGGCCACGATATTCATGCGCTTCTCGCCTTCGCTGAGGCGCTCTTCCGCGGTGCGGCGCGAGGTGATGTCGATGAACGACAGCACCGCGCCCTCGATGCGGTCCTCGGTGGTGCGGTACGGCAGGAAGCGCGCCAGGTACCAGCAACCGTCGTTGCTCTTGACCTCGCGTTCGATCAGGCGCAGGGAATCGAAGGCTTCGCCGGCATCGTCGGCAAGCTTGTCGTAATCGAGCCGGTGCGTGATATCGAGCAGCGAACGGCCGATGTCGGACGGGATGATGCTGAAGACATCGGTGGCACGCGGGGTGTAGCGCTTGATGCGCAGGTTGCGATCGACGAAGACCGTGCCGATGTCGTTGGCCATGATCAGGTTCTGCAGGTCGTCATTGATCTTGCCGGTTTCCTCGACCTTGGACTTGAGTTCGGCGTTGACGGTGGTCAGCTCTTCATTGATCGACTGCAGTTCTTCCTTGCTGGTCTCCAGCTCTTCCGTGGTCGAGCGCAGCTCCTCGTTGATCGCCTGCAGTTCTTCGTTGGAGGCCTTCAGCTCCTCGGTCGAGGTCTCGGACTGCTCGATGGTGGCCTGCAGCTGCTCCTTGGTGCGATGCAATTCGCGTTCGAGCTGCGCGATCAGCGGGTCGCGCTCGTCGGCGGCCTGGCCGCGCGGCGTCGCGCTCATGCTGTCCTCGACCTCATCGAACAGCACCAGCACGAAGTCGCCGTTGGCTTCGGCGTCGTGTACCGGGCGCGCGGTCATGTTGACGAAGAACTGCCTGCCGTCGCGTTCGAGCTGCACGCGCCTGGCCTCGACGCTGTGGTTGGTCTGCAGCGCCTGGTAGATCGCGGTACGCAGTTCCAGCCGCAGTTCCTGGCGCACCGCGCCGATGATGTTGTGCGAGGGCACGCCGCCGGCGTACTGCAGGAAGCGCCCGGCGCGGTCCGACAGGTGCACGATCTCGGAATCGCGGCTGACCAGCACGCTCGGCGGCGCGTGCTGCTCGATCAGGCGCTGGTGCAGGTCGCCGAAGGAGAACTTGCGCTTGCCGGCGGGCTGCAGCACCGTCACCGGCGAGCGCGCATTGAGCATGCCGGCCGACAGCGGCAACGGCGTTTCGACGCGCACCGCGACGTTGGCGCGGTAGATGCGGGCCTTCTTGTCGACCACCGAAAACAGGTTGCTGACGCTGTCGGCGGCTTCGGAGCTGCCCAGGAACAGGTAGCCGCCCGGGCGCAGCGCGAAATGGAAGGTGCGCAGGATCTCGGCCTGCGCCTCGCGGTCCAGGTAGATCAGCAGGTTGCGGCAGCAGATCAGGTCCAGCCGCGAGAACGGCGGATCGCTGAGCACGTTGTGCAGCGCGAACAGCACGCGCTCGCGCAGCTCCTTGCGCACGCGGAAGTGCGTGCCGTCCTTGGTGAAGAACTGCCGCACCCGCGCCGGCTCGACGTCGGCGATGATCGGTTCGGGGTACAGCCCGTTGCGCGCGATCGCCACGGCGCGTTCGTCGATATCGGTGGCAAAGACCTGGAACGGCAGCTGGTCGGGGGTCTGCGACGACGTTTCCTGCAGCAGCATGGCCAGCGAATACGCTTCTTCGCCGGTGGCGCAGCCAGGCGCCCAGACCCGGATCGAGTCGTTCTCGGTGCGGTCCTGGAACAGGCGCGGCAGCACGTCGGCGCGCAGCAGGTCAAACGCTTCCCTGTCGCGGAAGAAATTGGTCACGCTGATCAGCATGTCCTGCAGCAGCGGTGCCGTTTCTTCCGGGTGCAGGTGCAGGTAGTCGCGGTATTGCTGCAGGTCCGTCAGGCCATTGACCTGCAGCCGGCGCTCGATGCGGCGCAGCACCGTGGCGCGCTTGTAGTGGCGGAAATCATGCGAAGTGCGGGTGCGCAGGATCACCATGATCTCGCGCAGCGCGCGCTCGTTGCTTTCCGATGGCGGCGCGGGCTCGGGTGCGTCTTCTTCGTCGGGCGGCCTGGGCAGCTGGATATGGCTGGCGGTATTCCACAGGTCGAGCAGGCGCTGCGGGATCTCGTTGGCGCGCATGACGAAGTCGACCAGGCCGGTGCTGATGGCTGTGCGCGGCATGCTCGAGTATTCGGCTTCCTCCGGCTCCTGGGCGATGGTGATGCCGCCCAGCTCCTTGATGCGGGTCAGCCCGACCGAGCCGTCGGAGCCGGCGCCGGACAACACCACGCACACGGCGCGCTGGCGATGGGCATCGGCCAGCGAGCGGAAGAACAGGTCGATGGCCGCGCCGCGGCCGTCGCGGCGTTCCTGCGGGCCCACGCGCAGGTAGCCGTCGATCATGGTCAGGCTGTGGTTGGGCGCAATGACGTAGACGTGGTTGGCTTCGATGCGCGTGGTGTCGGTGACCTGCCGTACCGGCATGGTGGTGTGTGCCTGCAGCACCGGCGCCAGGTTGCTGGCGTGGTCGGGCGCGAGGTGGACGACGAGGACAAAGGCTGCGCCGGTGCGGGCGGGCAGCCCGTCGAATACCTGGATCAGGGCTTCAATACCCCCGGCGGACGCGCCGATCCCGACCACGGGAAAGACGAGCTGGCTGGACAGGGGGCGTTCACGATTCTTGGCCATCGCTGCGTGGATAAGTTGGGTGCGCCGGCCGGGTGCGGCGCTATCCCTCGCGGAGCCAGCCTTCGATGCGCTTCGCGGACGCTGCAGCGCGGCCCGCTGCCTCGGTGTACCGGCGTGATTCGCCGGTTTCGCCGACTTGCATATGATACGCCGCAATCTGCGTGTAAAGCTCGCGCTGTTCGTGCAGCGCGCGCAAGGCATCGAAGAGCGTGTGTTCGAGTGAGCCATCGGCGGCGTGGCGCAGCGTCGACATGCCGAAGGCATGGCCGGTGTGGCAGCGGAAGCGTGGCGGCTGCGTGTCGCGCATCTGCCAGAGGGCGCCACCGCATTCAGGGCACGTCAGCGCTGACGGCAGCGCAATCCTTTCCACGGCCTCGATCGAGGAGGGGCCCAGCGCTACGCCGTGCTCGATGCGCAACGATTCGGGCAGCTCGGCGAAGGGGCCTGCCGCGGAGCCGGCCAGTTCCACCAGCCTGGGCGCGATCGCCGCCAGCGGCAGCACGTAGTCGGGCGGCGAGGCGCGCATGGCGTTGCGCGGCATGTCGGCCGCGAAAGCGCTGTCGGGATCCTGCACGATGGTTACGCCGCCGCACTGGCGCACTGCGCGCAGGCCGGCCGCGCCGTCGTCGAGCTGGCCGGTCAGCACTGCCGCGACCACGCGGTTGCGGCGCGCCACGGCCGCGCTCCGGAACAGCGGATCGATCGCCGGCCGCGCAAAGTTCTCTTTCGGCCCGCGCACCAGCTGCGCATGCTCGTCGACGATCATCAGGTGGTGGTCGGGCGGCGCCACATAGATCGCGCCGGGCCGCAGCGGCTCGCCATCGCGGGCATGGCGAGCCGGCAGCGGCCCGGCGCTCGCCAGCATGTCGGGCAGCATGCTCGGATTGGCGCCGATATGCAGCACGGCCAGTACGGTCGCCTCCAGGCCGGCCGGCAGACCGGCGGCGATTTCCCGCAGCGCATCGACGCCGCCGGAAGAGGCGCCCAGGACTATGGTGTCGCGCTTCATGGAATCTCGGGTGGGTTTCAGGCCGCTGCCCGCAGCGGGAATCGGTCGGCAGGCTGCCGGCCTACTCCACGGTGGATACCTCTGCCGGCACGTCGGGCGCGGCAGCGGTGCCGGTGGCGATGCCGGTGCCGGATGGCTGGACGATGGCCGGCGCCGCCGCGCGTATCCGCAGCACGGTCTGGCGCGAGGTGTTGAAGCGCCGCGCGGTTTCGCTGACCGTCTGGCCTTCCGCCAGCGAGCGCAGGATGGCATCGCGCTCGTCGGGCTTGTGCTTGGGCGGGCGCCCCACCGCCCGGCCCATGGCCTTGGCCGCAGCCAGGCTGTCGCGCACGCGCGCGCTGCGCGTGCTGCCCTCCAGCGCGGCCACGGCGCGCAGCACCATGACCGCCTCCGGCGGTGCGGCGCAGGCCAGGTTGGCGCGGCTGAGCTGCACGCAATGCAGCGCCACCCCGAGCAGGCGGAACCGGCGGATCGTGCCCAGCACTTCCTGCACGCTCCAGCCCAGGCAGCTCAGCTGCATCGTCACCAGGGTATCGCCGGCCCGCACCCGTTGCAGCAGCGACAGCAGCCGCGGCCGTTCGGCCGCGGGCACCGAGGCCGGCTCGCACTCCCAGAAAGCACGGCGCAGGTCCACGGTATAGCCGGCCCGGTCGGCTATGCGCAGTTCGTCTTCCATCGCTTCGAGGTCACGGGCGCGGTTCGAGTAGATGAAGGTAGACGTCATGAGGATTCCTCGTTCTGGTTTTCGTCTCCGGTCGCGCGGCGCGGCGTCCCTCCGGGCAAGTCCGGCAGGCGACCTCTTTCTTCTGATTAGCAAAACTCGTCCCACCAGCAGGGGGCGGCAAGATAGTGACGGTTAACGTGCTTGTGTGTGCATTCCTGACATGTACGTAAAACAGGTTTTACGTACTCTCTGCGGACGCGCTGTGACTGCTATAAGGCGCTGCCGGAAGCCGGAGCGTGGCCGGCGCAGCGCTGTTTCGGCTATCTCCCTATCTCCTTTACGGCGCGGTGCTGGGGCAAGGCCCGGGTCGACATGCGCCTGCGTGGGCCAGGCCCGAAGGTTGACCCGCAGGTTGGCGGTTCTGGCCCGTTCGACAGTCGTCCTCGGGGCGTCGGCAGCGCCTTGGCGGGCACAAATAACAACCCTTCGCGCAGGAATTGCAATGATTGCCGGGCGCGCGTGCCGGATCCGTGCCGCTGTTGCCCCGGCCCCACCATGTGCGGGCCCGGCACAGAACCTGCCTGCCTGGTCGCAAAGCCGGGTCAGGCCGGCTCCCCACTCAAGCTCCCAGGAGGCAATCGTGGACAAGTCGAAGATTCCCGCAGACCAGGCCGAGGCCCTCGGCGCCTTGATGGACGATCACCGCGCGGTCAAGAAACTGTTCAAGGCGTTCAAGGACACCGGGGACCGGCATGAAAAGAAATCGATCGCGCTCGAGGTCTGCCAGCAGCTGACCGTGCATGCCACCATCGAGGAAGAGATCTTCTACCCGGCGCTGCGCGGCGTAGGCGATGACATCGACGACATGCTGGACGAAGCCCAGGTCGAGCACCAGGTCGCCAAGGACCTGATCGCGGCGATCGAGGAGGACCCGGCAGGGGATATGCTCGAAGCCAACTTTACGGTGCTGTCCGAGTACGTCTCCCACCATATCGAGGAAGAGGAAGGCGAACTGTTCAAGCACGCGATCAAGGCGAAGGTCAACCTGCGCGACGTGGCAGCGGCCATGGCGGCGCGCAAGGAAGAACTGATGCAGCAAACGGCCTGATTGCTGATTGCTGACTACGGATCGCCGCGGGCCGGGTACGTAACCTGAGCGCAGCGGATGGACTTCAGGCGATTTGGCTTCAGGCGATTTGAAGGAGTCGCACAAGGCCGCGCCACCTGCGCCGCTTGCCGGGCGGCTACGATGGCGCGGTCTTGACTGCCGTACCCCGTTTGCCCATGACCTTTGTCGTGACGGATGCCTGCATCCAGTGCCGCCACACCGACTGCGTCGAAGTCTGCCCGATGACGTGTTTCCACGAAGGGCCCAACTTCCTCGCCATCGACCCCGACCAGTGCATCGACTGCTCGATGTGCGTGCCGATGTGCCCGGTGGGCGCCATCTATTCCGAGCATGACCTGCCTGGCGACAAGCGCCATTTCATCGCGCTGAACGCCGAGCTGTCGCGCCGGCCGGACTGGCCGCCGCTGCTGCAGGCCAAGGGCCCGATCGCGGGTCACGAGCAATGGGCGGATCATCCTGACCGTCTGGCACTGCTGGCGCGCTAGCGCGTGCCGGTGTAGTCGGGAAACGCTTCGTCCAGCGTCAGCACGCTGCCGGTCAGCGCGCCGTCATAGCCCGGCAGCGCATCGACGCGCTGGCGGAACGCCTCGCTGGTCAGCGCGCCGACCGCGCCGGACAGCGCCGCGCTGCGCAGCATCGATTTTTCGATGGCGAAGAAGTAGCGCTCCTTGATCACCGGCTCGAAGCCCAGCCCGAAGCGCCGCGCCGCGGTTTCCACGCCGAAGCCCACATCCGCCATGCCGCTGCCGATATACGCCGCCACCGCGGCGTGGGTGAACTCGCCGTTGCTGTAGCCCTCGATCCGTGCCGGGTCGATATGGCGCGCGGCCAGCATCAGGTCGAGCAGCAGCCGCGTGCCCGAGCCCACCTGCCGGTTGACGAAGCGCACCTCGCGCCGGGTCAGGTCTTCCAGCGTGCGGATCCCGAGCGGGTTGCCCGGGCGCACGAACAGGCCCTGGCTGCGCACCGCCAGGTGCACCAGGCAGTGCGTGCCGGGCTTGAGCCAGGTGGTGAAGTGGCGCCACATGCCGTGCTCGAACTCGCCCACCGGCACATGGAAGCCGGCGATATCGCACGCGCCCTCGGCCAGCGCCGCCACCGCCTCGACGCTGCCGCAGTACTTCAGGTCGTGCCGCACCTGCTGCTCGTCGAGGAAGTCGCGCAGCGCGGCCACCGCGAAACCATGGCTGGCATGCAGCCGCACTGCCGCCCCGGACTGCTCCATCAGCTTCTTCAGTTCGATTTCCAGCTCGGAGGCCAGGCTGTCCAGCGTTGGCGACAGCCGCGCGCCGATCCGCTTGCTGGCCCACACCAGCTGCTGCGCCAGCGGGGTCAGCGCGCTGCCGCGCCCGCGGGTCTTGTCGATCAGCGGGCCGCCGAACAGGGCCTCGGCGTCACGCAGGATGCCCCAGGCGTAGCGGTACGACAGCGACACCGCCTGCGCGGAGTGACTGATGCTGCCCGATTCCTCGATATGGCCCAGCAGGGCGACCAGCCGCGACACGTCGAGGGCCCCGGCGCCGGGGCTGCCGTCGTCGCGGATTTGCAGGTGGGGGAGGATCGAGATGCGAAGCATATGAAAAAAATAGCTTATTGATAGACCGTTGTCACTCTCATATATTGCATCCACGGGCCAAACGGCAGGGTTGAAGGCTCGGAAATAGGAAAAAAATAGCATATAGAGGGTCCGGCGGCCATGCTGAGAGCCCCAGCGACCCCACAGGAGACGCCATGCCAGACACTGCTCCCAACGCCCAGGCCTGCGCCGCCGCGATCGACGCCATCGTGGCCGCGCGGCAAGACATGCCGGGCGCATTGCTGCCGATCCTGCACGAGATCCAGGATACGCAGGGCCATATCCCCGAGGCCGCCGTGCCGGTGATCGCGCGCGCGCTGAACCTGTCGCGCGCCGAGGTGCATGGCGTGATCACCTTCTACCACCACTTCCGCCAGCAGCCGGCCGGCCGCCATGTGATCCAGGTGTGCCGGGCGGAGGCTTGCCAGGCGGTCGGCGCCGAGGCGCTGGCAGAGCATGCCACGCGCTCGCTCGGCTGCGGCTTCCATGAAACCAGCGCCGACGGCGCGGTCACGCTGGAGCCGGTGTACTGCCTGGGCCAGTGCGCGTGCGGCCCGGCCGTGATGGTCGGCGAGCGGCTGCACGGCTATGTCGATGCGAAGCGCTTCGATGCGCTGGTCCGGTCGCTGCGCGAAGCACAGGCCGCCAACGAAACCGCGGAGGTCCAGGCATGAGCGCCGCTGTCAACTCCACCGTCAACACCATCTTCGTGCCGCGCGATTCCACCGCGCTGGCGCTCGGCGCCGATGAGGTGGCCCGCGCGATCGAACGCGAGGCGGCCCGCCGCGGCGAAGCGGTGCGTATCGTCCGCAACGGCTCGCGCGGCATGTTCTGGCTGGAGCCGCTGGTCGAGGTGCAGACCGAAGCGGGGCGCGTGGCCTATGGCCCGGTCAGCGCGGAAGACGTGCCGGCGCTGTTCGATGCGGGCCTGCTGCAGGGCGGCGCGCATGCGCTGGCGCATGGCCTGACCGAAGAGATCCCGTTCCTGAAGAAGCAGGAGCGCCTGACCTTTGCCCGCATCGGCATCACCGACCCGCTGTCGCTGGACGACTACCGCGCGCACGAGGGGTTCGCCGCCCTGGAGCGCGCGCTGTCGATGGCGCCCGCCGAGATCGTGCAGGAAGTCACCGATTCCGGGCTGCGCGGCCGCGGCGGCGCCGCCTTCCCGACCGGCATCAAGTGGAAGACCGTGCTGGGCGCGCAGTCGGCCGTCAAGTACATCGTCTGCAATGCCGACGAAGGCGACTCGGGCACGTTCTCCGACCGCATGGTGATGGAAGACGACCCGTTCATGCTGATCGAGGGCATGACCATCGCCGGCCTCGCGGTGGGCGCCGAGCAGGGCTACATCTACTGCCGTTCCGAATACCCCCACGCCATCGCCGTGCTGGAAAGCGCGATCGCCATCGCCCACGCGGCCGGCTGGCTGGGCGACGATCTGCGTGGCAGCGGCAAGCGCTTCCGCCTTGAAGTACGCAAGGGCGCGGGCGCCTATGTCTGCGGCGAGGAAACCGCGCTGCTGGAAAGCCTGGAAGGCAAGCGCGGCGTGGTGCGCGCCAAGCCGCCGCTGCCGGCGCTGGAGGGCTTGTTCGGCAAGCCCACGGTGATCAACAACGTGATCTCGCTGGCCACCGTGCCGGTGATCCTGGCGCGCGGCGCGCAGTACTACCGCGACTACGGCATGGGCCGTTCGCGCGGCACGCTGCCGTTCCAGCTGGCCGGCAACATCAGACAGGGCGGGCTGGTGGAAAAGGCGTTCGGCGTCACGCTGCGCGAGCTGCTGGTCGACTACGGCGGTGGCACCCGCAGCGGCCGTGCCATCCGCGCGGTGCAGGTGGGCGGCCCGCTGGGCGCCTACCTGCCGGAGTCGCGCTTCGACGTGCCGCTGGACTATGAGGCCTATGCCGCGTTCGGCGGCGTGGTCGGCCACGGCGGCATCGTAGTGTTCGACGAGACCGTCGACATGGCGAAGCAGGCGCGCTACGCGATGGAGTTCTGCGCCATCGAATCGTGCGGCAAGTGCACGCCGTGCCGGATCGGCTCGACCCGCGGCGTCGAGGTGATGGACCGCATCATCGCCGGCGAGCAACCTGTGAAGCACGTCAAGCTGGTGCGCGACCTGTGCGACACCATGCTGTACGGCTCGCTCTGCGCCATGGGCGGCATGACGCCGTACCCGGTGCTGTCCGCGCTGAATGAATTCCCCGAGGACTTCGGCCTCGCCCCCAACCCGGCCCACGCGGCCAAGGCGGCGTGAGCTGACGCCAGAACAGAAAACGGGAGACAAACCATGGACTGCCGCGATGTGATCGATTTCGGTACCCCCGCCAGCGAATCGACCCAGCTGGTCACCCTTGAAATCGACGGCGTCAGCGTCACCGTGCCGGCCGGCACTTCGGTGATGCGCGCCGCAATGGAGGCCGAGGTCAGCGTGCCCAAGCTGTGCGCCACCGACAGCCTCAAGGCCTTCGGCTCGTGCCGGCTGTGCCTGGTCGAGATCGAAGGGCGCCGCGGCTATCCGGCCTCGTGCACCACGCCGGTGGAAGCCGGCATGAAGGTGAAGACGCAGAGCGACAAGCTCGCCGACCTGCGCCGCGGCGTGATGGAGCTCTATATCTCCGACCACCCGCTCGACTGCCTGACCTGCCCGACCAACGGCAACTGCGAGCTGCAGGACATGGCGGGCGTGGTGGGGCTGCGCGAGGTGCGCTACAACGACGGCGGTCCGGAAGCAAAGCCGATCGCCACGCACACCGCGCTGGAGAAGGACGAATCGAATCCTTACTTCACCTATGACGCCTCGAAGTGCATCGTCTGCAACCGCTGCGTGCGCGCCTGCGAGGAAACGCAAGGCACCTTCGCGCTGACCATCAGCGGACGCGGGTTCGATTCCCGAGTCTCCCCCGGCACCAGCCAGTCATTCATGGACTCGGACTGCGTCTCGTGCGGCGCCTGCGTGCAGGCGTGCCCGACCGCGACGCTGACCGAGACCTCCGTCATCAAGCTGGGCCAGGCCTCGCACAGCACCGTCACCACCTGCGCCTACTGCGGCGTGGGCTGCTCGTTCAAGGCGGAGATGAAGGGCAACGAGGTCGTGCGCATGGTGCCGTACAAGGACGGCAAGGCCAACGAAGGCCACGCCTGCGTCAAGGGCCGCTTTGCCTGGGGCTACGCCACGCACAAGGACCGCATCCTCAAGCCGATGATCCGCGCGAAGATCACCGATCCGTGGCGCGAAGTGTCGTGGGAAGAGGCGATCGGCTACGCCGCATCGGAGTTCAAGCGCATCCAGGCGAAGCACGGCAAGGATTCGATCGGCGGCATCGTGTCGTCGCGCTGCACCAACGAAGAGGGCTACCTGGTGCAGAAGCTGGTGCGCGCCGCCTTCGGCAACAACAACGTCGACACCTGCGCGCGCGTTTGCCATTCGCCCACCGGCTATGGCCTGAAGCAGACGCTGGGCGAATCGGCCGGCACGCAGACCTTCAAGTCGGTGGAAAAGGCCGACGTGATCATGGTGATCGGCGCCAACCCGACCGACGGCCACCCGGTGTTTGCCTCGCGCATGAAGAAGCGGCTGCGCGCCGGCGCGAAGCTGATCGTGGTCGATCCGCGCCGCATCGACCTGGTCGACTCGCCGCATATCCGCGCCGACTACCACCTGCAGCTGCGCCCCGGCACCAACGTCGCGCTGGTGACGTCGCTGGCGCACGTGATCGTCACCGAAGGCCTGCTCAACGAAGCGTTTATCGCCGAGCGTTGCGAGGACCGCGCGTTCAACCAGTGGCGCGATTTTGTCGCGCAGTCGGAGAATTCGCCCGAGGCGATGGAAAGCGTCACCGGCATCCCGGCGGAACAGCTGCGCGGCGCCGCGCGCCTGTACGCCACCGGCGGCAACGCCGCGATCTATTACGGCCTGGGCGTCACCGAGCATGCGCAGGGCTCCACCACCGTGATGGGCATCGCCAACCTGGCCATGGCCACCGGCAATATCGGCCGCGAGGGCGTGGGCGTGAATCCGCTGCGCGGGCAGAACAACGTGCAGGGCTCGTGCGATATCGGCTCGTTCCCGCATGAGCTGCCGGGCTACCGCCACGTATCGGACTCGACCGTGCGCGGCATGTTCGAGGCCGCGTGGAATGTCGAGATCAGCCCCGAGCCGGGCCTGCGCATTCCCAACATGTTCGAGGCCGCGCTGGGCGGCAGCTTCATGGGCCTGTACTGCCAGGGCGAGGACATCGTCCAGTCGGACCCGAACACGCAGCATGTGTCCGAAGCGCTGTCGTCGATGGAATGCATCGTGGTGCAGGACATCTTCCTGAACGAGACCGCCAAGTACGCGCACGTGTTCCTGCCGGGCTCGTCGTTCCTGGAGAAGGACGGCACCTTCACCAATGCCGAGCGCCGCATCTCGCGCGTGCGCAAGGTGATGCCGCCCAAGGCCGGCTACGCCGACTGGGAAGCCACCATCCTGCTGGCCAATGCGCTCGGCTACCCGATGGACTACACCCATCCGTCGCAGATCATGGACGAGATCGCGCGCCTGACGCCGACGTTCTCCGGCGTCAGCTACAAGCGGCTGGACGAGCTGGGCAGCATCCAGTGGCCGTGCAACGCCGACGCGCCGGAAGGCACGCCGACCATGCATATCGACGCCTTCGTGCGCGGCAAGGGCAAGTTCATCATCACCAAGTATGTGCCGACCACCGAGAAGATCACGCGCGCCTTCCCGCTGATCCTGACCACCGGCCGCATCCTGTCGCAGTACAACGTGGGCGCGCAGACGCGGCGCACCGACAACGTCTACTGGCACGCCGAGGACCGGCTGGAGATCCATCCGCACGACGCGGAAGAGCGCGGCATCAAGGACGGCGACTGGGTCGGCGTGCAGAGCCGCGCGGGCGATACGGTGCTGCGCGCCATTGTCAGCGAGCGCATGCAGCCGGGCGTGGTCTACACCACCTTCCATTTCCCCGAGTCCGGCGCGAACGTGATCACCACCGACAACTCGGACTGGGCCACCAACTGCCCGGAATACAAGGTCACCGCGGTGCAGGTGATGCCGGTTGCGCAGCCGTCGGCCTGGCAGCAGCAGTACCACGACTTCAACACGCAGCAGCTGCAGTTGCTGGAAGCGGCCAGCGCGGATCCGGCACAAACCGCCGCGCAGGCGGCAAACTGAGCGGAGGGCGACATCATGATGCGCTGCATGCAGTCACCGCAAGCCGATCCAGCTGCGCTGGACGAGATGCCGACCCACAGCACCTTTGCCGTCAGCCGCTGGCGGCAGGGCGAAATCTCGCTGAGTCCCGACGAGGTGGCCGAGGAGGTACCGGTCGCGCTGGAATACAACGGCATCTCGCATGCGGTGATGCTGGCCACGCCGGCCGACCTGGAGGACTTCGCGCTCGGCTTCAGCCTGAGCGAAGGCATCGTCTCGACGGCGCGCGATGTCTATGACATCGAAGTCGACATGCGCGAGCATGGCATCGCGGTGCGGCTTGATATTGCGTCGGAAGCGTTCATGCGGCTGAAGGACCGCCGCCGCTCGCTGGCGGGGCGCACCGGCTGCGGCCTGTGCGGGACCGAGTCGCTGGAGCAGGTCATGCGCACGCCGGCACCGGTGCGCAGCGGCGCCAGCTTCCATACCGACGTGATCCAGGCTGCGTTCGTGCAGCTCCAGCTGCGCCAGGCACTGCAGCACGACACCGGCGCCACCCACGCCGCCGCATGGCTGCGTGCCGACGGCCATGTATCGCTGGTGCGCGAAGACGTGGGGCGCCACAACGCGCTCGACAAGCTGGCCGGCGCGCTCGCGCGCAGCGGCGAGGACATCGCCACGGGCGCGGTGCTGGTGACCAGCCGGGCCAGTTATGAAATGGTGCTGAAGACCGCGGCCATCGGCGCCGGCGTGCTGGCGGCAGTGTCGGCACCGACGGCGCTGGCGGTGCGGCTGGCCGAGCAGGCCAATGTCACGCTGGCCGGGTTCGTCCGGGCCGGCGCGCACGTGGTCTATGCCCATCCCCAGCGCCTGCAACACGGCCTGCAACACGGCCTGCAACACGAAGCGAGCCTTGTATGAACGTCGAGAACCTGATCACCATGGCCAACCAGATCGGCAGCTTCTTTGAAGCGATGCCGGATCGCGAGGAGGCGGTCTCCGATATCGCCGGGCATATCAAGCGCTTCTGGGAGCCGCGCATGCGCAGGGCGTTGCTGGGGCACGTCGATGGCGAATCCGGCGTCGGGCTGGATGCCATCGTGCAGGAGGCGCTGGCGCGGCACCGGAGCGTGCTGGAATAAGGAGGCTTGCCGGCGCCGTGCGTCAGGCGCTGCCACCGTATTCCAGCTGCGGATACCAGTCCCCACCGCGCCCTTCCGGCGTGGTATCCAGCAACGTCCAGAGCGGGTCCAGGTCCGGCGCGCCGCGCGGATCCTGTCCGGGATCGGCCGTGAGGGCATACATCTCGCCGCTCCAGAAGTGCCGGATCTTGCCGTCGCGGCGCGTGAAAACCGTGTAGCCGGGCACGTCACCGTCTTCCGGGCTGACATAGTCCCGCGTGAATGCGCCGTCGACGTCGGCATAGACCTTCAGTCTGGTCCAGCCGCGCGCCTTCTTCGCCTGCAGCAGGCGCTCGACCGGCGAGCGGGCGACCATCGCCAGCGCCACGCGCTGCTCGATATCCGGCACCTTGTGGTCCCATGATCCCATCAGCGATGTGCACATCGGGCAAGGCCGTTCGCGCTGCGGCCCGAACATGTAGCTGTAGACCACCAGGGTGTCCTTGTCGCCGAACAGTTCCTCCAGCGTCACGGGACCGTGTTCGCCCTGGAAGGCATAGCGTTTGGTGACTTCGCCGCCGGGCGGCAACCGGCGGCGTTGCGCTGCAACGCGTTCGATATGCCGCCGCAGTTCGATCTCTTCAGCCAGCAGCGCATTGCGCGCCTTGCGGTACTCGGCGCTTTCGTTGGGGAAATGAACCGGATTGCGCTGCGCCAGGTCCGTGGCGGGGGTGAGTGTTGCCTTGGCATCCATGTCGGCCCTCCTTGTCAGGCTAGCTTCCCGGAACCGCCATGCAAGGTGCGCTGCCCGCCACCAGGCGGGCTCGCGGATGGCATGGCCCGTCATGGTTGGTGCCCGCCCGGCAGGGAATCGTTCCCGCGCCGTATGTCCCGGGGCGTCACTTCAGCCGCAAAGGCTCCAGCAGCGCCCCGTCGTATTCCGGATGCGAAATCCTGCCCAGCTCCAGCATGCGCCGCAGGATATAGACCTGCCGCTGCCGCGCCCGGCGGGGGTTGGCAACCGGGTTGTTCGCCGAGGGCGCCTTGGGCAGGCCGGCCAGCATCGCGGATTCGGCCAGCGACAGTTGCGCCAGCGGCTTGCCGAAATAGGTCTGCGACGCATCGGCGAAGCCATACGCGCCCTGGCCGAGATAGATCTTGTTCAGGTACAGCTCGAGGATCTCGTCCTTGCTCAGCGCGTCCTCGATCCGGTACGACAGCAGCACCTCGTACAGCTTGCGCGTATAGGTCTTGTCGCGCGACAGGTAGAAGTTGCGCGCCACCTGCATGGTGATGGTCGACGCGCCCTGCGACAGGTCGTCCGACAGGTTGGCAACGCCCGCGCGGACCACGCCGACGTAGTCGATGCCGTCATGCACGTAGAAGCGCTCGTCCTCGATCGCCACCACGGCGTCGATCAGCTCGCGCGGATAGCGCGACAGCGGGACGTAGTCAGCGGTGCGGCGGAAATCCGTCAGTGCGTCGAGCGGCGGCAGCTGCCGCTGGACGGCGAGGATGGCAACGGTGGCAAGCAGCGCGCCGCCGACCACGGCGAGCACCAGCAGCTTGACGAAGGCGGACCAGAGGCTTTTCATGCCGCGTATTGTGCCAGCCGCGGGCGGCGGGTAGCGCCGCGCGGGTTTTCCGGCTGGATGGCGTCCTCATATCCAGCCCAGCCAGCGCCAGTACGTGGCCGCGAACAGCAGCATCAGGGCATAGCCGACGATGGTGACCGGGATGCCGATGCGCGCGAACTGGCGGCCATTGAAGGTCTCGGTGCCCAGGCAGACCATGTTCTGCGGCGCGTTGATCGGCAGGATAAAGCCGAAGCTCACGGTAAAGCCCAGCAGCATGGTGATGCCGACGCGGTTGATGTCGCCCGGCAGGGTCTGCAGCACCGAGATCAGGATCGGCAGCAGCGCCGCGGTCAGCGCGGTGGCGCTGGCAAAGCCCAGGTGGATCAGGATCAGGAACGCCGCCAGGATGGCGAATACCATCACCGCGCCCTGCGTGGCCAGGCCCGAATGCGTCACCACGAACTCGCCGAGCCACTGGCCGGCCTTGGTGGACAGCAGCGCCGTGCCCAGGCTGATGCCGACGCCGAACACGATCAGCGTGCCCCACGGCGTGCGCTGCTGCATGGTCTTCCAGTCCATCACGCCGATGCGCGGCAGCATCAGGATCACCAGCCCGACAAAGGTCACGGTGGCGGTGTCGAAGCTGTGCAGCTTGCCTTCGGTGGCCCAGAACAGCAGCAGGCCGATCGACACGGCGGCCAGGCGCTTCTGCGGGGCGGCCATCGGGCCCAGGCCGGACAGCTCGCGCTGCACCGCTTCCTTGCCGCCGGGAATGGCTTCGGTCTCGGGCGGCAGCAGCCAGCGCACCAGGAAGTAAAGCACCACCGACATGACGATGGCCCATGGCGCGCCCGCGATCAGCCATTGCAGCCAGGTGATCCGCTCACCGAGCAGCTTGTCCATGAACCCCACCGTCAGCAGGTTCTGCGCGGCGGCGGTCTGGATGCCGACGTTCCAGATGCTGGTGGCCTGCGCCACCGTGATCATGATGCCGGCGGCGATATTCGACTTCTTGTCGACGCCGAACGCGGCGATCACGCCCATCATGATCGGCACCACGCACGCGCTGCGCGCGGTGGCGCTTGGCACCACCAGGCTCAGCGCGATGGTGACGGCGATCGTGCCGATCAGGATGCGGCGCGTGCTGGTGCCGATGGCCGACAGCGTCACCAGTGCGATGCGCCGGTCCAGCCCGGTCACGGTCATCGCCGCGGAGATGAACAGTGCCGCGGCCACCAGCGCCAGCGCGGTGTTGGAGAAGCCGGCCAGCGCCATGCCCAGCGCCCGCGAGGTGCCGTACTGCACGCCAGGGTCGTTGACCGTCGGCGCGAAGCCGATCAGCCCGGCCATCAGCGAGGTGATCATGATCGCGCTGGCCTCGTACGACACCGCCTCGGTGATCCACACCACGATGGCGAAGGCAAGGATGGCCAGCATGCGCTGGCCGGCAATGGTCAGGCCTTCGGGCTGCGGGATCGCGAGTACGGCGAGCAGCACGGCGACGGCGACGAACAGGCCCCAGTGCAGCGTCATCCTGGGCGCGGTGGCGCTGGCGGCTTCAGGGGCCGCAGGGGCCGCAGGGGCCGTGGGTGCAACTGGCGGAGTCGGGGAGGCCGGGGAAGCTTGAGAGGTATCGGGCATTGCCGTCATCCTTGTCGTTGATGATCCCTCGTCGGATGTCGGCAGCCGCGCCGGGCTTGCTCCGGCGGCCGGGCTCCTGGCCTGGCCGCCGCGTTCGACATGATAGGAATTGTCCGAGCCGGCAGGGGCGCTGTCGAGGCTCCGAATTGCCTCATTGCGCCGGCAATGATTCAAATCAAGTTTGATTTCGAACGACGGATTTTTGCGGCGGCTGCGCTATCCCATCTGTAAAGGCTGGCGCCACAAGGCGCGGCGGGCGATGCGGCGCACACGCCGCCACAGCCGGCCCACCGGGTGATGCATGCGTCGGTGTGATCTGAAATAATTGGAGCCGATGATGAAGGTTTTGGTACGCGGGCTGAAGGCAGGGCTCAGCGCTGCGGCGCTGCGCAAGGCACTGGCAAAGTACGCCAGCATCCGCTCGGTCGAGCTGGTCGAGGCCGGCGACCCGAGGCACCCGTGGGCCTGGGTCGATATCGACGCCGGCGCCCTCGCGGTGTGGAAGCTGGTGGCGCGGCTGGACCGGCGCTATGTCGCCGGCTGCCATCTGCGCTGGCATGTGCCGGCCTACCGCGGCCGCTGACGCGGCCAGCTGCCACGCCCGCATCGACAAGAACATTCAGGGAGCAACCATGAACAAGTGGTTTCAACGGGCGTTGCCGCAGGCCCACGCGATCGTGTCGCCGGGACCGGCGGCAGTGGACAGCACGGTCGGCAACGCGGCACTGGTCTTCGACACCATCAGCAATGCGCGTGACCTTGGCGGGCTGCGCGGCGCAGCCGGCCGCCGCGTGCGCAGCGGCCGGCTGTACCGCAGCGGCAACCCGGCGCTGGCCAGCGCGGCCGACCTGGAGCGGCTGCATGCGCTCGATCTCGACATGGTGGTCGACTTCCGTTCTCCCGGCGAGAAGTCGCCGGACGAGGCCGGCTTCGGCGCGCGCTTCAACTGGGTGGCGGTGCCGGTGCTGGACGGCAGCATGGCGATGGACGTGCTGATGCCGCGCCTGCGCGCCAGCACGCCGGCGCAGATCGACGGTTTCATGCTGGAGGTCTACCGCGATTTCCCGGTGCGCTACCGCGACGCCTTCGGCGGCTTCATGCAGACCGCCCAGGAGGGCAAGACGCTGCTGTTCCACTGCACCGCGGGCAAGGACCGCACCGGCTTTGCGTCGCTGCTGCTGCTGTCGGCGCTGGGCGTGGCGCAGGACGATATCCTGGCCAACTACCTGGAATCGAACCAGCGCAATGCCCGCTTCAACGAAACGGCGCTGGCACGCATGGCGCAGCTGGGCGTGAGCGCCGAGGCCATGATGCCGCTGCTGGAAGTCCGTGCCAGCTATCTCGATGCCTCGCTGCAGGCCATCGAGCAGGGCTGGGGCAGCGTCGACAACTACCTGGGCGACGCGCTCGCCGTCGACGTCGCGCAGCTGCGCGCGCACTACCTGGAAGACTGACGGATCGTGCCCATGCTTGAACTCCAGGGAGCCATCTGGTTCCGCTCCGGCTCGCAGGACTGGGGCGGCAAGGACCGCATCGCGCTGCTCGCCGCCATCGGCGAGCACGGTTCGATCACCGCAGCCGCGCGCGCGGTAGGCATCAGCTACAAGGCCGCGTGGGACGCCATCGACCTGATGAACAACAGCGCCGGCGAAGCGCTGGTGGTGCGCGCCGCCGGCGGCAAGGGCGGCGGCGGCACGCGCCTGACCGCGCGCGGCGAGCAGCTGATTCGCACCTACCGCGCGCTCGAGGACGAGCACCGGCGCTTTGTCGCGCAGCTGTCGCGGCTGGGCGAGGGCGCTGCCGACGACATCCACCTGATGAGGCGAATGATGATCAAGACCAGTGCGCGCAACAAGCTGTTCGGGCGTGTGGCCAGCGTGCGCGGCGGCGCGGTCAACGACGAGGTGGTGCTGGCGCTGCCGGGCGGGCAGCAGATCGTGTCGACGATCACGCATGAAAGCGTCGAGACGCTGGGGCTGGCCGCAGGCGTGGAGGCGTTCGCGCTGATCAAGGCGTCTTCGGTGCTGGTGGGCCTGCCCGACCCGGGCGTGCGGCTGTCGGCGCGCAACCAGCTGCCGGGCGTGGTGTCGCGCGTGATGCCTGGGGCGGTCAATGCGGAGGTGGTGATCGAGCTGGACGGCGGCGGCACCATCGCGGCGATCGTTACCAATGGCAGTGTGGAGACATTGGGGCTTGCCGCGGGCGTGCCGGCGGTGGCGGTGTTCAAGGCGTCCAGCGTGATTTTGGGGGTGGTGGGGTGAGGGTGGGGTGCTGACGGGCTTCACTTCGTCGATGCGCTGGCCCTCTCCCCCGGCCCCTCTCCCGCAGGCGGGAGAGGGGAGCAACCCGTTGGTATGCAAGAGCGTTGGAACTTGCCAATACCCCTGGCGATCGCAGACCTGCTGCGCCCTCAGGCCACGCGCGCCGACGCCGGCGCGTAAACCGGCGGATGGTGGCGGCCGGTGCCGCTGCCAAAGATGCGGCCTTCGCGGATCTCGAGCACGTGGTCGCCCAGCGCTTCCACGTCGGCGGGATCGTGCGAGATCACCAGCATGGGCACCTCCAGGCTCGCCTGCAGCGCGCGCAGCTCTTCGCGCATGCGCGCGCGCAGCGCGGGATCGAGCGCGGAGAAGGGCTCGTCGAGCAGCACGATGTCCGGCTCGGCCACCAGCGCGCGCGCCAGCGCCACGCGCTGCTTCTGGCCGCCGGAGATCTCGGCGGGATAGTTGCCGACGATCTCGGCCAGGCCGAAGGCGTCGATCCAGCGCTGCGCCTGCGCAGGCATCGCGCCGCGGCGCGGATTGCGCCAGCCGCGCGCCAGGCCGAAGGCGACGTTCTGGCCCACGGTGAGGTGCGGGAACAGCGCATATTCCTGGAACAGGTAAGCCACGCGGCGCTGCTGCGGCCGTATGTCGATGCCGGCCTCGCTGTCGAACAGCGTGCGCCCGTTCAGCACGATGCGGCCGCTGTCCGGCGGCAGCAGCCCGGCAATGGCGCGCAGCGTCAGGCTCTTGCCCGCGCCCGACGGCCCGAACAGCGCAATGCGGCGGCTGTCCGAATCGAAATCGATCTCAAGCTCGAAGTGCCGGTCGGCCGACACCATCTGCTTGCGGATGCTGACATGCATGCTCATGGCTAGGCCCGGGTGGCGCGCGGGCGCGGGCGCCGGCGTTCGTACGTGTCGGCAGGATTGCGCGCGGTGGCGGGCACCAGCCGGCCGGCAACCACCAGCAGCAGCACGCACGTGACCGAGGTCACCAGCACCAGCAGGTTGGCGGTGTTGTCGTCGCCGGCCTGCACGGCCTCGTAGATCGCCACCGACAGCGTCTGCGTGCGCCCGGGCAGGTTGCCGGCGATCATCAGCGTGGCGCCGAACTCGCCCAGCGCCCGCGCGAAGGCCAGCAGCACGCCGGCGATGATGCCGCGCGCGGCCAGCGGCAGCGTCACGCGGAAGAAGATGCCCGATTCGGAAACGCCCAGCACGCGCGCGGCGTTTTCCAACTGGTGATCGACTCCTTCGAAGGCAGCGCGCGCCGACTTGAGCACCAGCGGGAAGGCCACGATGGTCGAGGCCAGCACCGCGCCCTGCCAGGTAAAGATCAGCTCGATGCCGAGGCTGGACAGCCACTCGCCAAACACGCCGCGCCGGCCCACCAGCACCAGCAGATAATAGCCGAGCACGGTGGGCGGCAGCACCAGCGGCAGCGTCAGCACCGCGTCGACCACGTCGCGCAGCGGCGAGCGCCAGCGCGCCAGCGCCCACGCCGCGCCGACGCCAAGCACGGTGTTCAGCGCGGTGGCCCAGCCGGCAACCTTCAGCGATAACAGCAGCGGGACCCAGGCGGCATCCATGGCGTGGCGGAAATCAGGGCTTCTGGAAGCCGTAGCGCGACAGGATTGCCTGGCCTTCCGGCGACGCCACGAAGTCGACGAACTGCGCCGCTTCCTTCTGCTGGCGGCTCTGGCTGGTGATGGCGATGGGGTAGGTCACCGGGGTGCGGCTCGGCACGCGCACGGCCACCTTGACCTTGTCCGGCATCACCGTGGCGTCGGTGGCGAAGACGAAGCCGGCCTCGACCTCGCCGCGCGCCACGTAGTCCAGGCTCTGGCGCACGTTCTGCGCCGGCACGCCCTTGGCGGCGACCGCGTCCCACAGCCCGGCGGCTTCCAGCGCGCCGCGGGTGTAGCGGCCGACCGGGACCGAGGTCGGGTTGCCGTAGGCGATGCGCTTGACTTCCGGGCGGGTCAGGTCCTGCAGCGAGCTGATATTCAGCTTGCTGTCCGACGGCACGATCAGCACCACCTCGTTGGCGGCGAAGTTGCGGCGCGAGGCCGGCGCGACCACCTTCTCGGCCTCGGCCTTGTTCATCGCCTCCTGGTCGGCCGAGGCGAACACGTCGGCCGGGGCGCCCTTGACGATCTGCTGCATCAGCACGTCGGACGCGCCGAAGTTCAGCACCACCTTGGTCCCGGGATGGGCGCGCTCGTACGACTCGGCCAGCGACTTGAAGGCGTTGGTCAGGCTGGCTGCGGCGGAGACCACCAGGTCGGCGCCGAAGGCCGGGGGGGCCGCCAGCGCAAGGGCGGCCAGCAGGGCACCGGCGGCGCCGGCAAATACGGAGCGGCGCCCGGTGCGGGCGGAGCGGAACGCGGACATGGGAATCCTCTGCGAAGCGGCCAGCAAGGCTGGCGCTGGTATGGGTGGACTGTCAGGCGCAATATACGTCCGTATATAGCGGTGCGTCAATGATGCGCCATGCACGCTGTCATGGGTATTCGGGTGCGGATAAGTGCGGTATCAGGGGCTGCGAATGTGCCCCGGGGCGGGCGAGGCTGGGGGCTGGCGCCATTGCGGCGCCAGCTTGTCCGGCTTCAGGCCGGTGGCGTGCCTTCCTTGAACAACGACTTCAGCTGGGTGCGCAGCTCAGGGGTGTCCTGGTGCTGGTGCACCGCGACCGCGTGCTGGACCGCGGCTTCGAGCAGTTCGTCCTCGCTGTCGGCGCTCAGCGCAACCGTGCAGCCGATGTCGCTCGGGTAGTCGCGGCAATCGATAAACTTGCGTCCCATGGTGCCTCCTGTCACCGGCCGCGCGGCCGGCGTATCCAGTATAGGCAGGGGACCGGCCACTACAGCACCGGCGTTAGCACCTTGCCATCGGCCAGGAACGCATCGAGATTCTGCAGCGTCAGCGCGGTCATCGCGGCGCGGGTCTCGTGCGTGCCGCTGGCCATGTGCGGCGCGAGCACGACGTGGTCGAGCGCCAGCAGCGCGGCCGGCACGTCGGGCTCGTCCCGGAACACGTCGAGGCCGGCGCCGCCCAGCCGGCCCTCGGCCAGCGCCGCCACCAGCGCGTCTTCGTCGATCACGCTGCCGCGCGAGACATTGACCAGGATCCCCCTGGGCCCGAGCGCGTCCAGGATCTCGCGCGACACCAGCCCGGCGGTTTCCGGGCCGCCCACGCAGGCCACCACCAGGAAGTCGGACCATGCGGCCAGCGCCTTCAGGTCCGGCTCGAAGCGCCACGGCGCGCCATCGCGCGGGCGGCGGTTGTTGTACGCGATCTCCATGTCGAAGCCCTGCGCGCGCCGCGCCACGATCTCGCCGATGCGGCCCAGCCCCAGGATGCCGAGCTTCTTGCCAGAGACCCGTGTCGTCAGCGGAAAGCCGCCCTGTGGCCAGCGCCCTGCGCGCACGAAGCGGTCGCCGTGGGCAATGCCGCGCGCCGCGTCGAGCAGCAGGCCGAAGGCCAGGTCGGCGACGCAGTCGTTGAGCACCTCGGGCGTGTTGCTGACCTGGATGCCGCGCGCGCGGGCGGCGTCCAGCGCGATGGAGTCATAGCCCACGCCGAAGCTGACGATGGCCTGCAGCGCCGGCAGCGCGTCGATCAGCGCGGCGCTGCAGCCATGGCGCGCCGAGGTCACCACCACGCGCACCTGCTGGCCGTGCTCGCGCGCCCAGGCGAGCGCATCGCCCTGCTGCCACAGCGCGATGGCACCGTACTGTTGCCGGAGCGTGGCATTGGTCTGCGGCGCGAGCGGGCCGACCTGGAGGATCTGGATGATCTGGGGTGAGGGCATGGGGCGTAGCGGGTAGCGGCGGAGGGAGCGGAGATGGTAGCGCAAGCCCCCGCGCCGTGCAGGCCACGCAGCCCCCGGGGCGCCTGTTGGCGTGCGAACTTGTGCGATGTTCGTGCGCCGCCGGGTTATGCTGCGGCATCTTTTCCTTGTCTGACACCGCCATGAAAACCATTTACCTCGCCGGCTTCGACGTCTTCCGCAAGGACGCCATCGCCTGGGGCGAGCAACTCAAGTCGCTGTGCGCGGCGCATGGCTTCACCGGGCTGTATCCGCTCGACAAGGCGGCACCGGCAGGCCTGCCGGCGCCAGACACGGCGCGCTGGATCTATGACGCCAATATCGCGCTGCTGCGCCGTGCCGACATGGTGATGGCCAACCTCGACGATTTCCGCGGGCCGGGAGAGCCGGACTCGGGCACGGCCTTCGAGGTGGGGTTCGCGGTGGCGCTGCAGAAGCCGGTATGGGGCTACAGCGCGGACCTGGGCACGGTGCGCGACCGCGCCACGGTGGTGACCGACGAGGAAGGCCGGCCGCTGGATGCGCGCGGGTTTGTGGTGGAGGATTTCGGCTTGCCCGTGAACCTGATGCTGGCGTGCCCGGTGAAGCTGGTGCGGGGCGGGGCGGCGCAATGCCTGGCGGCGATGGCCGAGGCCGTCCACCGGCGCGCGGCGGAGGCTGCGGCGCGGCGGGGACGGGATGCGGCGGCGCGGGGGGATGACTGAGGGCTGTTCCCGACCGCTGGTTTGCGCCCCTCTCCCGCTTGCGGGAGAGGGGCCGGGGGAGAGGGCAGGAGGGTCAAAGGCTGAGGCCCGTGGGTTTAAACCGTTAGCCCCGCTTGATGTGGTTCCTAGCCAGACCACCCCTCACCCCAACCCTCTCCCGCCGCCGAGGGGAGAGGGAGAACACCTTGCTTTGGCTAGCTCCCGCGGCTTGGGTGCAACTTCCTTCCGGCAGGCGCCGTCGCCTTCGGTTTATCGCCGCAACGCCTCAACCCCCGCCGCAATATCCTTCGCCGTGCTTGCCACGATCTCGCGGTAAGCCGCCACCACGCCATCGACCTCGCCGGGCGCGGGCAACTCCGCCTGCGTCCGGCCGCTGACCACCTTGCCGTCCGGCAACCGCCGCACCGTCCAGTTGATCGTGGCGCCCGCGCGCTGCCCGACTTCCGCGTCGAGCCGCAGCACTTCCGTCGTGATCCGATACAGCGGCTGCACGTCCGACAACCCCTGCTGGTAGGTATCGACCGCGCCCAGCGTGGCCTGCAGGCGCTGCGACAACGCATCGCGCAGCTCATCCGGCAGCGGCGACGACCAGCGCGCGAGGTCGAGCAGGCGCAGGCTGGCGTCATTGCCGCCGTCGCGCACTACCAGCTGCGGCCGGTTAAGGCGCTCCGGCACACGCACCGGCGCGACTTCCAGCCACAGCGTGCTGGCCGACGGCGCGGGTGTTGCCGCCGGCAGCGTGGCGACTGCCATGGGACCTTGCGCCAGCGTGTAGTAGCGCGGCTCCGGCGAGGCGCAGCCTGCCAGCACCGCAGCGCCCATCACGCCGGCGATGGCACAGCGCGCGAGCGCGGCGGAAACGGTAAGGCGCTTCATCAGTCTTTCTCCGGCTTGCCGCGCAGCAGCGCTTCGGGATGGCGTTCGAGGTAATCGGTCAACGTGCGCAGCGACGTGGCGGTGCGCGTCAGTTCCTGCAGCATGCGGCGCGTGTCCTGCTGCAGCGGGGCATCGGACGCCAGCGTGCCATTGGCCGCAGTCAGCGTCTTGCGCGCGTCCTGCAGCGCCGCCAGCACCTGTGGCGCGACGTCGCCGTTGAGCTGCTGCACCAACTTGTCGGCCGTGTCGAGCGTCTTGTTCAGGCTCGCCACGGTCGTGCGCAGGTCCTGGCCGATCTGGTCGAACGGAATCTTGTCGATGCGGTTGACGATCTCGCCGACCTGCGCCTGCAACTGGTCGAAAGTGCCGGGCGTGGTGGCGAACTCGGGAATCGGCGCGTCCAGGTTCACCTGCGCCGGCGGCGCCTTCGGGAAGAAGTCGAGCGCCACGTACAGCTGGCCGGTCAGCAGGTTGCCGGTGCGCAGCTGCGCGCGCATGCCGCGCTTGAGCAGGCCCTCGATGATCTGCCGGGCGCGCGCGCGGTCTTCCACGTCGCGTTCGCGGAAGCCCATGCGCGACGGGTACAGCTCGACCACCACCGGCATGCGGAACGCCTTCTTGTCGCGCTGGTATTCGATGCCGATCGAGCGCACCTGCCCCACGATCACGCCGCGGAAGTCCACCGGCGCGCCCGGCGACAGGCCGCGCACCGACTGGTCGAAGTTGAGCACGGCCAGCGTCGGCGCCAGTTCCTCGGGCTCCTTCATGGCCTCGGACTGGTCGGCAGCCAGCAGGAATTGCGTATTTTCCGCGGCGGCATCGGTGGCGGTGGTGCGCTCCGGCGCCTGGAACGCAACGCCGCCCAGCAGCACCGTCACCAGCGATTGCGTCGACAGCTTGAGGCCGCCGGCATCGAGCTTGAGGTCGACGCCGCTGGCATGCCAGAAGCGCGTGTCGGCGGTGACCAGCTTGTCATAGGGCTTGTTGACGAACACGCGCAGCGTGATGTCGCGCCCGTTGGGCTCCAGCTGGTAGGCCACCACCTGGCCCACCTGCACGCGCCGGTAGTAGACCGGCGAGCCGATGTCGAGCGAGCCCAGCTCGGACGCGCGCAGCACGAACTGCTTGCCGGATGCGTCGGTGGTCACCACCGGCGGCACTTCCAGCCCCTTGAATTCGCGCGTGGTCTCGCTGGACTTGCCGGCATCGACGCCGATATAGGCGCCCGACAGCAGCGTCTCCAGCCCCGACACGCCGCTGGCGGCGAAACGCGGGCGCACCACCCAGAAGCGCGTGTCGGCCACGGCGAAGTTCTCGGCGTCCTTGGTCAGGTCGATCGACGCGATCACGTGCGAACGGTCGCGCGCGAGCCGTACCGCCTTGACCAGGCCGATATCGACATCCTTGTAGCGCACCGCGGTCTTGCCGGGCGTCAGGCCCTCGGCGGTGCGGAAGCTGACGGTGATCTCCGGCCCGCGCGAAGCCAGCGTGTGCACCAGCAGCGACACGCCCACGACCGCCGCGACGATCGGGATCAGCCATACCAGCGATGGCAGCCAGCGCGCGCGGCGCCGGCGCTCGGGCCGTGGCAGGCCTGGGGGACCGGGTGGGGCGGACGGGTTGGGCGGATGTTGTTCAGTGTCGGGCATTGTCGTCTTCCAGCGAATCCCACAGCAGGCGCGGATCGAAGCTGAGCGAGGCCAGCATGGTCAGCACCACGACCGCGCCGAAGGCCAGCGCGCCGCCGCCCGGGATGATGGTGGCCAGTGCCCCGGCCCGCACCAGCGAGGCCAGCAGCGCCACCACGAAAATATCGAGCATCGACCAGCGGCCGATCACCTCCACCAGCCCGAACAGCCGGGTCTGCTGCCGGATGCGCCAGGTCGCGCGGAAATGCACCGACAGCAGCAGGAAGGTGAGGATCACCATCTTCAGCAGCGGCACGATGATGCTGGCGATCAGCACCAGCACCGCCAGCAGGCGCGAGCCGGACAGCCACAGGTAGATCACGCCGGACAGGATGGTGTCCCGCTGGGTGCCGAGGATCGATTGCGTGACCATCACCGGCAGCATGTTGGCCGGGATGTAGAGGATAAAGGCCGCCAGCAGGAAGGCCCAGGTGCGCGCCAGGCTGTCCGGCTTGCGGTGGTGCAGCGTGGCGCCGCAGCGCGGGCAGGGCTCGCCTTCCAGCGTGCGCGGGCTGACCAGGTCGCAGGCGTGGCAGGAGAGCAGGCCCAGGCGGCTGGCGGTGGGCACCTGCGGCAGCGGCGTGCGTTCGTCGTCGTCGGTCAGTTCGGCCACCACCTCGCGCGCGAGCCGGCGCGGGCGGGCCAGGGGGCCGGGGCCCGGCGGCCGTGGCGGTTGCGGCGGTTCCGGCGGTTCCGGCGGTCGTGCGTTCGTCATCGGCCGCCCTCGCCGGGACCACCCGGCGCGCCCGCGTCATCGTCCGGTGTTTCCAGGTAGCGCCACAGGTCGCGCGGGTCGAACGAGAGCATCGCCGCCAGCACGATCACCAGCGCGGCGAACGACCACAGCGCAATGCCAGGCAGCACGCGCGCCATCGTGGACAGCTTCACCAGCGTGACCAGCACGCCGATCATGAAGACCTCGATCATGCCCCACGGCCGCGTCCGGCGAATGCCGCGCACGATGCGGTCGAAGCCCACGGGCATGCGGTGCTGCGCCATCGGCACCAGCAGGTACATCATCATCAGCAGCTCGGACAGGGGGAACAAGATGGTGGTGGCGAACACCAGCGCCGCCACCAGCGCCATCTGGTCGTCGTACAGCGCCTGCACCGCGCCCAGCAGCGTGGTTTGCGTGCGCACGCCCTTGAGGTCCATCTCGACGATGGGGTAGGCGTTGGAAACCAGGAACAGGATCAGCGCGGTGATCACCAGCGGCAGCAGGCGCCGGTAATGGCGCCGGCTCTCGCGGTACAGCTCGCCGCCGCAGCGCAGGCACAGCGCGCGCTCGCCGGGCGAGATCGGGGTGCGCTCGTAGACCGCATCGCAGTATTCGCACGCCACCAGCCGGCGCAGCGCGGCGGGCGAGGTATCGGGCAAGGCGGGCGCGGGGGCGTTGTCGGGACCTGCCATCAGCCGTTCAGCCGGGGTGCTTGCCGGTGGCCGCCGGCGGCACGTCGGGGTTGTCGACCACGGCCGCTGCCGCCGTCGCTGCCGGCACGGGTGGCGCTACCGCAGGCGCGCCGCCCGGCTTCAGGTCTTGCGCGAGATCCTGCGCCAGCTCGTCCTGCGAGCCGATGGTCCAGTCGCGCAGCAGCGCATACGCCACCGCCAGCAGCGTCGGGCCGATGAATACGCCCAGGAAGCCGAATGCCAGCGCGCCGCCCAGCACGCCCAGCATGATCCAGATCAGCGGCATGCCGGTGCCCTTGCTGATCAGCAGCGGCTTGACGACGTTGTCGGCCATGCTGACCACGCCCGCGCCCCAGATCACCAGGAAGATGGCCCAGCCGGTGGACCCGGTGTGGTACAGCCACAGCGCCGCCGGCAGCCACACCAGCGGCGGGCCCACCGGCACCACCGACAGGAAGAAGGTGACGAAGCCGAGGATGGCCGCGCCCGGCACGCCGGCGATCCAGAGCCCGATGCCGGCCAGCACCGCCTGGATAAAGGCGGTGCCGAGCACGCCATAGACCACGCCCTTGACCGTGCTGCCGGCCAGTTCCAGCAGGTGGTCGGCACGCTCGCCGGCAATGCGGCGCATGCCCGCGCGCAGCCAGGCGATGGCGAACTCGCCGCCGGTATAGAAGAAGAACGCCAGGATGATCGACAGCGCCAGCTGTCCCAGCCCCGCGCCGATCGACAGGCCGGCGCCGAGCAGCGCATGCCCGACCGGCGCGATCAGCTTGCGCAGGTTGGCCACCATCTCGGAATCGGCGTTGACGATGCGGTCCCACGAGCCTTGCAGGTAGGTGCCGACATAGGGCAGGCTGCTCAGCCATTGCGGCAGCTGCGGGATGCCCTGCTCCATGTAGCGGTTGACCAGTGCCGACAGGTCGTCCAGGTGCGCCGAGAAGCTGGCACCGGCGTAGACAAAGGGCCCCAGCACGATCACCGTGGCCAATAGCACGCAGATCAGCGCCGCCAGGCTGCGCCGGTTGCCGAGCCAGCGCGACAGCACCGTGTACGGGTACCACGAGCTGTAGGCCAGGATCGCGCCCCACAGCAGCGCCGTGGTGAACGGCGCGAGCACCAGCAGCGAGCCGCCGATCAGCACGATCAGCGCAAAGACTGCAGCAATCTTCTCGATTAACTGGCCGGAACTCATCGATGGCTCTCCCTGGGCCCGCCGGTGTGACGGAAACGGCGTAAATATAGCCTACGCCGGGGCGGGCGATGCCAAAGGGCTGCTGGAGGGGTGCTTCAGGCGCCACCACCGCGGTGCGCCGGCGCAGCATGCCCGGACGTATCCACAGTGCCATAGCTTTGTGACGTTGAACAGCGCGGTGCGGGAGAGACGGCGGCGCGCTCAGGTGCGCTGGCTTGCCTTCCTAAGTTGCCTTCCTAAGCCGACACGACAGCAGACGCTCAGCCCGGCACGGCCATCACGCCGCTCTTGAGCAGCGCGGCAACCAGGTCGGATTGCGTCACCATGCCGACCACGCGGTGCTTGTCGTCGATCACCGGCGCATGATGCAGGCCGCCATCGGAGAAGGCCTGCGCCAGTTCCACCATCGGCTGCTCGGGACGGGCGGTGACCACGGCGCGCGTCATCAGGTCGCGCACGGTGCCGGCCAGCCGGCGCGCGCCGGTATCGCGCTGCGCGGCGAAGAAGTCACTCTGAGTGATGATGCCTTCGAGCCGGTTGTTCGCATCGACCACGGGCAGCGCCTTGATGCGGTGCCGCGACAGCAGGTGTCCGGCCTCGTGCGCCGGCTGCTCCGGCCGCACCATGACGACGTCCCGCGACATGATCTCGCCGCACAGCACGTTGCCGAAGTGGCGCCGGTACGCGTGCAGCTGCGCCGCCACCAGGATGGCTTCCAGGTCGTCTTCTTCGATGTCGAGGAATTCGCCGCGTGCCTGCAGGGCCGCGTCCAGGTCGGCGCGGGTAAAGCCCACGCGCTGCGTCGGCGGCACGTCCCGGGTGCCATGCTGCACCGCGGGCTCGGGCGGGCGGTGCGGGTAGCGCCGCTGCGACAGGTTGTTGAAGGCCAGCGCCATCAACAGCAGCAGCATCGAGTTGAACAGCACCGGCACCACCACGAAGCCGAAACCGAGCGCGCTGACCGCCGGCCCGCCGAATACCGCCGTGATCGCCACGGCGCCGCTGGGCGGGTGCACGCAGCGGAACTGGAACATCACGGCAATCGCCACGGCCACCGCTGTTGCCGCGGCAAGGCCCGGGTCCGGAATCCAGCGCGCGCAGGCCACGCCTACCAGTGCCGCAAACAGGTTGCCGCCGATGATCGACCACGGCTGCGCCAGTGGCGAAGACGGCACTGCGAACAGCAGCACCGCCGAAGCGCCCATTGGCGCGACGAACCAGGGATTGAATCCGCCCAGCGTCTGGTGGCTGATCCATTCGGTGCAGAACAGGCCGAGCAGCGCGCCGAGGCAGCTCTTGATGCGCTCATGGCGGTTGGCAGCGACCGGCAGCGGGACAAAAGTGCGCAGCCATGCACGGGTATTTTGCGCCAGCGAGGCGTCAGCGGGGGCGGTTGGCATTCTTGGACGGGGGCGGCTTGGGAATGGTGCACGTAATATATCACGGGATGATATATTTGGCCGCCTTTGGTGCAGTGCATCCCTGTCTTGGGGCGTGATGCACCGCACAAGCGCAAACAGGACAAGAGCAAACAGGAGTCGCCCCCCATGTCGTTCCCTGCGTCATCCACCGCCGCGCCCGTCGAGAAGCGTGACTACACAGTCAACCGCCGCCTGCTGATGCTGTCGGCGATCGCCCTCGGCATCGGCGCGCTCAGCACCGTCGCGGCCAGCGTGCTGGTCAACCTGATCCGCTTCTTCACCAACCTGTTCTTCTACCAGACGCTGTCGCTGGCCGAGACTTCGCCGGCAGACCATGCGCTGGGCGCGTGGGTCATCGCCGTGCCGGTGATCGGCGGCCTGGTGGTGGGGCTGATGGCGCGCTACGGCAGCGACAAGATCCGCGGCCACGGCATCCCCGAGGCGATCGAGGCGGTGCTGTTCGGCAAGAGCAGGATGTCGCCGCGGGTGGCGGTGCTCAAGCCGCTGTCGTCGGGCATCGTGATCGGCAGCGGCGGGCCGTTCGGCGCCGAGGGGCCGATCATCATGACCGGCGGCTCGCTGGCGTCGCTGCTGGCGCAGTACCTGCACCTGACCGCCGGCGAGCGCAAGGCGCTGCTGGTGGCCGGCGCGTGCGCGGGCATGACGGCGATCTTCGGCACGCCGGTGGCGGCGGTGCTGCTGGCGGTGGAACTGCTGCTGTTCGAGCTGCGCCCGCGCAGCCTGCTGCCGGTGGCGCTGGCCTGCGCGGTGGCCGGCTTCCTGCGGCCGCTGTTGTTCGAGGCAGGCCCGCTGTTCCCGCTGCAGACCGCCGCCGCCGGCACGCCCGCGCTGGCTTCATGCGTGATCGCCGGGCTGTTGTGCGGCGCGCTGGGCGCGGGGCTGACGCTGGCGCTGTACCGCACCGAGGACGCGTTCTCGCGCCTGCCGCTGCACTGGATGTGGTGGCCGGCGATCGGCGGGCTGGTGGTCGGCATCGGCGGCTATTTCGAGCCGCGCGCGCTGGGCGTGGGCTATGACGTGATCGGCGACCTGCTCAACCACCGCATCGCCATCGGCATTGCGCTGGGGCTGCTGGCGGTCAAGGCGGTGATCTGGATCGCGGCGCTGGGTTCCGGCACGTCGGGCGGCGTGCTGGCGCCGCTGCTGATGCTCGGCGCCGGGCTGGGCACGGTGCTGGCCCCGTGGCTGCCGGGCGGTTCGCCCGAGCTGTGGGCGCTGGTGTGCATGGCCGGTGTGCTCGGCAGCGTGCTGGGCGCGCCGCTGACCGCGATCGTGTTCGCTTTCGGGCTGACGCACGACACGCAGGCGCTGCTGCCGTTGCTGCTGACGACGGCGGTCGCTTACGGCTTCTCCGTGCTGACCATGAAGCGCTCGATCATGACCGAGAAGATCGCCAGGCGCGGCCTGCATATCTACCGCGAATACGGCGTCGATCCGCTCGAGCGCGCCCATGTGGGCGAGCTGATGACGCATGCGGTGGTGACGATCGATGCCGACCTGCCGGTGGCCGATGCCATGGCGCGCTATTTCGGCGAGCACGCCGCGCATCGCGCCTATCCGGTGGTGGCGGGCGGGCGCGTGCTGGGGATGCTGGAACGCGCCGCCATCCGCGGCGCGGCCGCCGGCGAGGTGCCGCCCGGCCTGCGCTGCCGCGACCTGCTCAGTGCGCCGGCGCATGTGCTGCTGCCTGAACAGACCGCACGCGCGGCGGCGGGGAGCATGGCCACGCTCAGCGTGGCGCGGTTGCCGGTGGTGGAGAGCGTGGACAGCATGCGGCTGGCGGGCATCGTGTCGTTGCGCGACCTGCTGCGGGCCAGTTCGCAGGTCCATCACGAGGAAGCGCGGCGCGAGAGGTTGCGGGGGCGGGCGGTGGGTTGAGGGTTCGTCTGCAAGAGCGGTCGAGCCAGCTGCGAACCCGAGCAGACGCTCCCCTACCCAGGAACCCTTGCTACCTCATTGATTCCGTTAGCACCACCGAAGCTTCAAATGCCACCGTCATTCCCGCGCAGGCGGGAATCCAGCGTCTTTGAAGTCCCCGCAGGGGACAAAAAGCCACTGGGTCCCCGCCTTCGCGGGGACGACAACCGTTGGTGACTGGCAAGCAAGCCGGCACGTGCAAGCGTGCAACCAGCTGCGCTATTTGTACGTCGACAACAAAATACTCGTCTCCGTAGCACTGATCCCCTCGATCAACCGAATCCTATCCAGCGTCCGGTCAAACGCCTCCAGCGTATCCGCACGCAGCTCCGCAATGATGTCCCAGCGCCCGTTGGTGGTATGCAGCGCCTGCACGTTGGGCTCGCCCCTGAGCGCCTGCAGCACCGCGCGCGCCTTGTTTCCCTCCACCGCGATCGTCATCCACGCGCGGATCCGGTGCGCCTCGGCCTCGGGCCGCAGGCGCACGGTATAGCCGACGATCAGTCCTTCCTTCTCCAGCTTGTCGATGCGGTTCTGCACGGTCGCGCGCGACACGCGCAGCGCCTGCGCCAGCGCGGTGACCGGCGTGCGCGCGTTGTCGCGCAGCAGGGAGAGCAGCTGTTGATCGGTAGCGTCCATGGGCTTGCGGGGCGTTCTGTCGATTTGCCAATGAAGCCTGGCGTTTTGCTTGATGAAAGGAACAAATTGCACAACTTGCTGGCTATTAGTTAACACCAGCCTGCACCAGAATGCAATCGACTGAATTCTTCCCAGAACCCCAAGAAAAGGAGCCGCCGTGATTCACACCCCCACGATCCTGCTTGTCGAGCCGACCTTCTACGACGTGTCGTACAGCATCAATCCGTGGATGGACCCCGACGCCTGGGCGCGCGATCCGCGCGGCATGCACCGCGACGCCATGCAGTCCTTCGACGCACTGCGCACGGCGCTGGGCCGGGCCGGCTTCACGGTGGAAGTGGCCGCGGGCGCGCCCGGCCTGCCCGACATGGTTTTCCCGGCAAATGCCGCCGTGGTGCTCGACGGCCGCGCACTGCTGGCACGCTTCCGCTACCCGCAGCGCCGCGGCGAAGAAGCGCCGTTCGCGCAGATCTTTGACGCGCTGCGCGAGCGCGGCCTGCTCGATGACGTGGCGCTGCTGCCCGAAGGCTGTTTCCAGGAGGGCGCCGGGGACTGCATCTGGGATGCTGGCCGCGGCCATTTCTGGGCCGGTTTCGGGCCGCGCTCGTCGCACGGGGCGGCCACCGCCGTGTCGGAGTTCTTCGGCAAGGAAGTGGTGGCGCTGGAGCTGGCCACCGAGCAGAGCTACCACCTCGACGTATGCTTCTGCCCGCTGTCCGGCGGCGAGATCCTTTACTACCCGCCGGCCTTCAGCGAAGCGTCGCTGCGCGCGCTGCGCGCGCGCCTGCCGGCGCGCCTGCGCATCGAGGCCAGCGCCGACGACCTGCGCCACTTCAGCGTCAACGCCGTCAACCTGGACGACCAGGTGGTGATGACCCGCACCACGCCGCACCTGCGCACCGAACTGGGCCGGCGCGGCTATCAGTTGCACGAGGTCGACCTGACCCCATTCATGCTGTCCGGCGGCGGCGCCTATTGCATGACGCTGCGGCTCGACCGCAGCAGCGGGCCCGGCATCGCCGCGGCCGCGGCCTGATGGAGCCAATCATGAAAGAGACCGCCCGTTCGCTGTTCCTCGACGCCAACGACGTGGCCCGGCTGGTGGCCGCGCTCGGCGTGCAGCCCGCCATCGTGCAGATGGCCGAGCATGTCCGCCAGGACTTCCTGCGCTGGGATGCCTTCGACAAGTCCGCCCGCCTGGCCAGCCATTCCGCGCGCGGGGTGATCGAGCTGATGCCGGTGAGCGACGGCATCCAGTACGCGTTCAAGTACGTCAACGGCCATCCGCGCAATGCGCAGCATGGCATGCCGACCGTGATGGCGTGCGGCCTGCTGGCCGAAGTGGAAACCGGCTTCCCGCTGATGCTGGCCGACCTGACGCTGGCCACCGCGCTGCGCACCGCCGCCACCTCGGCGCTGGCGGCGCAGGCGATGGCGCGGCCGGGCGCGCGCACCATGGCGCTGATCGGCAATGGCGCGCAGGCCGAGTTCCAGGTGCTTGCCTTCCACGCCATGCTGGGCGTGCGCGAGATCGCGGCCTACGACGTCGACCCCGCCGCCACGGCACGGCTGATGCGCAACCTTGCCGGCGTGCCGGGGCTGGTGATCCGCGCCGCCGAGTCAGTGCAGGCCGCGCTGGACGGCGCCGACATCGTGTCCACCGTGACCGCCGACAAGACCCGCGCCACCATCCTGACGCCGGCGCAGGTGCGCCCGGGCATGCACCTGAACGCCGTCGGCGGCGATTGCCCCGGCAAGACCGAGCTGCATGCCGACATCCTGCGCCAGGCCCGCATCGTGGTGGAGTATGAACCGCAGACGCGCATCGAAGGCGAGATCCAGCAGCTGCCCGCCGATGCGCCGGTGACGGAGCTGTGGCAGGTGCTGGCCGGCGCCGCGCCGGGCCGTGCCGCGGCCGACGAGGTGACGGTGTTCGATTCGGTGGGGTTTGCGCTGGAAGACTACGCCGCGCTGCGCTGGCTCTATGCCGCCGCGCATGCCCGGCGCGCGGGCAGGGCGGTGGAGCTGGTGGCGATGCCGCCGGATCCGCGCAATCTCTATGGCTGGATGATGGCGCAGGCCGAAGGCCGCGACGCCGGGCTGGAACTGCCGCGGCTGGCGTCGCTGGCCTGATTGCGGAAGCGCTCCCCCTCGGTGCGAGGGGCGCTCAACTCAGCCTGCGCGCCCCATCATCAGCTGGGCGCGCAGGAAGCCCTTGACCTCTTCCAGCGAGGGCGTCTTCAGGAACACCATGATGCCCCAGTGCTGCAGCGCGTCGGCCACGCCATCGTAGGCTTGCCGGTTGGTGATCACGGCAAAGATCACGTGCTGGCTGGCAAAGAAATTCTGCAGTTTCTCGATGGTGGCCGACTCGGCGTCGTTGAGTTCGTCGACGTAGTACAGCACCACGCGCGGATGCGCGCTGACCGAGGTGATGACGGTGTCGAGCACATCGTCGACCACCACGCTCTTGAGCGGCAGGCCCCACTTGCCCAACTGGCCGTGAATGCGCTGCGCTTCCTGGTGGTTGGGATGGAACACCACCAGGTCCAGGCCATGGGGCGTTGCGGTCTCGGGCCCGATGCGCGTCGCCAGCAGGCGATGCACGGTTTCCTTGTGGATGCGCCGATGGCCGCCGTTGGTCTTCCAGGCGCCAAGTTCGCCGCGCTCTACCATCTTCTGGACGGTGCCCAGCGAGACATTGAGCAGTTTTGCCGCTGTACGCGTGCTGTAGTAAGGCTTTTCAGCCAGTGCCGGATCCAGTTTCATCCAATCACCCGTAGTCCTGAAGGCAGTCCGCGCCTGCAAGGCGCACGCGGTACCAGGCACCTGCGCCACGTATTGTCACTGCCAATGGTTGACTGACCCTGTGTCCTGGCCGCTCCCCCGCCGGCCGGACGATTATTTATCGTCGATTTGACGTTTTTGTCATTTCCCGCAGACTGCCCGCACTTGATGGCTTTGCATGTCCCGGGTCCGGATTTGCCGGAAGCCCATAATATGCCGCAAAGGTCAGGTAATCAGTAAGAAAAAACTACAAAATCATCGAACTTTTGTTTTTCAGCGCACGCTGAGGACTGGCCCCGGTCCCGGGACTCGCCGTCAGTAACTGGAGACATCGGGCTGCCGGGGTGGTTCCCCGCGCTACCGGCGCTAGCGGCGCTACCGGCGTTACCGGTCTTGCAGGCCGTGCTTGCGCACCTTGTCGAACAGCGTGGTCTTGGCCACGCCCAGCGCCTCGCTGGCGCGGCTGAGGTTGCCGTCGTGCCTGCGCATGGCGTCGGCGATCAGCGCGCGCTCGAACTGGTCGACCGCCTGCGCCAGCGGCAGCGCTTCCGGGGCGGCGGTGCCCTGGCCGGGGTTGCAGCCCAGCCCGAGGACGTGGCGCTCGGCCAGGTTGCGCAACTCGCGCACATTGCCCGGCCAGGGGTAGGCCACCAGCGCCGCCAGCTCGGCCGCACTGGCGGGCACGGCCTCGCGCTCGAAGCGCAGCGCCGCCTGCGCGACGAAATGCTCGAACAGTGCCGGCACGTCTTCGCGCCGCTCGCGCAGCGGCGGCAGCTCCAGCGTGATGACGTTCAGGCGGTAGTACAGGTCGGCGCGGAACTGGCCGGCATCGGACAGCGCGCGCAGGTCGGCCTTGGTCGCCGCCACCACGCGCGCGTTGACCGGCACCGGCTGGTTCGAGCCGAGCCGCTCCACCACGCGCTCCTGCAGCACGCGCAGCAGCTTGATCTGCAGCGGCATCGGCATGCTCTCGATCTCGTCGAGAAACAGCGTGCCGCCTTCGGCGTGCTCGATCTTGCCGATGCGTCGGCGCGCGGCACCGGTGAACGAGCCCGCCTCATGGCCGAAGATCTCGCTTTCGAACAGCTGTTCGGGCAGGCCGCCGCAATTGATGGCGACGAAGTGGCGCGCATGGCGCTGGCTGGCCTCGTGCAGGCAGCGTGCCACCAGCTCCTTGCCGGTGCCGGTCTCGCCGTGGATCAGCACGTTGGCGTCGGTGCCGGCGAGGTCGGCGATCAGCCGGCGCAAGCGCTCGACCGCGGGCGAATGGCCGATCAGGCGGGTTTCGAGTTTTTCGCGTCCGGCCAGACGTTCGCGCAGTTCTGATACTTCCAGCGCGAGCCGGCGCTGCTCCAGCGCGCGGCGGGTGGCGTCGACCAGCTGCTCGGGCGAGAACGGCTTTTCCAGGAAGTCGTAGGCGCCTTGCTTCATCGCCTGCACCGCAAGCCCCACGTCGCCGTGGCCGGTGATCATGATCACCGGCAGCGCGGGGTCACGTTCGCGCAGCTGCGCCAGCAGTGCCATGCCGTCCATGCCGGGCAGGCGGATGTCGCTGACCACCACGCCGGCATAGCCGGGGCCGGCCTCGCGCAGCGCTGCTTCAGCGCTGGCCACGCCGCGCGTGGCTAGCCCTTCCAGGCGCAGCGCCTGCTCGCAGCCCAGGCGCACGTCGGCATCGTCCTCGACGATCAGTACGGTCAGTTCAGGCGGCATGTTTCGGATCCTGTGCCCTCGGCTCGTGCGGCGCCAGCGGCAGCACCAGCGTGAAGGAGGCACCGCCGTCGGGGTGGTTGGCGGCGGACAGGCTGCCGCCGTTTTCATTGAGGATGCCGGCCGACAGGGTCAGGCCCAGCCCCAGCCCCTGTCCGGCGGGCTTGGTGGTGAAGAACGGCTCGAACAGCCGTGCGAAGGCTTCCTCGGACAGGCCGGCGCCGTTGTCGCGCACGGTCAGGTGGGCCATGGCGCCGCTCACGTACGCATGCAGCGCGATGCGCGGCGCGGGCCGGCCGGCGACCGCGTCGAGCGCGTTGCCAAGCAGGTTGACCAGCACCTGTTCGAGCCGGTTGGGGTCGCAGATCACGGCCAGCTCGGGGTCGACGTCGCGGAGCAGTTCAGGCTGAACCGCTTCCACACGGGTCTGCAGCAGGAACAGCGCGTTGTCGACCGCCTCGCCCAGGCGGGCCTGGCCGCGGCCGTTGCCCGACTTGCGCGCAAACGACTTGAGCGCGCCGGTGATGCGGCCCATGCGCTCGACCAGCCCGATGATGGTGTCGAGGTTGGTGCGCACGGTGGCGTAGTCGCCGCGATCGAGGAACTTGCCTGTGTTGCCGGACAGCGTGCGCAGCGCCGCCAGGGGCTGGTTGAGCTCGTGCGCGATACCGGTCGACATCTGGCCCACCGCGGCCAGCTTGCCGGCCTGCAGCAGGCCGTCCTGCGCCTGGCGCAGCACGGTCTCGGCGCGGATGCGCTCGGTCACCTCGGCCTGCAGCCGGTGGTTGGCGGCGGACAGGTCGATGGTGCGCTCGGCCACCTTGCGCTCCAGCTCGCTGTTGGCCGCTTCCAGCGCGGCACGCGCGGCCAGGCGCTCGTTGACGATGCGCCGGCGTACGTTCCAGGCCGCGCCCAGCAGCAGCACGAAGGCAGTCAGCACGCCCGCCAGCGTGGCGCTGTTGAGTGCTGCCACGCGCGCCTGCGAGGTATTGGTCAGCAGCGTCAGCTGCCAGTCGGTGCCGGGCAGGGCGGCGTGCTGGGCCAGCATCGGCGGCCCTCGGCGCAGGCGCACCAGTTCGTCGCTGCTGCCCCCGGTTTCATTGGCAAGCTTGCGTACCGAGACCAGCGGCAGCTGCGGCAGCGGCGCGCGGTTGTACTGCAGGCTGCGCGACAGCCGCTGGCGTGCCTCGTCCGAGAGCGGGCGCAGCGCGGCCAGCTTCCACGACGGGTCCGAGGCGAGGATCACGACGCCGTTCTCGTCGCTCAGCAGCATCTGGCTGTCGGCGCCCTGCCAGCGGTTTTCCAGCGGCTCCAGCCCGATCTTGACCACTGCCACGCCGGCCGGGTTGTCGCGCTCGCCCAGCGGCGCCGACAGGTAGTAGCCCGATTCGCTGCGGGTGGTGCCGACTCCGTAGAAGCGGCCGAGCTGGCCTTCCATGGCGGCCTGGAAGTAGGGGCGGAAGCTGAGGTCCTCGCCCAGGTAGCTGTCGGGGCGCTGCCAGTTGCTGGCGGCCAGCACCTTGCCGTGGGCGTCCAGCACATAGACCACGCGCGTGCCGGCGCGGGCATTGAGCGAACTCAGGTATTCGTTGGCACGGGCCACGCGCGCGGCGTCGTCCGGGCGCAGCAGCAGTCCGGAGATGCGCTCGTCCAGCGACAGCAGGCCGGGCACGTAGTCGTAGTGCGCCAGCTCGCTTTCCAGCGCCTGCGTGTACAGGCGCAACTGCACCTGGCCGCGCTCGGCCTGGCGCGCCAGCGCATTGTCGTAGCTGTAGCGGTAGCCGAGCGCGCCGGCCAGCCCGATCAGCACGGCCAGCGCCAGCAACGCCAGCAGCGGCGCGGCGCCGCGCAGGCCATGGGGCAGGCGCGAGGGCGTGGCGGGTGTGGCGGCGGGCGCGTGCGGAGTGTCGCCTGGAGGGTGGAGCGGGCCGGTCATCAGGAAGTCTGGTCAGGCAAGGGCGAAGCGGCCGCGCTGGCGGGACAGTGATCCATGGCAGTCTTTTCGGGGACCGGGGCGGCGCGGGTGCCTACTTTTACCACACCGGCGCTACGGTGCCCGCGTCGTGGATGCAAAAAGGCCCGGTTGCCTTGTCGGCAACCGGGCCCTGGCACGCCTGGCAGGCTGTGTTACTTGCCGGCCATGGCCTGGACCGATGCCAGGCTGGTGGTGGTATCCGCGACGACGGGTTCATCCTCGTCGGACAGTACCGGCGCGCCGATGGCGCCTTCGCTTTTGGCGACGACGGCGGTGGCAATGGCATTGCCCAGCACATTGGTCACGGTGCGACCCATGTCGAGTACGTGGTCGATGCCCAGCACCAGCAGGATGCCGGCCTCCGGCAGGCCGAACATCGGCAGCACGGCGGCGACCACCACCAGCGAGGCGCGCGGCACACCGGCGATGCCCTTGCTGGTGACAAGCAGGACCAGCAGCATGGTGATCTGCTGGGAAAGCGACAGCTCGATGCCATACACCTGGGCCACGAACAGCGCGGCGAACGAGGTGTACATGATCGAGCCGTCCAGGTTGAACGAGTAGCCCAGCGGCAGTACGAAGTTGGTGATGCGCTCCTTGACGCCGAAGCGGGTCAGCTGGTCGATCACCTTCGGGTAGGCCGATTCGCTGCTGGCGGTGGCGAAGCCGATCATCAGCGGCGTGCGCATGCCCTTGAGCAGGCGGAACACGTCACGGCCCAGGAAGAAGTAGCCGCCGGCGATCAGCGCCACCCACAGCAGCGCCAGCGCCAGGTACAGGCTGCCGATCAGCTTGGCATAGACTGCCAGCACACCCAGCCCCTGCGCGGTGATCACCGCCGCGATCGCGCCGAACACGCCGACCGGCGCGAATGCCATCACGTAGTTGGTGACTTTCAGCATCACGTCGGCCAGGCCCTCGATGGCCTGCAGCACGGGCTTGCCCACGCCTTCCTTGACCGTGCCCAGCGCGAAGCCGAAGAACAGCGAGAACACCACGATCTGCAGGATCTCGTTGTGCGCCATCGCCTCGGCGAAGCTCTTCGGGAACATGTGCGCGATGAAGTCGCGCAGGTTCAGGGCGCCGGTCTTCAGGTTCGAGGCGGCGTCCGCTGCCGGCAGCGGCAGGTTCATGCCGTGGCCGGGCTGCAGCACATTGGCCATCACCAGCCCGAGCAGCAGCGAGGTGACCGAGGCGGCGACAAACCACATCATCGCCTTCATGCCGATGCGGCCCACGGCACGGCCGTCGCCCATGCTGGCGATGCCGGTCACCAGCGTGGCAAATACCAGCGGCGCGATGATCATCTTGATCATCCGCAGGAAGATGTCGGTCAGGATGGACAGGTGGTCCGCAATCGATTTGGCGGTGGCGGCGTCCGGCGCCATGTTGTGCGCGGCGGTGCCGACCAGCACGCCTAGCAGCATCGCAATGAAGATCAGGGTGGGCAGTCGATTCAGTTTCATCGTGGATCAGGCCTGTGCGTCCGTTCCCCGCGGACAGGGTCGGACGTCGGTATTGCGGGATGGCTGGAGGGCTTTTGGGGCCGCGCCGGCCATGCGGATTTTTTTCAGCGCGGCAACAGGTGCCAGCGGGTCGCCCGGGCGGCGAGAGGGGGGATGGGCAAGGCGGGGTCAGTCATGTGTTTCCTCCTTTGTTTTTTGGCGAGGCCGGCGCGTTGGGAAACGTGCCGGCCGACCTGTCTGGGCGCTGTTAGCGGCGGCCTATATTGCACGTGGCGTGCCAGGCGGGAGGGGTTCTATTGGCTATACAACCCGTTGAATTCAAAGGGGAAATTGAAGTGACTCCGGCGCACTGTTCGGGGATCCGGATGGGTGGCGTGGAGGAGTGTTCGGGAATCCGAACGGTGGTCTAGGTGTAAACCCGCGGATTTGGAGGGGCTGGAGGGGTTTGAATTGCCGCCGGTTTGCTCCCCTCTCCCAGCGCGCGGGAGAGGGGCCGGGGGTGAGGGCAGGAGGGTCAAAGGCTGAGGCCAGTGGGTTAAAACCGAAGGCCTTGCTTGATGTGGTGCCTTGCTAGCCCCCCCCCTCACCCCAGCCCCCATGAGGGGAGAGGGAGAACACCTTGCTTAGGCTAGTTCGGGCGGCTTGGGTGCACCTTGCCCCGGCCAGCTCGTATGTCTTGGTGGGCTTGCTTCAGCCACCCAACAACCGATAGCACAATCTCGCCGCCACCCGCGCCCCACAGCCATCCCGGTCATACAGCGGATTGAATTCCGCTATATCCGCCACGCGCAGCTTGCCGCTGTCGCGCAGCCGCGTGGCGATGGCTTCCACCACCGGCAACGGCACGCCGTAGGCCGCCGGTGCCGAGACGGCGGGCATCACCGCGGCGGGCAGCACGTCGAGGTCGATCGTCAGGTAGACGTGGTCGGCCTCCGCCACCCATTCATCCAGCGCGGCCAGCCGTGCGTCGAGGTGGCGCTCCTGCAGGTCCACATCCTCCACATACCGCACCCCGAGCGTACTGGCGCGCGCGAACAGCGCGGCCGTATTGCCGAGCCGGCTCACGCCCAGGCAGGCGTAGTCGAAGCGCAGGCCGCGGCGCTGGCAGTCGATGGCGATCTGGTCGAAGGGCGTGCCCGAGCTGGCGGGCCGGCTGCCGCGCAGGTCGAAATGCGCGTCCAGGTTGACCACCAGCACGCGGCCGCGGTCGCCATGCGCGTCCAGGTGCGTGCGCAGGCCCTGCCACGTGCCCCAGGCCACCTCGTGGCCGCCGCCGAGCACCAGCGGCCACGCGCCTACCGCCAGTTCGGCGGCGACGGCCTGGCCCAGCCGCTGCTGCGCGTCTTCCAGCGCATCGCCTTCGCAATGGATGTCGCCGCCGTCGATCAGGCGGCCGATGCCGTGCGCCGGCACGCCCGCCAGCGCGCGGCGGATCTCGCGCGGGCCGCCGGCGGCGCCGGGGCGGCCCTGGTTGCGCAGCACGCCGGCATCGCAGCAGAAGCCCAGCAGCACCGGCACGCCGGGCGTGCGCGGCGCATCCGGAGCGTGGCGGCCGGCGACGATATCGAACAGGCGGCGCGTGTCGCCGGCCTCGCCGGCATCGCGCCGGCCGCGCCAGGCCGTGTCGCCGGCCTGCGCGAGTTCGGCCACGGTGCTCATTTCAGCCGGCGTCCCAGGGTTTCGGGCACCATCGCCAGGCCGATCAGCGAGACCAGGCCGCAGCCGATCACGTACAGCGCCGGCGCATTGGCGTCGCCAGTGATCTGGATCAGGCGGGTCGAGAAGTACTGCGCAAAGCCGCCGAAGATCGCGATCGCCACGCAATAGGCGATGGACAGGCCGGTGGCGCGCAGGCGCTGCGGCAGCACCTCGCTGACCAGCACCATCGACGCCGGTGCGGTCATCGACATCGGCACCGACAGGCAGCCCACCACCAGCAGCAGGCGCGCCAGCGACGGCTCGGCATTGATCAGCACGAACGCCGGGTAGATCATCATCAGCAGCGCCACGCGCGACCACAGCACCACGGTCTTGCGGCCGATGCGGTCGGCAAGCCAGCCGGCGAACGGCGACAGCACCACCTGCACCAGCGCCGCGATGCACGCGGCCCAGATGCTCAGCGACAGCGGCATCTTCAGCACGCTTACGGCGTAGTTGCTGATGTAGTAGACGACGATGTAGGTGGACGAAGCCAGGCCGATCATCAGCAGGATGCTGGCAATCACCTCGCGGCCATGCTGGCGCAGCAGCGGCCATTGCGCGGCGTGCTCGCCGTGGCGCGCGGGGGTGGCGGTCTCTTCCAGCCGGCGGCGGATCAGCAGGCCGACAGGAATGACCAGGATGCCGATCAGGAAGGCCAGGCGCCAGCCCCACGCTTCGAGGTCGGCCGGCGCCAGCACGTTGCTCAGCACCAGGCCGGTGATCGCGCCCAGCAGCGCCGCCAGGCCCTGGCTGAACGGCTGCCAGGCGGTATAGAAGCCGCGCGTGCGGTCATCGGCGTATTCCAGCAGCAGCGCGGTGGAGGCGCCCATCTCGCCACCGATGGCGAAGCCCTGCACCAGCCGTGCGATCACTACCATGATCGGCGCGAGGAGGCCGATCTGCGCGTACGGCGGCGTGACCACGAAGATCAGCGAGCTCAGGCCCATCAGCCACAGCGTCAGCGCGACCGCCGGCTTGCGCCCGACGCGATCGGCGTACATGCCGATCAGCAGGCCGCCCAGCGGCCGCATCAGGAAGCCGACGCCAAAGGTGGCGAACGACATCAGCAGCTGGCCGGTGGGGTTGTCGACGGGGAAGTAGAGCCGGCCGATCAGCGTGGCAAAGAAGCTGTAGACGACGAAATCGTAGAATTCGAGGCCGTTGCCGATGGTGATGGCGGCAATGGCGCGCGTGCGCGACAGGGCTGGAGTGTGGGCGCCGGCCTGGGCGCCGGCGACACCATCGTAGGCGGGCGCAGTGATATCGGAGGGCATGCGGATTGTCTCCCGGTGAGGCTTGATGTAGTCGGTTTGGTTGCTCCCCTCTCCCACGCCAGTGGGAGAGGGGCTGGGGGAGAGGGCCGGCGTTTCCACAGAGGACAGCGTATCGCCATTGCGAGCGCCCGCCCTCTCCCCCGCCCCTCTCCCGCAAGCGGGAGAGGGGAGAAAACACTAGGGTCTTGAACGCTGGTCAGTCGCGCAGCATCGGCAGGTCCAGGCCCTGCTCGCGCGCGCAGTCGACGGCGATCTGGTAGCCGGCGTCGGCATGGCGCATCACGCCGGTGGCGGGGTCGTTGTGCAGCACGCGGGCGATGCGCGCGGCGGCCTCATCGGTGCCATCGCACACGATCACCACGCCGGAATGCTGCGAAAAGCCCATGCCCACGCCGCCGCCGTGGTGCAGCGAGACCCAGGTGGCGCCGCTGGCGGTGTTCAGCAGCGCGTTCAGCAGCGGCCAGTCGGACACGGCGTCCGAACCGTCCTGCATGGCTTCGGTCTCGCGGTTGGGGCTGGCGACCGAACCCGAGTCCAGGTGGTCGCGGCCGATCACGACCGGCGCCGACAGCTCGCCGCTGCGGACCATCTCGTTGAACGCCAGGCCCAGCTTGGCGCGCAGGCCCAGTCCCACCCAGCAGATCCGCGCCGGCAGGCCCTGGAAGCTGATGCGCTCGCGCGCCATGTCGAGCCAGCGGTGCAGGTGCTCGTCATCGGGGATCAGTTCCTTGACCTTGGCGTCGGTCTTGTAGATGTCCTGCGGATCGCCCGACAGCGCGGCCCAGCGGAACGGGCCGATGCCGCGGCAGAACAGCGGGCGGATGTACGCGGGCACGAAGCCGGGGAAGTCGAAGGCATTGGCCACGCCTTCTTCCTTGGCCATCTGGCGGATGTTGTTGCCGTAGTCGAAGGTCGGCACGCCCAGCTTCTGGAAATCCAGCATGGCTTGCACATGCGCGGCCATCGACGCCTTGGCGGCCTTCACCACCACGGCCGGCTCGCGCTGCGCGCGCTCGCGGTATTCGTCCCAGGTCCAGCCGGCGGGCAGGTAGCCATTGAGCGGGTCATGGGCGCTGGTCTGGTCGGTGACCATGTCGGGGCGCACGCCGCGGCGCACCAGTTCGGGCAGCACCTCGGCGGCGTTGGCGCACAGCGCGATCGAGATCGCCTTGCCTTGCGCGGTGTAGCGGTCGATGCGGGCCAGCGCGTCATCCAGGTCGGTGGCCTGTTCGTCGACGTAGCGGGTCTTCAGGCGGAAATCGATGCGGCTCTGCTGGCATTCGATGTTGAGCGAGCAGGCGCCGGCCAGTGTCGCGGCCAGCGGCTGCGCGCCGCCCATGCCGCCCAGGCCCGCGGTCAGCACCCAGCGGCCCTTCAGGTTGCCGTTGTAGTGCTGGCGGCCGGCCTCGACGAAGGTCTCATACGTGCCCTGCACGATGCCCTGGCTGCCGATGTAGATCCAGCTGCCGGCGGTCATCTGGCCGTACATGGCCAGGCCCTTGGCGTCGAGTTCGTTGAAGTGTTCCCAGTTGGCCCAGTGGGGGACCAGGTTGGAGTTGGCGATCAGCACGCGGGGGGCGTCGCGGTGGGTCTGGAACACGCCGACCGGCTTGCCGGACTGGACCAGCAGGGTCTGGTCGTCTTCCAGGCGGGTCAGGGCCTCGACGATGCGGTCATAGCATTCCCAGTTGCGGGCGGCGCGGCCGATGCCGCCGTAGACCACCAGTTCCTTCGGGTTCTCCGCGACCTCGGGGTCGAGGTTGTTCATCAGCATGCGCAGCGGGGCTTCGGTCAGCCAGCTCTTGGCGGTGAGCCTGGTGCCGTGCGGGGCGCGGATCTCGGTGTCGCGGAAGCGGGTGGTGGTCATTTGGATGGCTCCTTCGGTGTTCCTTGCTTTGCCTTTGGGTGTCGCTTTTTTGAGCGACGCATAGGCATGTATATTCTTGTATATACAGGTACGGATATATCGGGGTTATCCCGTAGACAAGCGATATGTGGAACTGCGGATACCTACCGCCGTGAGTCATGTGACGTTATCGTTGCGTCCTCGAAAAGTCACCATCGGTAAGCACGGATTTTGGCATCAGATGATGCTAGGATTTATGCAGAATGCTCAACGGAGGCTTCCATGCGCACCACGCTTGCCCTGGACGATGATTTGCTGCGCAAGGCCCAGGCCCTGACCGGCCTGTCCGAAAAATCCTCGCTCGTGCGCGAAGCGCTGCGGGCACTGATCGAGCGCGAAAGCGCGCGCCGCCTGAGCCGTCTCGGCGGTACCGAACCCGACCTGGAATCCGCGCCGCGCCGCCGCGCGGAGCCGGCATGATCCTGGTCGACACCTCGGTATGGATCGACCATCTGCGTACCGGCGACGCGGCACTAGCGGCTTTGCTCGACGCCAGCCGGGTCCTGGTGCATCCGTTTGTGATCGGCGAGATCGCGCTGGGTAGCCTGCGGCAGCGGGGCGAGGTGCTGGGCGCTTTGCGTGATTTGCCAGGCGCCGTCGTGGCGACGGACGACGAAGTCGACCGGATGATCGATGACCAGAAGTTGTACGGGATAGGGATTGGCTACGTGGATGCGCATCTGCTGGCCGCCACCCGATTGACGCCCGGCAGTGCGCTATGGACGCGGGATCGTCGCCTGCTCGCGGTCGCCGAGCATTTGGGGCTGGCCGCGCGGCCTGCGCATTAGCCCCCGCTGCGCCGAAACCCTCAGGACAGGATGCGGATCGCGGGGCCGGGCTATGAAGTGAACCGACCTTCCAACCGGTGCAACGACCCCGGATGCACCAGCCTGACAGACGTCACAACCCTTCCTGCCGACCATGTCCGTCTACGGATCAGCAAACACGGCTCACCCTTGTCGATGTCCAGCAACCCGCATTCCTCCGCATGCGCCAGCACAGCTTCCACGACGTGCTCCCCTTCGGTCAGCGGCGCGACGCGCGTCAGGTATTGGTAGGGCGTTTCGCGCGTGAAGTCTTGCTCCAGGTAATCCGGCGCGACCGCGGCATTGACGTAGCGGTCTTCCAGCTGGATCGCGACATCGTCTTCGTAGTGCACGATGACCGAGTGAAACACGCGCTGCTCCAGCGGCACATCCAGCGCAGCCGCCTGCGCCGCACCGGCGCGTTCCTCCTGCACGCTGACCACGCGCGCATGATGCCGGTGCCCCCGCGCAGCAATGTCATCCGCAATATTGTTGACCGCATAAAGCGCGGTCCGCAGCTTGGGCTCCGCAACAAAGGTCCCGACCCCCTGCAGCCGCACCAGCATCCCCTCCGCGGTCAACTCCCGCAGCGCCCGATGCACGGTCATGCGGCTGACGCCCAGCGCCTCAACCAGTTCGGCCTCCGAGGGCACGCGATGGTGGGGCGGCCAGCTGCCGTCAGCAATCCTGCTGCTGATGTGTTGCTTGACGCGCGCATAGAGCGGCGCCGGCGTGGATGCGAGCGGCAACGGTTTCCCCCGGGTGGCGACAGCCGCCGAATGTATCACGCCCCCTGTTGTTGTTCGACGCCGCGTGGCCCGCACGCTTGCAGGAAAGCTTCCAGCGGGATTGGCCGCCCGATCGCATAGCCCTGCGCATAGTCGACGCCGATCGCGCGCAGCGCGTCGAGCGTGCGCTCATCTTCCACCCACTCCGCCACGGTCTTCACGCCGAGCCGGTGGCCGATGTCGTTGATCGAGCTGACGATCTCGCGGTCGACGGCGTTGTCGGCCAGCTGGCGGATAAAGCTGCCGTCGATCTTCAGGAAATCGACCGGGAACTGCTTCAGGTAGGCAAACGACGACAGCCCCGAGCCAAAGTCGTCGAGCGACACGGTGCAGCCCGCGCGCTTCATCTCCGACACCAGTCGGTTGGCCGCCGCCATGTTGTTGATCAGCGCCGTCTCGGTGATCTCCAGCCGGATGCGGCTGGCGGGCAGCGCGCTGGCGTCCAGCTCGGCATGCAGGAAGGGCAGCAGGAACGGCTCGCCCAGCGAGTTGGCCGACAGGTTGATCGACACCGACAAGCCCGGCACCGCACGCAGCCGCTCGCCGTAGGCATGCAGCACATTGTGGATGACCCAGCGGTCGACATGACCCATCAAATCGTAGCGCTCGGCGGCGGGAATGAAGGCGCCGGGCAGGATCATGTCCCCGCTCTCGTCGACCATGCGCACCAGGATCTCGATGTGGCGGTGTTCGCCACGGCCCGTGCCGGCTGGCTGCAGCGCGCGGATTTCCTGCGCGAACAGGCGGAAGCGGTTGGCTTCCAGCGCAGAGTGGATGCCCGCGGCGACCTCCAGTTCGCGATGGTGGCGGCGCGCGTCGCTCTCGTCGCGGCGGTAGACCGAGACCCGGCTGCGGCCGGCGGCCTTGGCGGCGTAGCAGGCGACGTCGGCGCGGCTCATCAGCTCGCTGACGGGCGGCACGTCGAGATCGATCGCGGCGATGCCGATGCTGGCGCCTACGTCATAGACCCGGCCTTCCCACGGGAAGCGGCGGCCGCGGATGGCGTCGATCACGCCCTCGCAGGCCTGCTCGGCCTGGTCCACGGTGCAGTCCTTGAGCAGCAGCGCGAACTCGTCGCCGCCCAGGCGCGCCAGCAGGTCGTCGGGACGCACGTGGTTGCGGATCAGGTAGCCGAGCTCGCGCAGCAGCACATCGCCGGCGCCATGGCCGGCGGTGTCGTTGACGATCTTGAAGCGGTCCAGGTCGATGAAGCACAGCGCGGCGCGGTGGCCATGCAGCCGCGCGGCGTCGCAGGCCTCGCGCAGGCGCTTTTCGAACCAGGTGCGGTTGGGCAGGCCGGTGAGCGCGTCGTGCATGGCCGAGCGCGCCAGCTCGCGCTGCAGCGCGCGGGCGGTGGTGATGTCCTGGAACACCAGCACCGCGCCCAGCACCTCGCCGCCGGCGGTCAGCACCGGCGCGGCGGAGTCCTGCACGTCATGGCGCTCGCCGGTCAGGCTCTGCAGCACTGCGCCATCCTGCAGGTAGGCAGGCGTCAGCGTTCGCAGGCAGGATTCGACCGGGCTCGGGATCGGATCGCCGCTGGCTTCGTCGACGAGGCGGAAAACCCGCTCCAGCGGCAATCCGCTGGCGCTGCCCATGGTCCAGCCGGTCAGCTGCTCGGCGATCGGGTTCATGAAGGTGACGTGCATGCTGGCGTCGGTGCAGATCACCGCGTCGCCGATCGAGCGCAGCGTGATGTGCAGGCGCTCTTTCTCCTCGAACAGCGCCTCGGTCAGGCGGCGCTGCTCGGTGATGTCCCAGTTGGTGCCGACCAGCGCATGCGCCATGCCGTCGGCGCCGCGCGAGACCATGGCCATGGCGCGCACGTGGCGCACCGCGCCATCGGGGCGCCGGATGCGGTACTCGGTGTCGAACGGCGCGGCGCCGCGGATGGCCTGGCGCATCTCGGCACTGACGCGGCTGACGTCTTCCGCGTGCAGCATGGCGATCCACTGCTCGGACTGCGGCGCGCCGCGCCCGGGATCGGTGCCGTGCAGCGCATGCATGCGCGCATCCCAGGTGATGACGGCGCTGGCGAAGTCCCATTCCCAGATGCCGACGCCGCCGGCCTCCACCGCCAGCTGGATGCGGCGCGACAGCCGTTCCAGCTCTTCCTGCGCCAGCTTGCGCGCATGGATGTCCTCCACCTGGGCGATGTAGTGCAGCGGCGCGCCGGTATCCTCGTCGCGCACCAGCGAGACCGCCAGCAGCGCCCAGCGGTACTCGCCACTCTTGTGGCGGTAGCGCTTTTCCATGCGGTAGGACTCGATCTCGCCGTCCACCAGCAGCGCCACCTGGCGCAGGTCGTCGCTCAGGTCGTCAGGGTGGGTCAGCTGCTGGAAGGTGATGGCGCGCAACTCCTCGCCGCTGTAGCCCAGCAGTTCGGTCATGGCGCGGTTGACGGTCTCCCAGCGGCCGTCCATGCCAACCAGCGCCATGCCGATCGCCGAATGCTCCATGGCCTGGCGGAAGCGTTTCTCGCTGCCGCGCAGGCTGGAGCGGCCAAGGCGGTTCTGTTCGGTCAGGTAGGCGATGCAGACCGGAAGCACCATGATCACCGCAGCCGACAGCGGCACCGCTTCATGGTCCTGCCCGGCCAGCATCAGCGCCTGCAGCGACAGCGTCGCCACCAGCGTCAGCAGCGCGGTGGCGAACGGGTTGCCGGCCAGCGCCACCAGCACCAGCGGCAGCGACATCGCGGCAAACGGGTCATGGCCCTGCCATTGCGCGAGCGCGCCGATTGCCAGGCACAGCGCCAGCAGGCCGGCCTGCGGCGCCAGCACCGGCCGCGCGAAGGCGGCGCGCACGCGCCCGGGCGTCATCGACAGCATCATCGGCAGCAGCAGCGCCATGCCCAGCGCACTGGCCTGCCACCAGGTCCACCACACCGAGGCAAAGCCAGTGCCGTGCACGCTGGCGATGGCCGCGGCACCGGCGGTGGCGCCCAGCGCCGGTGCGACGATGCCGGCGACCGCCAGCATCACCGCGAACGATGCCAGCGGCCCGTGGCGGACCAGCCCGGCGTGGCGCTCGAGCAGCCGCAGCAGGCCGGTGGCACACAGGATCTCGGCCAGGTTGGCGCCGGCCAGCATCAGCGCGCTGGCGGTGCTGTCGCCGGCGGCATGGTTGGCCAGCAGGTTCGCGCCCAGCATGCCGGCCAGCAGCCACGGCGTCTCGCGGCGCGGGCGGTGCAGCAGCAGCCCCAGCGCGAAGGCGTTGGGCAGCCATACCGCGGCCACGTTGCCCGGCAGCCGCGCCAGCCACAGGCCCGCCGCCGCCAGGGCGAAATAGCCGGCACCGGCCAGCAGCAGGGGCTGCCAGCGGCGTGGCGCGGTGGAAGGGGCAGTGGCTGCCTGGTGGCTCGGCGGGGCCGTATCGGGCGTCATGAACGGGTGCTGTGCGATGGGCGATGTGAATCGGTCGGGGCCGGGCGGCCATTCCGGCGCGCCGGGGTAGAGGCCAGGCGCGCGGACGGACTGCCGCCCAGCATAGCGGCCACTGTAACGGGGATGGGCACCCGGGCAAAAGCCGGACAGCGGGCTGCCGTGGGCGTTGTTGCCACTGGTGTTCGCGCCGGTTTTTTGGTAAGGCGTGCGGGCGGTGCCGCGGCCGCCCCTGGCCGCCCCTAAGCGCCCCTAAGCGCCCCGGCGTGCCTGTGTGGCCTGCCCCACCGACAGCCCCCCGTGCGCTGGACGCATCCTGCTGCATCCAGTGCGGCGGACAGGGGAGCGAAGATGGCGCGTGTTCTGCGGGTGGCGGCGTGGGGACTGGCCGGCGTGGCCGCCGCCGTGGCCGTGGCGGCCTATGCCGCGGTCTGGGTCGGCGAGCGCAAGGCGACACGGACCGTGGCGGTGCAGGTCGCGCCTCTGCCCTTGCGTGACGACGCCGCCGCCATTGCCCACGGCAAGTACCTCTATGAATCGCGCGGCTGCATGGAGTGCCACGGCGCCGGCGCCGGCGGCAAGCAAGTGTTCGACGAGCCCAACGGCCTGCGCGTGCGCGCGCCCGACCTGACCCGCGCCAACCCCGCCATCGCCGCGTACCGCGCCGAGGACTGGGTGCGCAGCGTGCGCCATGGCGTGGCGCCGTCGGGCCGGCCGCTGCTGATCATGCCGAGCGAGGACTACAACCGCCTCAGCGACGAAGACCTCAGTGCGCTGGTGGCCTACCTGCGCAGCCTGCCGCCGGGCATGGGCGCGCCCGCCGAGGTCACCCTGCCATGGATGGTGCGCGCGCTGTACGGCGTAGGCATGGTGCGGGATGCGGCGTCCAAGATCGACCACAGCCTGCCGGTGCAGCCGGCGCAGGTGCCGGCGGCCACTGCGCAGTACGGCGGTTATGTCGCCAATGCGTGCCTGGGCTGCCATGGCCATGACTTCAGCGGCGGCAAGATCCCCGGCGCGCCGCCCGACTGGCCGCCGGCGGCCGACTTGCGCCCGGTCTCGGGCGGCCCCATGTCGCGCTATGGCCAGGCCAGTGCATTTATAGAGATGATGCGCAGCGGCAAGCGGCCCGACGGCTCGCAGATCAGCCGGGTGATGCCGTTCGACTCGTTCGGGCGCATGAACGATACCGAGCTGACGGCGCTGTACCTCTTCCTCGCGGATATGCCGCGGCGCTGACGTCGGGCTGTCACCGCGCTCGCCTCATTGCCTTGCCAGCCGGCGTCCTGCGGCGATGCCCGGCAGCTCCACCCAGCGGTGCAGCAGCAGCGCCAGGCCCAGCGCCAGCCCGGCGTCGATGGCAAAGCGCAGCAGCTGCAGGCCGGTCTGGTCGGGCGTCAGTTCGGGCATCAGCCGCTTGACGCCCTCGATCACCGTCGGATGCACCAGGTAAAGCGCGTACGACAGCTCGCCCAGCCACACCAGCGCGCGCGGCACGCGCAGCATGCCGGTATGCTCGGCCGCGACCGCGCCCGCCAGCAGCAGCGCGGCGGGCACGCCGCGGCCGGCCAGGCTGAAGTCCGGGCCGACCAGCGGCAGCGACAGCGCGAACGCCGCACAGCCGGTGGCCAGCATCGCCAGCGCGATCGACGGCGTCAGCAGGTGGCGCCAGCGCGCATAGGCCCAGGCCAGCAGGCAGCCGAGCAGGAATTCCAGCACCAGCGGGTTGCTCGCCATCGCCAGCCACGGCGACGCGAACGGGTAGCCCTGCGCGGGATCGGCGACCAGCGTGCCGAAGCGCCACCACGGCAGCACCAGCGTCGCCAGCGCGAACAGTGCCAGCACCACCCACAGCGCGCGCCGCCCGGCCAGCAGCAGCCCGAGCGCGAACGCGGCATAGAACGCGATCTCGTAGTTGAGCGACCAGCCTACGTACAACGCTGGATAGCCGTAATAGGGCGCGTGCGCGGTGGTGGTGGGCAGGAACGCCAGCGATGCGGCGAACAGCGCCGGCGTCACCGGGTTGAGCAGCAGTGCGTGCAGCACCGACATGGCCCAGTACGGCGGCGCCAGCCGGAACGCGCGGCGGACCAGGAAGCTGAGCGGGTGCTCGGGGCGCGGCCGCGCCAGCACCGCGACCCAGGCAATGATGAAGCCGCTGATGACGAAGAACACATCGACGCCGACATGGCCGCGCTTGATCACGTTGGCGGTCAGCCAGCCCAGCACGGGTGCGTCGGCCCCGCCCAGCGCGAGGCCGGAGTGGTAGACGACCACGAAGGCCGCGGCCAGGCCGCGCAGCGCCTGGATGCTGTCGAGCCGGGCAATGGCAGGGGAGGTGCGGAAGGTGCGGAAGGTGGCGGGAGCGTCGGCGGCGCGGGGGGCCGCGGCGGGCCGCACCGCGCACGGCGGTGCTGGCGTACCCGTCACCGGAAGGTGGCGTTCTGGAATAGTCGGCGGCACTGTTTCAGCGGCGGGAATCCGCAAGCGATGAATCCATGAGGGACAGCGGCCGGATGCACAAAGTTCGTCAAAAGCCGTCGAAGCGCGCGTATGCGCCCCACGCGACCCAATACACGGGCCCAATACACGGCCCACCGCCTCCGTCAAGGTGACCGGAATTGCACTATTCCCGCTGGTCCCGTGCGCCGCGCCTGTGCATCCCCGGAATGCTGGCGGGTGCGCTTGCTGCCATCGCACCAGTGCTTGCGCCAGGGTGCTGCACCCTATTGCGTTTGCGCGCCGGGCCGCGTAGAACGTGGAGACACTGCGCCGTCCGGCTGCCCCGCTGCACACCGGCAGCACCGGACCGGCGCGCCGGACGTTCGAGGTGTGGCCATGGAGACCCAGGAAAGTACCCTAACCCTTGCGCTGATGACGGAGCCCGCACGGGCCCGCGTGTGCCGCGCGCTGCTCGACGCGGGCGAGAACGGGCTGCCCGCGGCCGACCTGGCCCACATCGCGAAGGTGAGCCTGGCACGTGCCGGCCACCTGTTCCAGGAACTGGTGCAGGCCGAGGTGCTGGCACTGTCGATCCAGGAGCGCAAGGTCTGCTACGTGCTCAAGGCGCGGCGCGCGGTCACCGAAGCGCTCGGCTACATCGACGCGAGCGGCCTGGCTGACTGAGTGCGTCCGGTGCCACGCGGACGGCAAAATGCCGGCCACTGATGCCGGCCCACTGTGCTGGTCACTGATCCCGGCCGCTATTTCTGCATCTGCCTGATCGCGCGGTCGCGCGTCACCTGCATGTCCTGCATGAGCCGGTATGCCGCGTAGTACTTGAAGATATTGCGCACATAGGTGGTGGTCTCGATGCCGATCTTCTCCGCCACCACGATCTCGACATTGTTGAACCACTTGTCGGGATCCAGCCCGCGCGCCGCCGCTTCCTTGCGCATCTTGGCGATATTGCCCGGCCCGGCGTTATAGCTGGCAAAGGCGAACAGCGGCCGGTTCGATTCCGAGAAATGCGCGTCGGGGAAGTACCTCGTCATCAGCCGGTCCATGTATTTGGCGCCGGCGTGCACGTTGGCCTCGGCCATCCGGATATTGCCGACATTCAGCTCCTTGCCGGTGGCCGGCATGATCTGCATGATGCCGACCGCGCCGACATGGCTGCGCGCCTCCTGGTTCAGCTGTGACTCCTGGAAGCCCTGCGCGGCCAGCATCAGCGGGTCGAAGCCATAGTCCTTGCCGTACTTCTCGAAGAAGGCGATGGTCTGCTGGAAACGCTTGTACTCGGCATCGTCGGTGTTGTTCTTGATCTGTTTGACGCGCTGCATGGTCTGCTTGAGCAGGTACTCCGCCACGCCCTGCTTCTTGACAAAGTTGACGTAGAAGTCATCGATCGCCTGCCGCAGCTGCGGGCTGTTCTTGCGGAAGGCCCAGCCGACATAGCCGCCTTCGCGCACGGCCAGGTCCTCGCGCACCTTGATGTCCGGCAGGATCTGCGCCCACGTCGCGGCCTTCCAGTCATCGACCACCACGATCTGCAGCACGCCCGCGTTGAGCATCTCGAGCACGTCTTCGTCTTCGAGCGCGTCGGGCAGCATGACCAGCTTCATCGGCGCCTTGCCGGCGTGGCGCAGGCCGTCGTTCAGCACGGTCAGGCTCTCGAAATAGCTGCTGGCGCGCCGTACGTGCACGGTCTTTCCGGCGAGGTCGTCGAGGCGCTGCAACGCCGGCGCCTTCGGCCCCGTGACCACCAGCTCGCGCACCGGCTTGCGGTCGCGCGGCGCGGCGAAATCGACCTGCTTCAGCCGGTTCTCGGTCTCGGTCAGGTTGCCGGCGGCGATATCGCCAAGCCCCGCCGTCAGGTCGGGCAGCAGGCGATCGCGCGTGGTCGGGATGATGATGACGGTCAGCGGGCGCTTGCCGAGCTGGTCGGCGTATTTCTTGTTCAGGTAGCGCTCGAAGTTGCGCACCAGCTCCGCGGTCAGCCCGCGCTCGCGCCCCTTGTCGCTGAAATAGAGCGTGCGGCTGTATGGCACCAGCACGCGGATGACGCGGCTCTTGAGCATCACGTCGAAGTCGCCGGTACGGGGCTTGTTGGCAAGGCTCAGGCCGCGTGGCTTGGCGGGTTCCGCCTTGCTCGGCGCGGCGGTCGCGGGAGGGGCCACCGCCGCGGATGCCGGATTTTGCGCAGGCGGTTTTTGCTGCGCTACGGCAGAGGGTCCACACAGGCTGAACGTGCCCATCAGGCCGGACAGAAGGAGGCCTGCCAACCAACGGGAAGGGCGGACAGCGGACATGGCGGGGAATGCAAGCCGCGCAAGCAGGCGCGCGGTTTGCCCATATGGAGTCTAGGCGCGAAATGGCGACTTGCAAGCGGGCGGCAGTGCGCAGGCTAGGGGAAGCGCGGAGGTGGACAAGGAAGGAGGGAACGCGTTGCGGCAGCAGAAGAAGATGGCCGGCTTGCGCCGGCCATCGATCTCGTTTGCAGCTTGCGTGACTGCGCTACTGCTTGGGCGCGGCCATTTCCTGGCGGGCCGTCGAGTCCGCGGCCTTGTTCTCGACCTTGCGCTCCTGCTTGGCCTCACCAACTTCTTCCTTGTACTCGCCCTTGGCGGCCTTCTTCTTCGCCTTGTATTCGTCGGAGGCGCGCTTGCGTGCCTCGCGGCGCTCGACCAGCGGGTCCTTGGGCGGCTCGATCTGGGTCATGCCGGGCGGCACGCCTTGCGCGCCGGCCGCCGGTGCCGCGGGTGCGGCCGTGGTCTGGGCGAAAACGGTGGCACAGCTGAGGCCTGCCAGGCCGGCGGCAATCGCGCCGACGATCTTGGGAAGGCGAGCGGGCTGTTTCGGATCCATGGAAAACCTCCAGAGTTGTTGTCGGAGGCGCCGGCAGTGGAGGGTCCCGGCGCGGCTGGTACCGCGCATCGACACCGGGGCGGGATGCAGCGGTAGCACTCAGTCTAGGCAGCGGGGCCATGTTGCGCTGTCGGTCGCGCGCTGATGCGGCGCCGGCATTACTCCTACACGGCCGCGTTGATGCCTGGCCGCAACAAGCTCCGGGCAAGGGAGCGGATTTCAGCGAGGCGGCGCCAGCGCCACGCCCAGCAGCGCGGCGATCAGCGGCCGGTCCTTGCGCACGTCCAGGCAGCACAGCGCGTAGTCGATCGACAGCAGCGCGTCGTCGACCGGCACTTCCTGCAGTCCCGGCAGCGGGATGCATTCGATCTGCGTGACGAAGCTGATGCCCATGCCGCTGGCCACCGCATGCAGCGTGGCCTCGCGGCTGTTGATCTCCATCGTGCAGTGCAAGGCCACGCCATGCTGCGCGCAGGCGCGTTCCACGCGGTCGCGCGTCTTCGAACCCGGCTCGCGCAGGATCACCGGCTCACCGGCAAGGTCCTGCAGGGCGATGGCATTGCGCGCCGCCAGCCGGTGGCCGCGCGGCACCACCGCGACGATGCGTTCGCTGCGGTAGGGCACGATGTGCAGCCCCGGCACGGGATCGGGTTCGGCCACGATGCCGAGGTCGATGTCGAAGTCCTGCAGGCCCCGCAGCACCGACTCTTCCGAACCGATGGTGACGGTCAGTTCCAGCGAGGGATGCGCTTCGCGGAAGGCATGCGCCAGCCCCAGCGCGATCGGCGGCGAGACCGCGCCCACGCGCACCAGCCCGGTCTTGAGCTTGTGCGCGCTGTGCAGAAACTGCATCGCTTCCTCTTCCTGCCCGAACAGTCCCTGCGTGATGGCGTAGAGGCGCGCGCCGGTGTCGGTCAGGCGCACGGTGCGGCCGGCGCGCAGGAACAGCTCCACGCCGAAGCGCATCTCCAGCGCCTTGACCTGGTCGGTCACGGTGGGCTGCCCGATATGCAGGTACTGCGCCGCGGCGGTGAAGCCGCCGGTGCGCGCCACCGCGTGGAAGCAGCGGATCGCCTTGTAGTACTGGTGGAACATGTGGGGTCGTAGTGGTCTGGCCAGGACTGTCCGCGGGCCGGTGCCGCGGCGCCAAGAGTCTCCCACAGTCACACGGTGGCGCCCACGCGGGGTTTCCCCCGAGGCCGCGCGATCCATCGGTTTTTCCGCATCGGCCCGTCAAAGATGCGATTGGACCGGCCCCTTGCGGTCTCCCACACTTCGGTCAACGCAGGGCGCGGCGCATGCCGCCTCCGCCCGGCCACAAAGAAAAGTGAGGAGACCCGATGATCCATGCGTACTACAACCCCGTCTCGATCCACTGCGGGCTGGGCAGCCTTGACCGGCTGCCCGCCTTGCTGCACGGCCGGCGCGCCGTGGTGGTGACCTTCCCCGAAGCGCGCGCGCTGGGGCTGGTCGCCAGGCTCGAGGCACTGCTCGGCGCCGACCTCGTTGCGGTGATCGAGGACGTGCAGCCCAATCCCGACGTGGCGCAGCTGTCGGGCCTCTACAACCGCTTCTGGGAACAGCCCGACGCCTGCGATGCGATCGTCGCGGTCGGCGGCGGCAGCGCCATCGATACGGCCAAGGCGCTGATGGTCGGCACGGCCGGGACAACAGGCGGTGGCCGCTTCGATTCGCTGGTCAGCCTGCTCGCCACCGGCAAGCCATTCGTGCCGGCGCACGTCAAGCCGCTGATCGCGGTGCCGACCACCGCGGGCACCGGCAGCGAAGTGACGCCGTGGGCCACCATCTGGGACGCGGCCAGCCAGAAGAAATATTCGCTGCACCTGGACGCCACCTGGCCGGAAGCGGCCATCGTCGACCCTGGGCTGATGGTGTCGGTGCCGCTGGGCACCACGGTCTCCACCGGCCTCGACGCGCTCTCGCACGCGCTGGAATCGGTGTGGAACGTCAACGCCAACCCGATTTCCGACACCTACGCGGTGTCGGCGGTGGAAGACATCTTCGAGACCCTGCCGGCGCTGGTGCGCAACCCCGCGGACATCGCGCTGCGCGAGCGCATGGCGCTGGCCGCGCTCAAGGCTGGCCTGGCGTTCTCGAACACCAAGACCGCGCTGGCCCATTCGATCTCGTACGAAATGACGCTGCGCCACGGCCTGCCGCACGGCATCGCCTGTTCGTTCACGCTGCCGCTGGTGCTGGAGAAGGCGTGGGCGCGCCGCCCCGACCGCGACCGCACGCTGCAGCGGCTGTTCGGCCCGTCGCTGCAAGCCGGCCAGCAGCGGCTGCGCGCCTTCCTGCAAGGGCTGGGCGTGAAGACCGAGTTTGCCGACTACGGCGTTTCGGACGAAGAGGCCGGCGCCATGATCGCGCGTGCGCTGGACGGCGCGCGCGGCAGGAATTTCATCGGCGCCGTGCCGGCCTAGCGGCGCGCCCGCCACGGCCAAGCCACGGCCAATGTAACCCCGCCCCCCCCCCCAGAGCCCGCCATACGGGCCGACAATACAACAGGAGACAAAAATGGAAACTGCCGATCGCATCCAGGTGGGGGCGTTCGTCGCCCCGGCTGCGCAATCGTTCCGGCGCGCGCAGTGGCGCATGCTGCTGGCCGCGATGTTCTGCTACTTCTTCTTCTACACCGGGCGCCAGACCTTCGGCTTTGCCATCCCCGGCATCCAGCAGGAATTCGGTTTTTCCAAGGAAGCGCTGGGCTGGGCCTCCACCTGCCTGTTGTGGTGCTACGCGATCGGGCAGGCCATCAACGGCAACCTCGGCGACAAGTTCGGCGGGCGCCGCGTGATGACGGCAGGCGCGATCCTGTCGTGCGCGGCCAACTGGGTGGTGAGCTTTGCCGTCGGCTTCAAGAGCCTGGCGATTCCCTGGGGCATCAACGGCTATTTCCAGGCGCTCGGCTGGGCGCCGGGCAGCCGGCTGCTGTCGAACTGGTGGGGCGCCGGCGAGCGCGGCAAGGTCTACGGCTTCTATGTGTTCGCCGCGGGCTGCGCGTCGGTGCTGTCGTTCGTCACGTCGATCGTGGTGGTCAATATCCTGCACCTGGACTGGCGCTGGATCTTCCGGCTGCCGGTGCTGCTGATGCTGCTGGGCGGCATCACCTTCTACCTGATCGTGCGCGAGCGTCCGGAAGACCTGGGCTACAAGTCGCCGGATACCGGCGCGGCCAGGGCCGAGGATGCCGGCCGGCCCGCGCCGGTGGAGACCGATGCCGACGAAAGCTCGTGGTCGCGCTACAAGGCCGTGCTGCGCAACCCGCGCCTGCTGATCGCAGGCCTGTCGATCGGTTTCCAGAATGCCGCGCGCTATGGCCTGATCGTCTGGGTGCCGGTGCACTTCCTGGGCAAGAACTGGAAGAGCGCCGAGACCCTGATCGACCCGGCATGGATCTCGGTGGCGTTGCCGGTGGGCATGGCCTTCGGCGCGCTGTCCAACGGCTGGATTTCCGACCGGCTGTTCGGCTCCAGCCGCAGCAAGGCCATCATGCTCTACATGGTGCTGGGCGCGATCGCGTCGATGGTCATGTACCAGCTGCCGACGGGCATGGGCGCGATCATCGCGCTGTTCCTGGCCGGCTTCTTCGTCTATGGACCCGCCTCGTCGTTCTGGGCGCTGTGCCCGGACCTGGTCGGCGCCAGGCGCGCAGGGACCGCGACCGGCATCCTGAACTTCTTCTCTTACCTCCTCGCCGGCCTGGGCGAGCCGCTGATCGGGCGCATCCTGGACCAGTCGGGCAATACCTCGCTGGTGTTCCCGATCGTGGCGACCAGCTGCATGATCAGCGCCATCATCGCGGCGTTTATCCGCCGCTGAACGCAGGGGCCGGCACCGCGCCGGCTCCTGCGTCCCGTATTCCCCCATCCCGAAGACATCCTCCGCACATCATGAACGCACTGCAAGCCATCCCCCAGATCCGCCATGAAGCGCTGCGCATCGCCGGCGAAAAGATCTACCGCGAAGACGTGATCGAGGTGACCTACCCGTACACGGGTGAAGTCATCGCCACCGTGCCCAGGGCCACGCTCGACGACGTGCGCCGCGCCTACCGCATCGCGCGCGACTACCAGCCCGCGCTGACGCGCTACGAGCGCTACAGGATCCTGATGCGCGCGGGCGAGATCATCGCCTCGCGGCTGGACGAGATCTCGCGCACCATCACGCTGGAATCCGGGCTGTGCCGCAAGGATTCGCTGTACGAAGTGGGCCGTGCCTCCGACGTGCTGCTGTTCGCCGCCAACCAGGCGCTGGTCGACGACGGCCAGGTGTTCTCGTGCGACCTGACGCACCACGGCAAGAGCCGCAAGGTCTATACGCTGCGCGAGCCGCTGCTGGGCGTGATCACCGCGATCACGCCGTTCAATCATCCGCTCAACCAGGTCATCCACAAGGTCGCGCCGGCGGTGGCCACCAACAACCGCATGGTGCTCAAGCCCAGCGAGAAGACGCCGCTGGCGGCCTTCATGCTGGCCGATATCCTGTACGAGGCCGGGCTGCCGCCGCAGATGCTGTCCGTCGTCACGGGCGACCCGCGCGAGATCGCCGACGAGATGCTGACGCACCCCGACGTCGACCTGGTGACCTTCACCGGCGGCGTGCCGATCGGCAAGTACATCGCGGCGACGGCCGCCTACAAGCGCCAGGTGCTGGAGCTGGGCGGCAACGACCCCATCATCGTGATGGAAGACGCCGACCTGGAAGAGGCCGCGTCGCTGGCCGCCAGCGGCTCGTACAAGAACTCCGGGCAACGCTGCACGGCGATCAAGCGCATGCTGGTGCATGAAGCCGTTGCCGACCGCTTTGTCGAGCTGCTGGTGCAGAAGACCGAAGCCGTCAACTATGGCGACCCGATGGATCCCAGGGTCGACATGGGCACCGTGATCGACGAGGCCGCGGCGATCCAGTTCGAGAAGGTGGTGAACGACGCCATTGCCGCCGGTGCCACGCTGCGCTACGGCAATATCCGCCGCGGCGCGCTGTACTCGCCGACGGTGCTTGACCATGTCGATCCGGAGATGACGGTGGTGAAGCATGAAACCTTTGGTCCGGTGTCGCCGGTGATCCGCTTCAGGGACATCGATGACGCGATCCGCATTTCCAACGGCACGGCCTACGGCCTGTCGTCGTCGGTCTGCACCAACCGGCTCGACCACATCACGCGCTTCGTGCGCGAACTGAAGGTCGGCAGCGTCAATGTGCGCGAAGTGCCGGGATACCGGCTGGAGCTGACGCCCTTCGGCGGCATCAAGGACTCCGGGCTGGGCTACAAGGAGGGCGTGCTGGAGGCGATGAAGAGCTTCTGCAATACCAAGACCTATTCGCTGCCCTGGTAACTCACGCAAGAAATGCGTCGCCCGATTTTTTCTGCTCCCCTCTCCCGCTTGCGGGAGAGGGGCCGGGGGAGAGGGCCGGAGCATCAACGCAGTGCAGCGCTACACTCCGCGGACTTCCTCGACGCTGGAGAACCCGGCGATGCTGGAGCAACCAGTGCAAGCACGATAAGAATGCGCCGGTCGCCAGGCGTTCGATGCCGGCCGCAGCGTGCCGCGTAACGGGGCGGGGTGTGCCAGCCCCGCCCCGCGCTGCAACACTATTCCCTATTCCGCCTTCACATTGGCGCTGCGCACCACCTCGCCCCAGCGCTTGAGTTCTGCCGCGGTGAAGTCCTGGAACTGCTTGCCAGGCAGGTAGCTGGGCAAGGCGCCGTCGGCCTCCATCGCGGACTTGAGCTTGGGTTGGGCGAGCGCCTTGCCCACTGCGGCCTGCAGTGTCTCCAGCACGTCCGGCGGCGTCTTCGCCGGTGCCGCGATGCCGGCCCATGACGTGACCTCGAATCCCGCAAGCCCCGACTCGGACAGGGTCGGCAGCTGCGGCAACGCCGGCGAGCGCTGGCCCGATGTCACGGCAAGGCCCTTGAGTTTGCCGGACTTCACGTGCGGGATCATGGCGGGGATGGTCTCGATCGTCATGGTGACCTCGCCGCCCATCGCGGCAAGCATCGCCGGGCCGCCGCCCTTGTAGGCGACATGGGTCAGGTCGACCCTGGCCATCGACTTGACCAGCTCGCCGCTGAGGTGGCCGGGCGAGCCGGAGCCCGCCGACGAGAAGAACACCTTGCCGGGATTGGCGCGCATGTAGGCCAGCAGTTCGGCGGAGGTCTGCGCCGGCAGCGACGGATTGACCGCCACGACCAGGGGGTAGCGCGCGACCAGCGCCACCGGCTCGAAGCTCTTGATCGGGTCGAATGCCAGCTTCTGGTAGATCCAGGGATTGATGGCCTGGCTGCTCAGGGTCGCCATGAACAGGGTATAGCCATCCGGCGCCGCTTGGGCGACGTACTGCGCGGCGATGTTGCCTGCCGCGCCCGGGCGGTTCTCCACTACCACTTGCTGGCCGAGCGCATCCTGCATTTCCTTGGCCAGCAAGCGCGCCAGTTTGTCGGTCGAGCCGCCGGCGGCGAAGCCGACCACCAGGCTGACCGGCCGCGCGGGATAGCCGCCCTGCGCGTAGGCAGCGCAGCACGCCGTCGCGGCCACGCCGAAGATTGCCAGGGTTGCGCGGATGCGCCGGGACGGTTGCGGCTTGCGCTGGGTGATTTGCATGTCTGTCTCCTGTGTAGACGTTCGTCTTGTTGTCGTTGTGGGTTCACGCCGCGCCGGGACTGCCGGCGGCCAGCGCTGGGACTGCTTCGTGCATCGCGCCGCGCAGCAGGTCCGGCATGCCCGCCGGCGCGGCGCACAGCAGCGCATTCATCTGCGACAGCTCGCGCAGCGTATCGAGGTGCAGCGCGCTGGTTTCCACGCTGGCCGTGCGCCGCTGCGACACGCGGGCCAGGTGGCGGGCGGTAAAGCGTTCGGCGCGTGCCTGGAAGTGCGCGGCGCAGTCGTTGAGCAGCGCGTGGGCGGCGCGGTCGCCGGCGACGAACAGCGACATCCGGGTGCGCAGGTTGGCCGCCAGCATGTCGCACAGCTCGAGCAGCTCGGCGCTGCCCTCGTCCGAGAAGCAGTAGTTGCGGCGCAGCTTGCGCTGGTCGAGGTCGACCAGGGTCCGCTCCGCGATATCGCCGGCATATTCCAGGTTGATATTGAGCAGCATGATCTCGTCCCAGCGCGCGGCATCCTCCGCGCCGAGCTGGCCGGCATCGACGCCGGTCAGGTACATCTTGACCGACGAATAGAGTTCGTCGATGCGGTCGTCCAGCGCGCAGCAGCGCGCGTTCGCGGCACGGTCGTTGGCGGCGATCGCCAGCTTCATGCCGGCGAGCATGTCCTCGATGACGTCGCCGATGCGCACGACTTCGCGGGTGGCATTGCCCAGTGCCACCGACGGATGCCGCAGGTCGCCCTGGCTCAGGTAGCGCGCGCCGCGCGCTTCGGCCTCGCGGTGCGTATCGGGCAGCCAGCGCGTGCACAGCGACGCCACCGGCCTGACGAACCAGATCAGCGTCGCGGCCAGCGTCAGGTTGAAGGCCATGTGGAAGTCGATGGCCATGGTGGCGGCGCTGCTGCCGAGGCCCGCGAGCAGCGGCGGCACGGCCTCCAGCAGCGGCAGGAAGACCAGCACCCCCGTGATGCGGAAGAGCAGGTTCGCCAGCGATACGCGCCTGGCCGCGGGCGCGCTGGCGGAATTGGCCAGGCAGGCAATCAGGCCGCTGCCGAGATTGGCGCCAAGCACCAGGGGCAGGGCGGTCTGCGGCGCGATGACGCCGCCCATGGCCAGCGTTGCGGTCAGCAGCACCGCGGCCAGGCTGGAGTACGCCAGCAGGGCCAGCATGGCGCCGATCACGACCGCGAGCAGCGCGTCCTGGCCCAGCGACGCAAAGATGGCGCGCACCAGGTCGGCATGCAGCAACGGCGCGGCATAGAGGCGGATCAGCTGCAGGGCCAGCGTGATCAGCCCGAGTCCCACCACGACTTCGCCCGCGCGCCCGCGCAGGCTGCCCTGGCTGGACAGCCGCATGGCGATGCCGGTCACCAGCAGCAGCGGCGACAGCCACGAGATATCGACCGACAGCAGGCGCGCCATCATGCTGGTGCCGACATCGGCGCCGAGCACGATCGGCAGCGCCGCCGACAGCGACACCAGGCCCTCGGCGACGAAGGCGCTGGTCATCAGCGCCGTGGCGCTGCTGCTCTGGATCAGCGCGGTCACGCCCAGCCCGGCCACGAAGCCGCGCGCCGGGCTGGCCGTGCCCGCCGCCAGCACCAGCCGCAAGCGTGGCCCCAGCAGCTCCAGCATGCCGTGGCGCGTGACATGCGTGCCCCAGATCAGCAGGGCGACGCCGGACATCAGGGAAAGCAGGATCTGCATGGCGCCTCGCTCTGCCGGCGGGTTTCAGTGGGCTCGGTTCAGTCGGCGTAGATCAGGCGGCGTGGATCAGTCCGCGCAATTCAGCGCCAGCCTCAGGATGTCGAAATTGCGCAGCCGCTGGCCGGCCGGCGCGCTCACCCTGCGGTTGAACAGCAGCGGCACCTTCTGCTCGGACAGCCCGCCGTGCGAGCGCAGCGGCACGTCGAGCCCGCTCAGGTCATGGCGTGCCGGCGTGGTGCCGATCACGGTCAGGCGCTCGCTGACCACCACCAGGTCGCCGATGCGGTCGGCCGGCAGCTCGAAGCGCTCGCAGGCGGCGCGCTTGTCGAGCACCAGCTCGATGCCCGGCAGCGCCGCGATCGCGTCGTGCACCGCGCGCGGGGCGGTGCCGGCCGGCAGGTACACGGTGGCATACGACCCCAGCGCGCCATGGTGCGCCACGTACGGGTCGGTGATCGGCAGCAGCACGCGCGTGGCCGCCGTGCCGAAGCGCTCGTCCAGCCGCTGCTGCAGGTACAGGATGTTGGCCTTGCCGAGCGAATCGGTCTTGGCGTTCATGCCATGGTCGGCGGTCACGCCGATGACCGCGCCCAGCGCGTCGAGCCGCTGCAGGTAGCGGTCCATCATCGCGTAGAACGCATTGGCACCGGCCGTGCCGGGCGCGTGCTTGTGCTGGATGTAGTCGGTGGTGGACAGGTACATCAGGTCCGGCCGCTCGGTTTCGAGCAGCGCCACGCCGGCGGCGAACACGAACTCGGACAGGTCCGCGCTGTAGACCGACGGCAGCGGCATGCCGACGCGGGCCAGCACGTTGTCGATGCCGTTTTCTTCGACGCTCGCCTGGTCGGCCTTCTCCGCGGAGAAGCAGATGCCCTGCAGGCCGTGGCCGAGCAGCGCGCGCAGCTTGTCCTTGGCCGTCACCACGGCGACCCTGGCGCCGGCCTTTGCCGCGGCGGCCAGCACCGTGGGCGCGCGCAGGTAGCGCGCGTCGTTCATCAGCACCTCTTCGCCGGCTTCGGTGTCGTAGAAGAAGTTGCCGCAGATGCCGTGCACCGACGGCGGCACGCCGGTCACGATCGACAGGTTGTTGGGGTTGGTGAATGACGGCACCACACAGTCGCCGGTCAGCACCGTGCCGCGCTGCGCCAGGCTCGCAAAGAAGGGCGCGACGCCGGCCTGCACGGCGAGGTTGATGTACTCCTGCTCGCAGCCGTCGATGCAGACGATCACGGTGGGGCGGGCGGGAAGCTGGTAGCGGTGTCCGTTGACTTCGATGTGGGCGTGCATGGCGGGTCTCATAAGAGGGAATCAGTAAGCCGCTGCCGGACGGGGCGGCGCGGCGCTTTTCGTTGAGACCCATGCTAAGGTTTCCAATAAACTCACACAAACGAGTTTATTTCCCACAATCTGTCAGGAAATATCACAGTGCCGCATAAGCTACCTCCGCTCAACGCGCTGCGCATTTTCGAGGTTGCCGCCCGCGCCGGCAGCTTTTCCGCCGCGGCGCGCGAGCTGCACCTGACGCATGGCGCGGTCAGCCGCCAGATCGAGATCCTGGAGCAATGGCTGGGGCAGCCGCTGTTTATCCGGCAGGGGCAGCGCATGGTGCCTACCGTGCATGCGCAGGCCTTCGGGCGCGAGGTCAGCACTGCCTTTGACCATCTCAGCGCGGCGTCGGAGCGCTACGGGCGCATCGCCACGCGCAAGGTGGTGCGCGTGAATGCGCCCGCCACCTTTGCCATGCGCTGGCTGATCCCGCGGCTCGACGATTTCCGCAAGCAGCAGCCGGAAGTCGACGTGCGGGTCTCGACCGCCTTCAGCAACGAGGCCGGCTTCAACGGCACCTTCGACCTCGCCATCCGGCGCACGCTGGAGCGCGGCGAGCAGTTCGAGTCGGTGCCGATCTTCGCCGAATACCAGACCGTGATCGCCAGCCCCGCGTTGCTGGCGCAGGCGCCGGTGCGCGATGTCGAAGACCTTGCCGACGGCGTGCTGCTGTACACCGAGACCCGGCCCGGCAGCTGGGAATCGTGGCTGCAGCAGGCCGGCCATGCCTCGCTGCGGCCGGTGCGCACGCTGCGCTTCGACCACTTCTTCGTCACGCTGCAGGCGGTGGTGGACAGCCTGGGCCTTGCCATCGGCACCTTCCCGACGCTGGCAGCGGACCTGGACGGCGGGCGCATTGCCGCGCCGTTCGCCGAGGTCCGCGCACCGGGCAATACCTACCACGCACTGGTGCCGCGCGATGCCGACAAGCCGCTGCACCTGCGCGCGTTCGTCGAGTGGCTGGTGCAACAGGGCGAGGCCGCTGCGGCGGCCGGCGGGCGCAAGGGCCGCCGCCAGCGGTAAGCGCTCAGATCACCCCCTCTGCCCGCAACGCCTGCATGTCCTGCCGGGTCAGGCCGAGCCCGGCATAGATCTCTTCATTGTGCTCGCCGACTGAAGGCCCGGTTCGGGGCACGCCAGGCTCGTAGCCGGAAAAGCGCGGCACGTGGCAGGGCGCGGGAACCGAGCCCAGGTCCGGATCGGGCAGGCGCACGATCGCCTCGCGCGCGCGGAAGTGCGGGTCCTCCAGGATGTCCTGGATGGTGAAGATCTTGCTGAACGGGATCTGCTGCGCTTCCAGCGCCGCGGCGACGGCGGGGTAGTCGTGCGCCGCGAACCAGGCACCGATCGCCTCATCCAGCGGGTCGAGGTGCCGCACGCGCGCCGGGTTGGTGGCGTAGCGCGGGTCGTCCGCCAGTTCCGGCCGGCCGATCGCCGCGCACAGGCGCCGGAAGATCGGGTTGGACGACGCCACCATCGACACCCAATGGCCATCGGCCGTTGCATACATGTTGGACGGCGCGGTGTACGTGGCGCGGTTGCCCGCGCGCTGGCGCACCTGGCCGAGCTGTTCGTACTCCACCGCAAGCGGCTCCAGCAGGCGGAACAGCGCCTCGGTGGCGGACAGGTCGATATCCCTGCCGGGCGCCGCGGGATCGCGCCGACGCTCGGCTGCGGCCGTGGCGATGGCGAATGCGCCGAACAGGCCCGCCACCACGTCGCCGGCGGGATAGTTCATGTGCAGCGGGGGACCGCCCGGCTCGCCGGCAAGGTTGGTGAAGCCGCTCATCGCCTCGAACACGCGCGCGAAGCCGGCGCGCGACGCATACGGGCCGGTCTGGCCGAAGCCGGTCAGGCGCAGGATGATCAGGCGCGGGTTCGCTTCGCGCAAGGTCGCGGCGTCGAGGCCCCAGCGGTCGAGCGTGCCCGTGCGGAAGTTCTCGACCAGCACGTCGAATTCGGGCAGCAGCCTGAGGAACAGCGCGCGCCCCTGCGGCTGCCGCACGTCGAGCGAAATGCCGCGCTTGCCGCGATTGGCCACCTTCCAGTACAGCGGCAGGCCGTCCTTGACCGGGGCCAGGCCGCGCAGCGGATCGCTGCCGTCGGGCAGCTCGAGCTTGACCACGTCGGCGCCCATGTCCGCGCACAGTGTGCAGGCGAGCGGCGCGGCCAGCACCGTGGCCATGTCGAGGATGCGCAGGCCGGCGAGCGGGCCGCCGGCCTTGCCGTTGCCGTTTGCAAGCGAGCTCTGGTTCATGCGTCCACCTTGATGTCGCGCGCCTTGATCAGCGTTGCCCAGCGCGTTGCCTCGGCCTGCAGCAGCTGGTCGAACTGCCTGGCGTCGAGCGCGAGGATTTCCGCATCCAGTGCCGCCAGCCGGTTGCGCACGTCGGCGGTGCCCATCGCCGCCTGCAGCGCGGCGCCAAGGTAGTCGACGATGGCCGGCGCCGTGCGTGCGTGGACGGCAAGGCCATACCAGGACTGCACCAGCGCGTCCGGGTAGCCCGCCTCGGCGATGGTCGGGACCTCCGGCAGCGAGCGCGTGCGCCGTGTGGCATTGACGGCGAGCGGCCGCACGCGTTTCGACTGGATCAGCGGCAGCACCAGGTTCTGCGACACCAGCGCGAACTGCAGCTGCCCGCGCCCAAGGTCCGGCACCGATGGCGGCTGGCCCTTGTAGCCGACGTTGGTCACGCGCACGCCGGTGGCCTCGAAAAACAGCTCCTGCGCCAGGTGCAGCGAGCTGCCGGCGCCCGGCACCGGCACGTTGACCGCGCCGGGCCGCGCCCTGGCCCACGCCGCGAACTCCTTCAGCGTCTTCACGGGCACGTCGTTGTGCACCACGAACACCGACGGCACCGCGGCCACCGCGCCAATGGCGCGGAAATTCTGCACGCGGATGCCGGAGTCGGGGTAGAGCGTCTGCGCCACCGCCAGCACCGGCGTGACGCCGAGCAGCGTGTAGCCGTCCGCCGGCGCGCGGCTGGCGGATTCGATGCCGATGCGGCCATCGGCACCGGGCTTGTTCTCCACGACCACGCGCTGCGGCAGGTCGAGCGACATGCGGTCGAGCGCGGCGCGCAGGGTGACGTCGACCACGCCGCCCGCCGGGTAAGGGATGACGGCGCGCAGCGGCCGCTCGGGGAAGTTGCCCGGGCCGGTGCCGGCGCGCGCCAGCGCCGGCAACAGGCCGGGCGCGGCCATCATCAGGGCGGTGTGGAACGCGGTCCTTCCGAATGCTCGGCGGTCCATGCTGTCTCCTTCGTTCTTGTATCGGTGTTGGTGCCTGCCGGTCAGTCCGGCAGGTAAGGGCGCAGGCATTCGAGCGACTGGCGCGTCTGCCGCACCAGCCGGTCCATGATCCGCGCCACGGGCTCGACTTCCTTCACCCAGGCCACGCTCTGGCCGGCCGCCTCGTACATCAGCGGCGCGATCTCGTGCTCTTCCACCGCTGCCAGCAGGCGGCCGGTCAGGGCCTGCTGGTAGGGCATGTCGAGCGGCGCCGGGGCATCGGCTGCCGCCCATGCGTCGGAGAAGGCGCTGCGCACCACGCGGCAGGGCTTGCCGCTGTGCGCGCGCGTGATCACCGTGTCTTCGCTGCCCGCGGCCAGCAGCCGCTCGGTCAGCGCGGCCGGCAGCCGGTGCTCGGCGCTGCCCAGCCACACGGTGCCGAGCCATGCGCCCTGCGCCCCCATCGCCAGCGCCGCGGCAATCTGGCTGCCCTCGCCGATGCCGCCGGCGGCGAGCACCGGGCGCCCCTCGGCGGCCGCGATGATCTGCGGCACCAGCGTGAAGGTGCCGATCGCGCCGGTATGCCCGCCGGCGTCGTAGCCCTGGGCGACCAGCACATCGACGCCGGCCGCGATGGCCTTGCGCGCATGCTTGACGGCGCCGACCAGCGCCATGGTGGTCTTGCCGGCACGGCGCACCCTGGCGATGGTGTCGGCCGGCGTGCCGACCCCGGCGGCGAACACCTCCACTTCGCTCTGCGCCACGGCGGCGACCTGTTCCTCGAACAAGGCCTGCGAGCGCACGTACTGCGAGAAGAAGTTGCCCGCCGTGGCCGGCGGCACGGCGAAGCGCTCGAACAGGCCGTCGACGAAGCGGCGATGTCCTTCAGGAATCGCGGCGCTCACATCCTCGGGGGTGGAGACGCCCGGCAGCGCGGTGGGCAGCAGCAGGTCCACGCCGACCGGCACGTCCGGGCACAGCGCGCGCAGGTCGCGCAGCTTCTGCGCCAGCTCGTTGGGGCCATCGCGTGCGGCGGCATACACGCCGAGCCCGCCGGCATTGGAAATGGCCGCGGCGACTTCGATGCTGTGCGCCAGCCCGAACACCGGGTAGCGGATGCCCAGCCGGCGGCACAGCGCGTTGGCGAGGCTCTGGTCAGAAGTGCTTGCCATCATTGTGCTCCGAACAGGTCCGGCTCGAAATCGAGGCAGGGGTGTTGCGGCATTGCCGAGGCGGTCTTCATCACGTGCCGGCCGATCAGGTTCTTGTGGACCTCGCTGGTGCCTTCGCCGATCTGGTTCATCTTGGCGTCGCGCAGGAAGCGCTCGATCGGATACGCATTCAGGTAGCCGTTGCCGCCCAGCAGTTGCGCGCAGTCCACCACCACGCGCATGCACAGGTCGGTGCTGTGCATCTTGGCGATCGAGGCGTGGATCGAAGTCTCAGGGTCCTTGCGGTCGTAGCGCTGCGCCGAGCTGTAGACCAGGCAGCGCGCGGCTTCGATGCGCGCCGCCATGTCGGCCAGCATCCACTGGATGCCCTGGTGCTCGCCCACCGCCTTGCCCGATACCTGCCGGTGCCCGGCGTATTGCGCGGCAATCTGCAGCGCGCCGCTCATCCGCCCCAGCGCGATCGCGGCATGGCCGATGCGAGCGCGCACCAGCGTGTCCTGCGCCAGCGCCATGCCCTGTCCCTCTTCGCCGAGGCGATGCGAGACCGGCACGAACACATCGTCGAGCCGGACCTCGGCGATCGGCACGCCGTGCCAGCCGAGCTTGGGAATGACCGGCGAGACGCCCAGTCCTTCGGCATCGCGCGGCACCAGGAACGCCGTCAGTCCCTTGCTGCCGCCGGGACCGTCGGCCAGCGATGCCACCACGACAAACATATCGGCCACGTTGGCGCGGGTGATGAACTTCTTTACACCTATGAGCCGATAGCCGCCGGGGTGCCGGCTGGCGACGGTGCGCAGCCGCGCCAGGTCCGATCCCGCGCCGGGCTCGGTCAGCGCGAAGGCGGACTGCTTGCTGCCACTGGCCAGCAGCGGCACTGTCTGTGCGCGAAGCTCCGCGGAACCGCCCGCGACGATCGGGCGCGACGACAGGTCGGTGCCGGTGACGAGCGATGCCGCCGTGCTGCACGTCCGCGCGATCTCTTCGATGATCCTGACGCGCAGCAGCATCGAGGCCTCGGTGCCGCCGAGCGCGGCGGGAAATGCCGTGGCGATGACGCCGCTTTCCGCCAGCGTGCGGAAGGTGTCCCAGGCGAACTCGTCGTTGCGGTTCGCTGCATTGGCCCGGGGGCCGATGGTGTCCCGGACCAGTGCCTGGACACGGGCCAGCATGTCGTTCTCCGCCGCGTCGAGCGGCGCCAGCGGATGGTGTTCGGCGGAAAGGGGCATGGGCGGGGTCTCCTTGGTGGTTGCTTGATGGTTGCTTGGTGGGCGGGTGCGATTGCCTCTAACGATAGAGAGGCGGTATCCTCGGATCAATGCCGCCATAAGAAAGCAGATATCTCCACAGGAGATAGCAGGAGGGAATATGCAAACGGATGCGGGGCACGACCTGACGCTCAAGGCGCTGGCCACCTTCGTCGCCGTGGCGCGCACTGGCAGCGTCTCGGGCGCGGCGGCGCAGCTTGGCCTGGCGCAGTCGGCAATCAGCCGGCAGGTCGCGGAACTGGAGAAGATGTTCGGCGGCCCGCTGTTCTACCGCACGGGGCGCGGCGTGCGCCCGACCACGCTGGCCGCGCAGGTGCTGGCCGATGCCGAGCCGCTGCTGGACGGTGCCAGGCGGCTGGTCGAGTCGGCGCGCGGCCGCGCCGGCAATGTCAGCGGCATGGTCACGCTGGGTCTGGTGCCGGCGGTGGCGCCGCTGCTGTCGAGCCGGCTCTACGGCGCCGTGCAGGAGCGGCTGCCCGCGGTGAAGCTGCGCATCGTGGAAGGCTACAGCGGCGAGATCGAGACGCGGCTGACCCAGGGCAGCATCGACCTCGCCGTGCTGAACCGCTATCGTGCCGAAGGCCGCAACAGCTACCGCCGGCTGCTCGATACGCCGCTGATGCTGGTCGGCCGGCGCGAGACCTTGCAGGCCCACTGGCGCGGTGCGGGCGGCAGGCCGGCGTCGATGCTGCTGCGCCAGCTCGGCGGCGTGCCGCTGGTGCTGCCGGTGCCGCCCAACGCCATCCGCAACCTGCTGGAAGAGGCTGCGGCCGCGCACCGCATCGCCCTCGATGTCTGCATGGAAGCCAGCTCATCGGTGGTCATCAAGCGCATCCTGTCCGACCATGCCGCGTTTTCCGTGCTGCCGTACCACGCGGTGGCGGCCGAGTTGGAGAGCGGGGAGTATGACGCCGTGCCTTTGGCGGACCGCGCCATGCGGCAGAGCGTGGTGCTGGCAACCAGCAGCCAGCGCCCGTTCACCGCCGCGGCGCGGCAGGTGGCGCAGATGATCCCCAGGCTTGCCGAGGCGCTGATCGGCGAGGGGAAGTGGCGGCGGTGACGGCGCTCAGCGGCGCTCTGCGCTATCTGCCCGCTCCAGCAACCGTGCCGGCAGCGCCAGCAGCAACGCCACGGCACCCACCGCCAGCAGCGCGGCAAGCAGGTCGAACGCCAGGTACAGGTCGCCGGTTCGGGTCTTGATCGCGCCTACCGCGATCGGGCTGAGCAAGGCCGCCACGCCGCCCAGGCTGCTGATCAGCGCGATGCCGGCGGGTGCCTGCCGGCCGCCCAGGTATGCCGGCGGAATCGTCCAGAACACCGGCAGCGCGGCCAGGCACGCGGCGGCGCCGACCGTCATGCACGCCACCGCGGGCGCCAGTTCGCCGCGCGTGAGGCCCATCAGCAGGAAGCTGGCGGCGGCAACCAGCAGGCAGCCCGCCACGTGCCAGCGCCGTTCCAGCCGGCGGTCGGAACTGCGCGCGAGCAGGTACATCGTCAGCAGGCCGAGCACATAGGGCAGCGTGGAGATCCAGCCGATGCGCGCCACGTGCGCCTCGCCGAAGCCCTGGATCAGCGTCGGCATCCAGTAGGCGATGGTATTGGTGCAGGCATAGATCGACAGGAAGGCCAGGCCGATGACATAGATGCGTGGATCCTTGAGCAGCGCCAGGATGCCGCCGTGCCGGCGCGCGTGGACCTCCTTGCCGAGGTCGCTTGCGAGCATGGCCTTTTCCGCCGGCGTGAGCCACTTTGCCTGCGCGGGGCCGTCGTCGTCGAGGCAGTGCCAGGCAACCAGGCCCAGCACCATCGCGGGAAGGCCTTCCACCACGAACAGCGCCTGCCAGTCGCGCAGCCCCAGCCAACCGCCCAGGTGCAGCATGATCGCTGCCGCCAGCGGACCGCTGTTCATCCCGGCGAAGGCGCCCGACATCAGGAACAGCGACGTGATCCGTCCGCGGCGCTGCGCGGGGAACCAGTAGGTCAGGTACAGGATGACGCCCGGGAAGAAGCCGGCCTCGGCCACGCCCAGCAGGAAGCGCGCGGCGTAGAGCGCCTCGGGCGAATTGACCTGGCTGGTGGCGACGGTCGCCAGGCCCCACAGCAGCAGGATGCGCGTGATGGTCCGGCGCGCGCCGGTCTTCTGCATATAAAGGTTGCTGGGCACCTCGAACAGGATGTACCCGGCGAAGAAGGCCGCCGCGCCGATGCCATAGGCCGCATCCGAGAGGCCCAGGTCGCTGGCCATGCGCAGCTTGGCGAACGAGATGTTGATGCGGTCGATCGTGTTCAGCACATAGGCCGCGAACAGGAACGGCAGCAGCCGCCAGGTGATCTTGCGGTAGAGGGCGGCAAGCGAGCCGGCATCCTGCGGTGGCGCCGAGGAAATGGCAGAGGCGGGGGCGAGTGGTTGCACTACGTACTCCTGGGCGTTGCGAGTGTTGTCTCCCCTCTCCCGCAAGCGGGAGAGGGGAGAAAAGCCGGTGGTGGGTCAGGCTGCGTCTTCCCGCATGGCATGCTCCAGCATCGGCACCGCGAGTTCGCACGCTTCGATGCCTTGCAGGCTGACGATCTTCAGCACCGCCAGGATCTGCGCGCGCGTGGCGCCGAGGCGCAGCGCGGCTTCGATATGCCGCTGGGTGCCGTGGCCGTACATGTGGGTGATCGCGGCATCGCCGGCGATGCAGAGGAATTCGATCCACAGCGGCGGCAGGATGTTGTCTGTCCACAGGCCGAAGCCCATCGCCAGGAATTTCTCCAGGTACTGCGGATCCCAGCGGTACAGCGTTTCCCACAGCGGGTTGAACATGCCGTTGGCACGCACCGCGTCGCACACCGGCGTCGCGCCTGGCGTAACGGACGCAACGGCGGGCTCATCCGGAATGCCCGCGCGCGCCAGTTCCTCGGCCAGCGCCGGCACGCCGACCGCGCAGGCATGGATGCCGACTACGCTGGCCAGCTTGAAGACTTCCAGGATCTCGGCGCGCGTGGCGCCCAGCCGGATGGCCTCGCGCACGTGGCGCGATACGCCCGGCCTGTACAGGTGCGTGGCGGTGACGTCGAGATTCAGGCGGATCAGCGCGACCAGCTTGGGGTCGAGCACGCCTTCGGCCTGCGCATCGCGCGCCAGCGCGACCCAGCTGGCAATCCACGTGGGATCCCATTCGGTCAGTGGATCGAGTTCGCTGCCGAGCGCGCCGGTGTCGCGCAGCGCCCTGTAGTGGGGAAAGAGGTTGTGTTGCATGGCTGTCCTGGATCTGGATCTGGATCTGGGGCCGGCTCAGATGGCAGAGCCGCCGTTGGGGCTGATGACCTGGCCGACCAGGTAGTGCTCGTCGCTGGCGAGGTGCAGCACGGTGGCGGCGTATTCCTCGACGGTGCCGAAGCGGCCCGCCGGACAGCTTTGCCAGAGCCGGTTGCGGCCGTCCTCGCCGATCTTTTCCAGGTATTCGTTGAAGGCGGGCGTGGCGACACCGCCGGGCGCCATCGCGTTGACGTAGATGTTGGCGCCCGCCACTTCCAGTGCCACGGAGCGGGTGAAGGCAACCACCGCGCCCTTGGTGGCGCTGTAGTGCGGGCTGTGCGCGCTGCGCGACGAGATCCCGGCGATCGAGGCGATATTGACGATGCGGCCGTAGCGCTGCGGCTGCATCAGCCGCAGCGCCTCGCGGGTGCAGTAGAAGGTGCCGTGCACGTTCACGCCCCAGTAGCGCAGCCATTCTTCGTCGGTAATCTCGCTGGTGAAGCCGAGCGAGTCGCGCGGCACCGGCGTCTGCAGGTACGCATAGAGCCGGTTGCGGCGCTCGGTGTCCACCGGGCGGTTGGGCGTCAGCGCGGCGTTGTTGACGAGGACATGCACGGTGCCGAAGGTCTCGCGCGCCTGCGCGAACATGCCGGCCACTTGCTGGCTCGACGATACGTCGCACACGACGGACAGGCAGCGGCGGCCTTCGGCGAGGACCGCCTCGCGCGCGGCTGCCAGCGCTTCAGGGTCGATGTCGCAGATCACCAGGTCGGCGCCGGCGCGCGCCAGCGCCACGGCGATGCCCTGGCCCAGGCCGGGGCCGACGCCGGTTACCACGGCGATCTTGTCGGTCAGTTTCATGATCGGTTGCTGCAAGAAGGGCTGTATTCGGAAGCCAACGGCACGCGCGGCCAAGGCAACGCGCATGCCGTGGTGGATGGCTGCACTCAGACGCTGCCCGGCACCGTGAAGCCGCGCTGCCCCGGCTTGCGGTTCGGCGCCATGCCGAGCTGGCGGATGGTCTCGTCCGCGCTGTCGTACCACTCGTCGATCTTGTAGATGCGGCGCGCTTCCTTGCCGTTGGCGACGTCGCGGCCGAGCTCGCGCGCCAGGCGCACGGTCTGCTCGATCTGCTGCACCGAGGTCATGCGCTCACCCTTGCGGCCCCACAGGTTGTCCTCGATGCCCACGCGCACATGCAGGCCCAGCGCGATCGCCATGGCGTTCATCGGCAGCACCGCGCGCATCGCGCTCTCGATGGTCAGCACCGCGCCGTCCGGCGTGCGGCGCGCGAACTCGATCATGTCGGCCGGATGCAGGCCCGCCGCGCCGCCGCCGATGGCGACGTAGTTCAGGATCAGCGGGCCGCGGTACTGGCCCTTGCGGATCAGGCGCTCGACCGTCTCCAGCTGCGCCACGTGGCCGAGCATGAAATGCGGCTGGATGCCGGCCTTGCCCAGGCGCTCCAGGTGCTCGATGAAGAACGACGGCTTGGAATCCACCACCATCTCGCTGTACGCCTTGAGGTACTCGGGCTTTTCGAGGATGGTGCCCTGCACGTCGTCGGCGGTCAGCATCTCGCAGATATTCATCTGGCTGGTGTTGATCGCGATCGTGACCTGGTCGGGCTTCGGGTCGAGTTCGGCCAGCATGTGGCGGGTGTCATAGTCCAGCCACTCGGCGGCCTTGCCTTCGCCTTCGGGCGCGAACGAGATCGAGCCGCCGACCTGCAGCACCATGTCGGGCACGGCTTCGCGCAGGCGCGCCAGCATCTCGTTGAACATCGACAGGCGCTTGGAGCCCTTGCCGTCCGACTCGCGCACATGCACGTGCAGCACGGTGGCGCCGGCGTTGTAGCAATCGACGGCCTTCTGGATCTGCGCATCCATGCTCACCGGGATGTCGTCCGAGTCGGAGGGCAGCCACTGCGGGCCGTAGGGCGCGACCTGGATCACCAGTTTTTCCTGGTTTTCGGGAAGCAGGCTGTCGTCGAGAAAATGCATGGATGGTCTCCTGATGGTGAAGCCCTTTGCATGGGGCGGTGCAGCTATTCTGGACGCCGGCCGCATGCTGCGTTTATCCTGTTGTCACTATTTCCTATCCCTTTGTCACAGCTGGTGAAAACCCGAACCATGAAGCCGGAGAGCCGTTCGGTCCCGGTCGGCACGCTTGCGCGGGTGGTCGAGGTGCTGCGGGCGCAGGGCGCCGACCCCTGGCCGCTGCTGGGCCGCTACGGCATCGGCCCGGCGTCGCTGGAAGAGCCCATGGCGCCGCTGGCGCTGACGCTTTGCGGCCGCATCCTGGCCGATGCGGCGCAGGCCTCCGGCCGGCCCCAGCTCGCGGTGCAGGTCGGCGCGCGCGCCAATATGGAGAACGCCGGGCCGCTGCGCCTGCTGCTGCTGTCTTCGCGCAATGTGCGCGACGCGGTGGACGGGCTGCTGCGCTACGGGCGCATCTGGTACCGGGGCATCGACACGGCGCTGACCGTGCGCGAAGGCTATGCGGTCTTCTCGGTCGAGATCGACGGCGCCTGCGCGGGCCGAGACGACCTGCTGACCGCCTACCTCGCTGCCAACCTGCAGATGTTCCGGCTGATGCTCGGCAAGCCCTGGTTGCCCGCGGCGGTCTCGCTGTCGCGTCCGCCGCCGCCGGAGCTGGCGCCGTTCGTCGCGCACTTCGGGCCCGATGTGCGCTTCGGCCAGCCGCGCGACGAATTCGTGTTCCCGGCCGGCACGCTGGAGCAGCGCTGCGGCGTGGCGGACGAGGCGGTCGAATCCTCGGTGGTGCGCTACCTGAGCGAGCTGGAATCGCATGTCGCGCCGGATTTCCTGGGCCAGGCCCGGCAGGCGATCCGCGACCTGATGCTGCTGGGCGAGTGCACCGCGCCGCGGCTGGCCTCGCTGTTCGCGGTGCATCGCTTTACGCTGCATCGCCACCTGCAGGACCACGGCACCTCGTTCGCGCAACTGCTGGATGAGGAGCGCGAAGCGCTGGCGCGGCGGCTGCTGGGCCACACCGACATGCCGCTCGGCGATGTCGCGCGGGCACTGGGCTTCAAGACGCAGGCCGGCTTCAACAAGGCCTTCCACCGCTGGCAGGGTGTCGCGCCCGGCACCGTGCGCGCGGGCGGGCGCCGGAGGCCGCGGCTTAGGTTGCATCGCGATTGAGCCGACGCACGGCCCGCCGTGCTGGCATGACCAATTGCTTATGCTTCCGCGGTTTTATTTCATTGGTTTTCGCGGCCGGATCGTGCGCAAAATCCCGGTGCACACACGCCGCCGATGCCGCCGTGAACTCGGGCATCGCCATCCACAGAAGCGGCGTGGGCTTACGGAGACGATATGAAATCAAGCCCGACATGCCGCGGCAAGCGCGCATGGCATCTCGCAGTACTGACCGCCACCGCGCTGGCAGCCGCCCCCGTCCTCGCGCAAGGCACCTGGCCCTCGCGCCCGATCCGCATGGTCGTGCCCAGCCCCGGCGGCAGCGGCCCCGACGTGCTGGCGCGCGTGTTCGCCGAGCAGATCTCGCAGGCGCTGAAGCAGCCCGTGGTGGTCGACAACAAGCTCGGCGCCAACGGGCAGCTGTCGGTGGATGCCGTCGTGCGCGCGCAGCCGGATGGCTACACCATACTGCTGGCGAGCGCCTCGGCCACCGTGATGAACCAGGCGATCCAGCCGAAATTACCGTTCAACATCGTCGATGACCTGGTGCCGGTGGCGCAGATCGGCTCGGGCGGCGTGCTGCTGGTGGTCACGCCGGACTTTCCGGCCAGGGACATGAAGTCCTTCGTGGCAACGGTCAAGGCGCAGCCCGGCAAGTATGACTACGGCAGCTGGGGGATCGGCTCGGGCGGGCACCTCGCCATGGCGCAGCTGCATACGCTGGCCGGCATCGACCTGACCCATGTGCCCTACAAGGGCGTGCCGCCGATCCTGACCGACCTGCAGGGCGGCGTGCTGAAGATCGCCTTCGTCGACATCACCACCTCGGTGCCGCTGGTGAAGAACGGCAAGATCCGCCCGCTGGGCATCACCGGCAAGCACCGCGCGCCCGCGTTCCCCGATGTGCCGACCATGGCCGAGCAAGGCTTCCCGATGACCAACGAAGGCTGGTATGGGCTGTTCGTGCCCAAGGGCACGCCGCGCGAGATCATCGTGACGCTGAACCGCGAGATCAACAGGGCGCTGCGGGCGCCGGCGCTCACCACGCGCTTCCAGCAACTCAACATGATGGCCGATCCGCCGCTGACCACGCCGGAGGAGTTCGCGCGCACGGTGCGCAACGACTATGCCACGTGGGCCAGCGTGGTGAAGGTCAACGGCATCAGGCCGGAATAGCGGGCGCGGGACGAATAGCAGGCCAATCAGCCCGCCGCGGCCTGTTCCGCGCACTGCTGGAACAGTTCGACGGCCTGCTGTGCCTGCGCACGGCGCGGCGCGGCGGCATGAGCAGCATTGCCAGCTCGATGGCCATCCACAACGCCATGCTGCGCGAGCATCCCGAACTGCTGGCGCGGCTGTACCAGCCCTTTGCGTTCGACCGCCGGCACGAGGAAGCGCCGGGCCAGGCGCCGTACACCATGACGCATGTGTTCAGCTGGCACAACGGCCGCCTGTTCAACCGCTATATCCGCAGCTTCATCAACACCGCGCAGCGCTTCCCGGACGCGCCCCGGCTGGCGCCGGAGGATATTGCCGCGCTCGACCAGTTCGACGCCTGCACGCAGGACCCGCGCTTCCGCATCGACATGGAGCTGGCGCCCGGCGACATGCAGTTCCTGAACAACTACGTCGTGCTGCACTCGCGCACCAGCTACGAGGACCATCCCGAGCTCGACCGCAAGCGCCACCTGCTGCGGCTGTGGCTGTTCACGCCGGGACTGGCCGATGTGCCGGAGAGTTTCCGGCTGCGCTACCTGCTGACCGACGCGTGGGCGAAGAACCCGCGTCCGCCAATCTATGACGTGAACCAGATCATGGGCGTGGCCACGCATTGAAGCGTGCCGCTATTCGACTATCCCAGACAAAGGAATCCCCGCAATGAACGCCCCCACGATTTCCCTGCACGGCAAGACCGCCTGGATCACCGGCGGCTCCAGCGGCATCGGCCGCGCCTGCGCGCTGTCGCTGTGGCAAGCCGGCGCGACCGTCGTGATCTCCGCCCGCAGCGAAGCGGCAATCGCCTGCATGGTCGCCGGCATGGTCGCCGATTGCGGCAATGAGCGCGTGATCGCGCTGCCGCTGGACGTCTCCGACCGCGAGGGAGGCATCAAACACTACCGTCATTCCCGCGCATCTTGCCCCGGAAGGGCGGTCAGGCGGGCTGCAAGCCACATTGGCCGGCTGTCCGGGAAAACCCCCATCAAGCCGCTGTCTTGAAATGGCCATACCCCGTCCCTATAATTAGCACTCGTCGGGGGTGAGTGCTAACAGCATCAAGCGCCCCTTGCGACACCTGAAAATTTCAGTTGGCCGTCGCCTCGGTTAGCCGGCCAATTTGTGATTAAACACTCACTTTTGTATTTAGGAGTCCGTATGAACCTGCGTCCTCTGCACGACCGCGTGATCGTGAAGCGTCTGGACAACGAAACCAAGACCGCGTCCGGTATCGTGATTCCCGACAACGCTGCCGAGAAGCCCGATCAAGGCGAAGTGCTGGCAGTCGGTCCCGGCAAGAAGGATGACAAGGGCAACAACATCGCCCTCGACGTCAAGGTTGGCGACCGCGTGCTGTTCGGCAAGTATGCCGGCCAGGGCGTGAAGGTGGAAGGCCAGGAACTGCTGGTCATGCGCGAAGAAGACATCATGGCCGTGGTGAACAAGTAATTCACCGACTGACCGCCACCCGTACAGATTTCAGGAGATTTCAAGAATGGCAGCTAAAGACGTAGTGTTCGGCGACGCCGCACGTGCCAAGATGGTCGAAGGCGTGAACATCCTCGCCAACGCCGTTAAAGTGACCCTGGGCCCGAAGGGCCGTAACGTGGTGCTGGAGCGCAGCTTCGGCGGCCCGACCGTGACCAAGGACGGCGTGTCCGTGGCCAAGGAAATCGAGCTGAAGGACAAGCTGCAGAACATGGGCGCCCAGATGGTCAAGGAAGTGGCTTCCAAGACCAGCGACAACGCCGGTGACGGTACCACCACCGCTACCGTGCTGGCCCAGTCGATCGTGCGCGAAGGCATGAAGTACGTGGCCGCCGGCATGAACCCGATGGACCTGAAGCGCGGTATCGACAAGGCTGTCGGCGCCGCCGTGGAAGAGCTGAAGAAGGTCAGCAAGCCGACCACCACCAGCAAGGAAATCGCCCAGGTTGGCGCGATCTCGGCCAACAGCGACACCTCGATCGGTGAGCGCATCGCCGAAGCCATGGACAAGGTCGGCAAGGAAGGCGTGATCACCGTCGAAGACGGCAAGTCGCTGGCCGACGAGCTGGAAGTCGTGGAAGGCATGCAGTTCGACCGCGGCTACCTGTCGCCGTACTTCATCAACAACCCGGAAAAGCAGGTGGTCCAGCTGGACAGCCCGTTCGTGCTGCTGTTCGACAAGAAGATCAGCAACATCCGCGACCTGCTGCCGGTGCTGGAGCAAGTGGCCAAGGCCGGCCGCCCGCTGCTGATCATCGCTGAAGACGTCGAGGGCGAAGCCCTGGCGACCCTGGTGGTCAACAACATCCGTGGCATCCTGAAGACCGCCGCCGTCAAGGCCCCGGGCTTCGGCGACCGCCGCAAGGCCATGCTGGAAGACATCGCCATCCTGACCGGCGGCACCGTCATCGCCGAAGAAGTCGGCCTGACGCTGGAAAAGGCCACCCTGAACGACCTGGGCCAGGCCAAGCGCATCGAGATCGGCAAGGAAAACACCATCATCATCGATGGCGCCGGCGACGCAGGTGCGATCGAAGGCCGCGTGAAGCAAATCCGCGCCCAGATCGAAGAAGCGACCTCGGACTACGACCGTGAAAAGCTGCAAGAGCGCGTGGCCAAGCTGGCCGGCGGTGTTGCCGTGATCAAGGTTGGCGCTGCCACCGAAGTCGAAATGAAGGAAAAGAAGGCCCGCGTGGAAGACGCCCTGCACGCCACCCGCGCTGCGGTGGAAGAAGGCATCGTCCCCGGCGGTGGTGTGGCCCTGCTGCGCGCCCGCGCTGCGATCTCGGCCCTGACCGGCGACAACGCCGACCAGAACGCCGGTATCAAGATCGTGCTGCGCGCCATGGAAGAGCCGCTGCGCCAGATCGTGCTGAACGCTGGTGAAGAAGCTTCGGTCGTCGTTGCCAAGGTCATCGAAGGCAAGGGCAACTACGGCTACAACGCGGCTTCGGGCGAGTACGGCGACCTGGTCGAAATGGGCGTGCTGGACCCGACCAAGGTCACCCGCACCGCACTGCAGAACGCCGCTTCGGTGGCTTCGCTGATGCTGACCACGGACTGCGCAGTTGCCGAAACGCCGAAGGAAGAATCGGCTCCGGCAATGCCGGGTGGCATGGGCGGCATGGGCGGCATGGAAGGCATGATGTAATTTGTGCCGACCGACTGCTGGCGGGGTGTCACAACCCGGGCCGGCAGGCTGTCACAGCAAAAACCCCCGCAGGTGCGAGCCTGTGGGGGTTTTTGTTTGGGTGCTTGCCTGCTTGATGGCTTGTCGGGGCTGGTCAGACCTCAACCACGCAGCACCAGTCGAAGCACTTGTTTTCCAGCTCGCCCGTGCGCCGGCTGACATAACCCCGAGGATTGCACACCACGCGCGAATCGTCGATGCAGTAGTCGAAGCTGGTATGGGTATGGCCATGGATCCACAGGTCCGCCTGCGCCACCAGGTCGGGCCGGCGCGACAGGAATCCGCCGGATACCAGGTCATGCGAGTAGCGCGGGTCAAGACTGCCCAGGTCAGGGCCATGATGGGTGACCACCACGGTCTTGCCCTCGAACGGTCGCGCCAGCTGCGCGGCCAGCCAGGCCGAAGCGGCCTCGTGGCGCGCCAGCGCGTCTGCCGGCGTGAAATGGCGGGCCTTGCCGTTGCCGCCGTCGACTTCGATCAGCCGGTGGTCCAGCATCACGCCCGCGCAGGCCTGCATCGCATCCTCGCGCCGGTCCACGCCGAACAGCGTGTAGTCCGTCCACCAGGTCGTGCCCAGGATGCGCACGCGGCCACTGGCGCCGTCGAACTCGGCAACGGCCCCGTTGAGCACGTGCATGCCGGGATGCTCCGCCGAGGCTTCGGCCATCTGCCGGTCGACCGCATCGAAATTGCTCTCGTAGTACTCGTGGTTGCCGGGCACATAGATCACGGGTTGCGCGAACGTGCGCGCGGCCCAGTCGATGCCGTCGCGGCCGTTGGCGATGTCGCCGGCCAGCACCACGATGTCGGCATCGCAGCCGGGCACTTGCTGCGGCATGTTGTGCTCGATATGCAGGTCGCTCAGGATGCGCAGTTTCATGGGAACTCCGGGGCGATTGGGTCTGGCTGCATCCGTCGCGCCGGCGGCGGGGGCAGTGGTGGCATTCTTAAGAACCCTGGCGCCGCGGTCAAGTCCCCGGCTCGCACGCCCGCCACCAAAGCAAAAAAGCCCGGAACCAGGTCCGGGCAAGGGACTGTCTGGCCGGCGTTGCACCGGGAGACAGCCGGGGGAACCGTTCGGGTTACCCGTGCGTCCTATCCTCCCTGTCCCGCCATGGTCGGCAACAGGACACGATAGATCTGGATAAACGCCGGCCCCAGCAGCACCAGCAGCAGCGAGGGAAAGATGGTGAAGATCAGCGGGAACAGCAGCTTGAGCGCGATCTTGGCGGCCTGTTCCTCGGCGCGCATGCGGCGCTTGGTGCGCAGCATGTCGGACAGCACGCGCAGGGATTCGCCCAGGCTGGTGCCGAAACGGTCGGCCTGGATCAGCATCGAGGCAAATTTGTCGACGTCCTCGACGCCGGTACGCAGCGACAGGTTGGACAGCGCCTTTTCCTTGGAGAAGCCCGAGCGCAGTTCCAGCAGCATCAGCTGCAGTTCGTCGGCCAGCACCGGGCAGCGCAGCTCCAGTTCGTCGGCCACGCGCATCAGTGCGGCGTCGAGACCCAGGCCGGCTTCCACGCAGACTGTGAGCAGGTCGATGACGTCCGGGAATTCCTCGAACACCGTGCGCTGGCGTTGTGCCACCTTGCGTGACAGCACGATGTTGGGCAGGTAATAGCCGATCGCACCGAGTACCGCGAGCAGCGCGAACATCATGAAATGGTCCTGGAAGGCGGGATGGGCGCTTGCCGCCACCAGTCCGATCATCGGCAGCGTCACGGCCAGCACCGTCTTGGCGGCAAAGTACAGCGGCGCGGCTTTGGCCTGGCGCCAGCCGGCGTTCATGAAACGCACGCGCAATGGCGAGTTTTCCCAGCCCTCCTTGGGCAGCGACAGCCGCGACACCGGCTGCGCCCACCGGACCAGCTTCTCGATCAGCGCGTGCTGGCGGCCGGCGTCGGGCATGAATTGTCCGGCCTGCCCGGAAAGCTGCTCGACCCGGCCGCGCATGCGGTTGGGCGAGAACACGTAGAGCACGCCGAACACCGTGCCGAACGCTGCCACGAAGACCAGCGCAAGCACGACGAACTGGTCGGCCTGGAAACCCTGGATGAATTGCATGATGGACTCCCGTATGGATGGCTGTCCAAAGCCCTGCTTAGTGAGTCACGGCGCGGCGCATGACACGCGGCGCCGGCTTCATACCCGGATCCGGATGATCTTGCGCATCCACAGCACGCCAAGGATCATCGACACCAGCGCACCGCCGACCATGCGCAGCCCGAGCGGGTCTTGCCACAGCACTTTCATGAAGTCCGGATTCACGACCAGGATCATCCCGGCGGTGCCGAAGGGCAGCAGGCCCAGCACCCATGCCGACATCCGCCCCTCGGCCGACAGCACCCGGATCTTGTCGAACAGCTTCAGGCGTTCGCGCACCATGGTCCCGATGGTGTCCAGGATCTCGGCCAGGTTGCCGCCGCTTTCGCGCTGGATCAGCACGGCGATGACGAAGTAGCGCAGGTCGCCCACCGGCACGCGGATGGCGAGGTTGGTCATGGCCTCGTCCAGTGCCACGCCGTAGTTGATCTCCTCGAACGTGGTGCGGAACTCGGGGCCGATGGGCGCTTTCATTTCCTGCCCGACCATGCCCAGCGCACCGCTGAACGAGTGGCCCGCGCGCAAGGCGCGGCTGATCATGTCGACGGCGTCGGGCAGTTGCGCTTCCAGCTGCTTGATCCGCCTGGCGCGCAGGCTCATCACATGCAGCACCGGCAGGATGCCGGCGACCGCCGCGATGGCGAGCATGAGCGGAAGCGGCAGCGGCAGCAGCGGTATCAGCGCCACCGTGCACAGCACCACGGTCGCGCAGTAACCCATCAACTGACCGACCGACCAGGTGCTGCCCGACTGCTCCAGCCAGCGGTCGAGCCCGCTGATGCGCGGCATGCTCATCAGCCAGCGCTGCAGGCGCGGCGAGTCGCTGAGCAGCCGCTTCTTCAGGATCGACAGCCGCTCGGCATTGACCTGGCCGCCGGCGGAAATGGCGCGCAACCGCGCGTCGATCCGGCGCGCGGCAGGGCCGTGATAGTTGTTCCACCACAGGTAGATGCCCTCGACACAGAGCACCACCGCCACGAACAGCAGGATGCCGAAGGCATAGAAGATCGTGCTCATGTGCGTCTCCCCGGTCGTTGTCGTTGGCTTGCCTCGCGCTCAGACTTCGTAGCGCTTGGCCGGGTCATAGGTCTCGTCCGGCAGTCCTACGCCGAACACGCGCAGCCTCTCGGCGAACTTCGGGTACACGCCGGTGGCGCGGAAGTGCCCGCGTACGGTGCCGTCCTTGTCCACCCCGGTACGCTGGAAGGTAAAGATCTCCTGCGTGTTGATGATGTCGCCTTCCATGCCGGTGATCTCCTGGATGCTGATGATCTTGCGCCGCCCATCGGTCATGCGCGCGGCCTGCACGATCACCGTGATGGCCGAGGCGATCTGCTGCCGCATGGCTTTCGCCGGCATGGTGAGGCCAGCCATGCTGACCATGTTTTCCAGGCGGGTCAGCGCATCGCGCGGCGTGTTGGCGTGGATGGTGGTCAGCGAACCTTCATGGCCGGTGTTCATGGCGTTGAGCATGTCGAGCGCCTCGCCGCCGCGCACTTCGCCCAGGATGATGCGGTCCGGGCGCATGCGCAGCGCGTTGCGTACCAGCGAGCGTTGGGTGATCTCGCCCTTGCCCTCGATATTGGGCGGACGCGTCTCCAGGCGCAGCACATGCGGCTGGCGCAGCTGCAGTTCTGCCGCATCCTCGATCGTGACCACGCGCTCGTCTTCCGGGATAAAGCCCGACAGGATGTTCAGCAGCGTGGTCTTGCCGCTGCCGGTGCCGCCCGACACCAGCACGTTGATCTTGGCCGCGGACAGCGCCTGCAGCAGTTGCGCCATCGGCGGCGTCAGGCTGCGCAGGTCGACCAGGTCCTTGACCTGGAGCGGATTCACCGCGAAGCGGCGGATCGACAGCAGCGGGCCGTCGATGGCCGATGGCGGGATGATCGCGTTCACGCGCGAGCCGTCCGGCAGGCGCGCATCCACCATCGGGTTGGTTTCGTCGATGCGCCGGCCAACGCGCGACACGATCTTCTCGATCACCTTCATCAGGTGCGCATCGTCGTAGAAGACCACATTGGTGAGCTCCAGCTTGCCGCGCCGCTCGACATAGGTCTGCCGTGCGGTATTGACCAGGATGTCGGACACCGTGGGATCCTTCAGCAGCGGCTCGAGCGGGCCGAAGCCGAACATCTCGTCGTAGATCTCCACCGTCAGCTGGCGGCGCTCGTTGTCGTTGAGCAGCACCTTCTGCTCGTCGATGATCAGGTTGACCAGCGCGGCGATCTCCTGGCGAACCTGTTCCTGCGGATAGCGCGCCAGGCGTTCCAGTTCGACGCGATCCAGCACGGTCTCGTGCACATCGCGCTTGAGCGCATGATAGCCGGCCGAAGCGCCGGCGCCCGCGGCGGTCGAAAAATGGATCGCTGCATGGCCGTTGGCGGTGAAGGCGGGGCTGGTCTGGGCCAGCTGTTCACGGATCGACATGATGGGCTCCTTGCTTTCGGGTTCGGGTATCCGGTAGGGCACGCGCTCAGGCGCTCCTGGCACGCAGCATCAGGCGGCGCAGCGGCGACGTCGGCTCCGGGCGGGCATGGCGCTGGGTCTCCGGCGCGGCGCACAACTGTGTGGCCATGGCCTGCAGCGCGCGCGTCATGGCGCTGCGCCGGCTCAGTTTGGCAATGGGTTCGCCGTGGCTGATGGCTTCGTCCACGGCAGAGTCTTCCGGCAAGACATAGGTGGCCCGGGTGCCGAATACTTCTTCCATGCTGGCGCGCGGCACCTCGTTCTTCCGGCCGGCACGGTTCAACACCAGCCGGATCTTGTCGGAGGGATAGTGCAGGGCGCGCAGGATATCGAGCAGCCGGCGGCCGGGCCGCCCGCAGGCAATGGTAGGTTCCATCACCACGCAGACGCGGTCACTGTGGTCGAGCACGCTGATCGACAGGGGGTCGATGCTCTGGCCGAGATCGAAGATGACGAAGTCGTAGCCGGGCTGCACGACCGAGAGGATCCATTCGAGCTTGTCCTTCTGGATCTGGCTGGCCTTGACGGGGTCGGTGGCGCCGGCCAGCACGTCGAAGCCCTGGCTTACGTGCACCAGGCTGGCGTCCAGCAGATTGGCATCCATACGGTCGATCTGGCCGCACAAGTCAGGCAGCGTGGACGGGGGTGCCTGGTCGCAGACCATATAGGTGAGATCGCCGAAATGCCGGTTCAGATCGATCACCAGCACGCGTTTGCCCAGGTGCCGGGCGAGCGCATCGCCCAGGTTCGCGGCAACGAAGCTGGTGCCGGTCCCGCCCTTGCAGGAAATCACCGACACCAACTGCGCGGCTTCGCGCGTCCGTGGAACATGGGTTGCCTCTACACGCTTGATCGCCTCGGCCAGTTGTCCCTTGTCCAGCGGCCATGACAGCACGTCACGGATACCCGCGCGCATGGCTCTGATCAGCAGCGCTGAATCCGGCGATTCGGTGATCAGGATGCAGGGCAGGTCGGGGTGCTGCTCGCGCAGCGTCTCGACCGCATGCATCTGCGCCGCGCCGATCGACGGCAGTTCGAGGACCAGCAGGTCGGCCATGCGGAGCCGGCTGGCGTGGAGCGGAAAGCGTGCCAGGCCTTCCTGCAACGACATGGCCTGGAAGTTCCCGACCACGGCGCTGAGCCGGTTGATTTCGGCGAGCCGGTCGGCGTCTTCGGATGCGATCAGGATCTTCAGCATGGTCTTGTCTCCGAAATCTGTGGCTTAGCTGCAAACCGGACCGCCGGTGGCACTGTTCATGCTCTCGCGGGAGAGCGTGGTGGCGAACGGAGGCATGTTGACGTTCAACGGAACGAACGGGATAAAGGTGCTGACGGAAACGCCGGAAACGCTTACCGTGACGGATTCGCAGCTGCTTCGGGCGGTTGCGGGATCCGCCCCGCATCCGTCCGGGAGATAGGTGAGCTCGATGTTTCCTGGCTTCAGGATCGGCAGCAGCCCGGTCATCTTGTTGGTGATGATTCCCGCATTGGCATCGCAGACCACGGCCATGCGCGCGCCAAGGCGCGTGGCTTCGCCCGCGGTGTTCCAGTAGAACAGCAGACGCGAGAATTCGACGATGCCCAGCAACAAGGTCAGGAACACCCCGGCGACCAGCGCAAACTCGATGGCGGTGGCACCACGTTGTCTGCATGGCAAGCGAACGTATGGGACGGCTTTCATAGCACTTGCCTCATCACAGTGACAATGTTGGAGAACGTGATGCCTGAGGCGTTGATGAAGGACTGGAGCGGCGAATACTGGAAGCCGGAGATCTTGACAGCGACAAGGCTGATCGTTCCGGCTGCGGCGCCTGTGCCCGAGCTGTTGTCATAGGTGCTGACCGTGCCGTAGATGGCGTCACTGCAGTCCGAGGTGTGCAGGCGGTCGCAGACCGTCACCATGGATGGCGTGAGCCCACTGACCAGTGCAGAACCGGTGCAAGAGACGTTGCCGTAGACTGCCAGGCACTTCGCTTCATCCACCGGATAAGCGAGGTCTTCCGGCGAGAACTGGGACAGGTATCTTGCGGCGCTGCGGGTGGATTTGGTAAGGGCGTCGTACTGGTAGATCGCGCGGCCGTACTCCGCTACGCCGGACACCAGGATCACCAGTGGAATCAGGACGATGGCGAACTCCACAGCCGCAACACCTCGCATGCGGCCGGAACGGTATCGATGTTCTCGCATGACTTCTCGCATGACAGGTCTCCTATTGCACAAGCATTGGAACCTGGGGCCCTGCACCCGTGCCGGAGCCTGGGATGCCCTGGGTCGCGCACGGGCTGCCCGCCGAGGTAGAGATGCCCCGGTATTCGACCCGTACTGCGTTGTTGTTGCCGTTGTTCTGCATCGGCTCGATCATCAGCAGGCATGCCCATGCCGTGACGGGCGCCTTGCCTCCGCTGAAGGCGGCGCAATCCACCACGGGTGCGAGCATCAGCCGCCGGTCGGCGCCGCTCTTGTATTCCTCCTGCGACAAGGGGGTGCCCTTTGTTCCATTGGGATTTGTCCAACCCATTGCGGCGTCGCCTTGATAGCGCTCATATGCCTTGCGCTTGTTGACGAAATCGGGATACGCGTTCTCTTTTGCGGACCAGGTCGTGTCGTTGTAGGCATAGCCCGTGAAGTCAGGTACGCCCAGCCGCTTGCCCGACGGCGGCGCGATCCCGAAGCGGCTGTTCCAATAGTCGGGAACGGAGTTGACGTTGCCTTGCGTACCGACCTTCTCGATGCCGGTGAGATTGCATTGCCCTGCACCCTGCAACTGCTCCATCAGCGATTTGGCGTTGTCTTCCACGAGGCTGGCCCAGCCGAAGCTCCCGGGGCCATACTGGCTGGGGTTGCTGGCATCGAATTTCGAACTCAGCCATTGGCCGATCTTGTAGGGGGATGCCGGGTCGGGCTTGCACACGAAGATCGGAATCGCACAGGCTGTCTGGGCCGAGGCCGTGGTCGCCATGGCAAAAGAACTGACGGTTGACGGACCGATGTTCACCTGGGGCAGCAGGTTGAGGACCTGGATGAACCACGTGGCGATGCCGCTGCGCTGGTTGCTGCACTTGACATACTTGATGGTGTCCAGGGGATAGGCACCGATTGCGCTGTCTTTGGGATAGAACGCATGGTCGGGTGCGTCGCTGAACTGGACACTCAGGTCGGCGACCAGGGAAGTGGTCTCTTTCTGGAACATCATTTTGTTGATAGAGCCCGCTGTAATGCCCGCAGCTTCCGCAACAGCCAGAGGCGTGGCGCCGGTCAGGTCCCGGGCCGCCGCCAGCGCACACGCATCCATGCTGTTCTGTTGCTCGCTCTTGGCAACGTAGAGCTTGCCAAGATCGAGCGCCAGTCCGACAAAGCCGATCAGTACGGCAAGGGAGAGACCGACCATGATGGCGACAGCGCCGCGCTGACGAGCGAGCCGCGGTTTCGCCCGGCGTCGCGAAGGTGATGACAGGACCATGATGGGTTCTCCCAGATCGGTACCAGGCTTCAGCGGCTGCCGTTGCCGCCCGACATGCCGATGCCGCCATAGCCTCCGGCACCGAAATCAACGGTGAACCCCGGGGTGCCGTTACCTTGCGCACTGCGGACCAGCGAACGGTCAAGGTTCTTCATCGCCGCCACTGCCGTCTTGCCATCCGTTCCGGTAATGGTCGGCAGGCCCGCGGGCGCATCCGGATTGATGATCTGCATCTGCGTCACTGTGGCCAGCGCCACGCCGCGCTGGCCGTCCCAGACCGGCGTGGAGGTCATGCAGCCCGCCAGCGCCAGGCAGGCCGCGCTGCCCAGCATCAGGACGGCAGCGCCGCGCGAAAGCTTCAGTGTCTTGTTCATGGTCGTTCTCCAGGTTCTGCTGGTGACGGCGGATCAGTTGCCGCCAGACGTCGCGCCTGCTGCCGTGCCCGCGGCCCTGGCCAGCGCCAGGCGGGCGGCCGTGGCTTCGATGCGGGCGATGCGCGCGGCGGTGTCTTCGGGCGGCGGCAGGGCCGCGGTGCTGCGCACCGGTGCCGCCGATGGCGTTGGTGCCGCAGCCACGGCCGTTACCGTTACCGGCGGCACGGCAGCGGCCGGCGGCTCGTCCAGCGGCCTGCCCGTCGGCACCATCGAGATCGACGTAGCGGGCGCGCCTTCGGTGCGCGGAGGCGTCGGCGTGGCGGCGGGGGCCGCTGCCGGTGCGGCCGGCTGCGACGGCGCGGGCGCGGGCAGCGGTGCGGGCTTGCCACTGCCTTCCATATTGCCCATGAAGTACAGCGACAGCGGGTTGGGTGTGGAGAAGCTGTCGGTCGGCAGCGGATAGTTGTTGGTCTGCATCGGCTTGACCAGGCGCGGCGTGATGACGAACACCAGCTCGGTCAGGTCCTGCTGGTACTGGGTGCTGCGGAACAGCGTGCCGAGCACGGGCACCTCCCCAGCGCCCGGCAGTGCCTTGAGCGAGCCGCGCGCGCTGTCCGTCAGCAGGCCGCCGATGGCGAAGCTTTCGCCATCGCGCATCTGCACCGTGGTGGAGGCGCGGCGGGTAGTGATGAGAGGAAGCACGGTCTGGCCGGCCAGCGTGCTGCCGCTGACGGTGGCGCCGGTGGGCGACAGCTCGGACACCTCCGGTGCCACCTTCAGGTGGATGCGGCCGTTTGCGAGCACCGTGGGCGTGAACTTCAGTCCCACGCCGAACTCCTCTTCCTGCAGCGTGACGGTGCCGGCACCATTCAGCACATTGGCCTGTGCCACCGGGATATAGATCTTGCCGCCTGCCAGGAAGCTGGCTTCCTGGCCGCTGATGGTGACCAGGTTCGGTTCGGCCAGGATCTTGACCAGGCTGTCGTTCTTCTGCGCATCGACGGCGATGTCAAAGGGGCGGTTGTTGGCCTTGCTGGCAAAGATCGCGGTCGAAGCGCCAGTCAGCAGCGAAGTCACCAGGCCGCCGGTCCATGAGCCGAAGCCGCCTTGCAGGTTCACCGTCGAGCCGAGCTGGTTGAGCAGCGTCTTGGAGACCTCGGCCACCTTCACTTCCAGCATCACTTGCTGTGGCGTGTCCACCGACAGCATGTTGAGTACGTTGCCTTTCTTGTTGGCGTCGCTGTGCGCCGCGTTGGCGTAAGCCTGGGCAATGTCCATGGCTTGCTGCGCGGCCTGGGCGTTGGTGACGCTGCCGGTCAGCACCAGGTTGTCGGCGGCGGTCATGACCCGGATGCCGGGCTCGCCGGGCAGCAACTGCCCGAGTGAAGTCTGCAGGCCGCCGGCATCCGCATTGACCACCACGTTGATGATGCTGCAGGCGCCGCTGCGGCCCTGCACGATCATGTTGGTGGTGCCGACGGTGCGGCCCAGCACATAGAGGGTTTGCGGCGACACCATGGTGGCCTGGACGACGGCGGGATTGCCCAGGGTACGGTTGCGGACGGGCTCCTGCAGGCTGATCAGCTGCGACTTGCCGACCGGCACGACCACGCTGGATTCATTGCGGACGGCGCCGATGCAATTGGGTCCGCGTGCCTCGGCGGCGGGTGCCGCAGCCGTGTTCTGCGCCACCGTGGCAGGTCCGCCGGGCGTCATGCTGATCGTCATCTGCATCGGGCCGGCTGGCGTTTTGGCGGCAGCGGGTGCGGCGCCCCTGGTCAGGTTGCCGGCCTCCATGGCGGCCTGTGCGGCCGCCGCAAGGGGCGTGCAGAGAATGGCGGCCAGCACCAGGATGCGGGCACTGCCTGCGGCTTTGGTTCTGTTGTGGTGCATTTTGGATCCTCCCCCCGGAGCGGTGATGCCTTTCAGGATTCGTTGGGTGCGCTGCAGGAATGGCTCAGAAGCATTCGACACCACCCTGCATGCCGGCCAGCACGCCGATGCAGTTGCCGGAACGTGCCGGCTGCGCGGCCACGGTACGGGTCTTCACGACGGTGCGCGTCGCGGTCTGCGTCACCACCTTGACCGGCGCTTCCGGCGCCTTGCCCAGCAGCGTGCCCTTGGTGGCGCCGCCGGTGTTGATATCGGCCACGTCCATCTGGTTGCGCAGCACCAGCGACAGCGTGCCGACGCTGCGTGCCACGTCGAGCTTCTCTGCCTGCTCGGGCGTGACTTCCAGCGTGACGGCGTTGACCACCTTGGGCTGGGTGTCGTCGCGGCTGACCTGTTGCGCGACCGCCAGCACCAGGATCTTTTCCAGCACGATCTTGGAGATGCTGTTGCCGTTCTGCGCGCTCTTCGCTTCTTCGTTGGTATTGACGATCACGTCGACATAGTTGCCAGGCAGCGCGAAGCCGGCCACGCCCACGACGTCGTTGACGCGCACGGTGATGGCGCGCTTGCCGTCGTTGATCACGGCGGAGAGACCGCCCTTGGTGCCCTCCGGCGCCAGCTTGGCGTCGAGGATAGGCTCGCCACGCTGGAGGCTGGTGCGCACCACGCGTCCTTCCAGCGTCTTGACGTCGTCGAACGCGCCCGGCGGCACGCTGGTGGTGGGCCAGCTGACCAGCCGGAGCTGGCTGCCATTGAGCGGTTGCCCGAGATTCAGGTCATTGGCGGCTACCACTACCTGTTTGACCGAGCTGGACGATTGCTGGACCAGCCAGCGCGAGGCGGATACCACCGCGGCCACGCCGGCGACCAGGGCAATCAGCAGCATCAGGATTGCGCGCGTGTTTTTCATGATGACTCTCCCTGCGTTGGATGCTTATGGGGTGATGCGGGCAATGTCCGGGCTCAGACAGTGGCCCGGTGGCTACCGGCCCAGCGGTGCGCCATGCCGCCCGAAGCGGCCTCCGGTGTTGGCCGAAGGCCGTAGTAGTACTGCCAGGCGCCGATCAGGCTGTCTTCGGTAATGGCTGGCGTCCGGCCGTGGTAGCGCACCTCGGAGGCCACCAGCCGCAGCAGGTCGCGCGGGATGCAGGCGAGCAGCGGCATATCCGCGGAGAAGTGCAGGCTTTCCACCAGGAAATCGAAGACGGCTTCGGTGCTGCTCAGCCCGAAATCCGCTGCGGTGCGCTGGTACACCTCGCGATAGTCATCGCGTGACAGGGGGCCTACGTAAAGCTTGCTGCCGAGCCGGCGCAGGAAAGCCTCGTCGCCCAACTCGCCTGGCTCGAGATTGGTGGAGAACACAGGCCATACGTCGAACGGCACCGCGAAGCGCACGCCGGTGCGCAACGTGAACATGTCGACGTTGCGGTCCAGCGGCACGATCCAGCGGTTCAGCAGGTCGGACACGCTGACCAGCTGCCGGCCCAGGTCATCGATGATGTAGATGCCGTTGTTGGCCTTCATGTGCGGCGGCGCCTGGTAGAAGCCCGAGGTATCGTCGTAGCGCAGGTCCAGGGTCGACAGTGTCAGTTCACCGCCGGACAGCACCACCGGGCGGTGGCACAGGATCCAGCGGCGGTCCAGCGTGCGGTGCGCCAGCGAGGCCTTGCCGGCGTCGAACGGGACATGCACCAGCGGATCGAACACCTGGATGATCTCGCCGGCCACCGTGATCGCGTGCGGCACGGGCACGGCGCCGGGCAGCAGCACGCCGAGGCGCTGCGCCAGGTAGGTCTTGCCGCTGCCCGGCGGGCCGTAGATCATCAGCGCACGGGAGGTGTTCAGCGCCATCCCGATCGCATCCAGCAGGTGCAACGGGACCACCAGGTCATGGAAGGCCGCGGTGACGTCTGCCTTGGTCACGGCTGCCTGGCTGACCGAGTGGCGTTGCACGGCATCGAGGTAGGCGTCGAGCGTGACCGGCGCAGCGCCGGTGTAGTTGCAGCGCGCGGTAGCCTCCGCGGCGCGCGTGTAGCCGGCGTCGGTCAGGCGGAAGCGCACGTCCAGGTCGCTGGCACCGCGATGCGCGATCTCGAACAGGCGCTCGCGCACGGCCACGGCGGCGATCTCGTTGACCACGGTGGCGGGCAGCTTCAAGGTTTCGGTGAGCACTGCCAGCGTGACGCTGCGGTGCAGGTAGGCGGCCTTCAGCACCAGGCTCAGCAGTTGGGTGATCTCCAGCCCGGTTTCAGCGATGCTCCGCGGCAGGACATGCCACGGCGGCACTGGCAGCTGGCCAAGCTCGGCGTGGCTCTGCCTGGTACCCGCAACCGGCTCCAGGTGCCGCGGCGCTTGCGCTGTGTCGTGATGCTCGATCATTGCCGTCCCCCGTTTGCTGATGTGCATTTCCGTTCTGCAGGGCGACTGCCGAGGGCAGGCGCGTTTGTTCTGTTATGTGTGCTCATCTGGCGGCAAAGAGCATGACCAGCGTGCCGGCGGCGATGGCTACGCCATAAGGCAGCGCACCGACCGACGGCGCGCCCGCCTTGCCGCGGACAATGCCGCCAATGTTGCGGAACACCTGGCCGCCGCTACGGAACCAGTACACATGGGCAAGAGCCCAGACGCCGCCCAGCAGGAACGCCGCCAGCGCAATCTCGAAGGCCATGGCTGCGCCTAGCCAGGCGCCGATGGCGGCCATCAGCTTGACGTCGCCGGCGGCCATGCCGCCCAGCATGTAGAGCGGCAGGAATACCGCGAGCCCGGTAAGCCAGCCGAGTGTCCAGCCAACCAGACCGCTGCCGAAGCCAAGCAGCGCGACCTGTGCCGGCAGGGCCAGCAGCCAGGCGCCGAATGTCAGCCAGTTCGGGATGCGGCGCCGCTGCAGGTCGATGGCTGCAGCTGTCAGTACGATCGCAATGGCGATCGGGCCAATAAAAGGTGAGAGCGCGGAGGCGGTGTGCATGGCGTCCTCTTGTTTCAAGGCATGGCCGGCATGACGGCGACCACGGCTTCAAACAGCTCATTGACCTTGGTGCCCAGGAAGCCCACCGTCACCACGATCACCATGGCAATCAGCGCGCCGATTAATGCGTATTCGATTGCAGTGACGCCGTGCTCGTCGCGTTGCAGCGCTTTCCACTTCGCGATGATGGTTCGCATGCTGAGCTCCGGTAACAGATGCAGTCGCTGCATGCGCGACGTTGACGTTTGGCGGCATCCACGTCGCGCAGTACGTTGCTGTGCCGGATCAGGTTGACGGCACCGTCAGCTTCGATGCGATGTAGCTGAAGATGCTGGTCAGGTTCGTGCCGACGGTCGTTACCGTCGCGATGATGACCACGGCGATCAGCGAGGCGATCAGGCCGTACTCGATGGCGGTGACGCCATCTTCGTCGCGGACGAAATTCAGCATGGATTGGGTCAGGGTTTTCATGACAAGCTCCTTAGACAGGTAGAACGACTGCTGAACTGCAAAATGGATCACTGCTGGGTGGCGGGACTGCCATGGAGGCAAGACCCCCGGGCCGGCGTTGACGGTAACAAGGCGGTGCGCAGATGGCGCAGGCGTGGAAGGGCCAGCGGCCCGGACCGCTTCGGGTGACTGATTGACGGCGCGCCTGCAGGCGGCGCTCGGCAGAGGCGTGCATGCACCGGGCTGCATGTTGTGCGTGTCCGGCGCGGGCCAGGCAACGCAGCGGCACGCTGCCGCCACCGTGTCGAGCGCAGGTGGCGCCGGCGGCGTGGCTATGCAAGATTGCGGGCTGGCGTGCAGCTGGCATGGTGAGATTCCCCTTATCTGACTTTGCTGCCGACAATCGCTGTGCCGGCAGTCGCGGCGTACCGGTTGGGTATCGCTGCATGCCTGGCATAGGCAAAGCGCGGGCCAGCCGGATCGAAATCGTTGTGGCACAAGGCTTTGCGGGAAGCAGCGCTGCGTACGCTGTGCGCCGGATGGCCGAAATGGTGGGGTTCTGCCATCGCTCGTTGCCTGATGGAAACGCAGCGGCGGCATGGCAGTTTGGATGAGGCAACTTAAGGATGAGGGCGGGTTGGAGGCGTGCGCGTGCCGCGATGGTGCGGGTGCAGCGCGTTCGTCAGCCAAAAGCATGAGGAACCGGGTGCCGACGATGTCGTGCCTACCGCAGTTGATCTAGTGCCGGTGGCACCGGAACGCCTGGCACGCGCCGCGGGACGACAGATGGACGAGCGGCACGTCTGGCGGACCGACGTTTCCGGTTGGAAACGTTCATCGCATCGAGGCTGCCGGACAGCGCTGGCGGGAATCGCCCACCGCCTGCCCGGATCCCTTGCCCGGCGCCGCTTCCGGGGATCGGCGCAGGCCGTGATTCAAACGAGAAACGTTGGTGCCTGTCGCCGCGTTTCATGCCCGGACAACGCAGCGAACCGGACCTGGCGTGCCTTGCGTTATCGCATCGTCGCAACAAGACTTAGCGAAAACGAGTGCGCCCATGCCGCAGCGATACGCGTGCAGTGCAAGCGCACAGACGATAGCGGGGGATCCACGATGTACCAGACATCCACGCGGGCGCCGCGATGCCCGGCTCTAGCCCTTTGTTCTGCTGCCGTGCGGGCAGCGGAGACCTGAGATGGAAGCCGCACAGGCCACGACCGGCCGGTCGTTATACGCGGCGGCCGACACGCACTGGCTGGATGGTGAGCGCTTCCGTCTGTACACGAAGGTCGCGCTGCTCTGTTATGTGCTGTATTTCGGCGGCTGGACCTTACGCGCCTGCGTACTGAAGGTGCCGGGTGTGTTCGCCCCCGGCGCGGACTTTGTCGTGTTCTGGAGTGCGGCCAGGCTGGCACTGACCCAGGGTGCCGCGGCACCCTATGACCACGACCTGCTGCGGCAGATGGAGTTGGCGGCGGTGCCAGGCCTGGCGATCGGCGATGGCGTTCTACCCTGGCTATATCCGCCCACATACCTGCTGTATGTACTGCCGCTGGGTTTGCTTAGCTATGGCATGGCCACGGTGGTGTTCTTCAGCGGCGGCGCCTGCTGGTATGGATGGGCGTTGTGCCGCACACTGCCCCGCAATGCCTGGCTCGCAGGCCTGGCTTTCCCGGGCATTGCGGTAGTGCTGGCCACCGGCCAGAACGCACTGTGGCTTGCTGGCTGCGCCGGCCTGGCGCTGGCCTGCCTGCGCACCCGTCCGCTGCTGGCCGGCATGCTGCTGGGGCTGGTGACAGTGAAGCCTCACCTGGCCCTGATGTTTCCGGTGGCGCTGTTGTGCGCGCGCGCCTGGCCGGCGCTGGGCGCGATGATCGCCACGGCCATGGCACTGGCGAGCGTGTCGTTGCTGGCATTCGGCATCGAGCCGTTCACTGCCTTCCTGGGCAATGCCACCGTAGCGCGCGAAGCGGTAGAGCAAGGCGCTGCGCTGCTGCCGCGCATGCCCACCGTATTTGCTGCCGTGAAGATGCTGTCGGGCGGGGTGATGCTGCCTTACGTCGTGCATGGGACCGTCGCGGCAGCGGCTCTGGCTGCCGTGGTTTATGCCTGGTCGCGTCCGTGCAGTTATGCGCTGCGCGCCGCCGTAGTGATCAGTGCGGGGTTGCTTGTGTCCCCTTACCTGTATGACTACGACCTCGCCTTCCTGGGGCTGGCCATTGCGTGGCTGGGCCCCCATGCCTGGCGCAACGGATGGCTGCGCGGCGAGCGAGAACTTCTGTTGCTGCTATGGCTGTTGCCGCTTTGCGGCCTGGTGGTCGGCGCGAGGATCGGCATCCAGCCGATGCCGTTGGGATTGATCGCCGCGCTGGCTCTGGCCGTCTGGCGCATCCGGCTGGAACGAACGGGCAAGGCATCGCGCGATGCCTGATGACGCAGGGCGCGGTATCGGGTGATATCGGGCGCCCAGGAGGGAGCAAATCATGGCCAACTATGAAACCCAGCTGGTTTCGCTGGTAGTGCCGTTCTACAACGAGTCAGACGCGTTGCAGTCCTTCTTCACGCGGGTGCTGCCTATCCTTGAGTCGATCCCGGCGACCCACTTCGAGATCGTCTGCATCAATGACGGCAGTACGGATGACACGTTACCCCGGCTGGTTGAGATGGCGCGCCGCGACGCGCGCATCCGCGTAATCGACCTGACGCGAAATTTCGGCAAGGAAGCAGCGCTGACAGCGGGCATAGACGAGGCCGCCGGCGATGCCGTGATCCCGATCGACGCTGACCTGCAGGACCCTCCCGAACTGATCCCGACCCTGGTCCTGCGCTGGCGGCAGGGAGCGGATGTGGTGCTGGCACAGCGCGCCAGGCGCACCAGCGATTCGCTGCTCAAGCGTGTCACGGCTGCTGCGTACTACCGCGTGCACAACCACCTGTCTGACCTGAAGATTCCTGAGAACGTGGGCGACTTCCGGCTGATGGATCGTGCCGTGGTCAACGCACTGAAGCAACTGCCGGAGCGTCACCGCTTCATGAAGGGCCTGTTTGCCTGGGTCGGCTTCCATACCGTGACGGTCCAGTACGAGCGCATGCCGCGCGCCGCTGGCAAGTCCAAGTTCTCTGGCTGGCGGCTGTGGAACCTGGCGCTGGAGGGGATCACGAGCTTTAGCTCGGTGCCGCTGAGGAGCTGGACTTATCTCGGCACTTTTATCGCCATGCTGGCTTTTTGCTACGGCATGTACATCGTGGCGCGCACGCTGATCCTTGGTGTCGATGTGCCAGGCTACGCGTCGGTGTTGTCGCTGCTCCTGTTCTTCGGTGGCGTGCAGCTGATCGGGCTGGGCGTGGTGGGCGAGTACATCGGCCGGATTTACGACGAGGCCAAAGGCCGCCCGATTTACCTGGTCAAGCGCCGCTACCAGGAGCGCCGTCCGCACGGACGTGCGGCAGGCAATGGTCGGGTGATCTCGCTGGTGGCGGGCAAGCGCAACTGAGCAGCCGCGGCTTAGGCCCCGGCTGTCGCGGTGCCGGAGGTAGGGCGCGCGACGTGATGCCGGCGCGCAATCATCCCGAGCAGCGCGAACAGCACGACGGGAGCAACCTGTGGCGAAGGCAGCGCAATCACCACCAGCAGCGCATGCGCCGGCACGATCCAGACCAAGCACAGCAGCAATCGCTCGGTCAAAGTGCTGCCATGCCGGGCGAAGTCGCTGCAGAGCAGCGCGATGGGAATCGCCAGCCATGCCAGATCGTAGTACATGAGGTAGGGCTGCACCAGCAGCGTGCCGACTACCAGGGCCGACGCACCCAGCGCCGGCCGAGTATGGGTCAACCACAGCCAGGTACAGGTGCCAGCGGCGATGGCCGCACCCAGGGCATGGCCGGCGTACGACAGCCCCGCTTCCGCGCCTGCGGTGCGTAGCACCGCGAAGATGGTCGGCGCGCCGCGCAGCAGCGGACCACCATGTTCAGCCACGGTCCTGCCAAACATCGTCATGCTGCGGGCGAACGCGGGAAAAATGTCGATGCCGAAAGCCATGCCGGAGAATGCGAAGAAGACGGCCGAGCATGCTGCCGCGCTGGTCATGACGGCCCAGCGCCGCTCGCACGCAAAAAGCAGGGGAAACAGTACGCCCAGCTGTGGCTTGATGCATAGCAGCGCGACGCAGGCACCCGCGGCAAATGCATGGCGATGCATCAGCAGCAGCGCTGCGGCGCAGGCTGACGCGGTGATCAAGGTATTCTGGCCCGCAAGTAGCGCGGCCCAGATACCGGGAAAGGCGAGCGCGGGCATCCACCAGCGGGCGTACTGGCCGTGGACCGCGGCGCGCATGGCCCACAGGTAGAGCACAAGTCCGATGATGGAGGACAACAGCAGGGCCAGCCCGAAGGACACCGAAGCGAGCGGGTAGACCATCAGCAAGAAGGTCGGCGGATAGGCGAAAGGGCCGAAGGTGCCAGGAAGCAGGGGTGCCTCTGCCGCCTGTAGCAGGGGCCAGTCATAGGCGGCGGCAGCCCCATGCCCCTGCGCCAGGCCGGACGCGCTCCAGTAGACCGCGAGGTCCCAACCCAGCAAGGGCACTTGGGGCGCTTTCAGTATCCAGTGGCCGTACCACCATGCGGCGGTGAGTACGGATTCGATGATGAGCACGGCGGCGGCATACAGGTACACGCGCTCTGGCGTGAGCCAGCTGTGCGCCGAGTTGTGCGGAAGGCCGTGCGGTGAAACGATCGCCGACACGCAGGCTGCCGCCTTTTTGGTCACTCCAGACATGGCGTCCCCTCAGATTGCTGTAAGCAGGCGCGTAGGCAGAAATCATCGATACGTCCAGCGCCGGTGCAGCACGAAAGTCACGGCCGGCACCACCGACAGGATCGCAGCCAGCCCCGCCCAATAGCCCGCTCCCAGCGCCTGCGCGCCGACGGATATCGCCAGCGTCATGCCGAGTCCCATCAGCGACACCGTCAGGAAGCGCAGGTAGCTATCCCGCCCCGGCTTCGCGCCGAAACTCCACAATGTATTGAGCAGGTAGGAACCGACGTTGGCGACGACGAACGCCACACCATTGGCGCTGGGCTGGGAGGCATGCATCAGGTAGATCAGCGGCGTGGCTACGGCAATGTGGATGCCGGTGGCAATCACGCCCGAAATGCCGAAGCGAAACAGCCTGCCCAGCGTTTCGTTGCCGTGCAGGCCGCGGATGGAATCGCGCCGCGTGCGCGCGGCGCGGGATTTGGCATGGAGCATGGGCGGATTCCGGCGTGCCGGAGGTAGCGACGTCAGCCTCTACCCCTGCACGCAGACCATCCCCATATCCCCCTTCTTCACCTGCAGCTTGTAATCCCGCATCAGCCTGAACAACGTCACCCGCGAAATCCCAAGCTCGGCGGCCACATCGATCAGCCGCTCATGGTTGCGCTGCAGCGCCTCGACGATCGCATGCTGCTCCGCTGCCTCCCGAATCGCCGCCAGCGTCTTCGGCCGTTCTTCCGCAGGTGTTGCCAGCTCCAGGTCCGTCGGCTGGATCACGCCGTCCTCGCACATCGCCGCCGCATGCCGGATCCGGTTGATCAGCTCGCGCACGTTGCCAGGCCAGTTGTGCTGCTGGATCGCGCGCAGCGCGGTTGGCGAGAAGCCGCGGATGCGGGCCGGCGACTGCTTGCGCACGCCTTCGAGCACGTGCTCGGCGATCAGCATGATGTCGCTGCCGCGCTCGCGCAGCGGGGGCTGGCGCACGCGCAGCACGCACAGGCGATGGTAAAGGTCGCCGCGGAAGCGCTCGGCGGCAATGGCGGCCTCGAGGTCGACGTGGGTGGCGGAGACGATGCGTACGTCCACCTCGACCGATTCGGTGCCGCCCAGGCGCTCGATGCGGCCGGTCTCCAGGAAGCGCAGCAGGCTGGTCTGGCTTTCCAGCGGCATGTCGCCGATTTCATCGAGGAACAGGGTGCCGCCCTGCGCCATCTCGATGCGGCCGGGCTTGCGCTTGGTCGCGCCGGTGAAGGCACCGCGCTCGTAGCCGAACAGCTCGGACATCAGCAGCGTGGGCGGGATGGCGGCACAGTTGACGGCCACGAACGGCTGCGAGGCGCGTTCCGATGCGCGGTGGATCGCCTGCGCGGCCAGTTCCTTGCCGGTGCCCGACTCGCCGGAGATCAGCACGGGGGTGTCCCAGCGCGATACTTTCTCGATGCCGCGGAACAGCGTCTGCATGGCCGCGCAGCTGCCGATCATGCCGTCGGGGCGCAAGGTGCCGGGCGTGGCGCGCTGCAAGCCGGGCCGCAACTGCGCCATGCCTTGCGCATGGCCGAGCGAGTGGGCCAGTTCGGCGTGCTCGAACGGCGCGGTGTAGTAGTCGACGAAGTACAGGCCAAGCAGCCGGCGCGCGCTCTCGGTCAGCGCCTCGTGCCTGGCGACGGCGCCGATCCAGCCGATATGGGGCTGCGCGAGCCAGGGCTCGAACGATTCCAGGTCGGCGTCGCTGAAGCCGCTATGCAGGTCCAGCAGCGCGGCCTGGGGCTGGTTGCCGGCCGGCAGGGCATGGAGGTCTTCCAGGGAGGACGCGAAACTGAGCTTCCAGCCGCGTTGCGTCAGGACCCTGCAGAGCATGGCGTCGTGATGCTGCGACAGGTACAGCAGCGGGCGGTTGGCATACGCGCTCATACGATTTCCCCGGATTTCTTCTTATTTAACGAAGCCCGCGGCGGCAGTTGCCGCGCACCGGATTCGGTGGCCCTGAAGCCTGCGCCAGCGACGCATCATGGATGCTTCGTGCTGGCGTCTTCCCCGAATTCTGTTCTTGCCGTCCCGCTGTTGCGCCGCGTAGTCCACCGCTGCCGTGCCGATGTCGATGGCATCGGTCACGGCAGCGGCGTCTCGCCGCACCTGCATGGCAGGCCGGTCAGCACCCCATTCATCCAGACGCGCCGGCAAGCCGGTACATCCGCGATCCCCGTGCCGCCCGGTGGTCCGGGCTGGCGGGGTCTTTCCAGGTTCCACGGGCCGCGCGCAAGCGCGCGGCCCGTGTCCCGAAAGACCTCCTCTGATCTTGTCGGCGGCCCCTGTACCGGCCAGCCGGTGCGGGCCAGTTCCTGCCGCGTGGCCCAACGCTTACAGCACCAGCCCGACGCCCACCCTGGGATGCGAGAGTCGTTCTGAAACTGAACTTCGGCGAACGCGTGCCAGTATGTTTGCCGCTTCCGTTTCAGACTTCCCCTGTGTCGGGCTTCTGTTCGCGGAGACATAAGTGCGACGAACGTGCCAGTGCGACACAAGTCATTGATTCGAAAAGATAATCGTAAAAAGTGGGCGTTCCGGGCGCCGCCGTGGCGTGAGGAAACGTTCCGATCCTGATACATCGCAGGCCTGGTTTATGCTGCAACGCAGCATGAGTGAGGTTGTCGACGCCAGGTATACGTCACAGTTTTATGAAGCGGAGTGCCGAAAGGTCTACCTGGACGGATTCGCGCCATCCGAAAGAGGGGAGGCGGCATTTTGGAGGTTCGGGCGTCATGGCTTCGATGCTGCACGCGATGGCCCGATCGCCGGAGTTGCATTTCCTTTACAACGGGACGAAGCCTTTTTAAGCGGAACCGGTGTGCCAGACTTCGCCTGTCTCAGCCTTTTAGCGCTTTACAGCCAAGCCTAGCTGTGCTGGAGGGCTACTGGGACGGCCGTTGACAAGCATTTGCACGGTTTCGCGGATGACGCCAAAGGCCCGGCCTCATCTTTTTGGATGGGTGGCGCGGGAGATTCCTGCGCGCTGGCACGGCTGACAAAATGGTTGCATTGATGAAACTCAGGCGGCTTCCCCAGGGAGTCGAAGGTCGCGTTCAGAAACACCGCGCCCGACGTTGCGATCGCCGGCCAGCCGTTGAAATACCTGGGGTTATCGAAAATGATTCGTATTGCCAACATCGGCGTACGAAACAATTTCATGAATGAAACTGCCGGGGTTGCCCGCCGACGGTGGGATGCGTTTGCGTGGCTTCGCCGCGCACCTGCTCCTGCAGCCAGGCGTGGAAGGCATGGATCGCCTTTTCCCGCGGGTTGCCTTCGCGCCAGGTGACCCAGTAGTGCAGGCTGGATGGAATGCGGGTCGAGCCGATCTGCACCAGCTGGCCGCTGGACAGGTAGTCGTGCGCCAGCTGCAAGCGTGCGGTGGCAAGGCCCAGGCCGGCCACGGCTGACTGCAGCATCAGTCCCGCGTCCTGGAAGATCGGGCCGCGCCCGGGCTCGTCGCCCGGCAGGCCGGCCGCTTCCAGCCAGTCGCGCCAGGGGCGCAGCGCAAAGCGCAGCATCGGCAGGCGCGGCACGTCGGCCAGCGTGAAGCCGGGGTAGCGCGCCAGCAGCGCCGGGCTGGCCACGGCGATGACGTGGTCCTCGATCAGGTTGTGGCACTCGAAGCCGGGCAGGTCCACGCGCTGGTGCCAGATGCCGACGTCGACGCTGTACGGGTCGGGCGGGGTGATCTCGGCGTGCAGCCGCAAGTGCAGGTCCAGCGACGGCACCTGGGCGTGCAGGCTGGGCAGCCGCCGGATCAGCCAGGCATTGGCCAGGTCCTCCATCACGCTGACCTGCAGCCGCACCACCGGCGGCGCGGCGCTGTTGCCGGCCTCGCGCAGCGCGCTTTCGATGCTGTCGAGCGCGGCGCGCACCTGTTCGGCCAGCCGCGCGCCCGCGCTGGTCGGCGTCATCTGGCTGCCGGTGCGCTGGAACAGCTTGGTGCCCAGGCTGGCTTCCAGCCCGCGGATATGGTGGCTGATGGCGCTGTGTGTGAGCGCCAGCTCTTCGGCCGCGCGTGAAAAGCTGCGGTGGCGCGTGGCGGCCTCCAGCGCTCGCAGTGCTTGCAGCGGAGGCAGGTGGACGGGGCGGTTGGCGGGTTTGCCGGGGGATCGGGCCATGGCCGTCAAATTCTACTCACAATTCCCGCGGCTATGTTTCGTTGGCCTTGCACCGGAATGGGGACGACAATGCAGGCCATGACGACTACCACCTCTCCCGGCTTGTCTTCCGCCCCCGCGCCGACGCAGCAAGCCGGCGTCCGCTGGCGCGTGCTGGCCGTGTTCTCGCTGGGCTTCCTGGTGTCCTATGTATTCCGCGGTGTCAACCTGGGCTTCGCGCCGCACCTGACGCGCGAACTGGGGCTCAATGCCGGCGACCTGGGTTTGCTCACCAGCTTCTATTTCCTCGGCTTTGCCTGTGCCCAGCTGCCCGCCGGCATCCTGCTGGACCGCTACGGCCCGCGCCGCACCGAGGCGGCGATGCTGCTGGTGGCCGTGGCCGGCTCGCTGGTGTTTGCGCTGGCGCCGGGCATGGCGGGGCTGGCCGCCGGCCGGCTGCTGATCGGCGTGGGCGTATCGGTGTGCCTGGGCGCCGCCATCCAGGCGCTGTCGATGTGGTTCCCGCTGTCGCGCATGCCGTTGCTCAACGGCGTGGTGATGGCGATCGGCGGGCTCGGCGCGGTGCTGGTCGGCACCCCGCTGTCGTGGCTGCTGTCGCTGACGGACTGGCGCACGATCAGCGCCGGGCTGGCCTGCATGTCGCTGGCGATGGCGGCGCTGTTGTGGTTCAGCGTGCCCGACAAGCCGCGCGCCGGCAAGGAAAGCCTGCGCGAGCAACTGCGCGGCACGCGCCAGATCCTGGCCAGCGAGCGCTTCTGGCGCGTGGTGCCGCTGACGCTGCTGAACCAGGGCGTGTTCCTGGCGGTGCAGACGCTGTGGGTCGGTGCCTTCCTGCGCGACGTGCCGGGCTTCGATCCGGCCACCAGTGCGCGGCTGGTTTCGGTGATCGGGTTCGCGATGATGGCGGGCTGCGTCGGCTCGGGCTGGGCGGCGCGCCACCTGGAGCGCATCGGCGTCAGCCTCTATGCCTTTGCCGGCATCGGCATGACCGGCTTTATCGTGGTGCAGGCGCTGCTGATGGCGCAGGTGCCGCTGCCGCCGGTGCTGCTGTGGGCGGCCTACGGCGTGTTCGGCTCCAGCGGCATCCTGACCTACGCGGTGCTGGCACGCAGCTTCCCCGACGCGCTGATCGGGCGGGCCACCACGGCGCTGACGCTGACGGTGTTCCTGGCGACCTTTGCGTGCCAGGTCGGGGTGGGGTTCGTGCTGGACCTGTGGCCGTCCAGCGGCGGCCACTACCCGAAGGCGGCGCACCTGGCGGCGTGGGGCGGGCTGGTGGCGCTGCAGGTGCTGGCGGCGCTGTGGTACCTGATGGGCGCACGGCGGGCGCCGGCGGGTGCCGGTGCCCGATGAAGCCTGCGCGGGTGGGCCCTATGCATCAGTAGATGCCAGGCACCGCGCGAAACCGGACTTTCTCGCGATACTGGCGGTATTCGGGGTCGTCGGACAGCAACGCCTCTTCCCGATTGATCCGCACGGCCTGAAGTGCATACAGGCCGGTGTAGACCAGCAGGTTTTGCAGTCCGAAGTTCGTGAGCAGGAAGCCGACGTCAGCGATGAGGTAGCCCAGGTAGATCGGATGCCGCACGAACCGGTAAGCCCCGTGCGACACGATCCCGCGGTTGGCAGGCAGTATTCCGAACGAGAAGCGCAGCGTCAGCTTGGCGTAGATCTGCCATGAAATCCCGACAAGCTGCAGGCACGCTCCGACGATTTCCGGCGCTAGGTGTTGCCCGGGTGCCAGCTGGATGCCAAGGAAATAGTAGGAAGCGCCCAATGAGCACAGGACTGTGATTGGATTCCAGTCCCGCTTTTTTGGCACCCGGACAAAAAGGGACAGTCCGACTGTCAGGCAATTTGCAATCACCAGCAGCAGCAAGGTGATGCGCGATGGATCGGCCAGCCACTGCCTGATCGCCACATAGGCGAACACGCCCAGCACAAGGGCAGTGGAACTCCTGAGTACCACCTCCAACAGGACTTCCCGAAGGTTGCTCTTGGGTGCTGCGTCGGCCCGATCGTTTGCCGCCAGGATTTCTGACATGGTTTCCCCCGTTTATCCAGCGGAATCTTCGCTCCGCCGTGATGCCTGCTTGTGCACCAAGCGTAGCGTCATGGCTCCGGAGGCCATATCGGGCAAAAGTATGTTTCACCCGTGAACGCCCGCGCAGGGAATCCGATCAGATCACGACCGGCCGGTCATCCAGCTCATTGGGGTTGTGCCCGCCGTCAGACGGGAAATGGTGGGCCAGCAGCTCGTGGATGCGCGCCACCGTGACCAGCACCGGTGCCACCGACAGGTCCTGCTTCAGGCCGTGCGCCAGTTCGTCGCATAGTTCGCGCCATACCGCCGGCCCCACGCTGGCGTCGATGCCGCGGTCGGCCAGCAGTTCGACGGCGTGGTCGGCCAGGTTGATATAGAGCAGCACACCGGTATGGTCGGCGGTATTCCAGACTTCCAGCGCGCCGAACAGGAAGCGGGCGCGCTCGCGCGGGGTCACGCCGGCCCAGGCGTGACCCAGCGGCAGGCTGGCTTCGATGACCACGCGGATCTCGCCGCGATGGCGCGACTCGCCGGCATGCACGGCCGCATGGAGCTGCTGCTGGGCCTCGGCCGGGAAGTGCCTGCGCGCGGTGCCGGCGGTGGTGGCGAAATGATGCAGGGCGCGTCGGAGATGGGGCATGGTCGTCGGTCCTTGTTTGTCACCAGTTGCCGGACGCGCCGCCGCCATCGAAGCCGCCGCCGCCTCCGCCGCTGAAGCCGCCACCACCACCACCACCACCGCCGAAACCGCCTCCGAAGCCGCCGCCGCGCCGCCCCCAGTCCTGCCCCATGCCGTAGCCGCCCAGCCCGCCCAGGCCGCCGGCGATCACGTCGCGGCCGCGCCGGGTGGTGACGATCTGCGGCCCGCGCGAGCGCCGCATGGCGCCGATAAAGAAGAACAGGATGATCGCCAGCGGAAACAGCACCGGCAGCCAGTCGGCCAGCGCCGAGGATTGCTGCGGCTTGCGCGGCTGCGGCCCGGCCAGGCCTTCCTTGTCGATGGTGGCCTGGATGGCGGAAATGCCCGCCGCCAGCCCGCCGTAGAAGTCGTTCTGGCGGAAGTGCGGCGCCATCACGTCCTGCAGGATGCGCTTGGACATGGCATCGGTCAGCGATCCCTGCACGCCGCGCCCGACCTCGAGCCGCATCTTGCGCAGGCCCGGCGGATTGTCCTTGGCGATCAGCACGATCACGCCGTCGTCGATGCCCTTGCGCCCGGCGCGCCAGGCGTCGGCCACGCGGATGCTGTAGGCGTCGATGGGCTCGGGCTCGGTGGTCGGCACCATCAGCACGAAGATCTGGCTGCCGCGCTGCTGCTCGTATTCGGCGAGCACGTTTTCCAGCGCGGTGCGCTGCTGCGTGTTGAGCGTGCCGGTCAGGTCGGTGACGCGCTGGGTCAGCGGCGGCACCGGCACGAAGCCGTCGGCCGCCAGCGCCGGCGCGCACAGCCATGCCGCCAGCCACAGCAGCAGCGCGGCCAGCCCGGTGCGCCAGGAGGACGGCTGCTGCGAACGGCCGCTGGTCAGGCCGCTGGTCAGGCCCATGGCCGCTGCCTCAGAACTTGACCGCCGGCGGCGTCGAGATGGCCTTCTCGTTGTCCACCGTGAACGACGGCTTGACCGGGTACTTGAAGATCATCGCGGTCAGGTTGGTGGGGAAGCTGCGCGCCAGGATGTTGAAGTCCTGCACCGCGGCGATATAGCGCTGGCGCGCCACGGTGATGCGGTTCTCGGTGCCTTCAAGCTGCGACTGCAGGTCGCGGAAGGAGGCGTCGGCCTTCAGTTGCGGGTAGTTCTCGGACACGGCCAGCAGGCGCGACAGCGCGCCGGACAGTTCGCCCTGCGCCTGCTGGAAGCGCTTGAACGCTTCCGGGTCGTTCAGGGTCTCGGGCGAGACCTGGATGCTGGTGGCGGCGGCGCGCGCCCTGGTCACCGCTTCGAGCGTCTCGCGCTCGTGCGTGGCGTAGCCCTTGACGGTATTGACCAGGTTGGGGATCAGGTCGGCGCGGCGCTGGTACTGGTTGATGACCTCGCTCCAGGCCGCCTTGACCGCCTCGTCCTTGGCCTGGAAGTCGTTGTAGCCGCAGGCGCTCAGCAGGCTGGCCATGGCCGCCAGGAGCAGCCAGCGCAGCACGGGCAGCGGCGAGCGCGTCGACGAAAACAAGGAGGAAGAGGCACGCATCTTGAGACTCCGCAGGTAGGCGTGGTGGCCATGGATAGGCGAGTCCCAAGTGTAGCGCACCGCCCATCTGCCGGGCGACGGGCAGGCGACGCCCCGGCGCGTCGCCTGCGGGCGGGGTCTCAGGCCGCCGCGAACGCCTTGCGCGCGGCGTCGAGGGTGGCGCCCAGGATGGCGTCGTCGTGCTGTGCCGAAACAAAGCCGGCCTCGAACGCCGACGGCGCGAGGTAGACGCCGTTGTCCAGCATGGCATGGAAGAAGCGATTGAAGCGCGCGGTGTCGCCCCTGGTCACCTCGGCGAAGCTGCCGGGCACGCCTTCGCGGAAATACAGGCCGAACATGCCGCCGATGGCGTCGGCCGCGAACGGCACGCCGGCCGCCCGCGCGGCGTCGGCCAGGCCGTCGGCCAGCTTGCGGGTCTGCGCGGCCAGCTTGTCGTAGAAGCCGGGCGCCTGGATCAGCTTGAGCGTGGTCAGGCCGGCGGCCACCGCCAGCGGATTGCCCGACAGCGTGCCGGCCTGGTAGACGCCGCCCAGCGGGGCCAGCTTGGCCATGATGTCGCGCCTGCCGCCGAAGGCCGCCGCCGGCATGCCGCCGCCGATGACCTTGCCCAGGCAGGTCATGTCCGGGCGGATGCCGTAGTGGGCCTGGGCGCCGCCCAGCGCCACGCGGAAGCCGGTCATCACTTCATCGAAGATCAGCACCGCGCCGTCGCGGGTGCACAGCTCGCGCATGGCCTTCAGGAAGGCGTCGCTGGCGCGCACCAGGTTCATGTTGCCGGCCACCGGCTCGACGATCACCGCGGCGATCTCGCCGGCATGCTTGGCGAAGGCCTGCTCCAGCTGCTCGACGTTGTTGTACTCCAGCACCATGGTGTGGCGCGTCACGTCGGCCGGCACGCCGGCCGAGGAGGGCGCGTTCTGCGTGGTGTCGGCAAAGGTCAGCAGGCCCGAACCGGCCTTGACCAGCAGGCTGTCGGCATGGCCGTGGTAGCAGCCCTCGAACTTGATGATCAGGTCGCGGCCGGTAAAGCCGCGCGCCAGCCGCAGCGCGCTCATGGTGGCCTCGGTGCCGGAAGACACCAGCCGCACCTGCTCGATCGACGGCACCAGCTTGCAGATTTCCTCGGCCATGGTGATCTCGGCCTCGGTCGGCGCGCCGAACGAGAAGCTGTGGGCCGCGGTCTCCTGCACCGCGCGCACCACCTCGGGGTGGGCATGGCCGACGATCATCGGGCCCCAGGAGCCGATGTAGTCGATATAGCGCTGGCCATCGGCATCCCACATATAAGCCCCTTCGGCGCGCGTGATGAAGCGCGGCGTGCCACCCACCGAGCGGAAGGCACGCACGGGGGAGTTCACGCCGCCAGGAATGGTCTGCTGGGCGCGGTCGAAGAGCTGCTGGTTACGGGACATGGCGTTGATTGGGATCAAGGACTGCTGGGAACGTGGCGGCGCGGCCGGCGTCTCGTCGACATGCAGGCAATACCGTGGAATTTCACGGCAATTGACTGCCAATCCGGCGCTAACATGCGCGAACACGGCGGAACTGGCACGATTCTGGCGATCGCCGGCTGGCGCGGGCGGCACGGTTTCGGTACCATCTGCGCTGGATTTTAATGGAGAGTGGCCAGAGCCTGTTATGGAATACAAGACTTGGATGTGCCTGATCTGCGGCTGGATCTACGACGAAGCCGCAGGCGCGCCGGAAGACGGCATCGCCCCGGGAACCCGGTGGGAAGACGTGCCCATCAACTGGACCTGCCCGGAATGCGGCGCGCGCAAGGAAGATTTCGAGATGGTGGCCATCTGACGCTGGCCGCCATCCGGCACGACGCCAGCTTGCGCGCCATCGAAGCTTCATAGAAAGCCGCCACACTGGCAGCGCGCGTCGCGCCGATACGACAGAACGCCATCAAGGGCCCGCCGCCCCGGATTGACGGCCCACCGGCGTCTTGTCACACTCTGTTGCAAATTATGTGGCCGTCCATCCGCCATTGGTGGGGAAGACGGCAGGCAGGTGCGGGTTCCACGCACCGCCACTGCCGGGTCCGGCCCGGCCTTGAAGGGAAGCAGAATCATTTTTCGGGGGTCCGTCGGGGCGCGCATGGGTCGCGCTGCTCCGCACGGGTGTTCTCTAGTGTTTGCCGGCGCGCCGCATGGCGTGGCCGGTCGCGGGAACAACATGCGGGTCGCTCAAACAGAAGAAAACCAGCGGGTCAATGCCGCCGGCGCCAGCATTGCGGCGCCTGGCGTACCAATGCCGGACACCCGGGCGCACGCGCGCCGCAAGGTGCTGGTCATCGACGATTCCAGCACCATCCGCCGCACCGCGGAGATCTTCCTGTCGCAGGCGGGATACCAGGTATTGCTGGCCGAGGACGGCTTCGAGGCGCTGGCCAAGGTCGGCGAGCTGCATCCGGACCTGGTCTTCTGCGACATCCTGATGCCCCGGCTGGACGGGTACCAGACCTGCTCCCTGATCAAGAAAAGCCCGCGCTTCCACGCCATCCCCGTGATCATGCTGTCCTCGCGCGACGGCGTGTTCGACCGCTCGCGCGGCCGCCTGGTGGGGGCGCATGACCATCTGGCCAAGCCGTTCACCCGCGAAACGCTGCTGCATGCCGTGCAGGCCTGCCTGCCGCTCCGCGCTGACGTGGCGGAAAAGGCTTTGCCGGCATGCTGACGGCCTGAACGAACCGAAGGAAACCTCATGACTGCCATCAACAAGATCCTGATCGTCGACGATTCCCCGACCGAAGCGCTGTTCATGTCCGACCTGCTCGGCAAGCGCGGCTTCAAGGTCTCGGTCGCCGGCAACAGCGACCAGGCCTTCGCGCGCCTGGAATCGGAAAGCTTCGACCTGATCCTCATGGACGTGGTGATGCCCGGCCAGAACGGCTACCAGGCGACCCGCGCGATCAAGCGCGACGACCGCTTCAAGGACATCCCCGTGATCATGTGCACCAGCAAGGGACTGGACACCGACCGTATCTGGGGGATGCGCCAGGGCGCGTCGGACTACATCGTCAAGCCGGTCGACGGCGAGGAACTGCTGGGCAAGATCGCCGCGCTGGCGCACTGAGCCGCCAGCGCCGGCCGTACGGGATGCCACTACCAGTACCGGGGACCGCCACATGAATGCGCCACGCCAAGACCTACGCGCCCGCCACACCCGCCTGCAGGACTACCAGGCCATGCTGGCCCGGCGCCTGCGCGAGGCGCGCAGCCTGCCCGCCGCAGACAGCTACCTGGCGCTGCAGATCGGCGCGCGCCACTGGCTGCTGCCGCTGGCGGAGACCGGCGAGGTGCTCGACATGCGCCAGCCCAGCCGCGTGCCGCTGACACAGCCGTGGTACAGCGGCCTGGTCAATGCGCGCGGCAGCCTGCTCGGCGTGATCGATTTCAGCCTGTTCTGCGGCGGCGCGCCCACGCCGGTGCAGCCCGGCAGCAAGCTGGTGGTGCTGTCGCGCCAGGTGGAGCGTGCCTGCGCGATCGTGGCCACGCGCGTGGCGGGCTTGCGCCATGCCCCGGACCTGGGCCTGCCGCATGGGGAGGCGGCGCAAGGACACGATGAGGTGGCGGCCTGGGAGGGCCAGCGCTTCGCGGACCGCGACGGGCGCGACTGGCAGGTGCTCGACGTGCGCGCGCTGCTGGAGGCGCCGGCGTTCCTGCAGGTGGGCCGCAGCGCGGCCTGAGGCCGGCGCGCGCAGCGCCACGCCGCAAGCGGGCAAAGAGCACGCGCCGGCCCCGGGCTGGCGCACCCGGCACGAGCCGCCGGGCACAACAACGAATAACACGGAAGAGGGTGCCATGGGTTTCAAGACATTCAGCCTGGGCCGGCGTGCGCCGGCAGCCGATGCCGCCGCTGCGGCCGCCGGGTCCGCCGGGTCCGCCGGGGCCGCCGCAGCCGCCGGGCTCGGCGCCACGCCAATGGAGCACGTGTCGGCATGGCTGGGCCGCCTGCCGTTCTCGTCGCAGCAGCGGGCGCTGACGGTGGGCGTGGTGGTGTCGCTGGTGGCGCTGCTGGGCTCGGTGTACCTGGACAACCGCATCGCCAACAATGCGGCCGCGCAGATCGAGATCGCGGGCGACATGCTGATGCACTCGCAGCGCCTGGGCAAGGCGGTGCCGGTGGCGCTGCTGGGCAATGCGCAGGCCTTCACGCAGCTGCGCGAATCCAAGGAGACGCTGGCAAAGGACCTGAAGGCGCTGCAGGCCGGCAGTGACGAGAAACGCGTGCGCGCCACCACGGGCGATGCCGCGCCGCTGCTGGAGACCGCCATGACGTCGTGGAAGCGCTCCGAGAAGAGCGCGGCCGACGTGCTGGCCCAGCAGCCGGTGCTGACCACCATCGGCCAGACCCTGCAGGTCTTCAACGCCTCGAACCCGGAACTGCTGGAAGCCGCCGAGCAGGTGGCCGCGATCAAGCTGCAGTCCGGCGCCAATGCGCGCGAGGTGGCGGCCTCCGCCCAGCTGGTGATGCTGACGCAGCGCCTGGGCAAGAACCTGAACGAGTTCCTGGCCGGCGAAGGCGTCAACCCCGAGACCGCCTTCCTGCTCGGCAAGGACACCAACACCTTCCGCGAGACGCTGGACGGGCTGATGAACGGCAGCGAGGCGCTGCGCCTGAATGCGGCCACCGACGACGAGACGCGTGGCTACCTGAAGCAGCTGTCGCAGCGTTTCGACGCGGTGCAGAAGACCACCCAGACCATCCTGCAGAACCTGCCCGGCCTGATCGCCGCCAAGCGCGCGCAGCAGCAGATCTTCAACGACAACGAGGCGCTGCGCGGCGAGCTGTCGGCCTTGCAGCGCGCCTATGCCGAGTCGGCGCGCTCGCGCCCGGTGACGCTGGGCGCGACCGTGGTGTCGGCGCTGCTGACGCTGCTGTGCCTGGTGGGCCTGGCCGCGCTGTACCTGCGCGATTCGCGCATGCGCGCGCTCGAAGCCGAGGCGCGCGAACGCGAGGCCGAAGCGCGCCGCCTCGATGAAAAGCGCAACAACGACAATACCCAGAAGGCCATTCTGCAGCTGATGAACGAGCTGCAGGACATCGCCGACGGCGACCTGACGCGGCAGGCCACGGTGACCGAGGACATCACCGGCGCCATCGCCGACTCGGTCAACTACACCGTGGAAGAACTGCGCGAGCTGGTCGGCCGGGTGCAGCAGACCGCCGGCGAGGTGACGCAGGCTTCGGGGCAGGTGCAGGCCACCTCGACCCAGCTGGTGTCGACCACCGAGGAGCAGTCGCGCCAGATCCGCCAGACCGGCGAATCGGTGGTGGAGATGGCCGACCGCATCACGCAGGTATCGCGCGGCGCGGCGGAGTCGGCCAATGTCGCACGTGCCTCGCTGTCTGCCGCCGAGCAGGGGCAGCAGGCGGTGCAGAACGCCATCACCGGCATGAACGACATCCGCGAGCAGATCCAGGAGACCTCCAAGCGGATCAAGCGCCTGGGCGAGTCGTCGCAGGAGATCGGTGAAATCGTCGAGCTGATTTCCGACATTACCGAGCAGACCAACGTGCTGGCACTGAACGCCGCCATCCAGGCCGCCTCGGCCGGCGAAGCCGGACGCGGCTTCTCGGTGGTGGCCGAGGAAGTGCAGCGGCTGGCCGAACGCTCCGGCGAGGCCACCAAGCAGATCGGCGCGCTGATTCGCACCATCCAGACCGATACCCAGGACGCCGTGCACGCCATGGAGCGCAGCACGCAGGGCGTGGTCGAAGGCGCGCGCCTGTCCGACAACGCCGGCGCGGCGCTGGTCGAGATCGGCCGCGTGTCGCGCCAGCTGGCGGAGCTGATCGAGCAGATCTCGCAGTCCACCTCGCACGAGGCCGACCTTGCCACCACCGTGGCGCGCCATATCGAACGCATCCTGCAGGTTACCGAGCAGACCACCAGCGGCACGCGCCAGACCGCGCAATCCGTGCGCCAGCTGACGCTGCTGACCGAGGAGCTGCGCAACTCGGTGTCGCGCTTCAAGATCGCCTGAGGGGCCGGATGTCGCCTGCGACCGCTTCCGCGCAGCGCGGTAACTGGCGCCACCGCCGCCACCGCCATCTTCGCGCCTGCCAACCAGCCAACCCAGCGCCTGCCTGCCGCCGCGGCGGGCCGCCCGCGGCCGCCCTGGCGGCGCCGCACTGGAAGCCGTCATGTCCATGAATTTCCCCAACCCGTGCCAAGCGGCCGATGCCAGCGCATCGTCGCCGGCGCCCGCCATGCCCGAACCGGAAGCGGCGCCCCTGCCTGCCTCTGCCTCTGCCTCCGCATCGGCCACCACTGCCGCGCCGGCCGACGCCGGCGGCGCGGCGCGCGACCTGTCCGGGCTGGCGTGGCTCGCGCCGAGCCTGCGCGGCGCGCTCGAAGATGCGGCCGCGGAGCTGGGCCACTACGTCGATGAAATCCGCCAGGCGCCCGAGGCGCTGGGCGCGCGCGACACCACCTCGCTGCGGCTCGCGGGCCAGCACCTGCACCAGGCCGCCGGCGCGGTGCATATCGTCGGGCTGCGCGGCACCGACCCGTACTGCCAGGCGCTGCGCCGCCTGCTCGAGGCCATCGACGCCGGCCAGCTTGCCGCCGACGCGCAGGCGCTGGCGGTGTTCCGCGCCGGCGTGCAGGCACTGGCCGAATATGTCGACGACCTGATGGCCGGCGACGACGAGGCCCCGCTGCGGCTGTTCCAGCCCTACGCCGGCGTGCTGGCGCAATTGCGCGAGGAGCGCGTGCATCCCGCCGACCTGTGGCTCGACGAGCTGCAGATGCTGCCCGGCATGCTGCTGCCGGCGCGCAGCCCCGCCGCCATCACGCGCGCGCGCCAGCAGTTCGAGGCCACGCTGCTGAAGGCCATGCGCCTGCCCGCCGCATGCCAGGACGCGGCCCTGCTGCGCGAGGCCTGGCTGCCGCTGCATGCGGCGCTGGACGAAGTGCGCGCCAACGAGCAGGAGCCGCGCCGCGCTGCCGACCATCCGGACCGTGACGTCTGGCACGTGCTGGGGCTGGTGTTCCGCGCGCTCGCACATGAACTGCTGCCGTCCGACCTGCTGGCCAAGCGCTTTGCCGGCCGCGCCAACCTGCTGCTGCGCCAGTACCAGCAAGGACATGTGCGCGTGCCGCAGGCGCTGCTGAATGACGCGGTATTCCTGCTGGTGTGCACAGGGCTGGCGAAAACTCCTGCCGGCGACGCGGTTCAGGCCGAGGGCGCCGCGGCCGTGCGCAGCGACATCGCCCGTACGCTGGTGGCCTTCCGCCTCGATGCCGCGCACGCGGTGGCCGATGCCGACTTCCGGCTGCGCTACTACGGCTGGCTCGACCCGATCGATACGCGCAACCTGCAGCAGGCTGCCGCGGGGCTGGAGCAGGCCGCGGCCGGCGACCAGGCCGGCTGGGAAACCGCGCTGGCGGCGCTTGCCGAAGCCGCGCAGCCGCTGGCCCAGCCGGGCCTGCAGCGCTGCCTGGCGCAGGCGGCGGCGTCCGCCGCGGGGGGCGCGTGGGAACGCCGCCGTGCCGGAGCGCTGGGCGCCACCGGCATCGCGCTGTTCCTGGCGCGTGCGCTGGCCTTGCCGTGGCGCGTGCACGGACAATCCGCCCATCCCGCCGCGGCGCGCTTTGCCGCGCAGTGCGAGGCGCTGGCCGATTGCCTGCGCCAGTCGGTCTCGGATCCGGGCGTGGGGGCGCCGGCGTGGCTGGCCAGCATGGTCGACGATGCGCGCGCGCAGGCACTGCGCAGCAAGGCCGTGGTGCAGCTGCGCGCGCAGCTCGACAGCGGCGAATCGTGGCTGGACAGCTATGACCGCAATGCCGCGCGTGCCGATGGTGCCAGCCACCTGCGCGATGCGCGCCAGGCGTTCGCGGCGCTGGACAATACGCTGGAGCGGCTGCAGGCGTCGCCGGCGCTGCCGGCCGTGCTGGCCGGGGACGCGGGCAGGGCCATGGCCGCAGTGCAGGCCGTCAATGAGCGGCTGGCCGCTGTCAGCGATGCCTCCCATGTTTCCGATGCCGTCACGCGCACCGAACTGCTGGCGGCCGTGGCGGCAGAACTGGGCACCGTCCATGCCTTTGCCGATGCGCTGGAATTCGGCCGCACCCGCCGGCACGACATGCCCGCCGAAGCCGCAGCCGTCGAGGATGTGCGCGCTGTGCAGCATCCGCTGGCTGCCGCCCGCGACGCCGCGGTCCAGGCGCTCCAGGCCGGCCCCATGCCCGACGCACCGCAGGTGCAGCGCCTGCGTGCCGCGCTGCAGGCGCTGGCGGACCAGGCCGCGATCGACGACAACGCGCCGCTGCGCCGCCGTGCCGCCGATGCCACCACGCAATGCAATGCCTGGCTGGCCGGCAGCGATGATGCCGCCGGTCGCCTGATGCTCGCGCTGGCCGATGCCGTAGGCGAGCCCGAACCCGCGCCGGAACCCGCGCCCGAACCCGCGCCGCTATCTGCTGCTGCCATGGCGCCGGCCACGCCCGCCGCCGGCGGCCGCGCGGCGGTCGATGCCGAACTGCTCGACATCTTCCTGCACGAAGCCGACGAGGTGCTGGGCGGCATTGCCGGCGACCTCAACGCAGGCGTCGAGGCCTTGCGCGATACCGATACGCTCAGCCGCGTGCGGCGCGCGTTCCATACGCTCAAGGGCTCGAGCCGCATGGTCGGGCTGCATCGCTATGGCGAAGCCGCGTGGGCGGTGGAGCAGGTGATGAACCTGTGGATCGCCGAATCGCGCGTGCCGGTGCCGGCGCTGCTTTCGCTGCTGCGCCGCGCGCACGCCGAGCTGTCGGCATGGGTGGCCCAGCTGCACCGCAATGCAGGCGCGGCGCACGACATCGCGCCGCTGGTGGCGACCGCCGAGGCGGTGCGCGACGGCGGCCTGGCCCAGGACGACGAAGCGGTGCCATCCGGGCCCTCCATCCCCGAGGAAGCTCCGCAGCCAGCGTCCGCGGACGACCGCCAGCCGGGCGCGGCGGCACCGCAGGACTCGCCCGCCGACGAAGACAACGTCATCCCGTTCCGGCTGGCCGGCGGCCTGTCCAGCGAGGAGGACAACTACAAGGTCATCGGCCCGGTCCGCATCGGCCTGGCGCTCTACAACGTCTACCTGCAGGAGGCCGACGACCTGCTGCGCCAGTTCGCCACCGATATCTCCGAATGGCGCCATGAGGGGCATCCGTGCCCGAGCGAGCTGGCCCTGCGCGTGGCGCACACGCTGCAGGGCAGTGCCTCGACCGTGGCGCTGGAGCCGGTGCGCGAGATCGCCGAAGCGCTGGAGGGACTGCTGCTGCAGCTGGGCTCGCACCCGGTGGCGATGCATCCGGGCGACTTCCGCCTGCTGGAGCAGGCGGTGGAGCGGCTGCGCGGCATGCTGCACCAGTTTGCCGCCGGCGTCTGGCCGCAGGCCGACGCCGGCCTGCGCCGCGGCCTGGTGGAGTTCGGCGAACGCGCCTTGCTGCGCCCGCGCGTGGCGGTGCCGGCGCCGCCCGCGCCGGTGGATGGGATGGCGCGGCTTTATGGCCAGCCGCTGCACGAGGACAACGAAGCGCCGTTGCTGCCCGCACCTTCGCCTGCGCCGGCCCAGCCCGCGCCGCCTGCGCAGCATGACGCCGTCGTGATTGCGCTGCCGACCTCGCACCGGCCGCCGGTCGCGGCGGAGGCGGGCGGCCCCGCGGCGGATCCCGCGCCCGACCCCGCGCTGGTCGAGATCTTCCTCGAGGAAGCCCAGGGCACGCTGCCCGAACTCGGCAAGCTGGTGCGCACCTGGGAAGCGGCGCCCGCTGACACGCGCCACGGCGGACTGGTGCTGCGCGCGCTGCATACGCTCAAGGGCAGTGCGCGCATGGCCGGGGCGATGGCGCTGGGCCAGGCCGCGCACGAGATGGAGACGCTGCTCGATGCCGGCCTGCGCGCGCAGGCCGGGCAGGGCGCCGGCCCGCAGCTGTTCGGGCGCCTCTACGCCTGGTACGACCGCATCCTCGCGCACGCCGAAGCGTTGCAGGCCGGCCACCTGCTGCCTGCCGACGACCCCGAGGTGGTCAACGGTCTGGGCGGGTCGCCGCAGGATGAGGCGGATCCCGCTGTCGAAGCGCAGCCTGACGCGGCCCCGGATCCTGCAGCCGATGCCGCCGTTGCGGTTTCCATGCTGCCGGTCATGCCCGGGCCCGCGGACGTGATGGTGCCGATGCCGCCCGCCGCGTCCACCGCGCTCACGCCGGCCGCCGAGCCGCAGCGTGCGCTGGTGCGCGTGCAGGCGCGCGCGCTCGACACGCTGATCAACGAGGCCGGTGAAATCGGCGCGACGCGCGCGCGGCTCGACAGCGAGCTTCACGCGATGCGCACCTACCTGGGCGAACTCAACGACAACGTCGCCCGCCTGCGCGGCCAGTTGCGCGAGATCGAGATCCAGGCCGAATCGCAGATGGCGTCGCGCATCGCCGACGCACAGCACAAGCAGGAGTTCGACCCGCTCGAGTTCGACCGCTTCACCCGCTTCCAGGAACTGACGCGGATGATGGCCGAATCGGTCAACGACGTGGCCACCGTCGAGCAGAACCTGCAGCGCGGCTTCGACCGTGCCGCCGGCGACCTGGCCGCGCAGGCGCGCCTGACGCGCGGACTGCAGCGCAGCCTGATGCAGGCGCGCATGGTGCAGTTCGACGCGCTGGCCGAGCGCCTGTACCGCGTGGCGCGCCAGGCCGCCGCCGAGACCGGCAAGGAAGTGCGGCTGCTGATCAAGGGCGGCACGGTGGAGATCGACCGCTCCGTGCTGGACCGCATGGCCGGCCCGATCGAACACCTGATCCGCAATGCGGTGGTGCACGGGATCGAGCCCGCGCCGCAACGCCGCGCCGCCGGCAAGCCCGCCACGGGCGCGCTGACGCTGGAGGTGCAGCAGGAAGGCAATGAAGTGGTGCTGCACTTCGTCGACGACGGCAACGGCCTGGACCTGGTGCGCATCCGCTCGCGCGCGGTCGAGCGCCGCCTGCTCGCGCCGGACGACGACGCCGGCGAGGCGCGCCTGACCGAGATGATCTTCACCCCCGGCTTCTCCACGGCCGATGCGGTTTCCGAGCTGGCCGGGCGCGGCGTCGGCATGGACGTGGTGCGCGCCGAGACCGTGGCGCTGGGCGGCCGCATCACGCTGGCATCGAAGGCCGGGCAGGGCACCACCTTTACCGTGCACCTGCCGCTGACCACGGCCATCACGCAAGTGCTGGTGTTCTCGCTGGGCGCGCGCCGCTATGCGGTGCCCAGCGGCATGATCGACCAGGTGCAGCAGCTGCGCGCGCCGGCGCTGGCGGAGGCCTACAACCAGGGACGCTTCGCGGCGGCCGGCGCGGAAGTGCCTTTCTTCTACTTCGGTGCCCTGCTGGACGAGGGCAACGCCGTGGCGGCCGGCCACAAGTACTCGCCGGTGGTGCTGGTGCGCAGCGGCGCCGAACGTGTCGCCGTGCACGTGGACGAGGTGGTCGGCAACCGCGAAGTGGTGGTCAAGCACATCGGGCCGCACCTCGCGCGGCTGGAAGGCATTGCCGGCGCGACCACGCTCGGCGACGGCGAGATCGTGTTGATCTACAACCCGGTGGTGCTGGCCCAGCGGCTGCTGCGCGAGCGCGGCCAGCCCGCGCCGCCGCAGATGGTTCCCGCGCAGTCCGCGCCGCAGTTGGCGCAGCCAGTGGCCGAGCCGCTCGGCGCCGTCGCCGAACTGGCCGGCGACGGGAGTGCCGCGCCGGTGCGCGGGCTGGCGCTGCAGCCCACGGTGATGGTGGTCGATGACTCGCTGACCGTGCGCAAGGCGACCCAGCGCCTGCTCGGCCGCGCCGGCTACCAGGTAGTGCTGGCGCGCGACGGCGTGGATGCGCTCAAGCAACTGCAGGACGTGATGCCGGATGCGATGCTGGTGGACATCGAGATGCCGAACATGGACGGCTTCGACCTGACCCGCAACGTGCGTTCCGACTCGCGCACGGCGCATATGCCGCTGGTGATGATTACCTCGCGCACGGCGGAGAAGCATCGCCGCTATGCGGAGGAAATCGGCGTCAACGTCTACCTCGGCAAGCCGTATAACGAGGACCAGCTGCTGGCCACGCTGCAGCGCCTGCTGGGCGAGCGCGCGGCGGGAACGGCGGCATCGGTGGCGCAGATGCTGGGCGAGGGGCCAGCGGCCTGACGGTTTGCTCCCCTCTCCCGCGTGCGGGAGAGGGGCCGGGGGAGAGGGCGGGCGCAGGCATACCGACTCGCTTCACTTCGTCGATGCTCCGGCCCTCACCCCAACCCTCTCCCGCAAGCGGGCGAGGGAGACCCCCGGCAGCCGCTCGGCTGCCTGCAGACAAGAAAAAGCGCGGCGTCGCGAGACGCCGCGCTGTTCCTCTCCTCCGACAACGCCGCGTTGCGGCGCTGCCACCCTGAACCTACCAGCGCATCTGGTTGTTGCGCCCGCCGGTGCTTACCGTGGCCGTCTTGGTCCGGCCCTGGTAAGTCGCCCGCACGTTGTACGTGCCACTCGGCGCCTTCAGCAGGCAGCGCGGCCCGTCGGCGACAAAGCTCGCCACTTCCTTGTTGCCGCGCATCAGCTTGACGTCGACATCCGACAGGTACTCGCCGCGCGCGCCCTGCGTAAAGAGCAGGCTCATGTTGTAGTTGCGTGCCAGGCTTTGCAGCGCAACCTGTTCATCCTCGGCAACGCCGCCGCAGATGTAGGTCACCGGCCCCGCGGTACGCTGCACCATCGCGTCACGTGGAGGCGGAGGCGGCGGCGTGGTCAGCGGCGGGCGTGGCTGGGCCGCGGTCGGCGGCGGAGCGGGCGCGGCGGGAACGGCACCGCCCGGTGCCGGGGCAGGCGACGCCGTTGGCGGTGGCGCTGCAGTGCCCGGTGCCGGTGCAGGTGGCGCAGGCTGGGCAACCGGCGGCGGCATGGTGCTGGGCGGCTGCGTCGCGGGCGCGGTCACGCCCGGCGTTGGTGCGATGGCGCCGGCCGGCGCAGGGGCGGCCGGTGCCGGAGCAGTCGCTGCCGGCGCTGGCGCAGGCATGGCGGGCGCCGGTGCCGGCGTGGCTTCGACCACGGGTGCCTGGGCATGGCTGGCAGCCGGAACAAGGGCCAGCAGCGCGACCACGCCGGCGCTGAGCGCGATCACAAGGCGCTTGACGCGAGTGCGGCGTGCGAGCCGCGCTTCGACGCGCTCTAGTGACTGGGTCGGGGCAAACGGGGGCAGGTGCGGCATCGTGGCCTCCTTGGCGGACTTCAGGATTCACATGCCCGGAGGACCCCGTGTGGATCACTCCGGGTGTCTTCCTTTCCATGCTAGGGCGCAGGCCAGGACCACACTGCCGGGTTTGGTCCTACATCGGCGTCAGCGAACGGCGCGTCGTCGCCGCACGAGCGGTGCGCCAGCCACTTGCTCGGATCCCATGAAAAACGGCGCTTTCCTTGCCGGAAAGCGCCGTTGCCGGCCACCCGCGAAGCGCTTGCCTACCTGCGGCTCACCAGCCGCGCCGGGACCGACAGCGTCAGCGCCGCACCCACCACCAGGCACGCGGCCAGCAGGTACATGCCAGAGTCCGTGCTCCGGGTCAGGTCCTTGAGCCAGCCCACCGCATATGGGCTGAGAAAGCCGGCGAGGTTGCCCAGCGAGTTGATCAGCGCAATGCCGGCTGCCGCGCCGGTGCCGGCCAGGAACGACGTGGGCAGGCTCCAGAACAGCGGCAACGTGGTCAGGATGCCGATGGTGGCCAGGGTCAGCGCGAACATGGCCAGCGTGGTATCGGTGGCCCAATGCACCGACAGCAGCAGGCCGAGCGAGCCGAGCAGCGCCGGGATCGCGATATGCCAGCGCCGTTCGCCGCTGCGGTCGGCGCTGTACGCCACCAGCACCATGCCGATCACCGCGCAGCCATACGGGATCGCGGTCAGCAGGCCGATGTCGAGCGCGCTCTTCACGCCGGTCTGCCTGATGATGGTCGGCAGCCAGAAGCTGACACCGTACAGGCCCATGACGAAGCAGAAGTAGATCGCGCTCATCAGCCAGACGCGCGGGCTGAACATCACGGTGCGGATCGGCGGGTCTTCCTTGTGCGCGTCTTCGGCGGCGATATTGCGCTCGAGCAGCGCCTTTTCCCCGGCCGTGAGCCACCTGGCGTGCGCGATGCGGTCGTCCAGGTAGGCCAGTACCCACAGCCCCACCAGGATCGACGGCACACCTTCCAGCAGGAACATCCACTGCCAGCCCGCCCAGCCGTTGTGGCCGTCGAACGACTGCATGATCCACCCCGACAGCGGGCCGCCGATCACGCCCGCCAGCGCCACCGCGGTCATGAAGAAGGTGGTGGTGCGCCCGCGCCGGTTGGCCGGATACCAGTAGGTCAGGTACAGGATGATGCCGGGGAAGAAGCCGGCCTCGGCAATGCCCAGCAGGAAGCGCAGCACGTAGAACATGGTCGGCGTGGTGACGAACATCATCGCCGCCGAGATCGCGCCCCAGGTGATCATGATGCGCGCGATCCAGATGCGCGCGCCCACCCTGTGCAGGATCACGTTGCTGGGCACTTCGAACAGGAAGTAGCCGACGAAGAAGATGCCAGCGCCCAGCCCATAGACGGTCTCGCTGAACTGCAGGTCGTTGAGCATCTGCAGCTTGGCAAAGCCCACGTTGACGCGGTCCAGGTAGGCGACCACGTAGCACAGCAGCAGGAAGGGCACCAGGCGCCAGCTCACCTTGCGGTAGGTGGCGTCTTCAAAGGCGGCGTCGCCGATGCCGGGATTCACTGCGGTCGTTGTCATGCCGTCTCCTGAGGATGGTTGCGTTCTTGCGACGGGGTACAGCGGGTACAGCGGGTACAGCGACGTTGCGACAAGGAAATTTCCGCGGGCTCAGACACAGCGCCCGCCGTCGACTTCGATGCAGGTGCCGGTGATGAAGGCGGCTTCGTCGGAAGCCAGGTACAGGCAGGCATTGGCCACGTCCTGCGGGGTCGACATGCGCCCCATCGGGATGGTGGCGAGGAACTTCGCGCGGTTCTCGGGCGTGTCGGGCATGCCCATGAATTCTTCGAGCAGCGCGGTGGCCCCGATCACCGGGTTGACGCAGTTGACGCGGATATTGTCCTTGCCCAGTTCCGCCGCCATCGCCTTGCTGGCGGTGATGACCGCGCCCTTGCTGCCGTTGTACCAGACGAGTCCGGGACGCGGGCGGATGCCGGCGGTGGAGGCAATGTTGACGAACGCGCCGCCGCCGCGCTGGCGGAAGTGCGGGATAAAGGCGCGCGCCGACCAGTAGATGCTCTTGACGTTGACCGCGTAGACGCGGTCGAACTCTTCCTCGGTGATGTCGAGGATGGGCTTGTTGCGATGCGTGGTGCCGGCGTTGTTGACGACGACATGCACGTCGCCGAAGGCGGCCAGCGCGGCCTCGCGCATGGCCTCGGTATCGTCGCCGCGCGAGACGTCGGCGCGCACCGCGCGCGCCTGGCCGCCGGCCTCGCGGATCGCCGCGGCAACGCGCTCGGCGGCGTCTTCGCGCAGGTCGGCCACCAGCACGCTGGCGCCCTCGCGCGCGAAGGTGCGGGCGATGCCTTCGCCGAAGCCGGAACCGCCGCCGGTGACGATCGCTACCTTGTTGGCCAGTCTCATTGGTTGTCTCCTTTGTGTTGTGGTTATTGCTACGGCATTTGAACGTCTGCCGGTTTGCTCCCCTCTCCCGCTTGCGGGAGAGGGGCCGGGGGAGAGGGCGGGCGGTGGCAATAGCGAAGCGCTTCACTTCGTGGATACTCCGGCCCTCACCCCCACCCCTCTCCCGCGGGCTGGAGAGGGGAGCGTTTGCCAGGGGCGGCAGTACTGCTGAGGCGCCGTCAGTGGGCAGGCGCTACATGCGTGCCCTCAATGCGAAAACGGCCCCCGTCCCCGCAGCGCATTCGCGACCATCATCACCGCCAGCAAGAAGGGCAGCGCCACATACAGGCACCAGTGCACGCGATCGCCCATGACGTCGCCCCACTTGCGCTTGAACACCTGCAGCCGCGGCATGCCGGAGGGATTGGTGGCGCGCTTGTTCCGCACATGCCAGGCCATCCAGAAAAAGAAGATGGCAAAGGCGACGGAAAGGAAATTGATGTTACCCATGTTGGATGGCGATGGTTTTCAGTGTGGTGAATCCGTACAGGGCCTCGAAGCCCTTCTCGCGGCCGTAGCCGGACTGGCCGGTGCCGCCGAAGGGCAGCTCCACGCCGCCGCCGGCGCCGTAGTTGTTGATAAAGACCTGGCCCGCGCGCAGCTTGTGCGCCAGGCGCAGCTGGCGTCCGCCGTCGCGGGTCCAGACGCCGGCAACCAGGCCGTAGGGCGTGCCGTTGGCCAGCGCGACGGCTTCGGCCTCGGTGTCGAAGGGCATGGCCGCCAGCAGCGGGCCGAACACTTCTTCCTGTGCCAGCCGGTGCGCGGGCGGGACATCGCGGAACAGCATCGGCACCTGGTAGTAGCCGGCCTCGGGCGCCTCGGCCACGATCTGGCCCTGCGCCATGACCGCCACGCCGGCGTGCTGCGCGTCGGAGACGAAGTCCCACACGCGCTGCTGCTGCTTGCGGCTGATCAGCGGGCCGCATTCGAGGTCGAGTTCGGCCGGGCCCACGCGCAGCGACTCGAACACCGAGGCAATCCGGTCGAGCAGCGCGTTATAGACCGGGCGCTCCACCAGCAGGCGGCTGCCGGCCGAGCAGGTCTGGCCGGCGTTCTGCACGATGCCGTTGACCACCACCGGCACCAGCGCATCGATGTCGGCATCGGCAAACACGATCTGCGGCGACTTGCCGCCCAGTTCCAGCGTGACCGGCACATGGTTCTCGGCGGCCAGTTGCGACACCAGCTTGCCCGTCTGCGGCGAGCCGGTGAACGAGATGTGGTTGATGCCGGGATGGCGCGCCAGCGCGGCGCCGGCCTCGTGGCCGTAGCCGGTGATGATATTGAGCGCGCCTTCGGGCAGGCCGGCCTCGGCGGCGATCTCGGCCACGCGCAGCAGCGACAGGCAGGCGTCCTCGGCCGGCTTGACCACGCAGGCATTGCCGGCGGCCAGCGCCGCGCCCACGCTGCGGCCGAAGATCTGCAGCGGGTAGTTCCACGGGATGATGTGGCCGGTCACGCCGTGCGGCTCGCGCACCGTCAGCACGGTGTAGCCGGGGTTGTAGGGAATGGTCTGGCCGTGCAGCTTGTCGACCGCGCCGGCGTAGAACTCGAAGTAGCGCGCCACGGCGCGGGCATCGGCGCGGGCCTGGCGCAGCGGCTTGCCGGTATCGCGCGCTTCCAGCGCGGCCAGATCCTCTTCATGGGCCATCAGTGCCACGGCAACGCGGTTGAGCAGGCGCACGCGCTCGGCCGGGGCCATCTGGCCCCAGGCGCCGTCGGCGGCCTGGCGCGCGGCGTGGACCGCGACATTGATGTCGGTGGCGTTGCCGCGGGCGATCTCGGCGAAGGGCTCGCCGTTGGACGGGTCGAACACCTTGATGCGCAGGCCGTTGTCCGGCGCGATCAGGCGGTTGGCGACAAAGTGCTGGGCATGCATGGGTGGCTCCGGGGCAGCACGAAGGCTGCGGCTATTCAGTGTCGGCTGAAGAATGCGCCATTATCGCGCACGCCGGCGCCGCTGCAACGCGTTGCAGCGCGCAGCCAGGCAGGAAGGGGCGATGGCTTGTCAGCAACCGGTCAGGCGCAAGCCGCTATAATGCCCGCCATCCGACAACACAGCGCAGGCATCTGGAGAACCGCATGAGCTTCAACCTCGTCACCCCGGGCAAGGACATCCCCAACGATTTCAACGTCATCATCGAGATCTCGGCCCAGAGCGATCCGGTGAAGTACGAAGCCGATAAGGAAACCGGCCTGTTGTTCGTGGACCGCTTTATCGGCACCGGCATGCGCTATCCGGCCAACTACGGCTACATCCCGCAGACGCTGTCGGGCGACGGCGACCCGGTGGACGTGCTGGTGCTGTCCCCGTTCCCGATCCTGGCCGGCGCGGTGGTGCGCTGCCGTGCACTCGGCATGCTGAAGATGACCGACGAGTCGGGCGTGGACGCCAAGCTGGTCGCCGTGCCGGTGGACAAGCTGTCGCCCGCCACCGCCTACATGAAGGGCCTGTCGGACGTGCCGCAGAACCAGCTGGACCAGATCAAGCACTTCTTTGAGCACTACAAGGCACTGGAAGCCGGCAAGTGGGTCAAGGTCGAAGGCTGGGCCGGCATCGAGGAAGCCCACAAGGAAATCACCGACGGCGTGGCGAACTACAAGAAGTAAGCTGAACCGACGCTGAAGGAACCCCGCCGCGGCGGGGTTTTTTGTTGCCTGTCGCTTGATGGCGGTTAGGACCCGCGCGTGCCGCTTGCGCTACGCTGGCTCCGTGTCGAACGAGAAGGAGAACCACCATGAACCGCGCTACACAGCGCATCAAACCGATGCAGGGCCTGCCGGAAGTATCGTCACCATCGCGCCGCTATGACGGGCTTGCGGTGTGCTTCCATTGGGCGGTGTTCGTGCTGGTGGCGCTGGCGTGTGCCGCCATCGAACTGAAGGGCAATTTCGACAAGGGCACGCCGGCGCGCGCGCTGGCCATGGGCGTCCATGAATGGGCCGGGGCACTGGTGCTGGCGCTGGCGCTGCCGCGGCTGCTGTGGCGGCTGGTGCGCGGCGCACCGGCGCCCGAGCCCGGCGCGCGCTGGATGCGGCTGGCGGGCGAAGCCATGCACTGGGTGCTGTACCTGTTTATCCTGGCGCAGCCGCTGCTCGGACTGCTGGCGATGAATGCCGGCGGACACCTGCTGGCGCTGCCGTCGCTGGGAATCGAGGTGCCCGCGCTGGTGGCGGCGGACCCGGCGCTGAAGGGCACGGTCAAGGCCCTCCACGAAACGCTGGGGACCGCGTTCTACCTGGTCATCGGGCTGCATGCGATGGCTTCGCTGTTCCACCACTACATGCTGGGCGATAACACGCTGCGGCGCATGTGGCGCTGAGCGCCACGGCGGCTCAGGAGCGGGCGAAGGGATTGCGTTCGCCCAGCTCGTCGAGGTAAGCATCGATGCCGTGGCGCTCGCGCGCGAGGAAACGCTCCACGGCATCGGCAAAGTCGGGATGCGCCAGCCAGTGCGCCGAGCGCGTGGCCACCGGCAGGAAGCCCCGCGCCATCTTGTGCTCGCCCTGCGCGCCGCCTTCGAAGGTGCGGATGCCGTGGGCGATGCAGAACTCCAGTGGCTGGTAATACGCGGTCTCGAAGTGCAGGCACGGGTGGTATTCCAGCGCGCCCCAGTAGCGGCCGTACAGCGTGCTGACCTGCGGCGCATCGTCGTAGACCAGCAGCGACGAGGCGATCGGCTGGCCCGCGCGCTCGGCCACCACCAGCAGCAGGTGCTGCGGCATCGCCGCGCCGATGCACCGGAAGAAATCCAGGTTCAGGTAGGGCGTGGAATGGTGCTCGCGATAGGTCTGGCGGTAGCAGCGGTTGAAGAAGCGCCAGGCCTCTTCATCGATCTCGTGGCCGCGCAGGTGGCGGAAGGTGATGCCGGCCTGCGCCACCTGGCGCCGTTCGGCGCGGATGTTCTTGCGTTTCTTCTGTGACAGCGTGGCAAGGAAGCCCTCGAAATCAGCGTACAGCTTGCTGCCACCTTCGCCGCCATTGGTCCAGTGGAACTGCACGCCGTGCCGCATCAGCATGCCGGCCTGCTGCATCAGCCCGGCTTCGGCCTCGTCGGGAAAAAGGATATGCAGCGACGACATGCCGCTTTCCGCCGCCAGCGCCAGCGCCACCTCCAGCAGCAGCCGGCGCGCCGGCGGGTCTTCAGCGAGCAGCCGCGCGCCGCGCACCGGCGTGAACGGGATCGCCGACAGCCACTTGGGGTAGTACTCGATGCCGTGCCGGGCATAGGCATCGGCCCAGGCCCAGTCGAACACGTACTCGCCGTAGGAATGCGCCTTGGCATAGAGCGGCATTGCCGCGGCCAGCCGGTCGCCTGCCCACAACGTCAGGAAGCGCGGATGCCAGCCGGTCTCGGCGCATGCGCTGCCGCTGGCATGCAACGCATGCAGGAAGGCGTGGCGCAGGAAGGGCGTGGGTTCGGGCTGGCGCGCCAGCAGCGCGTCCCACGCGGCCGGGTCGATCTCGGCCAGGTCGGAGACGATGCGCGTCTGGTAGTCCGGGGTGTCCGCCTGGCGGGCCTTCTGGTCGTCTGCGCGGCTGCCTGTGGCCGCCGTGTCGCCGGAATCCGACTGCATGGGCTGTAGCTGATGGGATGAAAACGGGAGTGCCGCGCGCGGCGGCGGCGGCTTGAGTCTACCGGAAACGGCGGGCAGGCGCTGCGGCACGGCACCTGCGGCAGGGCGCCGGGTGGCGACGTAGAATGGCGGATATGCGTCACCCCCCAGGTTCAGGCGCGGATGACCCGCCCCATGCCTGCCATACCCCAGGGCCCGATATGAAGACTCCGTTTTTCAACCTCTATTCCCACGGCTTCGCCCGCGTCGCGGTCGGCGTGCCGGTCTGCCGCGTGGCCGACCCGGCCTTCAACGCGCGCGAGACGCTGGCGCTGGCCACGCAGGCCGCGCAGCGCGGCGCGGTGCTGGCCGCCTTCCCCGAGCTGGGCCTGTCGGCCTATACCTGCGACGACCTGTTCCACCAGCGCACGCTGCTCGATGCGTGCGAGACCGCGCTCGGCACTATCGTCGAAGCCTCGCGCAAGCTGCCGCTGGCGATGGTGGTGGGCATGCCGCTGCGCGTGCAGCACCAGCTGTTCAACTGCGCCGTGGTGGTCGCCGCGGGCCGCGTGCAGGGCGTGGTGCCCAAGTCGTTCCTGCCCAACTACTGGGAATTCTATGAAGGGCGCCAGTTCAGCGCGGCCGACTGCGCCACGGCCGACAGCGTGCGGCTGCTGGGCCAGGACGTGCCGTTCGGCGCCGGGCTGCTGTTCGATATCGAAGGGCTGCCGTTCTTCCGCTTCCATGCCGAGATCTGCGAAGACGTGTGGGTGCCGGTGCCGCCGTCGTCGTTCGCGGCGATGGCGGGCGCGACCGTGCTGGTGAACCTGTCGGCATCGAATATCGTGATCGGCAAATCGGGCTACCGGCACCAGCTGGTGTCGCAGCAGTCGGCGCGCTGCCTGGCGGCGTACCTGTACACCTCGGCCGGCAAGGGCGAATCGTCGACCGACCTGGCCTGGGACGGGCAGGCGCTGATCTACGAGAACGGCGAAATGCTGGCCGAATCCGAGCGCTTCTCCGACGACTCGCACCTGCTGTTCGCCGACGTCGACGTCGAACGCCTGTCGCGCGAGCGCATGCACCAGGTCACCTTCGGCCATTCGGTGCGCCGGCACAAAGCCGAGGTGGAAGCGTTCCGCGTGGTCACCTTCGCGCTCGAGCTGCCGCGCGACAAGTCGCTGCCGCTGGCACGCAACGTGGCGCGCTTCCCGTACGTGCCGGCCGATCCGCGCCAGCGCGACGAGCGCTGCATGGAGGTCTACAACATCCAGGTGCAGGCGCTGGTGCAGCGGCTGTCGGCCAGCAGGATCAGCAAGGTGGTGATCGGCGTGTCCGGCGGGCTCGACTCCACGCACGCGCTGCTGGTCTGCGCCAAGGCAATGGACCGCCTGGGGCTGCCGCGCGCCAATATCCTGGCCTACACCATGCCCGGCTTCGCCACCAGCGACCGCACGCTGGACCAGGCGCGCAAGCTGATGCAGGTGGTGGGCTGCAGCGCCACCGAGATCGATATCCGGCCCAGCTGCCTGGCCATGCTGAAGGACCTGGGCCATCCGTACGCGGCCGGCGAGAAGGTCTATGACGTGACCTTCGAGAACGTGCAGGCCGGCGAGCGCACCAACCACCTGTTCCGGCTGGCGAACTTCCACGGCGCCATCGTGATCGGCACCGGCGACCTGAGCGAGCTGGCGCTGGGCTGGTGCACCTACGGCGTGGGCGACCACATGTCGCACTACAACGTCAACGCCAGCGTGCCCAAGACGCTGATCTCGCACCTGGTGCGCTGGGTCGCCGAGACCGGGCAGATCGGCGAGGGCGGGGCGGACGTGCTGCTGGCGGTGCTTGGCACCGATATCAGCCCGGAGCTGGTCCCCGGCGACAGCAACCATGGCCCCGAGCAGAAGACCGAGAGCGCCATCGGGCCTTACGAGCTGCAGGATTTCAACCTCTACTACACGCTGCGCTTCGGCTTCACGCCGTCCAAGATCGCCTTCCTGGCCCAGCACGCCTGGGGCGACCGCGAGCGCGGCGTGTGGCCATACGGGCCGGAAGTGGCGCGCAACCAGTACGGGATGCCGGAGATCAAGCGCAACCTCGCGATCTTCCTCGACCGCTTCTTCCGCACCAGCCAGTTCAAGCGTTCCTGCATCCCGAACGCGCCCAAGGTGGGGTCGGGCGGCTCGTTGTCGCCGCGCGGCGACTGGCGCGCGCCGAGCGATTCGGAGTCGGCGGTGTGGCTGGCGGACCTGGCGACGGTGCCGGACTGATGTCCCAGTGTCGCTGAGCAGTGAAATGGCCCGCACTTTGCGTAATGCCGTTCAGTTAACCACCGTCGTTCCCGCCTGCGCGGGAATGACAGTTGTGATTGATACCTTAACTGAACGGCATTACCGCACTGTGCGGGCCATTTTCCTGCGGGAGCGCCGTCACGCGGCCGGGCCCGAGACCAGCTTGAGACCCACCACGCCGCACAGGATGAGCGCGATGCAGCCCGCGCGCGCCAACGATGCCGGCTCGCCCAGCCACAGCATGCCGAGCGTCGCGGTGCCGGCTGCGCCGATGCCGGTCCATACCGCATAAGCCGTTCCCACCGGCAGCGCGCGCAGCGACAGCGTCAGCAGGACGATGCTGGACAGCCCGGTCGCCACCGCATAGACGCTGGGCCAGAACCGGCTGAAGCCGGCCGACCATTTCATGCCGAAGGCAAAGGCGATCTCGAGCACGCCGGCCACGACCAACAGGGTCCATGACATCGGTCAGCCGGCCAGCAGGCGATGCGTGAACAGGCTGTGCAGCGTGCGCACGGACAGCACCGCGATCGCCACCGTCAGGACCAGCAGGATCAGCCCCGCCAGCCAGGCGAGCGCGCTGGCCTGCGCATGGCCCGCATATTTCAGCGCCGCGTTCGACAGCGCCGCCATCGGGAAGCTGATCGCCCACCACGACGGCGCAAACGGCACCGGACGGCGGAACACGCGCCACGACAGCAGCACGAACAGGAACAGGCCGAAGTAGAACAGCATGCCGGCAAACAGGTCGACATGGCCGGTCACATTGACGTAGGCCAGGAAGCCCACCTCGAACGGCGCGATCAGGATGATCAGCGACGGCACCATGCCGGCGGGCAGCGGATCGTGGTGGACCAGCCGCGAGAAGATCATCTTGAAGAACACCAGCGCGATCATCGTGCCGACGGCGGCGGCAAACAGGTTGACCTCGTGCGCCCACGCCATCGGCATGGTGCCGCCGGCCACGGCGATGTCGAGCGTCGCCACGCCGGGGATCAGCCATGCCGGCACGGCATCGGCAGGCTCGGTGCGGCCGCGGAACAGCCGGCCTGCGATGAGGAAGGTCAGCGCCACGGTGATCACCGTGCCGACCGCCCAGATTGCCTGCCCCAGCGCCTCGTGGTGCACGCCGACCACCGACGACAGCAGCAGGATGGCAATGGCGATGGTGCCGAAGAAATTGCCGGCGACGGGATGGCTGAATTCCGCGCGAACCGCTTCGGGGTAGCGCTTCCACTTGGCGAGATAGCCGCCGGCCAGGGCAGCGAAGGCAAGCACCGCGACCACGCCAATGGCGTCGCCGATGGCCGGGCTGGCACCGAAGGCGGTGACGGCGCCGCGCCATGCCATCGACAGCCCGGACAGGCCCATGACGGCGCCGAACAGGTTGACAGGGAGGTGCTTCACCGAACTGCGGGGCGCAGGCAGGGTGGCCGCGGGATGGGCTGCAAGAGTCATGGCGTCTGGCTTCGGTTGGCCCGCGAGTGGACGGGCGTAGGGAGGGGGGGCCGTGCCCGCTCGTCGGAGTGGGGCGGGGCCTGGTGAAGGGAATTATGGTTTTCCGGCGGATTGTCCGATAGGAGATAGATACGTCAAATCCAGCCAATGGTCGGGCGCTTGCTGCCAGTGGCGCCGCAGCGCTGCTTTTCCTGCCTAGACTGCGCGCCGTTTGCATTTGAAGCAGAGGAAATCAGATGAAGCCAACCTTGACGAAGCGGGCCAGGGTTCCCGCACTGCTGCTGTTGTGCTGCGTGGGTCTCGCGGCCTGCATCCAGGCGCCGATCCGGCGCCACGAAGGCGAGCCGCTGCTGCGGCACGGCCAGGGCGGCGCACGGGAGCACGTCGACGGCGTCGACATCTGGATGCGGGGCGAGCCGCCGCGACCGTACGAGGTGCTGGCCTACACCACCGTGGAAACCGCGGAGGGGTGGATCGGCGAGCGCTTCCTGCTGAAGCGGGTTGCCTCCCGGGTGCGCGAAGCCGGCGGCGACGCTGCGCTGATCGGCGACCAGCGCAGCCGGCTGGTGGCGTTGCAGCGCGCGGGCAGGCACACCGAGCTGGCGGATTCGCGGCGAATCGTCGAAATATCCATCGTGCGCTACCGTTGACACGCCGCTGGCTGTATCTGCCTAGACTTTCAATATCCAGCCACGCCGGACTACGGTCCCGGTTCTTGCCCTGCCATCCATGAAAATCGCCGTCGTTGCCTTTCCCGGCTTCCAGATGCTTGATCTGGCCGGTCCCCTGGATGTCTTCCACGAAGGTGCGCGCCAGGCGGGGCAACCGGATGCGTACAAATTCGAGATCATCGCGCCGGCGCAAGGGATGCTCACGGCCTCCAACGGCATGCGCATCGAACCGGACGCGACGCTGGAGACCGCCAGTGACGATATCGACACGCTGCTGGTCGCGGGCGGCCCTGCGCTATGGAAGCAGGCGCAGGATGAAACCATCGGCGCATGGCTGGCCCGGCAGGCACGCACGGTGCGGAGGATCGGGTCGGTCTGCTCCGGCGCGATGATGCTTGCACATGCGGGCCTGCTGGACGGACGCAGCGCCACCACGCACTGGAACACCACCGACCGTCTGGCGCGCATGTTTCCGGGCGTTCAGGTGGAGCCGGACCGCATATACGTCAAGGATGGCAACGTGTACACCTCCGCTGGCGTGACCGCGGGGCTGGACCTGGCGCTGGCGCTTGTCGAGGAGGATTTCGGCCGCGTGGTGGCGCTACGGGTGGCGCGCGAACTGGTGATGTTCCTCAAGCGGCCAGGCGGGCAGTCGCAGTTCAGCGCCCACCTCGCGGCGCAGACGGCGGAGCGCAATGCCATCCGGGAGGTACAGGGCTGGCTGGTCGAGAACCTTGCCGGCGACCTGTCGGTCGACGCGCTGGCCGCACGTGCCGGCATGAGCACGCGCAACTTTGCCCGCGTCTTCCGCCAGGAATGCCAGGTGACGCCGGCCGATTTCGTCGAGGCCGCGCGCATCGATGCCGCGCGCCGGCTGCTGGAAGGTTCGCGCCATCCGCTAAAGCGCGTGGCGGCGCTGGCCGGCTTTGGCGATCCCAACAACCTGCGGCGCGCCTTTTTGCGGCGCGTCGGAGTGGCGCCTTCGGATTATCGGCGCCGCTTCCTCAACACAGCGTGACCGGGTGATGTGCACAGGGTTTGCACAGGCTCTGCACAGGATTTCCCGGGGCTGTCCACAGGGTTGTCCACAGGCTCAGGCGGCATCGCGCCGCCCGGCGATGCGTGCTGTCGAACGTTCCGGCCGCGCCAGGCGCGGGATAGCGGGGAATGCATGGCGCCAATGGCTGTTAAAATGCCAGCCGGAGAGCGCCGCGTCCGCGGCGGTGCGCCGCCAGGCGCGTGAACAAACGATAACCAGGGGCCAGTCATGAAGCAGATTACCGCCATCATCAAACCGTTCAAGCTCGACGAGGTGCGTGAAGCCCTCGCTGATGTCGGCGTGACCGGGCTGACGGTGACCGAGGTGAAGGGATTTGGCCGCCAGAAAGGGCATACCGAGCTCTACCGCGGCGCCGAATATGTCGTCGATTTCCTCCCCAAGATCAAGATCGAGGTGGTGGTGGCCGAGAACCAGCTGGACACCGTGCTGGACGCCATCGTCAAGGCCGCGCATACCGGCAAGATCGGCGACGGCAAGATCTTCGTGACCGAGATCGAGCGCGTGATCCGCATTCGTACCGGCGAACAGGACGAAGCCGCGGTCTGAGCCGCCGGCCATAACAAGAACGCCGCCTTCACCGGGCGGCGTTCTTGTTTGCGCGGGGCATATTCAGCTCGGCAGCTTCCAGCCGTAGCGCACCGATACCAGCCGCATGGCGATGATCGCCAGCGCCCCGGTCAGCAGGGCCGCTTCCTGGTGGACATCCAGCCAGGTCATGCCGACATAGATCCAGCAGCCGACGAAGGAGCAGGTGGCATAGGGGGAACGGTCGCGCAGGATCATCGGCACTTCATTGCACAGCACGTCGCGCAACACCCCGCCGAACACGGCCGAGATGATGCCCATCATCACGGCCACCGTAGGTGTCATCTGCGCCACCAGCGCCAGCGAGGCGCCGGTCACCGAGAACAGGCCCAGGCCGATGGCATCGGCCACGATCAAGGTGCGCTCGGACGCCACGCGGCTGACCACGCGCAGCACGAAGGACGCGCCGAACGACATCAGGAAGATCAGCAGCACATAGCCTTCGTGGTCGACCCAGTAGAACGGGCGCCGGTCCAGCAGCACGTCGCGCAGCGTGCCGCCGCCGAAAGCGGTGGCGAAGGCGACCACGAAGGTGCCGACCACGTCCAGGCGCTGCTTGCGCGCGTCGACCACGCCCGACACCGCAAAGGCGAGCACGCCGATCACCTCCATGATGTGGAGGATCAGGGGCAGCCGCCCCATCAGCAATTCGAGGGGAAGATGCATCCGGGGCCCGGTGCAGGGTCAGGTACGCGGCTGGCGCAGCAGCACCATCAGCGCGCCGGCGCCGCCTTCGGCCTCGCGCGCCTGCACGAAGGCGAGCACTTCCTCCTTCTGCACCAGCCAGCTGCGCACCTTGCCCTTGAGCACCGGCAGCTTGTCGGGCGAGCCCAGGCCCTTGCCGTGGATCACGCGCACGCAGCGCACGCCGTTGCGCACCGAGCGGCGCAGGAACTCGGCCAGCGCCTCGCGCGCCTCGTCGCTGCGCAGGCCGTGCAGGTCGACCTTGTCCTGCGGCACCCATTCGCCGCGGCGCAGCTTGCGGATCACGTCCATGCCGATGCCGGGCCGGCGGAACGACAGGGTCTCGTCGGTCTCCAGCAGGCTTTCGACATCGAATTCATCGGACAGCGAGGCTTGCAGCACCGCCTGGTCGTTGCGCTGCGATTGCACCGGTACGGGCGCGGGCTTGCTGGCCGGGTGGTGGGCGCGGTTGCGGTCGCGCAGCTGGCTGACCTGGCCCACGCTGGCGCGGAACACGTCGGCCTCTTCGCGGGCACGCTGCGCCGCCTGCTCGGCGGCCAGGCGCTCGGCTTCGCGCCGCTCGGCATCGGCCTTGAGGTTGTCGCGCAGGCTGGACAGGTCGTTCAGGCCGAAGCGCTGGGTCGGGCGGTCGGGTTTGCGGGCGCCGTGCGTCATGAAAAATCTCCGGGTACTCGCCGGGATTATATCGACTGGGGCATGGCAGCCGAGGGCGGCTGAGAGGAGGAGGATGAACCGGCCGCGGCGGGCCGGTTCAGGACGGCCTGGGCTTACTTCTCAGGCTTACTTCTCAGGATTACTTCTCAGGCTTACTTCAGGGCTTCGACAAAGCGCTGCGCATCCAGCGCGGCCATGCAGCCGGTGCCGGCGCTGGTGATCGCCTGGCGGTAGACGTGGTCCTGCACGTCGCCGGCGGCGAACACGCCCGGCACGCTGGTGGCGGTGGCGTCGCCCTGCAGGCCCGACTTGGTCACCAGGTAGCCGTTGTGCATCTCCAGCTGGCCGGTGAACAGGTCGGTATTGGGCTTGTGGCCGATGGCAATGAACACGCCCGCCAGCTTCAGGTCTTCGGCCTGGCCGGTCTTGGCGTTGCGGATGCGGATGCCGGTCACGCCCGAATCGTCGCCCAGCACTTCGTCCAGCACGTTGTCGTAGCGGATCTCGATGCGGCCTTCCTTCTCGCGCTGGAGCAGGCGGTCGACCAGGATCGGCTCGGCGCGGAAGCTGTCGCGGCGGTGGATCACGGTGACCTTGCTGGCGATGTGCGACAGGTACAGCGCTTCTTCCACGGCGGTGTTGCCGCCGCCGACCACGGCGACTTCCTGGTTCTTGTAGAAGAAGCCGTCGCAGGTGGCGCAGGCCGACACGCCGCGGCCCATGAAGGCTTCTTCCGACGGCAGGCCCAGGTATTGGGCCGAGGCGCCGGTGGCGATCACGAGGGCGTCACAGGTGTATTCGCCGGCATCACCGATCAGCGTGAAGGGGCGGGCCGGCTTGCCGTTCTCGTCCACCAGCTTCGCGGTGTGGATGTGATCGAAGATGATTTCGGTCTTGAACTCTTCGGCATGCGCCAGCAGGCGCTGCATCAGTTCGGGACCCTGGACGCCCTTGGCATCGCCCGGCCAGTTCTCGACGTCCGTGGTGGTCATCAGCTGTCCGCCCTGGGCCAGGCCGGTGATCAGCACCGGCTGCAGGTTGGCGCGGGCCGCGTAGACCGCGGCGGTATAGCCGGCGGGACCAGAACCGAGAATCAGCACTTTTGCGTGTTTTGCCATGATGCGTTCCTGTGGCCGGTGCGGCATGATGCCCACCGGCATTGCTCGAAACCGACATTATAAGAGGAGCCGGATTTGCCCACTGTTGCAAATTCCAATGGGTGCGATAGCCGCCGCCCACGTTAAAATGGCCGCCACGACGGGTTTAAGTCACCGGTGACTTAAGTTCGCCGGACCCGAAACAACCCGGAATACTCCGACAAGCGAGTCTTGATCACGCATGGCCCGAGCTACCACGACCACCCGTACCGATCCCTCAGCCTTGCCATCCCGCATCGGCAAACTGCTGGGCGAGGTGCGCTGGTTCCTGCTGCTGGCCGTCACGCTGGGCTTCCTGTGCGTGCTGGCCAGCTACAGCAAGACCGACCCCGGCTGGTCGCACGCGAACCAGGTCGCCGATATCCATAACCTGGGCGGCCGTGTCGGCGCCTGGGTAGCCGACGTGCTGTTCTTCATCTTCGGCTTCTCGGCCTACTGGTGGGCCGTGCTGCTGGTGCGGCGCTGCTGGCGCGGCTGGCGCACCCTGACGGCCGATCTGCCCGAGCGCGCCGACGACCGCCAGCATCGCCAGGGCGTGACGGTGAGCTGGATCGGCTTCGTGCTGACGCTGCTGTCCAGCATGGGGCTGGAGGCGATCCGCATGTATCCGCTGCGCGCCGCGCTGCCGCGCGCGCCGGGCGGGGTGCTGGGCGACACGCTGGGCGGCTGGATGCAGGTGGCGCTGGGCTTCACCGGCGCGACGCTGCTGCTGCTGTTGCTGTTCGCGATCGGGCTGTCGCTGTTCTTCCACTTCTCGTGGCTGTCGGTGGCCGAGCATATCGGCGGTTTCGTCGAGACCCTGTTCCAGGGCTTCAAGGCGCGCCGCGAGAGCAAGCAGGACCGCATCATCGGCGAGGCCGCCAAGGTCGAGCGCAAGGAAACGGTCGAGGTGCAGCGCGTGCGCATCGAAGAGGCGCCGCCGGTGCAGATCGTGCGGCCGCAGGCGGTGCCCAAGCACGAACGCGTGGAACGCGAGAAGCAGCAGCCGCTGTTTGCCGACATCCAGGATTCGGACCTGCCGCCGCTGTCGCTGCTCGACCCGATCCCGCCGCACCAGGAGACGGTCAGTGCCGAGACGCTGGAATTCACCTCGCGCCTGATCGAGAAGAAGCTCAAGGACTTCGGCGTCGAGGTGAAGGTGGTGGCGGCCTACCCGGGACCGGTCATCACGCGCTACGAGATCGAGCCGGCCACCGGCGTCAAGGGCAGCCAGGTGGTCAACCTGGCGCGCGACCTGGCGCGTTCGCTGTCGCTGGTGTCGATCCGCGTGGTCGAGACCATCCCCGGCAAGAATTACATGGGGCTGGAATTGCCCAATCCGAAGCGCCAGACCGTGCGGCTGTCGGAAATCCTGGGCTCGCAGGTCTACAACGAGAGCGCTTCCAGCCTGACCATGGCGCTGGGCAAGGACATCGCCGGCAAGCCGATGGTGGCGGACCTGGCCAAGATGCCGCACTGCATGGTCGCGGGCACCACGGGCTCGGGCAAGTCGGTGGGCATCAACGCGATGATCCTGTCGCTGCTGTACAAGGCCAAGCCGGACAACGTCCGCCTGATCCTGATCGATCCCAAGATGCTCGAAATGAGCGTCTACGAGGGCATCCCGCACCTGCTGTGCCCGGTGGTGACCGACATGCGCCAGGCCGGCAACGCGCTGAACTGGGCGGTCGGCGAGATGGAGCGGCGCTACAAGCTGATGAGCAAGCTGGGCGTGCGCAACCTGGCGGGCTACAACAAGAAAATCGACGAGGCCGCTGCCAGGGAAGAGAAGATTCCGAACCCGTTCAGCCTGACCCCGGACGCGCCGGAGCCGCTGGACAAGCTGCCCACCATCGTTATCGTCATCGACGAGCTGGCCGACCTGATGATGGTGGTCGGCAAGAAGGTGGAAGAGCTGATCGCCCGCATCGCGCAGAAGGCGCGCGCCGCCGGCCTGCACCTGGTGCTGGCCACGCAGCGCCCGTCGGTGGACGTGATCACCGGCCTGATCAAGGCCAACGTGCCGACCCGCATCGCCTTCCAGGTCAGCAGCAAGATCGACTCGCGCACCATCCTCGACCAGCAGGGCGCCGAGACGCTGCTGGGCATGGGCGACATGCTCTACCTGGCGCCGGGCACCGGCTTGCCGGTGCGCGTGCATGGCGCCTTTGTCTCGGACGATGAAGTCCACCGCGTGGTGGAAAAGCTGAAGGAAGGCGGGGAGGCGAACTACATCGAAGGCATCCTCGAAGGCGGCCTCACGGACGACGGTGGCGGCGATGGCTTTGGCGGCGGCGCCGGTATCGGTGGTGGCGGCGGCGAGGCTGATCCGCTGTATGACCAGGCCGTGGAAGTGGTGCTGAAGAACCGTCGCGCGTCGATCTCGCTGGTGCAGCGCCACCTGCGCATCGGCTACAACCGCGCCGCGCGGCTGCTGGAGGATATGGAGAAGGCCGGGCTGGTGTCGGCCATGTCTGGCAATGGCAACCGCGACATCCTGGTGCAGGGCGGTGGCGCGGCTGCGCGGGATGATGAGTGACTAGCGGAGGCGGGCATTCAGGCTGGCCGTGGATTGCCCAGCCTGAGTGTGCTAGCGGCGCTTAAGCAGTAGGTCGAGCTTCGCGGTGACGTTGTCGACCTTGGCGGTGACGTTGTCGACCTTGGCGTTGACGTTCTCTAACTTCTCGTTGAATTCTTCAAAGCCTTTTTCGACCCGCACCTCCAGGCGCTCGATGCGCGAATCAACTGCGTCCAGGCGACCCGTGAGGCGGCGGTCCATTTCGGTGATTCGAGAGGCGAGCGGACCGGTGGCCTTTTCGATCTTGTCCTGGGTGCTCTCATTCAGCCACGACATCACGGAAAAGACGAACGCTACACCGGCCAGAATGCCCGTGACTACCATGGCGGGATTAAAGGGTTTGGCAGCGGTCTTTTCCTGCCAGGCGTCGAGTTCAATCCTGACCTGGCGTGTCGCGATCCTCTTCATCTCGTCGCGGTCGAGACGCCTGGCGTCGTGCCGGAATGGCTGACGCCCGGCAGCAGGTTTGGCGTTGGTCATATTGCTGGCCCAGTGGATTTGGCCGCCTCCCGGCGAAGCAGCGAGCAAGAGGCGGCGTGGCGAGTGCTCTACGTACATGCACTGCATTGTCTTCCACGCCAAGTAAAGAAGCGTTTCATCCTGATACGAGATTCGCTTTGCTGGGTCCTTTACCGCAAATTGAGAGTTTTCGTGCCTGAGCCGGCGCAGTTCGCGCACCATCTGCCGTAATATCCGGTTACCCGCGAAGCACGGGCGGCGCGGAATCCTGCACCAGCTGCCGGCTCTAACCAGACACGTTGACCGTGCAGCGGACTGCCTGCCAGACGCCGCACAGGGTCAACGCATTCGATAACAACCAGGATCCAAATCATGCGCAACCGCATCCTCGTGTCGGCCTGCGCCGCGCTGGCGATGTTTGCCATCCAGGCGCCGGCCCATGCCGCAGCCACCGACCAGCTGCAGAGCTTCGTCACCGGTGTGAAGAGCGCGCGCGGCGAATTCACGCAGCGCCAGGTCAAGGGGCAGGGCGCCAACGTGAAGGTGACCGGCAACTCCAGCGGCACCTTCGTGTTTTCGCGCCCGGGCAAGTTCACCTGGCGCTATACCAAGCCCTACGAGCAACTGCTGCAGGCCGATGGCCAGACCCTGTATATCTATGACAAGGACCTGAACCAGGTCACCGAGCGCAAGCTCGATGCCGCGCTGGGTTCCAGCCCGGCGGCGATCCTGTTCGGCAGCAACGACCTTGAAAAGAACTTCGCCATCAAGAACGGCCCGACCCGCGATGGCGTGGAATGGCTGGAGCTGACGCCCAAGGCCAAGGACACGCAGTTCGAGCGCATCGGCATTGGCTTCAAGGGTGGCAACCTTGAAGCGATGGAGTTGCGCGACGCCTTTGGCAACACCACCTTGCTGACCTTCACGAACATGCAGAAGAACCCGCCGCTGGCGGCCGATGCCTTCCGGTTCACGGTGCCCAAGGGTGCCGATGTGATGAAGCAATGAGGCCCGCCATGATCGCCAACTCAGCCATGGCTGCTCGCATCGTCGCTGCCCGCGGACGTTCCGGCGCAGCGATCCTGGCCAGCGCCGGCGCGCTGGCGCTGGCGGCTTGCACCAGCACCGGCGGCGGTGCCAGCAAGTTCGATGTCGATTCGTTCCTGCGCGCGCCGGACACGGCATTGCCCGAAGTGCTCGGCAACGCGGCGTTCCTGAAATCGACGCGCGTGCCCGCATCGGAATGCGCGGTCATGCTGCAGTCCGCCAGCACCGGCGTGCTGGAAGACCTGCCGCCCAGCAGCAACGCGCGCGGCCCCGCCTGGCTGCTGCACCCCAGGGGCGAGCCCGAGCAGGTCTGGCTCGTCGTCAGCGAGTCAGGCGGCGAACGGACATGTCACGGCCCGTTGCCGGCCGACGCGATGAAGACGCTGGCCGAACGGGCCAAGGGCTGAACCAGCGCCCCCCTCGCCGCCCCCTCGCGGCCCTCAATGCGGCTTGACCGCGATCTTCAGCACGCCATCGCGCTGGTTGGCAAACAGCTCATAGGCCGCGACGATATCGTCCAGCTTGTACTGGTGCGTCACCAGCGCGCCCAGGTCGACGCGTCCGGACTCGATCACGTTGATCAGCCGGCGCATGCGTTCCTTGCCGCCGGGGCACAGCGCGGTATTGATCTTGTGGTCGCCCAGCCCGGCGGCGAAGGCCGACAGCGGGATGGTCAGGTCGCCGGAGTACACGCCCAGGCTCGACAGCGTGCCGCCGGGCTTGAGCACGCGCAGCGACTGCTCGAAGGTTACCTGCGTGCCCAGCGCCTCGATCGAAGCATCCACGCCGCGCCCGCCGGTCAGCTTCATGATCTCGTCCACCACGTCGCAGCGGCGGAAGTTCAGCACCACGTCCGCCCCCATCTTGCGCGCGATCTCGAGCCGGTGGTCGTTGCCGTCGATGGCGATGATGGTGGTGGCGCCGCACAGCCTTGCGCCGGCGGTCGAGCACAGCCCGATCGGCCCCTGCGCGAACACCGCGACGGTGTCGCCGATGCGGATATTGGCGTTCTCGGCGCCCTTGAAGCCGGTCGACATGATGTCCGGGCACATCAACACCTGTTCGTCGGTGAGGCCGTCGGGGATCGGCGCGAGATTGGCCTGCGCATCCGGCACCAGCACGAATTCCGCCTGGGTGCCGTCGATCAGGTTGCCGAAGCGCCAGCCGGCCGTGGCCTTGTAGCCGTGGCAGCCGCACAGGCCTTGCGGCACCAGGTAGCTGCCGTCCTGCGAAGCCACGCCGTCCTGCGCGGCATAGGAATTGAAATTCGGGCAGATGGCGCCGGCGATGACACGCTGGCCCTCACGGTAGCCGGCCACGGCGCTGCCGAGCCGCTCGATCACGCCGACCGGCTCGTGGCCGACGGTTAGGCCCCGCGCCACCGGGTACTCGCCCTTGAGGATGTGCACGTCGGTGCCGCAGATGGTGGTGGTGGTGATGCGCACCAGCGCATCGTTGGGGCCGACGTCGGGGACGGGCTTGTCGGCCAGTTCGATCCTGCCGGGTTCGACGAAGACGGCGGCTTTCATCATTGCGGTCATGCGATACCTCCATCGTGGTGCGCGGCTGGGCGCGGGTTTGCGGCGACGAGCGGCCGGACGCAGGCCATCACCGCCAGGTTGTTGATAGCACGCATGGGTTATAGGCCGGTTTATCCGGGATCAAGCGCAGGCCATCCGGCAAATGCGGCGGCCGCTTGGCAATCCGGCAAAGATTTCAGATCTGCCTGCAAAGAAACTGAACGCCGCTGTCTGTCATGTGTCCCAGAATCCTCTTACTTGACATACCGACAGGAGAACGGAATGACTGCCAAGCGGATGACGACACGAGCCCGGCTGCTCCCCTGGATTGCGGCAGCGGCCGCCCTGGTCGCCGGCTGCGCGACGCAGCCCAACGAGCCGGCGCCCATGCCAGGGCCGCAAGGTGGGCGGGGCACGCCGGCCGGCTGTGCCGCCGACAAGTTTGCCGACGACGCGCTGCTGGGCAAGAGCGAGGCGGAGGCCGTCGGCCTGCTGCAAGGCTGCGCGTGGCGGCTCGGCGAACGCGACGGGCAGCAGTTCCCGGGCACGATGGACTACAACCCGCAGCGCCGGACCCTCGGCATCACGGCTGGCAAGGTCGCGTGGGTGCGGCGCGGCTGAAGCGATGTATAGGCTGCGCCGCATGATGTGCAGGCGCGCAATCATTGATCACTCAACGGCGACCAACATGACAAAAATGTAATTTGACCGCTTGAACAAGAATCAATATTGTTTCTGGCTGTCCGGAATCCAATAACCGGGCAGTCCCGGGTGTCCCGGATGCTGGTGACTGCCCAACCATGCTGGGGAGCCATCCGCGTGAAGACCACTATCCGAACCTTGCTGCCGCGTGCCGCGGCGCTGGCCCTGCTGACGCTGCCGCTGGCGGCCGCGGCGCAGGAAAAGGTGCTGAACCTCTATACCGCGCGGCACTACCAGACGGACGAGGCGCTGTACGCCAACTTCACCAAGCAGACCGGCATCAAGGTCAACCGCATCGAAGGCCAGGAAGATCCGCTGCTGGAGCGCATCCGCAATGAAGGCGCCAACAGTCCGGCGGACGTCTTCATCACCGTCGATATCGGCCGGCTGTGGCGGGCCCAGCAGGCCGGCGTGTTCGCGCCGGTCAAGTCGAAGGCGCTGGAATCGCGCATCCCCGCCAACTACCGCGACCCGAACGGGGAGTGGTTCGGATTCTCGGCGCGCGGCCGCGTGATCGCGTACAACAAGACCGCGGTCAAGGCCGGCGACATCGCCACCTACGAGGACCTGGCCGATCCCAAGTGGAAGGGCAAGGTGTGCACGCGTTCCAGCGGGCACGTCTACAACCTGTCGCTGGTGTCCAGCCTGATCGCGCACGACGGCGAGGCGCGCACCGAGCAGTGGGCGCGCGGCGTGGCCGCCAACCTGGCGCGCGCGCCCAAGGGCGGCGATACCGACCAGCTCAAGGCCGTGGCCGCGGGCGAGTGCGACGTGGCGATCTCCAACACCTACTACATTGCACGCCTGCTGAAGTCGACCAAGCCGGAAGACAAGGCCGTGGCCGACAAGCTGGGCGTGGTATGGCCCAACCAGAAAAGCCAGGGCGTGCACATGAACATCTCCGGTGGCGGCATGCTGAAGCACGCGCCGAACAAGGAGGCGGCGGTCAAGTTCCTGGAATACCTGGCCAGCGACGAGGCGCAGCGGTACTTTGCCGACGGCAACAATGAATGGCCGGTGGTGCAGGGCGTGAAGGTCAGCAACCCGGCGCTCGATTCGCTGGGCGAGTTCAAGGCCGACGCCATCAACGTGGCCGAGCTGGGCAAGTACCAGCCGCAGGCACAGAAGCTGCTGGACCGCGCGGGCTTCAAGTAAGCCGCAGGTCAGGCCGGCCGCCCCTGCACGAGGGGCGGGCCGGCCGGTTCCGCGTTACAGCAGGAACCGCTTGTTTCCCTTCACCTCTGCCGGCTCGACCTTGCGGAACGTCAGCTTGACGCTGCTGTCGAGCCGCCGCCCGGCCTGGCGCCGGATCAGCGCGCGCTGCAGCAGGCGCCTGTGGCCGACCGTGCCTTCCGCATAGGGCTGGTCCCCGACCGTTCCCAGCGCCATGGCGGCCAGCGCCTGGTTACGCTCCGCCGCACTTTTTTCCAGCAGCTTGTCCAGCGCCATGCGGGCGCGCACCTGCGCGGCCAGCGCCGTGTCGCCGGGATTGGCGCGGGCACGCTCGGCATCCCAAGGCAACCGCACCTTTCCCGCCAGCCGGCGCAGCGCCGCGCGCAGCTCGGCGCCGTCCATGCGCGTTTCCTGCACGATCCACACCGCATCATGGCGCACTGCCGCTTCGGCATCCGCCATGCGGCGCACCAGTGCGGGCTGCAGGCTGGGCGAGGTGAACTGGCGTCCACGGCGGATCGCGTTGAGCGCGATGCGGCGCACCTGCGGATTGGCGTGGTCGGCAAGGTCGCCGATGATGCGGGTCGCAGTGTCGGCGGATCCGATCATCTCGGCCAGTTGTCCGGCCAGCGAAATTTCTTCCACGCCGCTCAGCTTGTTGCGGTTGACCAGCCGGTTCAGCTTGAACAACAGGATGTGGTATCGCAGCATACGCCCCCGTCATGCGTTCCGGCGGCAGGCGCCGAAGGGCCCGGCGTGCCGCTGTTCTTGTCCCCGGGCGAGCGCCGGGCCATGAAAGGCTATCGGCGCGGCACGGCGGGACTTTAGCGGGCTAGCGGGCTAGCGTGCGGCTCAGCGCTGCGCCTCGCGCCGGATCGTGCGCGACAGCAGGATCACCGGCAGCAGGCCGACGGCGACGATCACCAGCGACGCGGTCGCGGCTTCGGCCAGACGTTCGTCGGCAGCGAGGTTGTAGGCCTGCACGGCCAGCGTATCGAAGTTGAACGGCCGCATCACGAAGGTGGCCGGCAGTTCCTTCATCACATCGACAAAGACGATCAGCGCCGCCGTCAGCAGGCTGCCGCGCAGCATCGGGAAATGCACGCGCCGCAGCGTGGCGCCGGGGCCGTGGCCGAGGCTGCGCGCGGCGGCGTCCATGCTGGGCGTGATCTTGCCCAGGCCGGCATTGACCGTCTGCAGCGCCACGCCCAGGAAACGCACCAGCAGCGCATACACCAGCGCCGCGATGCCGCCGGTCAGCAGCAATCCGACCGACAGCCCGAACTGCTGCTGCAGCCACGCCGACAGCGCGTTGTCAAAGCGCGCCACCGGCACCAGCACGCCCACGGCGATGACCGAGCCGGGCAGCGCATAGCCCATGCCGCACAGCCGCGTCAGCCCGCGCACCAGCCAGCCGCGCCGGCCGTTCGCGGCGCGTCCGGCGTAGCCGATCGCCAGCGCCACCAGCACCGCCGCCAGCGCCGTCGCGCTGGCCAGCAGGAAGCTGTTGCGCACCAGCCCGACAAAGCGCGGGCCGAACTGGGCATCGCCGTCGGTAAAGGCCATGCGGCACAGCATCAGCGCCGGCACCAGGAAGCCCAGCAGCACCGGCACCGCGCAGACCGCCAGCGCGAGCCAGCCGCGCGTGCCGCCGAGCGTCCATGCCGCGGCGCGGCGCTGGTTGCCGTAGACCTGCGCGCGGCCGCGGCTGGCGCGTTCCATCAGCAGGATCACGGCGACGAACAGCAGCATGCATGCCGACAGCTGCGCCGCCGCATTCTTGTCGCCGAGCGAAAACCACGCCCGGTAGATGCCGGTGGAGAACGTTGGGATGGCAAAGTACGCCACGGTGCCGAAGTCGGCCAGCGTCTCCATCATCGCCAGCGCCGTGCCGGCGACGATGCCGGGCCGTGCCAGCGGCAGCACCACGCGCCAGAGCCGGCTCCAGGTACCGTGGCCGAGCAGGCGGGCGGCTTCGATCGTGTTCTGGGTCTGCTGCAGGAAGGCGGCGCGCGCCGTCAGGTAGACGTAGGGATACAGCACCAGCGAGAACAGTGCGATGGCGCCGCCCAGCGAGCGGATGTCCGGGAACCAGTAGTCGCGCGCCTTCCAGCCGGTCAGCTCGCGCAGCCACCCTTGCACCGGCCCGGCGAACTGCAGCGCATCGGTGTAGGCGTAGGCGATCACGTAGGCCGGCATCGCCATCGGCAGCACCAGTGCCCATTCCATCACGGCATGGCCGGGGAAGCGGTAGGTCGAGACCAGCCATGCCGTGGTCACGCCGAGCAGCAGCACGCCCGCGGCCACGCCCAGCAGCAGCCAGATGGTGTTGATCACATACTCTGCCAGCACCGTGTCGATCAGGTGGCGCCAGGTTTCGCCGGCGGGCAGCAGCACGGCCGAGGCGACCACCAGCACCGGCACGGCGATCAGCAGTGCCATCGCAAGCGTGGCCAGGGTCAGGGGGTGGAAGTGGCGGCGGCTGGGCAGGAGCATGCGGTAAATTCGAGGGAAGCGCGCCCGGACAATGTGTTGTCGGCGCGGCACGGGCTGCCGCATTCTAGCAATGCCACGCACGAGAGGGCCCGTGGTGCGACGCCACGTCCTTATAATGCGCACATGCGAACCGATTCCTATTCCCGATTACCCGCAGCCCAGGCACGCGCGCGGCCGATGGCGCGCAGCGGCGCCCACGAGACGGCCGCCGGCGCCGCCGTCATCGAGGTCGACCGTATCCGGCATGCCTTCGGCCGGCACGCGGTGGTCAAGGGCCTGTCGTTCAAGCTGGCGCGCGGCAATATCGCCTGCCTGCTGGGTCCCAGCGGCTGCGGCAAGACCACGGTGCTGCGCGCCATCGCCGGCTTCGAGCCGTTGCAGGACGGACGCATCGTGCTGGAGGGACAGACCGTATCGTCGTCGGACGCGCTGGTGCCGCCGGAGCAGCGCCGCATCGGCATGGTGTTCCAGGACTACGCGCTGTTCCCGCACCTGGACGTGGCGGCCAACGTCGGCTTCGGGCTGCACAGTACCGGCCGCGCCGGGCGAGCGGCGCGGGTGGAAGAGGTGCTGGAACTGGTGGGACTTGCCGGCTCGGGGCGCAAGTATCCGCATGAGCTGTCCGGCGGCCAGCAGCAGCGCGTGGCGCTGGCGCGCGCGCTGGCGCCGCGGCCCGAGCTGCTGCTGCTGGACGAGCCGTTCTCCAACCTCGATGTCGATCTGCGCGAGCGCCTGAGCCTGGAAGTGCGCGCGATCCTGAAGGCACAAGGCACCACCGCCATCCTGGTCACGCACGACCAGTACGAGGCCTTTGCCATGGCCGACGAAATCGGCGTGATGCATGACGGCGTGATCGAGCAGTGGGGCAGTGCGCATGAGTTGTACCACCGCCCGGCGTCGCGCTTCGTCGCCGGCTTTATCGGCCAGGGGGTGCTGATGCCGGGGCACCTGCGCGGCGATGGGCGGATCGAAGTGGAGCTGGGCATGCTGCACCCGGCAGTGCCCCTGCAGCTGCCCGCGGATGCCGCCGTCGACGTGCTGGTGCGCCCTGACGACATCGTCCACGACGACGCCAGCCCGATGCAGGCGGAGGTGGTGCACAAGGCCTTCCGGGGCGCCGAGATCCTGTACACGCTGCGGCTGGCCAGCGGCGGCCGCGTGCTGGCGCTGGTGCCCTCGCACCACAACCACGCGATGGGCGAGCGCATCGGCATCCGCGTCGAGATCGAGGACGTGGTCGCCTTTGCCGCCTAGCCCGCGACGGGGCCTGGCACAAGCGCGCAGCGCCGATGGTCTACACTGTGGCGTTCTGCAATCGCAAGGTTTGATGACGTGGCGGACTCGCTGTTCTCCGATACCCCTGACCGTTCCCGGCAACCGCTGGCCGAGCGCCTGCGCCCGCGCACCATCGACGAGGTGATCGGGCAGCAGCACCTGCTGGGCCCGGGCAAGCCGCTGCGCGTGGCGTTCGAGTCGGGCGAGCCGCATTCGATGATCCTGTGGGGCCCGCCCGGCGTGGGCAAGACCACGCTGGCGCGGCTGATGGCCGATGCCTTCGACGCCGAGTTCATCGCGCTGTCGGCGGTGCTGTCGGGCGTCAAGGACATCCGCGAGGCGGTGGAGCGCGCCGAGCAGTTCCGCGCGCACGGGCGGCGCACGCTGGTGTTCGTCGACGAGGTGCACCGCTTCAACAAGAGCCAGCAGGATGCCTTCCTGCCGCACGTCGAGAGCGGGCTGTTCACCTTCATCGGCGCGACCACCGAGAACCCCTCCTTCGAGGTCAACGGCGCATTGCTGTCGCGCGCGGCGGTCTATGTGCTCAAGAGCCTGGACGATGCCGAGCTGACGCAGCTGGCCCTGCGCGCCAGCGAAGAGCTCGGCGGCATCGCGTGGCAGGACGAGGCGCTGCAGCTGATCGTGGCCTCGGCCGACGGCGACGGGCGCAAGCTGCTGAACAACATCGAGATCGTGGCGCGCGCCGCGCGCACCGCCGGCGCCGCGCAGATCGACAACGCGCTGCTGGGCAGCGCGCTGTCGGAAAACCTGCGCCGCTTCGACAAGGGCGGCGATGCCTTCTACGACCAGATCAGCGCGCTGCACAAGTCCGTGCGGGGCTCGGACCCCGATGCCGCGCTGTACTGGTTCTGCCGCATGATCGACGGCGGCGCCGATCCGCGCTACCTGGCGCGGCGCATCGTGCGCATGGCGTGGGAAGACATCGGACTGGCCGATCCCCGCGCCGCGCGCATCACGCTGGACGCGGCCGAGACCTACGAGCGCCTGGGTTCGCCTGAAGGCGAGCTGGCGCTGGGGCAGGCGCTGATCTACCTGGCCGTCGCACCCAAGTCCAATGCCGGCTACAACGCCTACAACGCGGCGCGCGCCTTCGTCGGCAAGGACAAGTCGCGCGCGGTGCCGGTGCACCTGCGCAATGCGCCGACCAGGCTGATGAAGGAGCTTGGCTACGGCCATGCCTATCGCTACGCGCACGACGAGCCCGAAGCCTACGCCGCCGGCGAGCATTACTTCCCGGACGACCTGAAGGCGCAGGGCTGGTACCAGCCGGTGCCGCGCGGGCTGGAAGGCAAGATCGCCGAGAAGCTGCGCCACCTGCGCGAACTGGATGATGCCTGGCATCGCGAGCAGCGCGCGGCCAAGGCGCGCGAAAGCAAGGACGGCGGAAAGGGCGGCAAGGCGGAGTAATGCCGTTCAATTAACCACCGTCGTTCCCGCGCAGGCGGGAACCCAGTGACTTTATCCACAGGGGACGTGATCCCCAAGGGGGACGTGAAGACGCTGGATTCCCGCCTGCGCGGGAATGACGGTAGTGTTTGATACGACATTGCGGCAAGGCGGACGCCCTCATGCGCCGCCAGTTCGCTCGTCCCGGCCCATGCGGGTGCAGTAAAATGGCGGGTCCGCCGGCATGTCGCTGGCCCTGCACTTCATCTCAAGCAACATGCTCGACATCCAGCTGTTCCGCAAAGACATCGACGCCGTGGCGCAACGCCTTGCCACGCGCGGCTTCCAACTCGACGTGGCGGCGTTCCAGGCACTCGAGGCCGAACGCAAGCAACTGCAGACCCAGACGGAGGAACTGCAGGCGCGCCGCAACAGCCTGTCCAAGCAGATCGGCATGCTCAAGGGCAAGGGCGAGGACGCCTCGGCCGTGATGGCCGAAGTCGGCGGCATCGGCGACACGCTCAAGGCCTCGGCCGCGCGGCTCGACGAGATCCAGGCGCACCTGTCAGAGCTGATGCTGTCGATCCCCAACCTGCCGCACGAAAGCGTGCCGGTGGGCAACGACGAGACCCAGAACGTCGAAGTGCGCCGCGTGGGCGAGCCGCGCCAGTTCGACTTTGCCGTGCGCGACCACGTCGATGTGGGCGAGAAGCTGGGCCTGGACTTCGATACCGCGGTCAAGGTGACCGGCTCGCGCTTCTCGATGCTGCGCGGCGGCGTGGCGCGCATGAACCGCGCGCTGGTGCAGCTGATGCTCGACACCCATACGCAGGAACACGGCTATACCGAAATGTACGTGCCGTACATTGTCAACGCCACGTCGATGCGCGGCACCGGCCAGCTGCCCAAGTTCGAGGAAGACCTGTTCAGGGTGCCGCGCAAGGTGGGCAGCGAGGAAGGGGAGCGCATCGAGAACTTCTACCTGATCCCGACCGCCGAGGTGCCGCTGACCAATATCGTGCGCGACGCCATCGTCGCCGGCGAGAAGCTGCCGCTGCGCTTCGTCGCGCATACGCCGTGCTTCCGCTCGGAAGCCGGTTCGTACGGCAAGGACACGCGCGGCATGATCCGCCAGCACCAGTTCGACAAGGTCGAGATGGTGCAGATCGTGCCGGCCGCGCAGTCGTTCGACGCGCTGGAAGAGCTGACCGGCCACGCCGAGGCGATCCTGAAGAAGCTGGACCTGCCGTTCCGCACCATCGTGCTGTGCACGGGTGACATGGGCTTTGGCAGCACCAAGACCTATGACCTCGAAGTGTGGATCCCGGCGCAGAACACCTACCGCGAGATCAGCTCGTGCTCGAACATGGGCGACTTCCAGGCGCGCCGCATGCAGGCGCGCATGCGCGCGGGGCAGGGCAAGCCGGAACTGCTGCACACGCTGAATGGCTCGGGCCTGGCCGTGGGCCGCACGCTGGTGGCCATCCTCGAGAACTACCAGAACGCCGACGGCTCGGTCACGGTGCCGGCCGCGCTGCAGCCTTACATGGGCGGCGTCACTCGCCTGGAACCGGAGCTGTAAAAAAATCTGTTGCCGGCCTCTTGCACTGGCCGGTGCGGTGTGGCTATAATCTCGGTTTCGCCACACGGCAAAGCAGTTACCGGAGAGGTGGCAGAGTGGTCGAATGTACCTGACTCGAAATCAGGCGTACCGGCGACGGTACCGTGGGTTCGAATCCCACCCTCTCCGCCAGACAAGAAGCTGCCCGGTCTCGACCGCCGGACAGGCAACAACAGTGTAGTAAAACTCGGACCGACTCCCGCGCAAGTGGGCGTCGGTTTTGTTTTTCCGGCGGCCGGTTTCATTGATGCCGGCGCCTGGCGGTGCACTATCATGGCGATCCAGCGGACTGCCATGAATGAGGCCACCGATGACACTGCCACCCGAGCCACCCGCCACGCCTGCCGAATTCCACGGCGATCCCGCGGAACTTCCCGGCGACCCCAATCTGATTGCCGGCATGCCGTACCGCCACCACAAGGGCGGTGCCTATGCGGTCGTCGGCATCGGACGCCTGGAGGCCGACCTCGCGCCGGCGGTCGTCTATCGCGCGATGCGCGATCCCGCCTTGCTCTGGGTGCGCCGCGCCGATGTGTTCACCGAACCCGTGGCGACGCCGCGGGGCGAGGTGCCGCGCTTCGCTCCGGACTGGCCCGCGGCGCTGGCCTGTCTCGACTTCCTGCCGCGCAAGACGGTGCTGGATGTGCTGGCGCTGTATGACACGCCATACCGGCACTACCACGGGCGCCGCCATGTCCTCGAGATGTTCGAAGTCGCCCATGCGCGCGGCGTCGCGCTGGATCCGGCGCAGGCGCTGGCGGTGCTGTGCCACGACGCGGTCTACGTGCCGGGCTGCGAGCACAACGAGCCGGCTTCGGCGGCCCTGGTCGAGACCGTTGCACCGGAGGTGGACCGCACGGTGCTCGGCCGGGCCGCGCAGATCGTGCGCGACACGCGCACGCATACGCCGACCATCGACGGCGCGGACACCGTGCTCGATCTCGACCTGTTCCGGCTGGCCGCTCCCCCTGATGTATTCGATGCCCACAGCGCCGACGTCTTCGCCGAGAACCGCGCCATGCTGGCTGCGCGCACCGGCTTGCATGGCGATGCGCTGCTGGCGGAGTTCGGGCGCCGGCGCGCGGCCTTCCTGGGCGAGCTGGCGCAGCGCCCGCGCCTGTTCCTGACGCCGCCCTTTGCCGACTGCGAGGCCCCCGCGCGCGCCAATATCGTGCGCATCGGCGGCAGCGGGGTGTCGCGTGCCTGAACTGCCGGCGCGCGTGGGCGCGATCGCCGATGCGTGGGTGACGCCGGGCACGGTGCTGGGCTTGCTCGGTTTGTTCACGCTGGCCACGGTATTGCTGCTATGCCTGGTGCCGCTGCTGGTGGCGCTGTTGCGCCCGCTGGTGCGCTGGCTTGACGGCATGCGCGTGTGGGGTGCCGGTGCCTTGTCGGCGCGCGTGGCCGCGCGGCACCGGCCGCGCCGGTTGAGCACGCTGACGCTGCGCGTGCTGGAACGCGATATCGCCGAGCTGCTGCTGGTGCTCGTGGCCGGCGCCGCGCTGCTGGCGTGCGGGGCGGCGCTGTTCTGGCTGGCGGCCGAAGTGGTCGAGGGCGAGGAAGTGGTCCATCTCGACCAGCTGGTGTTCGCGCAGCTGCGCGCATGGCGCCGCGACTGGCTCGATGTCGCCATGGTCGCGGTGACCGAGCTGGGCGGTGCGCGCATCTCGGTGTCGGTCGGCGTGGCGGTGTTCGCGTGGCTGTGGTGGCGGCGCGCGTGGGTCACGGCGCTGTACTGGGCCGCGGCGCTGCTGGGCGCGCGCGCCTGCGTGATGGCGCTCAAGCTCGGCATGGCGCGGGTGCGGCCGGCCAGCATCTACAGCGGGCTGGAGTCGTATTCCTTTCCCAGCGGCCACGCCACCGCCAGCATGGTGACGTACGGCTTCCTGGCGTTCCTGCTGTGCCTGCGCCAGCCATGGCGCGTGCGCATTCCGGTGCTGGCGCTGACCGCGGTGGCGGTAGCGGCGATCGGGGTGTCGCGGCTGTACCTTGGCATGCACTGGCTGTCCGACGTGGCCGCGGGCTATGCGCTGGGGCTGGCGTGGATCGCGCTGCTCGGCACCGCCTACCATACGCTGCACGTGCCGGCGCCACGGGATGCGGTGGCGCCGTGGCGGCTCGGCGCGGTGGCCGCGGCTGCGGTGGTGGCGGCGTTCGGCTACGTGGCATGGTTCCGCATGCCGGATACGCTGGAGCGCTATCGGGAGGCAGGAGCGGCGGCAGCTACGGTTGGTGCGCAGCAGGCTCTTCTGGCGACGGCAGGCGCGATACCAGCAGCTGGTCGATCTTGTGATGGTCGATGTCCAGCACTTCAAAGCGATAGCCCGCCACGGTGATCGACTCTGATTTCTTCGGAATGCGCTTGAGCGCGTAGATCACCAGCCCGCCGGCGGTGTCGACATAATCCTCGCCGGGCAGGGCATCGAGCTCCAGCGCTTTCTTCAGGTCCACCAGCGGCGTCAGGCCGTCGACCAGCCACGAGCTGTCGTCGCGGCGCACGATCTGCTCGTCTTCGCTGGAATAGAGGATGTCGCCCATCAGCGCGCCGACGATATCGTCGAGCGTGACGATGCCCACCACCAGCCCGTACTCGTTCATCACCACGGCAAAGTTCTGGTGCATCTCGCGGAAGCGCGTGAGCGCCTCGGACAGCGTCAGCGTGTCGGGGACCACCAGCACGTTCTTGTCGTGGTGGCGGCCGATATTGCCGATCACCGCGGCGCTCTCGTCGGCCAGCAGCAGCTGCAGGATGTCCTTGGAATCGATATAGCCCTGCACGTCGTCCAGGTCGTGCCCGCACACCGGGTATTGCGCATGCGGCTGGTTGACCAGCTTGCGCCGCACGCTGTCGGCGGGCTCGTCCAGGCTCAGCCAGACCACGTCGTCGCGCGGCGTCATGATCGCGGTGATGCCCTTGAAGCCGAGCTCGAACACGTTCTCGATCAGGTGCAGTTCATGCTTGTGCAGCACGCCCGCCTCGGCTCCGGCATCGACCATGGCGGTGATGTCCTCGGTGGTGATCTGGTCGACCGGCTTGGTCGGCAGGCGCAACAGCCGCAGCGTGGCATCGGCGGCGGCGTTGAAGACCCACACCAGCGGCTTGAGCACGCGCAGCAGCGTCAGCATCGGGTCGATCACGGCCAGCGCGCACGCCTCCGGGAATGTCATCGCGATGCGCTTGGGGATCAGGTCGGCAAACTGGATGAACAGCAGCGTCACGATCAGGAACGAGCCGATGTTGGCCACGCGCTGCGCGTGGACCACCGGCATATACGGCGACAGCGTTTCCAGCAGCAGGTCGGACACGTGCTTCTCGCCGAGGATACCGGCCAGGATGGCCACGCTGTTGACGCCGATCTGCACGATGGTGAAGAAATTCCCTGGCTCTTCCTTGAGCAGCAGTACGCGCGTGGCGCGGCCATCGCCGCGCTCGGACAAGACCTGCAGCTTGGTGCGGCGTGCGGCGGTCAGCGCGATCTCGGAGACGGAGAAGAAGGCGCTGACCAGGACAAGGGCGGTCAGGGTCAGGACGAACATAGGCAATCTGGCGCTTGCGGCCAGCGAGTGCAGGCGACCTGATGATGGTGCACCGCCTGTGACGCTGTCAAATAAGCTGTCAAATCGCCGCCGGCGCGGCCGTCATTCCGGCATCGCCGTGCGTGCCCTGGCGCCGCCCGGCAGCGCGCCGTCCAGGCTCACCACCGGCGCTTCCAGCCGCTGTGGCAGCGTGGCCGCCAGTTCCTGGGCGGCCTGCGCGAACTGCACGCGCAGGTCGTCGGCCAGGCTGGAGCCGGCGCGGTGGCTGGCGCGCAGCATCTGGATCTCGAACGGCAGTTCCGGCGCCACGTCATGCAGCGCCACATGGCCGGGATTGGCGCTGAGCGCGGTGTACTGGTCCAGCAGCGTCAGGCCGAGTCCGGCATCGACCAGCGCCAGCGCCAGCGAATACGTCTGCACCTCCAGCGTCGAGCGCGGCTCCAGCGCGTGCCGCGCCAGCGTCTGGCGCACCAGCAGGCCGAGCGAGCTGTTGTCGTCATAGCCGATGAAGGGGCGCTCCATCAGCCGCTGCATCGGCACCTGGCGGCGGCGCCCCGCGGCGGGCAGCGGCTGGCTGCGCGGCACCGCCAGCAACATGCGGCCGCTGGCGACCGGTTCGCTCGAAATGGCCTCGTGGCGCGGCGGCGAGAAGGCGAAACCCAGGTCGATCTGGTTGGCCAGCAGCGCGCCGACGATCTCGTCGGTATGGTGGGTCAGCACCTGCACCTGGGTGTCGGGGTGGCGCGCGCAGAAGCGCCGCACCGCCGGCACCAGCAGCGGGTTGGCCAGGCTCGGCGTGGCCGCCACGCGCAGGCGTCCGGCGCCCTTGTGGCGCAGGCTTTCCGAGACGCGCCGCACCCGCTCGATCTCGCCGTATAGCCTTTCGACATCGCCATACAAGGCGTTGGCCTCAGGCGTCGGCTGCAGCCGCCCGCGCACGCGCTCGAACAGGCGGAAGCCGAGCGAGGCCTCGGCATGCTGCAGCACGCGCGTGACCACGGGCTGGGACACGTGCAGCAGGCGCGCGGCTTCGCTGACGGTGCCGGTGAGCATTACGGCGCGAAAGACTTCGATCTGGCGCAGGCGCATGGGTTTAAGCGGGAGTGCGGGAAATTGCGGGGTACAGGCCATCCATAGCCTGAAGACATATTCTGGCACGTATTCGCATTGGGCAAGCCGGCCCCGCTGTTCTACCCTCTGGCATCGGTCTGTTGATGCAACAAGGAAGTCAATGCGGGTAGTGATCGTGGGCGCCGGGGTGGTCGGCATGACGACGGCGTGGCGCCTGGCCCAGGACGGGCATCAGGTGACGGTGCTGGAACGGCACCAGGGTCCGGGCGAGGAAACCAGCTTTGCCAATGGCGGGCAGCTGAGCTACAGCTACGTGGCGCCGCTGGCGGGGCCGGGCGTGATGGGCAAGGTGCCGGGCTGGTTGCTGCGGCGCGATTCGCCGATGCGCTTCCGCCCGGTGGCCGATCCCGCGCAATGGCGCTGGCTGGCGGCCTTCATGAGCGCCTGCAATGCCGGCACCAGCGAGGCCACCACGCGCAAGCTGCTGCGCCTGGGCTTCTATTCGCGCGACCAGCTGCAGGCGTTCGTGGCGCAGCACGAGCACGAGGACAGCGGCTTCGGTTTCGATTTTGCACGGCGCGGCAAGCTGGTGGTGCACCGCGACGAAGCGGCGTTCGCCTCGGCCTGCCGGCTGCTGGATTACCAGGCCAGCCTGGGCTGCGAACAGCAGGCGCTGGACCGCGATGCCTGCGTCGCGCTGGAGCCTGCGCTGGCCGGCATCCGCGACGAGATCGCCGGCGCCATCTACACGCCGAGCGAGGAGGTGGGCGACTGCCATCGCTTCTGCGTGTCGCTGGCACGGTTGCTGCAACCCGGCAGCCGCCGCACTGGCGTGTCGCTGCGCTTCGGCACCGTGGTGCAGGGACTGGTGCAGCAGGGCGGGCGCGTGACCGGCGTGCGCACCGATGCCGGCGAGGTGCCGGCCGACGTGGTCGTGGTCGCGGGCGGCATCGGCAGTGTGCCGTTGCTGCGCCCGCTGGGCGTGCGGCCGATGCTGTGGCCGCTCAAGGGCTATAGCATTACCGTGCCGCTGGCCAGCGGCGCGCGCGCACCGCATGTCAGCGTGACGGATTTCGCCAACAAGATCGTCTACGCGCGGATCGGCAATACACTGCGGGTGGCGGGCATGGCCGACCTGGTGCGCGGCGGCACCCGCATCGACCCGGAGCGGGTCGGCACGCTGGTGGCGCAGACGCGCGCCTTGTTTGACGGCATCGTGCCGGACCTGCCGCTGGCGCAGCTGCAGCCGTGGGCGGGCCTGCGGCCGGCCACGCCGGACGGGCTGCCGCTGATCGGGCCATCGCGCGTGTCGGGCTTGTGGCTGAACCTCGGCCACGGCGCGCTGGGCTTCACGCTGGCAATGGGCAGCGCCGGCCTGCTGGCAGACCGGCTGGCGGGGCGTCGCCCGGCCCTCGACGCCGCGGATTTCGATGCCGCGCGCGCGTAGCGCAGCGGCATGCAGCAATGGTTCCCGCAGTACCCGTGAGTTCGCATTACCTCGAGAAAACGAGCCTCAATGACCAAGCCCCACTACAAGGAGCGCGACATGAAACCACTGCACACCCGTTCTGCCATCCGTCCTGCCACCCGCCGCACGCTCGCGGCCGCTGCACTGCTGCTGGCCGCCGGCATGGCCCAGGCCGCCGATGGCGACACGCTGAAGAAGATCAAGGACAGCGGCGTGATCTCGCTGGGCTACCGCGAATCGTCGATCCCGTTCTCGTACACCGATGGCAAGGAGGTGATGGGCTACTCGCACGAGATCCTGCTGCAGATCGTCGACAAGGTGAAGAGCGAGCTGAAGATGCCGAACCTGCAGGTGCGGCTGACGCCGATCACCTCGCAGAACCGCATCCCGCTGGTGCAGAACGGCACCATCGACATCGAATGCGGCAGCACCACCAATAACCTGGAGCGCCAGAAGCAGGTGGCGTTCTCCAACAGCCTGTTCGTCTACGGCATCAAGATGCTGACGAAGAGGGACTCGGGCGTGAAGGAGTTCGCCGACCTGAAGGACCGCAACGTGGTCACCACCGCCGGCACCACCGGCGAGCGCCTGCTGGTCAAGATGAACGGCGAGAAGACGATGAACATGAACCTGATCAGCACCAAGGACCATGGCCAGTCCTTCCTGATCCTGGAGAGCGGCCGCGCCGCGGCCTTCGTCATGGACGAGCCGCTGCTGTATGGCGAGCGCACCAAGGCCAAGAGCGCCGGCGACTGGGTGGTGGTCGGCGCGCCGCTGCAGACCGAGAACTATGCCTGCATGTTCCGCAAGGACGATGCTTCGTTCAAGAAGCTGGCCGACGGCGTGATCGCCGACCTGCAGACCAGCGGCCGCGCGGAGAAGCTCTACAACAAGTGGTTCATGGCGCCGATCCCGCCGCGCAACATCAACATGAACTACCCGCTGTCGGCTGACATGAAGGCACTGTTCGCGGCGCCCAACGACAAGGCCTATCAGTAAGCGGGCAGGGCGGTGCCGCCGTGGCGTATGCATCGCCCCGGCGGTTATATAGCCATAATGAATCGTTATTTCGCCATCGATAGCGTTTGCGGTAGTGTAGAGCCCGATATAGGCTCATAGCAGCACAACCGGCCGGCAGCCCTCCACGAGAGAACAGCCGGCGTTGCCTGCCCACTTACTGCTTATCCGCATCCACTGGAGAACATATGCGATCGATTCGTACTGGCTGGTTCAAGTCGCTGCTGGCGGCCTCGCTGATGGCCGGGGCCGGGCTGGCGGCCACCGCGGCCCATGCCGCCGACCTGCTCGATACCGTCAAGCAAGCCGGCGTGCTCAAGATCGGCCTGGAGGGCACGTACCCGCCGTTCGGCTTCCGCGGCGCCAGGAACGAGCTGGAAGGGTTTGACGTCGACGTCGCGCGCGCGGTGGCGGGCAAGCTGGGGGTCAAGCCCGAGTTCGTCACCACCGAATGGAGCGGCATCATTGCCGGCCTGCAGGCGGGCAAGTTCGACGTGATCGTCAACCAGGTCAACGTCACGCCGCAGCGCCAGCAGGTGCTGGACTTTTCCACGCCCTACGTCTACTCGGATGCGCAACTGATCCAGCGCAAGGACGACAAGCGCCAGTTCAAGTCGCTGGAAGACCTGAAGGGCCACAAGCTCGGCGTCAGCCTGGGCAGCAATTACAACGAACTGGCGAAGTCGGTGGTGGGTATCGACGTCAAGACCTATCCCGGCGCGCCCGAGTACCTGCGCGACCTGGCGGCGCAGCGCGTCGATGCCGCGCTGAACGACCGGCTGATGGTTGCCTACCTGGTCAAGACCGCCAACCTGCCGCTGCGGCCGGGCGCGGTGGTGCCGGGTGCCACCACGCAGGTGGCGATCCCGTTCCGCAAGGACAACCCCAAGTTCGCGCAGGCGGTCAACCATGCGCTGGATGACCTGCGCAAGGACGGCACGCTCGGCAAGCTGTCGGTGAAGTGGTTCGGCGCTGACGTGACCAAGCCCGCCGGCAAGCCAATCAAGTAAGCCAGTCAAGTAAGCCAGTCAAGCAAGCCGGGCGGTATCATGTCGCGGCGCGGCGGCCTGCAGGGCTGCCGCGCCGCTTTGTTTTGTGCCCCTTGTTGTCGATTTTTTTCTCGCCGCCACGCTCATGCCCGCTCTCCAGCTCGTCATCGATTCCCTGCCCGTGCTGCTGCAGGGCACGCTGCTGACCATCAAGTTCGCGCTGTGGTCGATGCTGTTCGGGCTGGTGCTTGGCAGCGTGGTCGCGCTGATGGGCATCAGCCACAGCCGCGCGCTCAAGGCGGTGGCGCGCACCTATGTCAGCATCATGCGCGGCACGCCGCTGCTGGTGCAGATCTTTGTCGTGTACTACGGGCTGCCGGGCGTCGGCATTGCGCTGGAGCCCACGCCGGCCGGCGTGCTGACGCTGAGCCTGAATGTGGGGGCGTACCTGTCGGAAAGCATGCGCGGCGCGATCCTGGGCGTGGCGCGCGGCCAATGGCTGGCGGCGTACAGCCTGGGACTGACGCCGGCGCAGGCGCTGCGCTACGTGGTGGGCCCGCAGGCGCTGCGGCTGGCGGTGCCGAGCCTGTCGAACAGCCTGATCAGCCTGATCAAGGATACGTCGCTGGTGTCGGTGATCACCGTGACCGAACTGCTGCGCACCGCGCAGGAGGTCATCGCGGCGACATACCAGCCGTTGCCGCTGTACCTGGCGGTGGCGGCGATCTACTGGGTGCTGAGCACGGGGTTGTCCGGGCTGCAGCATATGCTGGAGCGCAGGCTGTCGCTGCCAGGCAGGCACTGACCCCCACGGGCAAGAAAGAGGAGGGCGGTTTCGGGTGCTCCCAGGCCGCCCGAGCTTGCCTAAGCAAGGTGTTCTCCTCTCATGGGGAGAGGGCTGGGGTGAGGGGTGGTCCAACTAGGTACCACATCAAGCGGGGCCTACGGTTTTAACCCACGGGCATCAGCTTTTGACCCGCCGGCCCTCACCCCCGGCCCCTCTCCCGCGAGCGGGAGAGGGGAGCAAACCTTACCCCTGCGCGATCCGCCCGGCGATATGCCCCAGCGCCTCTTCCACCTGGTCCACCAGCACCAGGCACAGGTCGCCCGGCTTCAAATGCGACAACGCGGTGTCGATGGCCAGGAATTCGCCGCGGATTTCCTCGACCTGGCTGGTGCGCTGCGCGCCTTGCAGGCCTTCGCGCAGCAGCGCCAGCACTTCGCCGTCGGCACGCCCGCGCTGGCACTGGTCCTGGTACAGCACCACTTCGTCGAACACGCCGCCCAGGATCTGCGTCTGACGACGGATGTCCTCGTCGCGGCGGTCGCCGGCACCGCTGATCACGACCACGCGGCGGCCGGCCGGCATGGTCTCGACCGCGTTGCACAAGGCCTGGATCGCGTCCGGGTTGTGGCCGTAGTCGGCGATCAGCATGGCGCCCTGGTAGTCGAACACGTTGAAGCGGCCGGGCGCCGTCGCGGCGTCATTGACGAAGGCAGCCAGGCCGCGGCGGATGATGGCCCAGTCGATGCCCAGCGCCCACGCGGCAGCGATCGACGACATCGCGTTCTCGACCTGGAAGCCGATGGTGCCGTTGCGCGTCAGCGGGATCTCCGCCAGCGCGATGCGCACCTCGGTATCGCCCTCCGACGCCACGATCTCGGCGCCGTCGACAAAGACCACGCGCTTGCCTTGCGCACGATGCGTGGCCATTGCCGGCTGGTTCGGATCATGCGCGAAGAAGGTCACGCTGCCGGGGCAGGCGTCGGCCATGCGCACCACCATCGGGTCGGCGGCGTTGAGCACGGCCGTGCCGTGCGGCGCGACGTTCTGCACGATCACGCTCTTGAGCACCGCCAGGTCTTCCACCGAATTGATGTACGACAGGCCCAGGTGGTCGCCTTCGCCGACGTTGGTCACCACGGCCACGTCGCAACGGTCGAAGGCCAGGCCCTCGCGCAGCAGGCCGCCGCGCGCGGTTTCAAAAACGGCCGCGTCGACATCGGGGTGCAGCAGCACGTTGCGCGCGCTGCGCGGGCCGCTGCAGTCGCCGGTGTCGATGCGCTCGCCCTGGATGTAGACGCCGTCGGTGCCGGTCATGCCCATGCGCAGGCCGCTCGCGGCCATGATATGGGTGATCAGGCGCACGGTCGTGGTCTTGCCGTTGGTACCGGAGACGGCCACCACCGGGATGCGGCCATCGTCGCCATCGGAGAACATGGTCGAGATGATTGCCTCGCCCACCGCGCGGCCCTTGCCGTACGACGGCTGCAGGTGCATGCGCAGGCCCGGCGCGGCGTTGACTTCGACGATGCCGCCGGCCTGTTCCTCGAATGGCTTGAGCATGGTCTCGCACACCGCGTCGACGCCGGCGATGTCCAGGCCCACCATCTGCGCCGCGGCCACGGCGCGCGCGGCGATGTCCGGGTGGACGTCGTCGGTCACGTCGGTGGCGCTGCCGCCGGTGGACAGGTTGGCGTTGTTGCGCAGCACCACGCGCGTGCCCTTGGCCGGCACCGAATCGGCGGTCAGGCCCTGCTTGGCCAGCACCGCCAGCGCGATATCGTCGAAACGGATCTTGGTCAGCGAGGTGGCATGGCCCTCGCCGCGGCGCGGATCGCGGTTCACTTCCTCGACCAGCGCGCGCACGGTGTGCACGCCGTCGCCGGTCACCTGCGGCGGGTCGCGGCGCGCGGCCGCCACCAGCTGCTTGCCGACCACCAGCAGGCGGAAGTCATGGCCCGGGATGTAGCGCTCGACGATCACGTCGGAGCTGATGTCCGAGGCGACCTCGTAGGCCGTCATCACTTCCTCGCGGGTGCGGATGCGCACCGCCACCCCCTTGCCTTGGTTGCCGTCGCGCGGCTTGACCACCACCGGGGCGTCGATCTCCTGCGCGGCGGCCCAGGCTTGCTCGGCGCTGCGCACCGAGCGGCCCAGCGGCACCGGCACGCCGGCAGCGTGCAGCAGGCTCTTGGTCAGTTCCTTGTCCTGCGCGATCGATTCGGCCACGGCGCTGGTGCGGTCGGTCTCGGCGGCCTGGATGCGGCGCTGCTTGCTGCCCCAGCCGAACTGCACCATCGAGCCCTGCGTCAGGCGCCGGTAGGGGATGCCGCGCGCCACGCCGGCGTACACGATCGAGCCGGTGCTGGGCCCCAGGCGCACGTCCTCGTCCAGCTCGCGCAGGCGGTGCAGCGCATCGGCCAGGTCGAACGGCGTGTCGTCGCGCGCGGCCAGGCACAGGGTCTGGGCCAGCTCGAATGCCAGCCGGCCGACCTCTTCCTCGCTGTACTGCACGATCACCTGGTAGGTGCCGGGCTCCACCGTCTGCGCGGTGCGGCTGAAAGTGACCGGGCAGCCGGCCGCGGCCTGCAGGCGCAGCGCCGTCATTTCCAGCACGTGGGCCAGCGACATCTCGCCGGCTTCCTCGTCCGGGTGCAACGGGCCGACCTCGGGAAAACGGGCGCGCAGCCGGTCTTCAAAGCCGGGCAGGTCCGACAGCATGTCGGCGGTGTCCTGGCATGCCACGATGGCTTCAATGGCGGTGTGGCGGCACCACAGGTTCGGGCCCCGCAGGGCCCGGATACGGGAGACTTCCATGGAACGGTTCCGTGTCTTCTATGCGCTGTGTTCAGGCGCCGCGTCAGGCGCGGCGCGCAGGCTGGCCCATCCAGTGGTGCACCAGGTCGACGGTGGCCGCGGTGGCGGCCTCGTCGCACTGCAGCACCAGCAGGTCGCCCGGCACCAGCTGGCCGAGCGCGGTTTCGATGGCATCGGCACGTGCGCCTTCGTCGATGATCTTGGTGACGCGGCGGCCTTCGTACAGCCCTTGCTTGAGCAGCGCGCGCGCCTCGGCATCGGGCAGGCCGCGCTTGACGCTGCGGTCTTCGCACAGGAAGACCCGGTCGAAATGCTGGCCCAGCACCTTGCCCTGGCATACCAGGTCTTCATCGCGGCGTTGCACGCCGGCGCCGTAGACCACCATGCGGCGTTCGGACGGGAAGCGCTCCAGCGCGGTCGCCAGTGCTTCCAGCGCGGGCGCGTTGTGGGCGTCGTCGACGACCACGGTGGCGCCGTTGCGCTCGAACAGCGTGAAGCGGCCCGGCACGTCGACCTGGCCGACGTCGAACGTCACCACGCCGGCGCGGATCAGGTCGTTGGAGATGCCCAGCGCCCAGCCCGCGGCCACGGCCGCCAGCACGTTCTCGACCTGGAATGCCACGCGGCCGGCGTAGGTCAGCGGCACCGCGGCCACGTCGACCAGCGGCGTTTCCTTGCTGCCGGTGGCCAGCACGATCTTGCCTTCGCGCACATACACCGCGCGCCTGCCTGCGGCGCGGTGCGACATGATCGCGGGCAGCTCGGGCGTCAGGCCGAAGAAGATCACGTCGCCGTCGCACAGCCCGGCCATCTCGACCAGGCGCTCGTCGCGCGCGTTCAGCACGGCGGCGCCGTCCTTGAGCACCACGTCGACCTGCGTGCGCAGCACGCTGTACATGCGGTCCTCGTCCTCGACGTAGTAGTCGCCGAGGTGGTCGGGCTGGTCGAAGTTGGTGACCACGCCGACCTGGCAGCGGTCATAGACCAGTCCTTCGGACAGGATGCTGCCGCTGTCGTTCTCGAACACGGCGGCCTCGACCGCGCGGTTCATCAGGATGCGGTGGCCGGCGTCCCAGTTGGCGCGGTCGCCGCCCTGCACCAGGCGGCGGTCCAGGAACAGGCCGTCGCTGCAGGCCAGGCCGGTATGCTTGCCCGAGAGCTGCAGCAGGCGCGCGACCAGGCGCGCCACCACGGTCTTGCCGTTGGTGCCCGTCACGCCGACCACCGGGATGCGGCCGCAGTCGTCCTGCCCGGACTCGGGGAACAGGTGGTTGACGATGGCGCGACCAACCGGACGCGGCGTGCCTTCGGCCGGCTTGATGTGCATCAGCAGGCCCGGACCGGCGTTGACCTCGACGATGGCGCCGCGCTGTTCGGCCAGCGGGCGCGAGATGTCCTCGGCCACCAGATCCACGCCGGCGATGTCCAGTCCAACCACGCGCGCGGCCAGCGATGCATGCGCGGCCACGCTCGGGTGGACGCGGTCGGTCACGTCGAAGGCGACGTTGCCGTTGCGCTGGATCAGCACGGTGCGGCCCTCCGCCGGCACCGAGCTGCCATCCATGCCCTGGCGCTTCAGCTCCAGCCGCGCGGCGGAATCCAGGCGCACGCGGTTCAGCGGATGGTCTTCGGTGCTGCCCCGGCGCGGATCGGAATTGATCTGCAGCTCGATCAGTTCGTCGATGGTGGACTTGCCGTCGCCGACCACGCAGGCGGTCTCGCCCATCGCGGCGGCAACCATGCGGCCGCCCACCACCAGCAGGCGGTGTTCGTTGCCGGGGATGAAGCGCTCGACGATGACGCCGCTGCCTTCGTCCAGTGCCACGGCGTAGGCGGTCTCGACTTCCTCGCGGGTGACCAGGTTGGTAAAGACGCCGCGGCCGTGGTTGCCGTCATAGGGCTTCACCACCACCGGCACGCCGATGTCTTCGGCGGCATCCCAGGCATCTTGCGGCGAGTCGACCATGCGGCCTTCCGGCACCGGCACGCCGCACGACTCCAGCAGGCTCTTGGTGAGATCCTTGTCGCGCGAGATGCTTTCGCCGATGGCGCTGGTCCGGTCGGTCTCGGCCGTCCAGATGCGGCGCTGGCGCGCGCCATAGCCCAACTGGACCAGGTTGCCGTCCGACAGGCGGATGGCGGGGATGTCCCGGTCGTCGGCGGCATCGACGATGCACGCGGTGCTGGGGCCGAGGCAGTGCTCGTCGACCAGGCGGCGCAGGTGATCCACGGCGGCGGGGACGTCGAAAGGACGGTCCTCGATCGCGGCCATGACCAGGTCGCGCGCGCTGAACAGGGCGGCGCGGGTGACTTCCTCGTGCCAGGCACGGACGATCACCTTGTAGACGCCGCGCACCGGGGTCTCGCGTGCCTTGCCGAAGCCGCCGGGCATGCCCGCCAGGTTCTGCAGCTCAAGCGTCACGTGTTCCAGGATATGGCCGGGCCAGGTGCCTTCCTTCAGGCGCTGCAGGAAGCCGCCGCGCTCGCCGATACTGCAGCGATGCTCGATCAGCGAGGGCAGCCATGCCGACAGGCGCTCGTAGAACCCTGGAATCGTGTTGGAGGGAAAGTCCTCCAGTTCCCCGATATCGACCCACGCCTCCAGCACGGGCCGATATGTCCACATATTCGGGCCGCGCAGCGACATGACATCGAAAATCTCAATGTCCTTCTTTTTCATTGAATTTGCTTGAGGCAATGGGCGGAACGCCCGAGAAATGGAAGCCTAACCTTTCAATAACGTTACAGCTGCGTTCAGGTTGACTATCTTCGATTAAAAGTATTTGTGCAGTGCATCAGGGTGACCCGCGGTTCGCTGTTATTAGCGCCGTTATGTATACTGCGGGCGAATTCGCGGGCAGCCAGTGCGCGCCCGGCCTAAATTTGTTTCAAGTTATGTCCATTCCCCCCGGACGCTGCACGGCGCGCCACCCATGACCCAGTCCTCCCTGCCTGCTCCCAACACCCCCGCTGCCGACGAGCCGTGGCGTGCCGATTCCGGAACGTGGCTCCGTTCCGGCGAGAACGTCCTGGCCGGACTGGTGCTGGACCTCGACGCGAGGCTGCATTTTACTCAAGGGTGGCTGGCTGTGACGGACCAGCGCATCGTGGCCCGCGCGCCCGGTGAGAAAAATGTGCGGGAATGGAAGATCTCCGCCGAACTGCGGCTTTCCCATACCGATCATGCGGGGGTCGGCACCCTCGAGCTGTCTGGCCCGGGGGGGCGACTGGCCAGCTGGCGATATACGCTTGGTTACAATCCTGCCGCATTGCGGCTGGCCGACCAGTTCGAGACGCGGCGCGACGCAGCCTCCGCGGCCGACGCAGGCAAGTCAGGCGATGTGGTGTGTCCGACCTGCAAGGCGCCGCTGCCGCCGGATGAAGAGGAGTGCCCGCAGTGCAACCGGGAGCTGGAAACGCCGCCGTCGACCTGGGCGCTGCTGCGCCTGTGGCGCTTTGCCCGACCCTACCGCTGGCAGCTGCTGGCCGGATTTGTGCTGACGCTGCTGTCCACCGGGGCCACGCTGGTACCGCCGTACCTGACCATGCCGCTGATGGACAAGGTGCTGATTCCGTACCAGAACGGGGTGCCGATCGACTACGATCTCGTGCGCATGTACCTGGGTGGCCTGCTTGGCGCCGCGCTGGTGGCATGGAGCCTGGGGTGGGCGCGCACCTATCTGCTGGCGCGCGTATCCGAGCGCATCGGCGCAGATCTGCGCATAACGACCTACGAACACCTGCTTAAGCTGTCGCTGGAATACTTCGGCGGCAAGCGCACCGGCGACCTGATGGCCCGCATCGGCTCGGAAAGCGACCGCATCTGCGTGTTCCTGTCGCTGCACCTGCTGGACTTTGCCACCGACGTGCTGATGATCGTGATGACCGCGGTGATCCTGGTCTCGATCAACCCCTGGCTGGCGCTGGTAACGCTGGTGCCGCTGCCGTTCATCGCCTGGATGATCCATCTGGTGCGCGACCGCCTGCGGCATGGCTTCGAGAAGATCGACCGTATCTGGTCGGAGATCACCAACGTGCTGGCCGATACCATCCCCGGCATCCGCGTGGTCAAGGCCTTTGCGCAGGAAAAGCGCGAAGTGACGCGCTTCCGCGAGGCCAACAAGCATAACCTCGCCATCAACGACCGCGTCAACGCGGTATGGTCGCTGTTCACGCCGACCGTGACGCTGCTGACCGAGATCGGGCTGCTGATCGTGTGGGTGTTCGGCATCTGGCAGGTCTCGCACAGCGCCATCACGGTAGGCGTGCTGGTAGCCTTCCTGACCTATATCAGCCGCTTCTATACGCGCCTCGATTCGATGAGCCGCATCGTTTCCGTGACGCAGAAGGCCGCGGCGGGGGCCAAGCGGATCTTCGACATCCTCGACCATGTCTCGAGCGTGCCCGAGCCGGTGCGTCCGGCGAAGCTCGACAAGGTCGAAGGCGCCATCGACATGCGCGACCTCGGCTTCCGCTATGGCAACCGGGCGGTGATCCGCGGGCTGGACCTGTCGATCGCGCCGGGCGAGATGATCGGGCTGGTCGGGCACAGTGGCTCGGGCAAGAGCACGCTGGTCAACCTGATCTGCCGCTTCTACGATGTTTCCGAAGGCGCGATCCGTGTCGACGGCGTCGACATCCGCTCGCTGCCGGTGTCCGAGTACCGTCGCCATATCGGCCTGGTGCTGCAGGAGCCGTTCCTGTTCTTCGGCACCATCGCCGACAACATCGCCTATGGCAAGCCCGATGCCACGCGCGAGCAGATCATCGCCGCCGCGCGCGCCGCGCATGCGCACGAGTTCATCCTGCGCCTGCCGCACGGCTATGACTCGCTGGTAGGAGAGCGCGGCCAGGCCCTGTCGGGCGGCGAGCGCCAGCGCATCTCGATCGCGCGTGCGCTGCTGATCAACCCGCGCATCCTGATCATGGACGAGGCGACGTCATCGGTGGACACGCAGACCGAGAAGGAAATCCAGAAGGCGCTCGACAACCTGGTGCAAGGCCGCACCACCATCGCCATCGCGCACCGCCTGTCGACGCTGCGCAAGGCCGACCGGCTGGTGGTGATGGACCGCGGCAAGATCGTCGAAGTCGGCAGCCACGATGAGCTGTTGCTGCGCGAGGGCGCGTACTACAAGCTCTATCAGGCGCAGGCGCGCAACGTTGATACCGAGGATGACGACGAGCGCGAAGCCGTGACCGAACTGCCGGAGGTGGCCAATGCCCACTGACATCAAGTTGGCGGACATCGATGCCGCAGCTACAGCGACCTTCACGCTGTCGCGTAATCCGTTCGGCCGCCTGACGCTGATCCATGACGACGGCACGGTCTACGAGGGGGTGGTGCCGGTGCGGGCCTTCCCGATCTCCGCACCGCAGGGCGGCATCGGCATGATGAGCGCCGACGGACATGAGGTGGTATGGATCCCGCGGCTTGAGGCCTTGCCTGCGGCCGAGCGCAGCATGATCGAAGAAGAGCTCGCATCGCGCGAGTTCATGCCGGAGATCGAGCGCATCGTCGAGGTTTCGACGTTTGCCACGCCGAGCGTATGGACCGTGCAGACCGATCGCGGCCGCACGTCGCTCGTGCTGCGCGGGGAAGAGGCGATCCGCCGGCTGTCCGGCAACACGCTGATGGTGTCGGACAGCCATGGCATCCATTACCTGATCCGTGACCTGATGGCGCTGGACAAGCACAGCCGCAAGCTGCTGGACCGGTTCCTGTAAGAGCGCCACGCCGGCCCGGCACGCCCGGGCTGATCGGCCTAGTGCAGCATCTCGGACGAATCGTCGTCCTCGTCCCAGTCATCGTGCAGCAATGGCGCATCCGGCGCCATGTCGAAGACCATGGAGTGGTAGCGGATGCTGAACCACTCCCGGAACATGTCGAGTGTCAGGGTCTCGGGCCATACCGAGTCGTCGAACCACTCGCCCAGCATGAATTCGAAGTATTCCTGCCAGCGCTTCTCGACCCAGTGGACTGCATTGGCATGCGTATCCGCGAGTTCTTCGGGCAGCAGGAAGACGCTCTGGTCCTCGCGCACCTGTTCCAGCGTGAGGCCGGCAACCGGCTGCGGGTCAACCGCCTGGATCCAGTCCAGGAACGGCTGTTCCGGAACCAGCGCGACCATGGCGCGGTTGATGGTAAAGCGGGGATAGTCGGACATGCGGAAGGCGGAAAGGCATCAAGGGCTACGGCTGGGTATTGTAATCCCCTGCATACGCGAGGCAACGTCATGCCATCACGAATGTTTGGCGCTCGCCTTTCCCGGCTTCGGCGGACCCTACTGGTAGGTCATCGAGAACGTCGCGACGGCATTGACCAGTCCGCTCGATACCACCTGGCTTGTCTTGTAGTACCGCGCGACCATCGGAATGCTTATCGACTGGTTATCGCTGCTTGTCTTGATGCCGGCGTCCATTACCGCGCCGAGGGTGACCGGTGATCCGCCTTGCAGTATCTGCACGCCCACGCCAGTCGCCATTCCGCTCCCGCTTCCGTTCGCGAGCACGCCGGGAGCATTGGCAGGATCGGCCGGCCCGTCGATGCTGTAGTGGAGGTTGATGTTCGCATCGCATACCAGAGGGATCGTGAACGCCGTGGCGCCCTGCGTCGAACCGACCGTGGCGAGGCTCTGCGCGCTGGTGGTCGGTAGCTTGACGACGATATTGCTGTTGGTCACGCGGCAGCTGGCGGTTTTCACGTTGATCTGCGTGCTGGTGAAGAACGTCGAGACTGCGATGACGCCGCCGTACACGGCTGTCGCGGTCGGGTTCTGGAATGAGATGACGCCGGGGCTGGTCGCGCCCGTCTTGATGAATTGCGCGCGATAGAGCGCGGGCGGCAGGTAGACGCCGTTGAGGTAGGGCAAGGTGAACTGCGCGCGCGGCCAGTTCTGGATCATGGCCTGGTTGATATCGCCCGGCCTATCGGCAATCGCATTGGACCAAGCAATCTTGATGCCGACGCCTGGGACGCCCGTTTCATACACGCCAGCGATTCCGGTTGGTGTCATCGGCGCTGCATATCCATAGCTCCACGGCTCGTATGGGGTGCATTGGATGTAGGCAGAGTTGGTGCCGACCCAACCGGTGTCATAGATGATTGTGCCGACCGGCAGGTCCTTGGGAATCTCGAGGCTTGCGGGGAAGCTCATCGTCGAGGTGACACCGGTTCCGGTGCAGGCGCGGGCGGGGCCGGCGGAAACGATCAGCAACGACAGGCAGGCGAGCATACAGAGCAATTGGCGCATGACAGGCAAACAGGATGGTCGGTGCGACGATTCTATGAGCCATGTCTTGCCGCCCGCGTCTGATTTTTCCGAGCATGCCGGGGGAAATGTCTAGGACTGCAGCAGGAAACAAAAAACCCGTGAGGACGCTGGTCATCACGGGTTTCCCGGGCTTCGGAGATGGACGCCTCCGAAGTGTTTGACTGGTGGAGCCGGCGGGAATCGAACCCGCGTCCGCAAGCCCTCCACAGAGAGTTCTACATACTTAGTTCTGTCATTTGATTTAACCGGCGCATCGCGGACGAACACGCTCTACGACGGCGAGTCACTAGGTTTTCGTCCCCGGACCCGTGACACTTCCGGAGCTTATCTGACGTAAATGACCTCGCTGGTCTTGCGACCCTAGCCCGTCAGCGAGCCAGTGCGAGGACGGCGGCCCTTAGGCTGCCAGTGCGTAACGTTCGTCGTTAGCAGTTATTGCATTCCCATTGATTAACGAGGTGACGGGTCCTCGGTATGCCCTCCACTGCTTTGTAACCCACGTCGAAACCAGGTCGGCCCCAGTGAGAAGAAGCTGGATTGTACCCGGTTGGACGGAAAGTGTCTCGGTGAGTTCCACGCCGGCCAGCTGTGCGCCGGCCGCCACATCGCTAGCTGCCGGCCCCTGGCACCAGCAGGGGGATCAGTTCGGCCGGATGGCGCACCAGGTGGTCGGCGCCCCAGGCCTCCGGCGGCTCGCCGTCGCCGCAGTAGCCGTAGGCGGCTGTAACCGTCATCATGCCGGCGGCCTTGCCCGCCTGGATGTCGCGCAGGTCGTCGCCGACGTATACGCAGCGGCGCGGATCGACGCCCGCGCTCGCCGCGGCGTGCAGCAGCGGGGCAGGATGGGGCTTGGCGTGGGCCGTGGTGTCGCCGCTGACCACGGCACTGGCGCGCGGCGCCAGCCCGATGGCGGCGACCAGCGGCACCGTGAAGCGCGCGATCTTGTTGGTGACGATGCCCCAGGGGATGCCGGCCGCTTCCAGCGCCGACAGGACCTGCGGCATGCCGTCGAACAGGCGCGTGTGGACGGCGATGTCGGCTTCGTAGTAGTCGAGAAAGATATCCCGCAGCGCCGGAAACTCGGCGTCGTCCGGCACCAGGCCGAAAGCCGCGCCGAGCAGGCCGCGCGCGCCATGCGAGGCCACGGGGCGCAGCTTCTCATATGCCACCGGCTGGCGGCCGCGCTCGATCACGAGCCGGTTGGCGGCGGCGGCCAGGTCGGGGGCCGTGTCCGCCAGCGTGCCGTCCAGGTCAAAGAAGACGCCTGCGATGCCCCCGCTCATGCCGCCACCCGGCGGAACGCCATCATGTAATTCACATCCGTGTCGCGGCCCAGCGCATAGACCTGCGACAGCGGGTTGTAGGTCATGCCGCGCATCTCGATCAGGTCCAGCCCGGCATTGCGCGCAAAGCGCGCCAGCTCGGATGGCGTGATGAACTTGTCGTAGTCGTGCGTGCCACGCGGCAGCATGTTCAACACGTACTCCGCACCCACGATGGCCAGCAGGTATGCCTTCAGGTTGCGGTTGATGGTCGAGAAGAAGACTTGGCCGCCCGGCTTCACCAGCGTCGCGCAGGCCCGCACGATGGAGGCCGGGTCCGGCACGTGTTCCAGCATCTCCATGCAGGTCACCACATCCACACTGGCGGGCTCGCGCGCGGCCAGCGCTTCTGCCGCGATTTCTTCATAGGTCACGGCAACGCCGGACTCCAGGCTGTGCAGGTCCGCAACCTTCAGCGCCTTGCTGGAGAGATCGATGCCGCGCACGGTCGCACCAAGGCGCGCCATGCTCTCGGACAGGATGCCGCCGCCGCAACCCACGTCCACTACGCGCTTGCCGGCCAGGCCGGCGAGCCCGTCGATCCAGCCCAGGCGCAGCGGATTGAGTTCGTGCAGTGGCTTGAACTCGCTCTCGGGATCCCACCAGCGGTGGGCCAGTTCGCTGAACTTGTCGATTTCCTTGGGGTCGGCGTTCCGGCGCAGCGGATCGGGATGGGCGGACAGGGTCTGGGAGGGCAACGTCATCGTATGCGGGCCGGCGGCAACTGCCCACGCCGGCGGAGGAGGTGTGTGGGCAACTGTATCAAAAAAAAAGCCCAGCTTGCCGCTGGGCTTTCTTGATCGGAAAGGATCCGATTAACGTGCGCTGCGGGTGCCGACCACTTCGACTTCCACGCGGCGGTTCGGCTGCTGGCAGGCGATCTGAGCGGTGCGGTTGCCCTTGCACGACTTCGGATCGACCTTCAGCTGGCGCTTGCCCTTGCCTTCGGTGTAGACGCGGTTGGCTTCAACGCCCTTGCTCACCAGGTATGCCTTGACCGATTCAGCGCGGCGGATCGACAGGCGATCGTTGTACTTGTCCGAGCCGAACGAGTCGGTGTGGCCAACGGCGATGATGACTTCCAGGGTGATGCCTTGCAGCTTCGAGACCAGGTCGTCCAGCTTGGCCTTGCCTTCCGGCTTCAGCACAGCCTTGTCGAAGTCGAACAGGGTGTCAGCAGCGAAAGTGACCTTCTCGCTCGACACGACCGGCGGAGCCACCGGAGCCGGTGCCGGTGCCGGTGCTGCGGGAGCCAGGGCGCCGTCGCACAGGGCGTTGGCGGTGGCCGGAGTCCAGGAGCTGTCGCGCCAGCAGAGCTCGTTCGTGCCATTCTTCCACACGTACTCGCTCGTACCGTTGCCCCAGTTATCGTTCACGGCCTTCTTTTCGTAGGGGACGGACTGGGCTTGAGCGGATGCAGCCATTACTGCGGTAGCTGCAACGAGCGCGAGCTTGGCAAATTTTTTCATATTTCTCCTCTCAGGATGAGATCACCGCAGGGTTACTGCGAGCAAATGGACGAAAACAAGTCATACATTCTTCGGAGTATAACATTCTCGATGTGGCGGATGCTCCACTTCGAACAATGTCTGGCTCTTCGCTGGGGAATTGTGCCACAAGGGTCGTTTCCTAAGAAGTAAATATATTCGATTCGCCCCATGGGTTTTGGGCCTGTGGTGTTTGTGCAACATGGGTCTTGTGCCGCCCGCAAAGCCTTGTGGCATCAGGGTTTCCGGGATTTGGGGGAGGCCGCCGGCGGGCTCCGGCGGGGCGGTTCCGGCGCGGTAAGCCGGGGGTGCCGGCATGTTAGAATGGCACGTTGCCCAGCCGTCAGGCGCCTGCCGGCGCCACGTGCAAAAGGGCCTGTCATTCGCTTAAACCTGCCGCATAAACCACGCCGCAATGGATCCATTCGCAAAAGAAACCCTTCCGGTCTCCCTCGAAGAGGAAATGCGCCGCTCTTATCTCGACTACGCCATGAGCGTAATCGTGGGGCGGGCGCTTCCCGATGTGCGGGACGGCCTGAAACCGGTGCACCGGCGCGTGCTGTATGCGATGCACGAGCTCAACAACGACTGGAACCGTCCGTACAAGAAGTCGGCCCGTATCGTCGGGGATGTGATCGGTAAGTACCATCCTCACGGCGATACTGCTGTATACGACACCATTGTCCGCATGGCGCAGGACTTCTCCCTGCGTTACATGCTGGTGGACGGGCAGGGCAATTTCGGCTCGGTCGATGGCGATAACGCCGCGGCCATGCGTTATACCGAAATCCGCCTGTCGAAAATCGCCCACGAGATGCTGCACGATATCGACAAGGAAACCGTCGATTTTGACAGCAACTATGACGGCTCTGAAAAAGAGCCTTCCATTCTCCCGGCCCGTATTCCCAATCTGCTAATCAACGGTTCCTCGGGTATTGCAGTGGGCATGGCCACCAATATCCCGCCGCATAACCTGAATGAAATCGTCGACGGCTGCCTGCATCTGCTGCGCAATCCGCAAGCGACGGTGGATGAACTGATTGAATTGATTCCGGCACCGGATTTTCCGACTGCCGGCATTATCTACGGCATCCAGGGGGTGCGCGAAGGCTATCGCACCGGCCGCGGCCGCGTGGTCATGCGTGCCAAGACGCACTTCGAAGACATCGACCGGGGCCAGCGCCAGGCGATCATCGTCGACGAGCTGCCCTACCAAGTGAACAAGCGCACCCTGCTGGAGCGCATCGCCGAGCTGGTCACGGAAAAGAAGATCGAGGGCATCTCGGATATCCGCGACGAGTCGGACAAGTCCGGCATGCGCGTGGTGATCGAGCTCAAGCGCAACGAGGTGCCGGAGGTCGTCCTCAACAATCTGTACAAGAACACCCAGCTGCAGGACACCTTCGGCATGAACATGGTGGCGCTGGTCGACCGCCAGCCGCGCCTGCTGAACCTGAAGCAGATGCTGGAGTACTTCCTCGCGCACCGCCGCGAGGTCGTCACTCGCCGCACCGTGTTCGAACTGCGCAAGGCGCGCGAGCGCGGCCATGTGCTGGAAGGCCTGGCCGTGGCGCTGGCGAACATCGACGAGTTCATCGCCATCATCAAGGCTGCACCGACGCCGCCGATCGCCAAGCAGGAGCTGATGTCCAAGGCCTGGGATTCGGGGCTGGTTCGCGAGATGCTGGCACGGGCGGAAAGCGAGACCCCGGGCGGCCGCGCCTCGTATCGCCCGGACGGCTTGCCGGCGGTCTTCGGCATGCAGGCCGACGGCCTCTACAAGCTGTCCGACAGCCAGGCCCAGGAAATCCTGCAAATGCGCCTGCAGCGCCTCACTGGGCTGGAGCAGGACAAGATCGTCCAGGAATACCGCGACATCATGGCGGTAATCGCCGATCTGCTGGATATCCTGGCGCGGCCGGAGCGTATTACTGCAATCATCACCGACGAAATCACCGCGATCCGCGCTGAATTCGGCGATGAGCGTCGTTCGCAAATCGAGCTGAACGCGACCGAGCTGGACACGGAAGACCTGATCACGCCGCAGGACATGGTGGTCACCCTGTCGCACAGCGGCTATATGAAGAGCCAGCCGATCTCCGAGTACCGCGCGCAGAAGCGCGGCGGGCGCGGCAAGCAGGCGGCGGCAACCAAGGAAGACGACTGGATCGACACCCTGTTCGTGGCCAACACCCACGACTACATCCTGTGCTTCTCGAACCGCGGCCGGCTGTACTGGCTGAAGGTCTATGAGGTGCCGCAGGGCTCGCGCAACTCGCGCGGCCGCCCGATCGTCAACATGTTCCCGCTGTCGGACGGCGAAAAGATCAACGTGATCCTGCCGGTGCGCCAGTTCGACGCCGAGCACTTTATCTTCATGACCACCGCCCGCGGCACGGTCAAGAAGACCGCGCTGACCGAGTTCTCCAACCCGCGCAAGGCCGGCATCATCGCGGTCGACCTGGATGAGGGCGACTACCTGATCGGTGCTGCCGTGACCGACGGCCAGCACGACGTGATGTTGTTCTCCGATGCCGGCAAGGCGGTGCGTTTCGACGAGAACGACGTTCGCCCGATGGGCCGCCAGGCACGTGGCGTGCGCGGCATGAACCTGGAAGATGGCCAGGCGGTGATCGCCATGCTGGTGGCGCCCGCGGAAACCGCAGAGGAAGCGGAGGCGGGCGTGCGCGGCAGCGTGCTGACCGCGACCGAGAACGGCTACGGCAAGCGCACGCCGATCGCCGAGTACACTCGACACGGCCGCGGCACCAAGGGGATGATCGCGATCCAGACCAGCGAGCGCAACGGCCGTGTGGTGGCGGCGGCGCTGGTGTCGCCGGAGGACGAAATCATGCTGATCACCACGGGCGGGGTGCTGATCCGTACCCGTGTCGGTGAAATCCGTGAAATGGGCCGCGCCACGCAGGGCGTCACGCTGATCAACGTCGACGAGGGCACCAAGTTGTCCGGCCTGCAGCGCATCGTCGAAAGCGACGCCGATAATGGCGCCGGTCCGGAAGAGACTGAAGAGGCGGGCGGCAACGCCGATGCCGACGCCAATTCGTAACCAATTGGCCCCATCGCGCGTTAAAACGTAAATTGTTGCAACAACAGGACGCCAGCCGGAACTCGCCTTGCGGCTGTCCGGACTAAAACGGACGTATTTACCAGGGAGTCACAATGCTCAAAACCTATCGACGTATCGCTGTTCTGGCCGCTTTCGTTCCGACCTTCATGGTGGCGCAGCATGCCCATGCACAGGACGCGGAAAAGACGGCAGCCATCAAGGAACTGCTTTCCGTCATGCAGGCTGACCAGGCCGTCAAGGGCCAGGCAGAAAACTGGCAGCAAGGCGCCAAGCAGGAAGCCCCGCTGGTGCTGGAGCAGGTCCTGGTCGAGAACAAGACCCTGAGCGACAAGCAGAAGCAGGCCGCGGTTGAAAAGCTGAAGAAGAACGGCGCGGTCCAGCGCATGGTTGACGGCGCCGGCACGGCATTCAACACCGATGGTTTCCGCAAGGATGCCATCCAGGCCCACTACGACGCCTTCGGCAAGTACTACTCCACGCAGGAGCTGAAGGACCTGACCACGTTCCTGAAGTCGCCGACCGGCCAGAAGTTCATGGCCAACCAAGGCAAGGCAACCCAGGAAATCTGGGGTTCGATGATGCAGAAGTACGGCCCGCAGGTTGGCAAGTCGATGCGCGACGCCGCCGAGAAGGAAATCACCGCCGCGTCGAAGTGATCTTCGCTGCCGGTTCCGACTGAGGCAAGGCGCTGTTCCGGCCGCCTCGCGCGGGCTGGCGCGGCACCGGGGCAGGCCCCGGGCGCCCAACCGGGCGCGGGTTTGAGGGATAATGGCTGCTTGGGTAACACCGGCAGCCATTTTTCCATTCCCGTCTCATGAACGATCCCCAGAATCCCGCAATTGCCGGCATGATGCAGCGTGCATTGGCCGAACGCGTCTACAACTTCTCCCCGGGCCCGGCCATGCTGCCGGCCGAAGTGCTGCAACAGGCTGCCGAGGAAATGCTGTCATGGCGCGGGACCGGGGTTTCGGTGATGGAGATGAGCCATCGCAGCCGCGAGTTCGAGGGCATCCACAACGAGGCCATCGCCGACCTGCGCGAACTGCTGCATATCCCCGACAATTTCCGCGTGCTGTTCCTGCAGGGTGGAGCCATCGGCGAAAACGGCATCGTGCCGCTGAACCTGATGCGCCTGCGCAATGCCGAGCAGCCCAAGGCCGACTTCGTCGTCACCGGCACCTGGTCGATCAAGACCGAGCAGGAAGCGCGCCGCTACGGCGCGGTCAATATCGCCGCGTCCAATGAAGCGGAAAAATTCCACCGAATTCCCGCTGTTGCCGACTGGAAGCTGTCGGATGACGCCGCCTACGTGCACCTGTGCACCAACGAGACCATCGTTGGCGTGGAGTTCCAGGACATTCCCGATATCGGCCAGGTCAAGGGCAAGCGCGTGGTGGTGGCCGATGCCTCGAGCCATATCCTGTCGCGCCCGATCGACTGGTCGCGCGTGCAGGTGGTCTACGGCGGCGCGCAGAAGAATATCGGCCCGGCCGGCGTCACCATCGTGATCGTGCGCGAGGACCTGCTGGGCCACGCGCATCCGCTGTGCCCGTCGGCATTCAACTGGCGCCAGGTGGCAGAGCACAACTCGATGTACAACACGCCGCCGACCTACGCCATCTACATCGCCGGCCTGGTCTTCAAATGGCTCAAGCGCCAGGGCGGCGTGCCCGCGATCGAGCAGCGCAATATCGCGAAGGCTACCGCGCTGTACGACTTCCTGGACCAGAGCGGCTTCTATCGCAACGAGATCGATCCGAACTGCCGTTCGCGCATGAACGTGCCGTTCTTCCTCGGCGACGAATCGCGCAACGAGGCCTTCCTGGCGCAGGCACGCGCCAACGGCCTGGTGCAGCTCAAGGGCCACAAGACCGTGGGCGGCATGCGCGCCAGCATCTACAACGCGATGCCGCTGGAAGGCGTGACGGCGCTGATCGATTTCATGCGCGAGTTCGAACGCACCTCGGCCTGAGGCGCGTGACCGCGACCCAGCCGGCGCGCCATCGGGTGCGCAGGCTGGCGCGGACAGGTTTTTCCCCGGCCGCCGCGCCCCGGCGGCCCACCGGATTCATACAATGACAAGTCAAGACAGCACCCCTGCGCACGAGGAGACGCAGCCCAACGGCAATCACCAGAGCGAGGCCGAACGCAATCTGTCGGTCGAGCTGGCGCCCTTGCGCGAGCAGATCGACACGGTGGACCGCGAACTGCTGGCCAAGCTGAACCATCGGGCCAAGCTCGCGCTCGCAGTCGGCGAGGTGAAGAAGAAGTACGGCGCGCCGGTGTTCCGCCCCGAGCGCGAGCTGCAGGTCATCCGCAAGGTGCAGGGCGCCAACCCGGGTCCGCTGCTAGGCGAGAGCGTGGCCGCGATCTGGCGCGAGGTGATGTCCGCCTGCCGCGGGCTGGAGAAGCCGCTGGAAGTCGCTTTCCTGGGCCCGGCCGGCACGTTCTCGGAGCAGGCGCTGTATGCGCACTTCGGCCATGAAGTGAGCGGCGTGCCTTGCCCCAGCATCGACGAAGTGTTCCGCGCGGTGGAGGCAGGTACCGTCGAATACGGCGTGGTGCCGGTGGAGAACTCGACCGAGGGAGCGGTGTCGCGCACGCTCGACCTGTTCCTGCAGACGTCGCTGAAGATCAGCGGCGAGATCGCGCTGAAGGTGCACCATAACCTGATGGCATCGACGCCCGACATGCAGGGCGTGACCGTGGTGCGCGCGCACGCGCAGGCGCTGGCGCAGTGCCAGCACTGGCTGACCGCCAACTATCCGCACCTGGAGCGGCAGGCGGTATCGAGCAATGCGGAAGCGGCGCGCATGGCCAGCGAGGATCCGACCGTCGCGGCGATCGCCGGCGAAACCGCCGCCAACCGCTACCACCTGCACCTGGTGCGCACGCATATCCAGGACGATCCGCACAACCGCACCCGTTTTGCCGTGATCGGCCGCTACGAGACCGAGCCATCGGGCAGCGACCAGACCTCGCTGATCCTGTCGGTGCCGAACAAGGCCGGCGCGGTGTACCAGCTGCTCGCGCCGCTGGCCGAGAACGGCGTGTCGATGTGCCGCTTCGAATCGCGTCCGGCGCGCAGCGGTGCCTGGGAGTACTACTTCTACGTCGACGTCGAAGGGCACCAGCATGAACCGTCGGTGGCGCGTGCCATCGATGAACTGCGCCGCAACGCGGCCTACCTGAAGGTGCTGGGCTCGTATCCGTCGAGCAAGTAAGGCCAGCGCGAACGCAGCAAGGAGACAAGATGGCAGAGCAGGGTAAGCAGGGCGGTACGGTGTTCGGGCCGGACTATGTGCGGGCGATCTCGCCGTACGTGGCCGGCAAGCCGATTTCCGAAGTCGCGCGCGAGTTCGGCCTGGACGAGGCCGGCATCGTCAAGCTCGCCTCCAACGAGAACCCGCTGGGCATGCCGGCGTCGGCGCAGCGCGCCGTTGCCGCCGCCGTGACAGACCTTGGGCGCTACCCGGACTCGAACTGCTTTGCGCTGAAGGCCGCGCTGTCGGCGCGTTTCGGCGTGCCGGAGGACTGGCTCACGCTCGGCAACGGCAGCAACGATATCCTCGAGCTGGCAGCCCATGCGCTGGTCGAGCCCGGCCAGTCGATTGTCTATGCCGAGTACTCGTTCGCGGTCTATGCGCTGGCGACACAGGAGATCGGCGCGCGGGCCATTGAAGTCCCTGCGCGCGCCTACGGCCACGATCTCGATGCCATGGGCGCCGCGATCGCGCCGGATACGCGGCTGGTCTTTATCGCCAACCCCAACAACCCCACCGGCACCTTCCTGCCGGCTGTGCAGATCGAAGCCTTCCTGCAGGCGGTGCCGCCGCACGTGGTGGTGGTTCTGGACGAGGCCTACAACGAATACCTGGATGCCGACCAGCAATACGATTCGATCGAGTGGGTACGCCGCTATCCCAACCTGATGGTGTCGCGCACCTTCTCCAAGGCGTATGGCCTGGCGGGGCTGCGCATCGGCTATGCGGTGGCGCAGCCGGCACTGACCGATCTGCTCAACCGCATCCGCCAGCCGTTCAATGTCAACAGCGTGGCGCAGGCAGCGGCGATCGCCGCGCTGGGCGATGCCGAGTTCCTGCGCCGCAGCGCGGAGCTGAACCGCGCGGGCAAGGCGCAGCTGGTGGAGGCCTTCGATCGCCTCGGGCTGGAATACGTGCCGTCATTTGGCAACTTCGTGCTGGTGCGCGTCGGCGATGACGACGGTGCCGGTGCGCGCGTCAACCTGGCCCTGCTGAAGCAGGGCGTGATCGTGCGCCCGGTGGGCAACTACAACCTGCCGCGCTGGCTGCGCGTGACCATCGGCCTGCCCGAGGAAAACGCGGCCTTCATTGCGGCACTGGAGCGGGCGCTGGCGTAAGCCCCGCTACAATCGCGGCGTTTCGCGCCGGGCCGCCGTGCCCGGCGCCGTGCCTTTTTGCTATCGCTCGGCCCGGCCGAGCCACTGCCCGTCGGGCCTGAAATCGTGAGTGCTTTGCATTTTTCCCGTGTTGTCATTGTCGGCGTCGGCCTGATCGGCGGCTCGCTCGCGCTGGCGCTCAAGCGCGCCGGCGTGGCGGGCACGGTGGTCGGCGTGGGCCGCTCGCCCGCGTCGCTGCAGAAGGCGCTGGACCGTGGCGTGATCGATGAGGCCGCGACGCTGGCCGATGCCGCCCGTGGCGCCAGCGTGATCGTGCTGTGCGCGCCAGTGGCGCAGAATTTCGCGCTGCTGCATGCGCTCGAGCCGCACCTGGAGCCCGGCACCATCGTCACCGATGCGGGCAGCACCAAGTCCGACGTGATCATGGCGGCCAAGACCGCGCTGGGCGACAAGGCCGCGCAGTTCGTGCCGGCGCATCCGATCGCCGGGCGCGAGCTCAACGGCGTCGAGGCCGCGCTCGCCGACCTGTATGTCGGCAAGAAGACCGTGTTGTGCCCGCTGCAGGAAAATGCGCGCGACGATGTTGCGGCCGTGCGCGCGATGTGGGAACACGCCGGCGCGCAGTGCCACGTGATGTCGGCGGTGCAGCATGACGCGGTGTTCGCTGCAGTCAGCCACTTGCCGCACGTGCTGTCGTACGCGCTGGTGGCGCAGGTGGCCAATGCCGAAGACGCGGCGCTGAAGCTCGATTTCGCCGGCGGCGGTTTCCGCGATTTCACGCGCATCGCGGCGTCGTCGCCGGAAATGTGGCGTGACATCTGCGTAGCCAACCGCGATGCGCTGCTGCGTGAGCTCAATACCTACCAGTCGGTGCTCGCGCACCTGAAGACACAGATCGAGAAGGGCGACGGCGACGCGCTCGAACGCATCTTCACGCGCGCCAGCAAGACCCGGCTGGCCTGGGGCGCCGAACGCGCCGCGGGCAACAACAATATCGAACCCTGATATCGAACCGTAAGCCAGCGCGAGCGCGGCAGGCTGCCGCATCGCCACGGAACTGCCAACTGCTGAATTTGCCTTACCGCGGCGCCCCGGCGCCTACCGAGACCATGGAACACCTGACGCTAGGCCCCCTGACCCGCGCCACCGGCACCGTGCGGTTGCCGGGCTCGAAGAGCATCTCCAACCGCGTGCTGCTGCTGGCGGCACTGGCAAGCGGCGAGACCCGCGTGCGCGACCTGCTCGACTCCGACGACACCCGCGTGATGCTGCAGGCGCTGCGCACACTGGGCGTGGCATGGCGGCAGGACGGCGCCGACTACATCGTCACCGGCGCCGGCGGGAATTTCCCGAACAAGGCGGCGGAGCTGTTCATGGGCAATGCCGGCACGGCGATCCGCCCGCTGACGGCCGCGCTGGCGCTGCAGGGCGGCAGCTACAAGCTGTCGGGCGTGCCGCGCATGCACGAGCGGCCGATCGGCGACCTCGTCGACGGCCTGCGCCAGGTCGGCGCGGTGATCGACTACCTGGGCAATGAAGGCTTCCCGCCGCTGCATATCCAGCCGGCCAGCATCCGCATCGACGCCCCGATCCGCGTGCGCGGCGATGTGTCGAGCCAGTTCCTGACCGCGCTGCTGATGAGCCTGCCGATGGCGCAAAGCGACAGCGGCCGGATCGAGATCGAGGTGGTGGGCGAGCTGATCTCCAAGCCCTATATCGAGATCACGCTGAACCTGCTGGCGCGCTTCGGCATCCAGGTCGAGCGGCACGGCTGGGAGCGCTTCGTGCTGCCGGCCGGCGCGGCCTACACGTCGCCCGGCGAGATCTATGTGGAGGGCGATGCCTCCTCGGCATCGTATTTCCTGGCGGCCGGCGCGATCGGCGGTGGCCCGGTGCGGGTCGAGGGTGTGGGCATGTCCAGCATCCAGGGTGACGTTCGCTTCGCCGATGCGCTCAACCGCATGGGCGCCAACATCATGGCCGGCGACAACTGGATCGAAGTGCGCGGTACGGAACGCGACGACGGCCGCCTGCACGGCATCGAACTGGACTGCAACCACATCCCGGATGCGGCCATGACCCTGGCGGTGGCGGCGCTGTTTGCCGAAGGCACCACGACGCTGACCAATATCGCCAGCTGGCGCGTCAAGGAAACGGACCGGATCGCGGCGATGGCAACGGAACTGCGCAAGCTCGGCGCAGTCGTGGAAGAAGGGGCGGACTATCTGCGTGTGACGCCGCCGCCCGCCTGGCAGACCCCGGCCGACGGTATTGGCACCTATGATGACCATCGCATGGCGATGTGTTTCTCGCTGGCCGCATTCGGGCCGCTGCCGGTGCGGATCAACGACCCGGGCTGCGTGGCGAAGACGTTCCCGGACTACTTCAGCGTGTTTGCCGGCGTTACGCGCTGACCAGGTCGCCGGTCGTGGCTGGGGTCCTGGTTGCTTCGCCGCTGGCAGCAGCCTGGCGGCGCTCGCGCCGTTCCCAGTAGCGATCGAAGAAGTAGTGGGCCACGGTATTGACGGCCGGTTCGATGAAGGTGACGGCACCGCTGATGGCGAGGCTGCCGGTCAGCGCATACGTCACGCTGAAAGCGATGCCGAGGTGCATGATGCCGAACGTCAGGGTTTTTGCCATGGTAGATTGCCTCGCAACTGAAAACTGGAGCGTGCTGGCCGCGATTGCCGCGAAGCACCATGAATCAAATGATAATGATTCTCAGTTGAATTAACAATAAATCGTTTCTTTGAGTTTCATAACCAATGACTATCGTCAACGTCATCACCATTGACGGGCCGACCGCCTCGGGCAAGGGCACGGTGGCACACAAGGTCGCCGATGCGGTGGGCTTCCACCTGCTCGACAGCGGGGCCCTGTACCGGCTGGTGGCGTTGGCCAGCGACCGCGCCGGCGTTGACCTGGCCGACGTGGACACCCTGGCAAAGGTTGCCTCCCGCCTGGAAGTGAAGTTCGGCCCTGATCGGGTCTGGCTGCAGGGAGAGGAAGTCAGCCTGGCGATCCGGGCCGAGGCCATCGGCAACCGCGCCTCGGCCATTGCCGTGCACCAGCCGGTGCGCGACGCGCTGACCCAGTTGCAGCGCGATTTCCGCAAGCTGCCCGGCCTGGTCGCCGATGGCCGTGATATGGGCACCGTGATCTTCCCGGACGCCCAGCTGAAAGTGTTCCTGACGGCAAGTGTCGAGGCGCGTGCTCGCAGGCGCTATAAACAATTGATTGATAAGGGAATTTCTGCTAATATCGAAGACCTTTTGCGTGACCTCGAGGCGCGCGACGCGCGGGATCGCAACCGTGCCGCCGCACCGCTGCGTCCCGCCGAGGATGCAAAGCTGCTCGATACCTCCGACATGACGGTGGATCAGGCAGTGGCGCAGGTGCTGGAGTGGTTTGCCGCTGTGCGGTCCGGTGCATGAATGCATCGGGCGCATGACAAGCGAACGGACCTCGCCCGCACCGGATGGCGCCAGCCCGGACATGCCTGACCGGCCCGACGCTGGCTTTTGTCAAACCTGACCCCGCTGCACTGGCAGACTGAGCGCGATAGTCGCGCCGGCCAGCGTACTGCGGATTTCACCTTACGTTTATGTCCGACCTGCAAACTAACGAATCCTTTGCCGCACTGTTCGAGGAATCGATCGCCCGCTCCAATATGAAGGCTGGCGAAGTGATCTCCGCTGAAGTCGTGCGCATCGACCACAACTTCGTGGTCGTCAACGCCGGCCTCAAGTCCGAGGCATTTGTGCCGGTGGAGGAGTTCCTGAACGACCAGGGCGAACTCGAAGTGCAGGCCGGCGACTACGTCTCCGTGGCCATCGACGCACTCGAGAACGGCTATGGCGACACCATCCTTTCCCGCGACAAGGCCAAGCGCCTGGCATCGTGGCTGAACCTCGAGAAGGCGCTGGAAGACGGCGAGATCATCTCGGGTACCGTGACCGGCAAGGTCAAGGGCGGCCTGACCGTGATGGTCAACGGCATCCGCGCGTTCCTGCCGGGCTCGCTGGTCGACGTGCGTCCGATCAAGGACACCACCCCGTACGAAGGCAAGACCCTGGAATTCAAGGTCATCAAGCTGGACCGCAAGCGCAACAACGTTGTGCTGTCGCGCCGTGCCGTGGTCGAAGCCACGCTGGGCGAAGAGCGCCAGAAGCTGATGGAAACCCTGAAGGAAGGCGCCATCGTCAACGGTATCGTCAAGAACATCACCGACTACGGTGCGTTCGTTGACCTGGGCGGTATCGACGGCCTGCTGCACATCACCGACCTGGCCTGGCGCCGTGTCCGCCACCCGAGCGAAGTGCTGTCGGTTGGCCAGGAAATCACCGCCAAGATCCTCAAGTTCGACCAGGAAAAGAACCGCGTCTCGCTGGGCGTGAAGCAGCTGGGCGAAGACCCGTGGGTCGGCATCTCGCGCCGCTACCCGCAAGGCACCCGCCTGTTCGGCAAGGTGACCAACCTGACCGACTACGGCGCGTTCGTCGAGATCGAAGCCGGCATCGAAGGCCTGGTGCACGTGTCCGAAATGGACTGGACCAACAAGAACGTGGCCCCGTCCAAGGTTGTCCAGCTGGGCGACGAAGTGGAAGTCATGGTCCTGGATATCGACGAAGACAAGCGTCGTATCAGCCTGGGCATGAAGCAGTGCAAGGCCAATCCGTGGGACGATTTCTCGCGCAACCAGAAGAAGGGCGACAAGCTGAGCGGCCAGATCAAGTCGATCACCGACTTCGGCGTGTTCATCGGCCTGCCGGGCGGCATCGACGGCCTGGTGCACCTGTCCGACCTGTCCTGGCAAGAGTCCGGCGAAGAGGCCGTGCGCAAGTACAAGAAGGGCGACGAAGTCGAAGCCGTGGTCCTGGGCATCGACGTCGACAAGGAACGCATCTCGCTGGGCATCAAGCAGCTGTCGGGCGATCCGTTCAACAACTTCATCTCGGCCAACGACAAGGGCTCGATCGTTACCGGCACCATCAAGGCGGTTGACGCCAAGGGCGCCGTGGTCCAGCTGGCTGACGATGTGGAAGGCTACCTGCGTGCTTCGGAAATCTCCGCTGACCGCGTGGAAGACGCCCGCAACGTGCTGAAGGAAGGCGAGCAGATCACCGCCCTGGTGGTGAATGTCGACCGCAAGTCGCGCAACATCAACCTGTCGATCAAGGCCAAGGACAGCGCAGAGCAGCAAGAAGCGATGCAGAAGTTCCAGGCTGACACCGGCACGGCTGGCACGACCAACCTCGGCGCCCTGCTGAAGGCCAAGCTCGGCCAGGACAACCAGTAATCGCAGGCCCCCGCGCTTGCGCGAATGCCCATGACCAAGTCGGAGCTCGTCGAAAAACTGGCTGCCCGCTTTCCCCAGCTGCTGCTGCGGGATGCGGACATCTCGGTCAAAACGATACTCGACGCGATGTCCGAGGCGCTGGCCGACGGCCATCGCATCGAGATCCGCGGATTCGGCAGTTTTGGTCTGAACAAGCGTCCGCCTCGCGTGGGGCGCAATCCCAAGTCCGGCGAACGGGTGCTGGTGCCTGAAAAACGGGTACCGCACTTCAAGGCGGGCAAGGAGTTGCGCGAACGGGTTGACCGCAGCCAGCCGGCGCCTGCGGGCGTCAATGGCAACGGCCATTCCGTCGGCGCGGCCCCGGCCGTGCCGGGCAAGGCAAGCCCTGGCGCCGCGCCGTCGGCGCTGCACGAAGGCGGACTGAACCTGGTCCGCTCCTGAGCATCGTCTGCCTGCCCAGTTGTCTGCTAAATAAAAAAAGCGCCTTTCGAGGCGCTTTTTTTATTTAGCATCGCCGATCCTTCGTTGCTCGCGGAAGGTGAGGCATCGCCGCGCAATCCGTGTCAGCGCCCGCAGCGTGGCGCGCGTTAGCCTCCCGTAACCGCCGCGTTACCGAATCGAGGAAGTGATTCCGTTACAATGCCGGGGTCATTGCCAGCCCGCGTGCAAGCGCTGGCGCTGCCTGAAACGTCACGCTGCCAAGCTGCCTACCTGCATGAAACTGTTCGCCTGGGTCGTCCGTATCGTCGTATTCGTGCTGCTGTTCGTGCTGGCGCTGCGCAATACCGCCGACGCTTCGCTGCAGCTGTTCTTCAATGCCGTCTGGCACGCGCCGCTGATCCTGATCCTGTTCGCCGCCTTCGTGCTTGGCGCGGTCGCGGCGCTGGCCTCGGTGGCACCTGGCCTGATGCGCCAGCGCATGGAGGTCGCCAGGCTGCGCCGCGCGCTGACGCAGGTGCAGGCGGCCGCCGCATCCGCATCGCCGCAGCCGGCGGCTGCAAGCACGGCCACGCCGCGCGACGCCAAGCCGGTCCCTTACAACGTAGTCGGCCCGAAAGTCTGATCCATGATGTTTGAAACCTGGTGGCTGCTGGCGCTGCCACTTGTCTTTGGCCTCGGCTGGATGGCCGCGCGCTTCGACGTGCGGCAGCTCATCAGCGAGCAGGGTGCGCTGCCGCGTTCGTATTTCAAGGGCCTCAATTTCCTGCTCAACGAGCAACCCGACAAGGCCATCGACGCCTTTATCGAGGTGGCCCGCCTTGATCCCGAAACCACCGAACTCCACTTTGCCCTCGGCGCGCTGTTCCGCCGCCGCGGCGAAACCGAGCGCGCCATCCGCGTGCACCAGAACCTGGCAACCCGTCCCGACCTGCCGGAGCCGGAGCGGGAACATGCGCTCTACGAGCTTGGCCAGGACTTCCTGCGCGCCGGGCTGCTCGATCGCGCCGAAGAGTCGCTGCGCCGGCTGATGTCCGGCCCGTATGCGGCCTCGGCCAAGCGCGTGCTGCTCGAACTGTATGAGGTGGAGAAGGAGTGGCAAAAGGCCATCGACGCCGCGCGCGAGCTGCAGACGCTGGAGCAGAAGAGCTACAGCCTGCAGATTGCCCAGTTCTGCTGCGAACTGGCGCAGGACGCGCTGCAGCGCAAGCGTCCCGAGGATGCGGTGAAGTGGCTGAACCAGGCCATCGAAGAAAATCCGGCCAATGTGCGTGCCCCCATCCTGCTGGGCGACGTGGCGGCTGCCGCCGGCGACGCCCGCGCGGCGCTCGGCCACTGGCTGGGCATCGAACGACAGGACGCCTCTTATCTGCCGCTGGTCGCCGACCGCGTGGTCAAGGCCTATGCCAGCCTGCAGCAGGAAGGCACGGCACTGGAGTGGCTGCACGGCCTGCTCAAGGGCAAGCTTGCGCCGGAACTGCTCGATACCGCCTACAAGGCCGAACTGGAAACGAATGGCCCCGAAGCCGCGGCGCGCCTGATGCGCGAGCAGCTGCGGCGCCAGCCCACCCTGCTGGCGCTGACGAAGTATTTCGAGGCGCAGGCCGCCGCGACCTCGGCCGCAACCTCGGCTGCAATCTCGACCGAAGTACCGGCGGGCGCCGATGCTCCCGCTGAGGACGTCGCCAGCGACCGCGAGCAGGAAACCGGCGCGATCCGCGACCTGCTGCAGGCGCGCACGCGCAACCTCGCGCGCTACACCTGCCGCGAATGCGGATTCCGCGCCCGCCTTTTCTACTGGCAATGCCCGGGCTGCAACCGCTGGGAAACCTACGCGCCGCGGCGCTCCGAGACGCTGGGCTGAGCCCGGCGTGCAGCGCCACAGAATCTGATCTGAAGCCATGAAAGTCACCATTATCGGCAGCGGCTATGTCGGCCTCGTCACCGGCGCCTGCCTGGCGGAGCTGGGCAACGATGTGTTCTGCCTCGACCTGGACGAAAAGAAGATCGCGCTGCTCAATGCGGGCGGCGTGCCGATCTACGAGCCGGGGCTGCAGGAGCTGATCCAGCGCAACCGCGCCGCCGGCCGCCTGGTTTTTTCCACCGACGTCGCCGCCAGCGTGGAGCATGCCGACGTGCAGTTCATCGCCGTCGGCACGCCGCCGGACGAAGACGGCTCGGCCGACCTGAAGTACGTGCTGGCCGCGGCGCACAATATCGGCCGGCACATGACGGGCTTCAAGGTCGTGGTCGACAAATCCACCGTGCCGGTGGGCACGGGCGACCGCGTCACTGCCGCGATCCGCGAGGAACTGGCCGCGCGCGGGCTGGAAGACTTGCAATTTTCAGTGGTGTCGAACCCCGAGTTCCTGAAGGAAGGCGCCGCGGTCGAGGACTTCATGCGCCCCGACCGCATCGTGCTGGGCTGCAACGCGGACGCCGCCGGCCGTCATGCGCAGGCTACCATGCGCACGCTGTACGCGCCGTTCAACCGGCACCATGAGCGCACGTTCTACATGGATGTGCGTTCGGCCGAATTCACCAAGTACGCCGCCAATTCGATGCTGGCCACGCGCATCTCGTTCATGAACGAACTGGCCAACCTGGCCGACGAGGTCGGCGCCGACATCGAACTTGTGCGCATGGGTATCGGCTCGGATCCGCGTATCGGCTACAGTTTCCTGTACGCTGGCGCGGGTTACGGCGGTTCGTGCTTTCCCAAGGACGTGCAGGCGCTGATGCGCACCGCGGCCGACCATGGCAAGCCGATGCGCGTGCTCGAGGCGGTGGAGGCGGTCAACGGTGCGCAGAAGCGCGTGCTGGGCGAGAAGATCGTGCGCCGCTTCGGCGATGACCTTGCCGGCCGCTCCTTTGCTGTCTGGGGGCTGGCCTTCAAGCCCAATACCGACGACATGCGCGAGGCGCCGTCGCGGATCCTGGCGCGGGAACTGGTGTCGCGCGGCGCGGCACTGCGTGTGCACGACCCGGTATCGATGGCAGAAGCGCGCCGCGCGCTGGAGTCCGACCTGTCCGGCCTGCCGGACGCCATGGCGCGCGTCAGCTTCCACGACAACCAGATGGATGCGCTGGACGGCGCCGATGCGCTGGTCATCGTGACCGAATGGAAGGTATTCCGCAGTCCGGACTTCGGCCAGATCAAGCGGCGGCTGAAGACGCCGGTGATCTTCGACGGGCGCAACCTGTACGAGCCCCAGGCGATGGTCGAGAGCGGCGTCGAGTACCACGCCATCGGCCGTCCGGTCCGGCCCGGACCCCCGCCCGGACAACAGGCCGCGCACGATTCCGCGAACAAGTAGAGCGTGCATGGGTCAACGACTGATCAACTGACATGCTGACGAGGCGGCGCTGGCTGCCTCGCAAACGCCCAAGGATCTTCATGAACAAGACCATCCCGCAGGAACAGATCCGGCAGTCCCATATCCTGGTGGTCGGCGACATGATGCTGGACCGCTACTGGTTTGGCGACGTCGAACGCATCTCGCCGGAAGCCCCGGTGCCGGTGGTGCAGGTCAAGCGCAGCGACGAGCGCCTGGGCGGCGCCGCCAACGTGGCGCGCAATGCCGCCGCGCTGGGCGCGCGCGTGGGCATGCTGGGCGTGGTCGGCGACGACGAGCCGGCGCGCACGCTGGAGGCGCTGCTGGCCGAGAGCCACGTCGAGCCCTACCTGCACCGCGATGCCAAGCTGAACACCACCATCAAGCTGCGCGTGGTCGCCCACCAGCAGCAGCTGCTGCGCGTGGATTTCGAGAACGCCCCGGCGCACGAAGTGCTGGCCGCGGTACAGGACCGGTTCCAGGGCCTGATCAACGACTACCAGGTGCTGGTGCTGTCCGATTACGGCAAGGGCGGCCTGACGCACGTCTCCCGCATGATCGATGCCGGCCGCGCGGCCGGCCGCAAGGTGCTGATCGACCCCAAGGGCGACGACTACTCGCGTTACCGCGGCGCCACGCTGATCACCCCCAACCGGTCCGAGATGCGTGCCGTGGTCGGCGCCTGGAAGACCGAGGCCGACCTTACCATCCGTGCGCAGAACCTGCGCCGCGAGCTGCAGCTCGAAGCGCTGCTGCTGACGCGCTCGGAAGAGGGCATGACGCTCTACACGGAAGCCGAAGTGCTGCACGTCTCGGCCCAGGCGCGCGAGGTCTATGATGTATCGGGTGCCGGCGATACCGTGATCGCCACCCTGGCCACCATGCTCGGCGCCGGCGTGCCGCTCAAGGAAGCCGTGCAGCATGCCAACCGCGCCGGCGGCATCGTGGTCGGCAAGCTCGGCACCGCCGTCGTCACCTACCCCGAATTGTTCGGCGCCGCCCCGTGACGCGCGGCGCCCATTACTGAAGCGACCATGACCATCATCGTGACCGGCGCCGCCGGCTTTATCGGCAGCAACCTCGTCAAGGGCCTGAACGACCGGGGCGAGACCAACATCATCGCTGTCGACAACCTGACCCGCGCCGACAAGTTCCACAATCTCGTCGACTGCGAGATCTCCGACTACCTGGACAAGGAGGACTTCCTCGACCGCTTTGCCAAGGGGCAGTTCGGCAAGGTCCGCGCGGTGTTCCATGAAGGTGCCTGCTCCGACACCATGGAGAGCGACGGGCGCTACATGATGGAGAACAATTACCGCTACACGCTGTCGCTGATGGAGAGCTGCCTGGAGCAGGGCGCGCAGTTCCTCTATGCCTCGTCGGCCGCGACCTACGGCGCCTCGCAGGTGTTCCGCGAGGACCGCGAGTTCGAGCGTCCGCTGAACGTGTACGGCTACTCCAAGTTCCTGTTCGACCAGATCGTGCGGCGCAGGCTGCCGTCGGCGCTGTCGCAGGTCGTCGGCTTCCGCTATTTCAACGTGTATGGTCCGCGCGAGAACCACAAGGGCCGCATGGCCTCGGTGGCCTTCCACAATTTCAACCAGTTCCGCGCCGACGGCACCGTGAAGCTGTTCGGCGAGTACGGCGGCTACGGTCCGGGCATGCAGAGCCGCGACTTCATCTCGGTCGAGGACGTGGTCAAGGTCAACCTGTACTTCCTGGACCATCCGGAGAAATCCGGCATCTTCAACCTGGGCACCGGCCGGGCGCAGCCGTTCAACGATATCGCCGTTACCGTGGTCAACACGCTGCGCGAGGCGGAAGGCAAGCCGCGCCTGTCGCTGGAAGAACTGGCGCAGGAAGGCCTGGTCGAGTACGTCAAGTTCCCGGACGCGCTGCGCGGCAAATACCAGTGCTTTACGCAGTCCGATGTCTCGAAGCTGCGCGGCGCCGGCTACACCGAGCGGTTCCTGACGGTCGAGGAAGGCGTGGCACGCTACTGCCGCTGGCTGATCGAGCGCAACGGCTGACGCTGGCCCCCGCAATACCGCGATGCCAATGACCGGCCGACACGTTTTCGTGCGCCGGTGTCAACTTGTGTTGCCGTATGCGCTGCCGTGGCGCGCTGAACCTATCCTGAGCTGGCCTCGCCGCGATGGCGGGGTGGTACTTCACACCATCCACAGCAAAGGAGCTTTCATGTTCAAGCATTGGGTCTGGCAACAAGTCCGTCATTTTTTCCTGCTGGCTGCGATGTGCCTGTGCGCGGGCGGCGCGGCGCATGCCGCCATCGACGTCAATACGGCCGACGAGGCCGCGCTGACTTCGGTCAAGGGGGTTGGCCCCGCCACCGCACGCAACATCATCGATGAGCGCAACAAGCGCGGTCCGTACAAGGATGCCGCCGATCTTGCCGAGCGCGTGAGCGGGGTCGGGCCGAAGTCCGTGACCAGGTTGCAGGAAGGGGGACTGGTGTTCGGCGCCGTCGCCGCTGCGCCGGCCACCGCGGCCACCGCGGCCAAGCCTGCCAAGGCGGCTGCCGCACCGCCAGCCGGCGCCGCCAAGGCAGCGCGCTGAAGCGGCAAGCGGAGCCTGTGGTCCTGTGCCGGGTCCGGATGCGTCCGGGCTCGTTCTTGCTGGTACGTCTCGTGCTACACCTGTGCGGCTTCGCAGCCATCCGGCTGCGGAGTATCATGCGGACGCCGCGCCGGCAGGATCTGCCGCGCGCGCGTGCCAACCGGCAATATGCGGCCGGTCGGCAGCTGATCACCAACCACAATCGCGGCGGCCGCTGACGGAGCGGCCCGCCCGGACACAGGGAGCACAACACATGGCGAATGGCGAGGACGCGGGTTTCCTGCCGAACTGGCGGCTCAAGACCGAAGGGGTAATCGGGCCCGACGAACGGCTGCCGGCCGGGCAGACGCTGCTGGCCGGCATCCAGCACGTGGTGGCGATGTTCGGCTCGACCGCCATCGCGCCGATCCTGATGGGCTTCAATCCCAATATCGCCATCCTGTTTTCCGGTATCGGCACGCTGATCTTCTTTCTGTGCGTGCGCGGCCGGGTGCCCAGCTACCTCGGTTCCAGCTTTGCCTTTATCGCGGTGGTGATCGCGGCCACAGGCTACGCCGGCAGCGGCCCCAACCCCAATATCCCGGTGGCACTGGGCGGCATCATTGCAGCCGGTGCGCTCTACACGGTGATCGGCCTGGTGGTGCAGGCCGTGGGCTACGCCTGGGTGGAAAAGCTGATGCCGCCGGTGGTCACCGGCGCGATCGTCGCGGCCATCGGGCTGAACCTGGCACCGGTCGCGGTCAAGGCGGTCAGCGGCTCCTCGCTCGATACCTGGGTGGGCCTGCTGACGGTGCTGGCCGTGGGCCTGGTCGCGGTGCGCGCGCCCGGCATGCTCGGCCGCCTGCCGGTGCTGATCGGCGGGCTGGTGGGGTACGTTGCCTACTACGTGGGCACCAACGTGATGGGACTGGGCAAGCCGATCGACTTCTCCAGCGTTGCCGCGGCCAGCTGGTTCGGCCTGCCTGCGTTCACCACACCGGTGTTCGAGGTCAGCGCCATGCTGCTGATCGCCCCGGTGGCGATCGTGCTGGTGGCAGAGAACCTCGGCCACATCAAGGCCATTGGCGTGATGACGGGCCGCAATCTCGATCCGTATATCGGCCGCGCGTTTATCGGCGACGGCATCGCGACCATGCTGTCGGCCAGCGGCGGCGGCACCGGCGTGACCACCTATGCCGAAAACATGGGTGTGATGGCGGTCACCAAGATCTACTCCACGCTGATCTTCGTGGTGGCGGCGGCGGTGGCCATCGTGCTGGGCTTTTCGCCCAAGTTCGGTGCGCTGATCCTGACCATCCCGGGACCGGTAATCGGCGGCCTGACCATCGTGGTGTTCGGCCTCATCGCCGCGACCGCGGGCCGGATCTGGGTGCAGAACAAGGTGGATTTCTCCAGCTCGCGCAACCTGATCACGGTCGGCGCCACGCTGACGGTGGCCGCGGGCGACCTGACGCTGAAGCTGGGCGGCATGACACTGGGCGGCATCGGCACTGCTACCTTTGGCTGCATGCTGCTGTACCACCTGCTGGGCGATGGCAACCACGAGGCCGACTGAGTCGCGCGGGGAAGCGGGGAAGGGGACGGCGCATTTGCGCAATTCCCGCCTGGCGGCGAGGGAAAGGTGACTGGATTACAATGGCCGGCGAACCTGACCTACCATCGCCCATCCTCTCCCCCATGGCCTACAAGACAATTGAAGACACCATCGGCAATACGCCGCTGGTCAGACTGCAGCGCATTCCCGGTGCCGCCAACGACGCGCGCGGCAATGTGATTCTCGGCAAGCTGGAAGGCAACAACCCGGCCGGCTCGGTCAAGGACCGCCCGGCGGTCTCGATGATTGCCCGCGCCGAGGCGCGTGGCCGCATCAAGCCGGGCGATACGCTGATCGAGGCGACTTCGGGCAATACCGGCATCGCGCTGGCCATGGCGGCTGCCATCCGCGGCTACAGGATGGTGCTGATCATGCCCGAGGACCTGAGCCTGGAGCGCCGGCAGAGCATGGCAGCCTACGGTGCCGAGATCGTCCTGACCCCGGTGAAGGGCGGCATGGAATACGCCCGCGACCTCGCGGACGCGATGGAGCGCGAAGGCAAGGGTGTCATCCTCGACCAGTTCGCCAATCCGGACAACCCGCAAGCGCACTATGAAGGTACCGGCCCCGAGATCTGGCGCGACACCGACGGCCGTGTCACCCATTTTGTTTCGGCAATGGGCACCACCGGCACCATCACCGGTGTGTCGCGCTATTTGAAAGAGCAGAACCCGGCGATCCAGGTCATCGGCGCCCAGCCGGCCGAAGGCTCTCGCATCCCCGGCATCCGCAAGTGGCCGGAAGCCTACCTGCCCAAGATCTATGATCCCGCGCATATCGACCGCACCGAGCCGGTGAGCCAGGCCGATGCCGAGCACATGGCACGCCGCATGGCGGCTGAAGAGGGCATCTTCTGCGGCATCTCGGCGGCCGGCGCATTGTGCGTGGCGTTGCGGATCGCCGAGGAAGTGGAGAACGCCACCATCGTCTTCGTGGTGTGCGATCGTGGCGACCGCTACCTGTCGACCGGCGTGTTCCCGGCCTGATCCGGGCGGTGCCGTCTGACAAAAAAGCCTCGCGCAAGCGAGGCTTTTTTTCGTCCGGAGGCTGCAAATTCAGCCCATCGCCGCCTTGACGGCTTCACCCAGCTGATACACCGCCAGCGCATAGAAGAAGCTGCGGTTATAGCGCGTCAGCACATAGAAGTTGCGCAGGCCCAGCAGGTACTCGGTAGGCTGGTCCGGCGTGGGCAGGTCGACCACCAGCACGCCGGTCTCGCCTTCGCGCGCCGTGTCGATGGGCTCGTCGACGCGCAGGCCGGCGCGGGTCAGCTGGTTGAGCGTGCGCGTCGGCCACGGCTCGCCATCCGCCGCGGCGGTGGCGACGCCCAGGCTGCCGCTGTCGCCGGCAATGCGCCATGCCACCGGCCGGCCTGGTTCCCAGCCGTGCAACTGCAGAAAGCGCCCTACGCTGCCGATCGCATCGGTCGGGCTGTTGCGCAGGTCGATGCGGCCGTTGTTATCGTAGTCGATGGCATATTCGCGCAGGCTGGTCGGCATGAACTGCGGGATGCCGATCGCGCCGGCATATGAGCCCAGCACCGAGTACACATCGGTGCGCGTATCGCGGCACCACAGCAGGTAGTCGGCCAGCTGGTTGCGGAACAGCGTGGAGCGCGCGGCGCGGTTCGGCGTGTCGGGGTAGTCGAAGGCCAGCGTCGACAGCGAATCGAGCACGCGGAACGTGCCCATGTCGCGGCCATAGATGGTTTCCACGCCAATGATGCCGACGATCACCGAGGCCGGCACGCCGAATTCGGCCTCGGCGCGGCGCAGCGTGTTGCGGTTGTCCTGCCAGAAGCGTACGCCGGCGTTGATGCGGATCGGCTCGATAAAGCGCGAGCGGTAGGCGCGCCAGCTTTTGCGTCCGGTGGTGGCGGGCGGCATGATCAGCCGCACCACCGTCGAGGAATAGACCGCCTGGCCGAACCACTCATTCAGCGTGCCGCGGTCGAAGCCATGGCGCGCCGCCATTTCATCGATAAAGGCGCGGGTTTGCGGGTTGTCGCGGTAGCGGCCGGGTTCGATCTCTTCTTCACGCACGCTGACGCGGCGCTTGCCGGCAGCGAGAAGACTGGGTGAGAGGCCGCAGAGTCCGAGTGCGGCAGCGGAAAGCGCGGCGCCCAGCAGGGGGCGTCGCAGTGAGCGCTGGGTGTCGGTCATGGTGTCCTTTGCAAGTCGCTCCGAGTATAGCGGATGCCACTGCACCGGCCCGGCGCGAACCCGCTGGAATCGGCCCAACCGCGGCCCAACCGCGGCCCAACCGCAGGCTCAACCGCAGGCTCAACCGCAGGCTCAACCGCGCGCCCGCCGCGAGGACGCGCATTGGGTGGCCAGGCCCGCGCTGTGCTAACGTAGCGAATGGAGACCACCGAGCGACGATAAGAGATGCCGACAGGCTATTACACGCACCCCGAGTTCCAGCGGCACGAGATGGGGCATTTCCATCCCGAGTGTCCGGAACGCCTGCAGGCGATCGAGGATCACCTGATTTCGCACGGCCTGGACGGGCTGCTGGAGCGCCGCGAGCCAACGCCGGCCACGCGCGAGCAGATCGAACGCGTGCACCAGGCCAATTATGTCGATTCGCTGGAAAGCGCCAGCCCAGCCAGCGGCTACTACCCGATCGACCCGGATACGTCGATGAACGCCCACACCCTGAGCGCGGCCAGGCTGGCCGCCGGCGCCGCGGTGGCAGCGACCGATGCGGTGATCTCGGGCGAGTTCGAGAACGCTTTCTGCTGCGTGCGCCCGCCCGGCCACCATGCCGAGCCGGACCGCGCCATGGGCTTCTGCTTCTTCAACAACGTGGCCATTGCCGCACGCCACGCGCTGCAGGCTCACGGGCTGGAACGCGTCGCCATCGTCGACTTCGATGTCCACCACGGCAACGGCACCGAGTCCGCCTTCCGCGGCGACGAGCATGTGCTGATGTGCAGCTTCTTCCAGCACCCGTTCTATCCGTACAGCGGCACCGAGCACCTGGCGGCCAATATGGCGAACATCCCGCTGCCGGCCTACACCAACGGCATGGCCGTGCGCGAGGTGGTCGAGACCATCTGGCTGCCGCGCCTGCATGAGTTTCGCCCGCAGATGCTGTTCATTTCGGCTGGCTTTGACGCGCACCGCGAGGACGACCTGGGGCAGATGGGCCTGGTGGAGCAGGACTATGCGTGGATCACCGGCCAGCTTGTCGACGTGGCGCGCACGTACGCGCAGGGGCGCATCGTCAGCTGCCTGGAAGGCGGCTACAACCTGAGTGCGCTCGGCCGCAGCGTGCTGGCCCACCTGAAAGTCCTGCTGGAACGATAGGAGGCATCCGCCATGGCCGAGAACGATGCGCGCGTGGACGCGCCGCTGCTGACCGAAACGCGCGATGCCGCGGGCGTGGTCCGGGTGACCATGAACCGGCCCCAGGCCTTCAACGCCTTGTCCGAAGGCCTGCTGGACGCGCTGGCCGAGACCTTCCGCCGGCTCGCCGCCGACGACGCCGTGCGCGTGGTGGTGCTGGCCGGTGCGGGCAAGGCCTTCTGCGCCGGCCATGACCTGCGCGAGATGCGCGCGACACCGTCGCACGATTACTACCGGCGCCTGTTCGACCGCTGCACGCGCATGATGATGGCGATCCAGAAGATGCCGCAGCCCATGATCGCGCGGGTACAAGGCATCGCCACCGCGGCCGGCTGCCAGCTGGTGGCGATGTGCGATCTTGCCGTTGCCGCCGACGACGCGCGCTTTGCGGTGTCCGGCGTCAACCTCGGCCTGTTCTGCTCGACGCCGGGCGTGGCGCTGTCGCGCAACCTGCACCGCAAGCAGGCCATGGAAATGCTGCTGACCGGCGACATGATCGATGCCGCCACCGCGCGCGAGCGCGGGCTGGTCAACCGCGTGGTGCCGGCCGCCGCGCTGGACGACGAGGTGGCGCGGCTGGCCGCCAGCATCTGCGCCAAGCCGGCAGCGGCCGTGGCCGCCGGCAAGGGGCTGTTTTACCGCCAGCTTGAAATGGGCATCGAAGCCGCCTACCAGCTGGCCGGCCAGACCATGGCCTGCAACATGATGGAAGACTCCGCGCTGGAAGGCGTGCAGGCCTTTCTCGACAAGCGTGCGCCGTCCTGGCGTGGCGAATAGCCGACTTCACCGGCTTCTTTATGCTGTGTGTGCATAAAGACATCGGTAAAAATTCGTTTATGGTATGAAGCGAATCGCATAAAATACCGGCTTCACAAAAAATAAGTGCGGCAACAGCGCTCGAGACAACCTCGCCTGTTGCCGTTTTCTTTTGGTCACCTTTACATGATCGAACTGCAAGGACTGTCGCAGCGCTTCCCGGGCGCGTCTGGCGACGTGCATGCATTGCGGGACGTCAGCCTGTCGATTGCAGCGGGCGAAGTCTTCGGCATCATCGGCCGCAGCGGCGCCGGCAAGAGCACGCTGGTTCGCGCCATCAACCTGCTGAACCGGCCCAGCAGCGGCCGCGTCATCGTCGACGGCCAGGACCTGACCGCGCTGGACAACGGCGCGCTGCGCCTGGCCCGGCGCGAGATCGGCATGATCTTCCAGCATTTCAACCTGCTGTCCTCGCGCACCGTCTATGACAACGTGGCACTGCCGCTGGAACTGGCGGGCAAGCCCAGGGCGGAAATCGCCGCCACGGTGCTGCCGCTGCTGGAGCTGGTCGGGCTGTCGGCGCTGAAGGACCGCTACCCGGCGCAGATCAGCGGCGGGCAGAAGCAGCGCGTGGGCATTGCGCGCGCGCTGGCGAGCAAGCCCAAGGTGCTGCTGTCTGACGAAGCCACTTCGGCGCTGGACCCGGAAACCACGCGTTCCATCCTGGAGCTGCTCAAGCAGATCAACCGGGAGCTGGGCCTGACCATCGTGATGATCACGCACCAGATGGAGGTCATCAAGCAGGTGTGCGACCGCGTCGCGGTGCTCGAAGCCGGCCAGGTGGTTGAGCAAGGGCGCGTGATCGACGTGTTCCTGCGTCCGCAGCACGACGTCACACGCGCCATGATCGGCGATGTCATTTCGCAGGAGCTGCCGGCAAGCGTGCTCAAGCGCGTCGAAAGCCGGCTCGGCAACGGCCGCGACCACGTCTACCGCCTCGCCTTCACCGGCGAGGGTGTCGACCAGCCGGTGCTGGCGCAGGCGATCCGCCGCTACGGGCTGGACTTCAATATCCTGCACGGCCATATCGACGAGATCCAGGGCCAGGCCTTCGGCTCGCTCGCGATCATGGCCACCGGCGAGTTGGCCGACGTGAAGGCAGCCATGGAATACCTGCAGGCGCAAGGCGTCGTGGTGGAGGAGTTCGAGCATGTGGTCTGAAATGTCTGACCTGTTCCTGACCTCGTTCAACGAGACGCTGCTGATGGTGGCGATCTCGGGCGTGGTCGGCTCGCTGCTGGGCGTGCCGCTGGGTGTGCTGCTGCACCTGACCAACCGCGGCGGCGTGCTGTCGCACCCGCTGTTCAACCGCACCATCGGCGTGGTGGTCAATGCGGTGCGCTCGATTCCGTTCATCATCCTGCTGGTGGTGGTGATTCCGTTCACGCGCTTTATCGTGGGTTCGTCGATCGGCACCACCGCGGCGATCGTGCCGCTGACCATCGCGGCGATTCCGTTTATCGCCCGCCTGGTCGAAAGCGCGCTGCGCGAGGTCGACAAGGGCCTGGTCGAGGCCGCCCAGTCGATGGGTGCCACTACTGGCCAGATCGTATGGAAGGTGCTGCTGCCCGAGGCCATGCCCGGCATCGTCGCCGGCCTGACCATCACCTTCGTCAGCCTGGTCGGCTACTCGGCCATGGCCGGTGCGATCGGCGGCGGCGGCCTGGGCGACCTGGGCATCCGCTATGGCTACCAGCGCTACATCACCGAGGTGATGGTGGCGGTGGTGGTGATCCTCATCGTGTTCGTGCAGGCGGTGCAGAGCTTCGGCGACTGGCTGGTCCGGCGCATCAGCCACCGCTGAACCAAAACTTTCTCGAGATAGGAACGCACATCATGCAACGTCGCAACCTGCTGCAATGGATCCTCGGCGCCGCGCTCGGCGCGTCGCTCGCCACCGGCGCGATCGCCCAGGAAAAGCCGATCAAGATCGGCGTGACCGGCGGCCCGCACGCCCAGATCATGGAACAGGTGAAGAAGGTCGCCGCCAAGGACGGCCTGAACATCCAGGTGGTCGAGTTCAGCGACTACATCCAGCCCAACGCCGCGCTCGCCGCCGGCGACCTGGATGCCAACAGCTACCAGCACCTGCCTTACCTGGAAGCCCAGATCAAGGACCGCGGCTACAAGTTCACGCACATCGCCTATACCGTGACCTTCCCGATGGGCGTGTACTCCAAGAAGATCAAGTCGCTCGACCAGCTCAAGCAGGGCGCGCGCGTGGGCGTGCCCAACGATCCGACCAACGGCGGCCGCGGCCTGCTGTTGCTGCAGAGCAAGGGCGTGATCAAGCTCAAGCCCAACGCCGGCCTGAAGGCGACCCCGCTGGACATCGCCGAGAACCCGAAGAAGATCCGCATCGTCGAGCTGGACGCCGCGCAGCTGCCGCGCTCGCTGGATGACCTGGATGCCGCCGCGATCAACGGCAACTATGCGGAATCGGCCGGCCTGTCGCCGACCAAGGACGCGATTGGCATGGAAGGCCCGAAGGGTCCGTACGCCAACTTGATCGCGATCCGCGAGGCCGACAAGAGCAAGCCGTGGGTGGCCAAGCTGGTGAAGGCATACCATTCGCCCGAAATCAAGCAATACGTCACTTCGACCTTCAAGGAATCGGTCATCACGGCCTGGTAAGCGTTGAAAAGCCGGTTGTAAAGCCTTGGTCACTTTGCGGGTTTCATCCAATCAGACGATCCCCGCAGGCCAGGGTTTGCGGCACAATCTCCTGACGGCTGGTGGCTGCCGGGCTATGCCCGGCATCATTTTGCCGATAAAATAGTACGATCGTTCGAAAAACAGGAGAGCCGCCCACCCGGTGGTTATAATGACGAGCGAACAAAATTTCTGACTATCAGCTATCAGTGGAGTGAGCGCATGAAAGTACTCGTCGCAGTCAAGCGGGTGGTGGATTACAACGTCAAGGTCCGCGTCAAGGCGGACGGCACCGGCGTCGATCTGGCCAACGTCAAGATGAGCATGAACCCGTTCGACGAAATCGCCGTGGAAGAGGCCGTGCGCCTGAAGGAAGCCGGCGTCGTCACCGAAGTCGTCGCCGTCTCGTGCGGTGTCACGCAGTGCCAGGAAACCCTGCGCACCGCGATGGCCATCGGTGCCGACCGCGGCATCCTGGTGGAGTCGAATGAAGACCTGCAACCGCTGGCCGTGGCCAAGCTGCTGAAGGCGCTGATCGACAAGGAGCAGCCGCAACTGGTGATCCTGGGCAAGCAGGCCATCGACGATGACTCGAACCAGACCGGCCAGATGGTGGCCGCGCTGGCCGGCCTGCCGCAAGCCACGTTCGCCTCGAAGGTGGTGGTGGCCGACGGCAAGGCCTCGGTGACCCGCGAAGTCGACGGCGGCCTGGAAACGCTGTCGCTGACGCTGCCGGCCGTGGTGACGACCGACCTGCGCCTGAACGAGCCGCGCTACGTCACGCTGCCGAACATCATGAAGGCCAAGAAGAAGCCGCTGGATACCGTCAAGCCGGAAGACCTCGGCGTGGACGTGAAGCCGCGCCTGTCGACCCTGAAGGTGGTCGAGCCTGCCAAGCGCAGCGCCGGTGTGATGGTGCCGGACGTCGCGACGCTGGTGCAGAAGCTGAAGAACGAAGCCAAGGTTATCTGAGAGCGCGGGGGAGAAATAACATGACTGCACTCGTCATTGCTGAACACGACAATCAATCGATCAAGGGCGCCACGCTGAACACCGTGACCGCCGCAGCCCAATGCGGCGGCGACGTACACGTGCTGGTGGCCGGTTCCAACGCCAAGGCTGCGGCTGACGCCGCCGCCAAGATCGCCGGCGTGACCAAGGTCCTGCTGGCCGACGCCGCCTACTTTGGCGACGGCCTGGCCGAAAACGTGGCCGAGCAGGCACTGGCCATCGCCAACGACTACTCGCACATCCTGGCGCCGGCCACCCCGTACGGCAAGAACATCCTGCCGCGCGTGGCCGCCAAGCTGGACGTGGCCCAGATCTCTGAAATCTCCAAGGTCGACGCTCCGGACACCTTCGAGCGCCCGATCTACGCCGGCAACGCCATCGCCACGGTCAAGTCGGAAGACAAGATCAAGGTGATCACCGTGCGCGGCACCGCGTTTGACGCCGCCGCCGCCGAAGGTGGCTCGGCCGCCGTCGAAACCCTGCCGGCCGTGGCCGACGCGGGCGTTTCGCAGTTCGTCTCGCGCGAAGTGGCCAAGAGCGACCGTCCGGAACTGACCGCCGCCAAGATCATCGTCTCGGGTGGCCGTGGCGTGGGTTCGGGCGAGAACTACACCAAGGTGCTGACGCCGCTGGCTGACAAGCTGGGCGCCGCGCTGGGTGCCTCGCGCGCCGCCGTGGACGCCGGCTTCGTGCCGAACGACTACCAGGTCGGCCAGACCGGCAAGATCGTCGCGCCGCAGCTGTACATCGCCGTCGGTATCTCGGGCGCGATCCAGCACCTGGCCGGCATGAAGGACTCCAAGGTGATCGTCGCGATCAACAAGGATGCCGAAGCCCCGATCTTCTCCGTGGCCGACTACGGCCTGGTGGGCGATCTGAACACCGTGGTGCCGGAGCTGGTGGCCGCGCTGGGCTGATGCCGTCAGCTTGCCGGCCGTGAGGTGGATGATACGGCCGGCAATGTTCGCAAAAGGAGCCGTTCCCGGGATTTCCCGCGAACGGCTTTTTTGCGTCTGGTGATGGCTACGGGGAGGTCCGCGATATCAGCAAACAAAAAGGGCGGCCCGCGGGGCCGCCCTTGTGTCGTCTATGCGTGGTCGCTGTCAGGCATGCGCCGGCCGTGGCGCCAGGTGATGGCGCGTGGGCTTGAGATAGCGTCCCACCGACAGGTCATCGGCACGGATCGCCGGTGAAGTCCCGGAAACCAGGTCCGACAGCAGCTTGCCGGAGCCGCAGGCCATGGTCCAGCCGAGCGTGCCGTGCCCGGTGTTCAGCCACAGGCCGCGTACCTGCGTCGGGCCGACGATCGGCGTGCCGTCCGGCGTCATCGGGCGCAGGCCGGTCCAGAAGGTGGCCTGGCTGACATCGCCGGCGCCGGGGAACAGGTCGGTGACCACGTGTTCGAGCGTGCGGCGCTTGGCCGGGTCGAGGCTGCGGTCATAGCCGACGATCTGCGCCATGCCGCCGACGCGGATGCGGTCGTCGAAGCGGGTGATGGCGACCTTGTAGGTTTCATCCAGCACCGTCGACACCGGGCTGCGCGAGGCGTCGCTGAGCGGCACCGTGATCGAGAAGCCCTTGAGCGGATACACCGGCAGGTTGGACATGCCCGACAGGAACGGCTTCACCAGCTGCGTCGACCAGCTGCCCAGCGCCACGACCACCAGGTCGGCGGAGATCGGCTCGCCGTTGACCACCGCGCCGGTGACGGCATCGCCCTGTGTCATCAGGCTGTCGATCGAGCGGTTGTACAGGAACCTGACGCCCAGCATCTCGGCCATCTGCGAAAGCCGTGTCGTGAACAACTGGCAGTCGCCGGTTTCATCGTTGGGAAGGCGCAGGCCGCCGCTCAGCTTGTGGCTGACTGCGGCCAGCGCCGGTTCGCTCGCGGCGAGTTCTTCGCGCGAAAGCAACTGGTAGGGCACGCCGGCTTCTTCCAGCACGGCGATGTCCTTGGCCGCGCCTTGCAGCTGCTCGTCGGTGCGGAACACCTGCAGCGTGCCTTGCTGGCGGCCTTCATAGGCGATGCCGGTTTCCGCGCGCAATGCGCGGATGCAGTCGCGGCTGTATTCGGCCAGCCGCACCATGCGCTCCTTGTTCGCGGCATAGCGCTCGGCGCTGCAGTTCAGCAGCATCTGCCACATCCATTGCAGCTGGAACAGCGTGCCGTCCGGACGGATGGACAGCGGGGCGTGTTCCTGGAACATCCACTTGATCGCCTTCAGCGGCACGCCCGGGGCAGCCCACGGCGACGCATAACCCGGGGAGATCTGCCCCGCGTTCGCAAAGCTGGTGCCAAGTGCGGGCCCGGCCTCGCGATCGACGACGGTCACTTCGTGACCGGCCTTGGCCAGGTACCACGCACTGGTGACGCCAATGACGCCACTGCCAAGTACGAGAACGCGCATTTCGGGGGCTCCCAACTACGATGTCAGGTTGAAGAAGGATTTATCTCTATACTATTGAAATCAATCCAGTCATAGTTATCGAATTTCTCAGGAAAACAGGAAAAACTCATGAGAACGAGTCGCCAGCCCATACGCACCCTAGACCGGCTCGATCGCAGGATCCTGACGCTGCTGCAGGCCGACGGAAGGATCTCGATGAAAGACCTGGCGGAGGCGGTCGGCCTGACCATCACGCCCTGCATCGAGCGGGTCAAGCGCCTGGAGCGCGATGGTGTCATCATGGGCTACTACGCGCGGCTGAACCCTTCCTTGCTGGGCAGTGCGCTGCTGGTATTCGTCGAGATCTCGCTGGGCAATAAATCGGGCAATATGTTCGAGCAGTTCCGGCGCGAGGTGCTGCGCATTCCGGAAGTGCTGGAATGTCACCTCGTGTCGGGCGATTTCGACTACCTGATCAAGGCGCGCATCCGCGAGATCGGGGAATACCGGCGGCTGCTGGGCGACATCCTGCTGCAACTGCCCGGCGCCGCGCAGTCGAAAAGCTATGTCGTGATGGAAGAAATCAAGGAAACGCTGGCAATCGCGGTCGAGGACAAGAGCCAGCCGACCTGACCACCCAGGCCAGGCGAACGATGCCGGCAACCATGAAGCGCCCCACCAATCCTCCTGAAGACACGGACACCGATGCCGATATGGAGGCGGCCCCACGGCCGCCCGTCGCGCGCAAGGGACGCGGCGCGGTCAGCAACCTGCAGGGACGCTTCGAGCGAGACCAGCGCGAGGCCTTCGACGACGGCTGGGGTGCTCCGGCCATGGACGAGCCATCCGCCGCGGCAAGTCAGGGGCATCCGGAGGATACCTCCGGCGCCGCGCCGGCGCCGGAAATGCCCTTGCCGCCGCTGCGCACGCAGGTACGCATCGAACGTGCGCGTTCGATCCTGACGCGCAACGCGTCGCCGGATATCCCCTTCGACGTTTCGCTGAACCCGTACCGCGGCTGCGAGCACGGCTGCATTTACTGTTTTGCGCGGCCCACGCACGCCTACCTTGACCTGTCGCCGGGGCTCGACTTCGAAACCCGGCTGTTCGCCAAGGCCAACGCGGCCGAGAAGCTGCGCGAGGCCCTGGCTCGCCCCTCATACCGCTGCGAAACCATTGCGCTCGGCGTCAACACCGACGCCTACCAGCCGATCGAGCGCGAGCAGCGCATCACCCGCGGCATCCTCGAGGTGCTGAGCGAGCACGACCATCCGGTCGCGCTGATCACCAAGTCTTCACTGATCGAGCGTGATATCGACCTGCTGGCGCCGATGGCTGCCAAGCGGCTCGCGGTCGCCGCGGTCACTATCACCACGCTGGATGCGGACATTGCGCGCACGCTCGAGCCGCGCGCGGCGACGCCGTCACGCCGGCTGCGCACGATCCGCACGCTGACCGACGCCGGCATCCCGGTGGGCGTAAGCATTGCCCCGGTGATCCCGTTCATCACCGAGCCTGACCTGGAGCGTGTGCTGGAAGCGGCGCGCGAGGCGGGCGCCGTCTATGCGAACTACATCGTGCTGCGGCTGCCATGGGAGGTGCGGCCGCTGTTCGAGGAATGGCTGCTGGCACATTTCCCCGACCGCGCCGAGCGGGTCATGAACCGCGTTCGCGACATGCGCGAAGGCAAAGCCTACGATGCCAGCTTTGCCACGCGCATGCGGGGCACGGGCGTGTGGGCGGACCTGTTGCGCCAGCGCTTCTACAAGGCCGCCGACCGGCTCGGCTTCCGCTATAACCGGTTCGAACTGGATACTTCGCGGTTCCGGCCACCCGCGGGACCAAGCGGCAAGGACGATCCGCAAGGTTCCTTGTTCTGAGCGGCTTCGGTGGCCTGCTGGTCGCCGATCATGCGGCTGGCCAGGTCCAGCGCGGCCTTCGCGCTCGATGGCGGCAGTCCGGAGGACAGCGCCAGCCTGACGGCGATGGCTGCCAGGCGTCCTTCGTCATACGTGGGCATGTCGATTGGTGCTCCTTTGCGCCGCCAGAGCCACGCTCCGCCGCGCATGTCGCCGCCAGGATCGGACGGTTTTATCAGTATGGGCGATTTGCAAGAAAGAGGAGCTGCCGATTGCGCCCGCATTGACCTCGCGCAAATGCCGGCTGCACTTAGCGCCCGCCTCGGTGCCCGGGTAAATTCCAGCAGGGTGGCATGGCGCCGCCGCCGTGGCTATTGCGACAGCTCGCGCGCCGCCTCGACCTGCGATTCGAAGAAGGTCTGGAAGCTGATTGCCAGCCCCGCCATCAGCAGGCCGGTGCCGATCAGCAGCGACAGGATCACCAGGATCACGACCGGCCAGCCGGAGCGCGTGGGCTTGCCATGGGGATTGAAGCGCGCGTCCCACTTGTCGTCCGGGCGCAGGCCATAGACGATCGCGGCCAGGAAGGCGCTGATGACCGAGACGCCGCCGGCAACGGCGAACGTCCAGTTGAGCGCGGGGGTCCCGGCATCGGTCGCCATCGAGGCAATACCGATGGCGCCCGCCAGCAACGCCAGCAGGTGAGCCCAGCCGTACACGTCGCGCAGCCCGCCCAGGTAAAAGCGGTGCGCCCCGAGGCTGCCGAACAGGAACGCCAGCGCGACCGTCAGCAGCTTGGACTTGCCGCGGGCCGGGATGGGAGCGCGGATGGTGGCGGGAGGGGTGGTGGCGGGACTGGCTGGCGTGGCGGCAGGCATGGCGTAGGGGCGTGCGTGGCAGTTCAGGTAAAACGGCGGCACACGCGTGCCTGCCGGCAGTCATTGTACGCCGACGGTCACGGCCAGGGAGAGGAAGTGCATCAGCAGACGCGCGGGGCGACGCTAATGCCAGCCGCCTGCGAGCAGGCTCTTGATAAAGGTGGCGGCGTGTTCGCTGATGTGCGTTTCGCCGTAAAGAACCAGGGTAAGGAAACCCATGAACAGGACGGACAGCGATAACTGGCCGGCGTGTTCGGCCAGGTCGCTAAGCAGGGGTGACATGACAAACCTCACAGAATTATTGTCATTCTGGAGGCTGCGCCCGAGCTGTCGTGATCGGGTCCGACAGGAGGTGTCGGGCAGAGGCAGGTCAGTTCGATTGCCGTCTGCACTGGACGGCACGCTGTGAGCCCCGGGCAGCGCCGGGCGGCAGCCTGTGTGCGGCACCCGGAAAGTGGGGCACACACTCAGATACAGACAGTCGGAGCGCGGCGCGAGTTCCGCAGTGAGTTCGCGGGACGCCGGCCACCAGGCGAATCAGCGTCCGCCGTTGTCGCGGCCGCGCGCCTGCCAGCCGGGCCCCACGTTGGTGGGGCGTGAGTCGTTGCGGTTGTCGGCAGGGTCGCTGCGCTGATCCTGGGCCCGCGCGCGGTTGTCGTCGCGAGCGCCCTGCATGGCGGCTGCGCGGCGGCCGTTCAGGCGGTCGTCGGCACGGGCGCGGGCTTCCATGCGGTCGATCTGCGCCTGTACGTGATCGCGGCTTTCGGCGCGCACGCTGGCGACCTGCCAGCCGTCGCCGGCCTTAAGCCGCACCGGCCGGGCGTCGGCACGGCCTTGTTGCCAGAACGCGACCTGGGCATGACTGGCGGCTACCGCGCCGACCAGGCCCGAGGCCACCAGGATGCCAGCCACCAGGTCGCGCAGGAGAGAGCGGGTGAGCATGCGGATTCCCTGGTCCCTGTCGCGCTAAGTTGCTGTTGGAAGATGGGTTCATGGTACGCATGGGCCATCGGGTCGCGCTATGCCAAGCGCGTTACCGGTGTAACGGATTGTTTCGGACGCACCGCCCTTGCCTTTCCCTCGTGCTTTGGCTGTTTTGCGGGCTTCGCGCGGGCCGTCCCCCGCCTACGGCGCGTAGCGGATCCGGTAGATCGCGCCGGCCAGGTCGTCGCTGACCAGCAGCGAGCCGTCAGGGGCGACCAGCACGTCGGCCGGGCGTCCCCAGGGCCGGCCGCGCAGCCATCCCTGGGCAAACACTTCCTGTCGGACTGCCTTGCCGGACTCGTCCAGCACCACGCGCACGACGCGGTAGCCGGATGGCTCGCTGCGGTCCCAGCTGCCGTGTTCGGCGATGAACACGTTGTTGCGGTACGCCGGCGGGAACTGGTTGCCGGTGTAGAAGCGCATGCCGAGCGCGGCCACATGCGCGCCCAGCCGCGCCACCGGGCCGACAAACTCCGAACACGCGCGCTGGCTGCCGTACTCGGGGTCGGCGACGTTGCCGGCATGGCAGTACGGATAGCCGAAATGCTGGTTGGCCGCGGTGACGCGGTTCAGCTCGTCGTCCGGCACGTCGTCGCCCATGCGGTCGCGGCCATTGTCGGTGAACCACAGCTCGCGCGTGGCCGGATGCCAGTCGAAGCCGACGGTATTGCGCACGCCGCGGGCTACCACCTGCAGGTCGCTGCCGTCGGGCTTCATCTTCATGATGTTGGCGTAGCGGTTCTCGTCCTTTGCGCAGATATTGCAGGGTGCGCCGACCGGGACATACAGATATCCGTCCGGCCCGAAGGCGATGAATTTCCAGCCATGGTGCGTCTCGGTGGGAAAGCGGTCGCTTACCACCACCGGCTCGGGCGGATTGTCCAGGCGGGCTTCGATATGATCGAAGCGTACGATCCTGGACACGGACGAGGCGTACAGGCTGCCATCTCGCAGGGCCACGCCGGCTGGCATGCGCAGGCTGCTGGTGATGGTCCGCACGCGCGGCCTGGCGCCGAGCGCGTCGGTCACCGCGTAGACCTTGCCCTCCCGGAGCGTGCCGACGAACAGCGTGCCCGCCGGTGACAGCGCCATGGCGCGTGCGCCCGGCACGTCCTGTGTCAGCACCTCGATACGGAAGCCGGCCGGCAGCTTGATCTGATCGAGTGGCAGCGCCGCTGCCGCGCTGCCTGCCAGCAGGATCACGGCGAGCAGGGCGGACTGCCGCACGGAACGAATCAAGAAGTGCAGATGCGGACGCATGTCAGGCCTCCTGTCGCGGTTTTTGCCACGATGCCTGCACGGCACCGGCACGTCAATCGCCTAAGTGTTTGTTTGGCCTCGGAAACTGGGCTATACTCTTGCGTTTCGTGTTCGTTTGAACACCCGGACACCCGTTTTCTGAGGAATCATCCCATGGTCGTTATCCGTCTGGCTCGCGGCGGCAGCAAGAAGCGCCCGTTCTTCAACATCGTCGCTACCGATTCGCGCAACCGTCGCGATGGCCGTTTCATCGAGCGCGTTGGCTTCTACAACCCGCTGGCTTCGGAAGGCGAAGAAGGCCTGCGCCTGGCGCAGGATCGCCTGGCCTACTGGCAAGGCGTTGGCGCCCAGCTGTCGCCGACCGTTGCCCGCCTGGTCAAGCAAGGCGCCAAGGCTGCGGCCTGATTACCGCCGGTCCATCGGACTGAGCGAACTATAGCGTGCCCGCAAGGGCACGTTCTTCGTTGCGCACGTGACTGAACGCAAGCAGCGGCCGCTGAACCGGCCGCAGGACCCGCAAGGCGAGGCCCTCAAGGCCCCTGCCAAGGCCCTCAAGATGCCCGCGGCGCTGCTGTATGCCGACGCCCTGCCGGAGGACCTGGTGGAAGTCGGCTATGTCGGCGCAGCCTACGGTATCCGTGGCTGGATCAAGGTCCAGCCACATGCCAATGACGCGTCCGCCCTGCTGCATGCGCGTCGCTGGTGGCTGCTGGCGCCGCCGCAGGCGGGGCTGGTGGCGGCCGATGCGCAGCAGGCCCAGCCGGTCTGCGTGAAGATCGCGCAGTCGCGCGAGCACAGCGGCACGGTGGTGGCGAATGCTGCCGGCGTTGCCGACCGCAATCTTGCGGAAGCGCTGCGGGGCCGTCGCGTGTGGATCCGGCGTGCGGATTTTCCGGCGCCGGAAGACGATGAGTTTTACTGGGTCGACCTGATCGGCTGCAGCGTCAGCAACGAGCAAGGCGAGTTGCTGGGCGAAGTATCCGGCCTGATCGACAACGGTGCCCACCAGATCCTGCAGATCGCGTACGCGCTGCCGGACGGCAAGGCCGGTGAACGGCTGATCCCGTTTGTCGATGCGTTCCTGCGCACGGTCGATACCGCCGGCAAGCGCATCGTGGTGGACTGGGGGCTCGATTACTGACCCCGGCACCGAGCCCGGCTTGTGCCCAGGAGGGGGAGAGCGGATGCAGTTCGATGTGATCACGCTGTTTCCCGAGATGTTTCGTGCGCTGACCGACTGGGGCATTACCAGCCGGGCGGCCAAGCAACAGCGGTATGCGCTGCGCACCTGGAATCCACGCGATTTCACGGTCGACAACTACCGCACCATCGACGATCGCCCCTATGGCGGCGGCCCCGGCATGGTGATGCTGGCCAAGCCGCTGGACGATGCGATCGATGCCGCGGTGGCAACGCAGGCGCAGGCCGGCGTGCCGCAGCCGCACGTGGTGCTGATGTCGCCGCAAGGCAAGGCGCTGTCGCACGCCAAGGTGATGGAGCTGGCCGAACGGCCTGGCCTGGTCCTGCTGTGCGGCCGCTACGAGGCCATCGACCAGCGGCTGATCGACCGCCGCGTGGACGAGGAAATCAGCCTCGGCGACTTTGTGCTGTCGGGCGGCGAACTGCCGGCGATGGCGCTGATCGACGCGGTGGTGCGCCACCTGCCCGGCGTGCTGGGCGACGCGCAGTCCGCAGTGCAGGACAGCTTCGTCAACGGCCTGCTGGATTGTCCGCACTACACGCGGCCGGAAGAATATGAAGGCGTGCGGGTGCCCGAGATATTGCTCGGGGGCCATCACGCCGAGATCGAGAAATGGCGGCGCCAGCAGGCGCTGGCCAATACCGCGAGAAAGCGCCCCGACCTGATCGAGGCGGCTCGCGAACAAGGTTTGCTGTCCCGCGCCGACGAGAAATTCTTGTCGGAATGGGCGGCGAAGGAAGGGCGGGAGGCAACTCCCGCCAGGTAAAACCCCATCCTCTGCCGGGGCCCGGGACATGCCTGGGGCATACAACGCCGGCACGATGGTTACGGAGAAAAAACGATGAACCTCATCGAGCAGATCGAGAAGGAAGAGATCGCGCGTCTGACCGCGAACAAGACCATCCCCGCATTCGCACCCGGCGACACCGTGATCGTCAGCGTGAACGTGGTGGAAGGTACGCGCAAGCGCGTGCAGGCCTACGAAGGCGTGGTGATCGCCAAGCGTAACCGCGGCCTGAACTCGTCCTTCATCGTGCGCAAGATCTCGTCGGGTGAAGGCGTGGAACGTACGTTCCAGCTGTACTCGCCGCTGATCGCCGGCATCGAAGTGAAGCGCCGCGGTGACGTCCGCCGCGCCAAGCTGTACTACCTGCGCCAGCGTTCGGGCAAGTCCGCACGTATCAAGGAAAAGCTGGTGTCGAAGGCTGCCGCCGCTGCCAAGGCTGCGGAGTAAGCCGGACCTGCCGGCCGGGGCAACCCGGCCGGCATTTCCTCAGGAAGGGCACCCGCTGGGTGCCCTTTTTGCATTGGCCGCATTGGCGCACTGGCAACAGCCCGATTTTGCTGCGGCGCCGAATTGCGCGCTTCTGTCATACTTGCAGTTGTTATGCGTCCCGCCTTCGATCCCGAAACCCTTCCCGTCGTCGACACCGACCTGCGCAATGCGCCATTGAGCGAGCCGCGCCTGCAGGTCGACTTCATCCGGCACCGCTTCGAGTTGCCGCCGGCCTGGGCGCCGGAGCTGACCGACGAATCGCGCGTCTACGACCGCAGCCGAGGCCTGCGCGATGCCGCCGTGCTGGTGCCGCTGGTGGAGCGTCGCGATGGCCTGACCGTGCTGCTGACCCAGCGCAATGCCAACCTGAGCGCGCATGCGGGGCAGATCAGTTTCCCCGGCGGCAGGCAGGAGCAGTGGGACACGAACCGCATCGACACGGCGCTGCGCGAAACGGAAGAAGAGGTGGGCCTGGCGCGCAACTACGTGGAAGTGCTGGGCGCGCTGCCTGACTACATCACCGGCACGGGGTTCCACGTCAGCCCGGTGGTCGGCCTGGTGCGCGATGGATTCACGCTGCGCCCGGATGCCTCGGAAGTGGCCGATGTCTTCGAGGTGCCGCTCGCTTTCCTGATGAACCCGTCACACCATGAGCGGCGCCTGTTCCGCTGGGTCGACGGCGAACGCCTGTTCTACGCCATGCCCTATCCGCGCGAGGGCGGCGGCCACCGCTTTATCTGGGGCGCCACCGCGGGCATGCTGCGCAATCTCTACCACCTGTTGGCGGCCTGAGCGGCCGCCCCCGGTCTTCTGTCAGGCTGCGGCCTGCTTCGTGCCGATGCAGTGCGGGCAGCTCTTGCCGATCACGTAGTGCGGGCTCTGCTGTTCTTCCGGCGTGACCACGGCACGGCAGGCGAAGCACTGCTTGGGGCCGGCGGGCTCCAGGTTCGGGTTCAGCGCGGTGCGGTAGTCGAAGACGAAGCAGTCACCGCGATAGTGGCTGCCGCCGACTTCCTCGAAGTACTTCAGGATGCCACCCTCGAGCTGGTACACGCGCTCGACGCCGACTTCCTGCATGTGGATCGCGGCCTTCTCGCAGCGGATGCCGCCGGTGCAGAACGACACCACGGTCTTGCCTTCCAGCTCTGCCCTGTGCGCGGCGACGGCCTCGGGGAATTCGCTGAACTTGGCGATGTCGTACTCGACCGCGTCTTCGAAGGTGCCGACCGCCACCTCGAAGTCATTGCGCGTATCGAGCATCACCACCGGGCGGCCCTCATCGTCATGCCCCTGGTCCAGCCAGCGCTTCAGGTCCACCGGCCGCACCGACGGCGCGCGGCCCTCTTCGGGGCGGATCAGCGGCATCTTCATGGTGATGATTTCCTTCTTGGCACGCACCAGCATGCGCTTGAAGGGCTGGTTCTCCGACAGGCTTTCCTTGGGCGCGATATCGGCGAAGCGCGCGTCGGCATGCAGCCACGCCATGAAGCCATCGATGGCTTCGCGCGGGCCGGCCAGGAACATGTTGATGCCCTCGGGCGCGAGCAGGATCGTGCCTTTCAGGCCGGCCGCTTCGCAGCGCTCGCGCATGGCCGGGCGCAGGGTCTCGATGTCGTCCAGCGAGACGAATTTGTAAGCGGAAATATTGACGATCTGCATGAGGGACGGCGCCTGCACGGCAGCGCCCGCAAAGGCGGGAAGGGCGCTGGCGGCTTGCGATAACTGCCTGACAGGAAAGGCGAAATTATAACGCGGGCGGGCGCTCCTGCCGCGCATTCCCAAGCACCCCGATCAGCTTTGCGCAGCGGCCGGCACGCGTCGGCTGCACGCAATATTGGAGGCCGGCAGGCGGGTCGAGCCGGTACAATGACGCCCATGTCCGCACCCCGCTTCGTCCACCTCCGCCTGCATTCCGAATACTCCGTCGTGGACGGCATCGTCCGCCTCGACGACGCCGTCAAGGCCGCTGCCGCCGATGGCATGGGCGCGCTTGCCCTGACGGATCTTGCCAACGCCTTCGGGCTGATCCGCTATTACAAGGAAGCGCGCGGCAAGGGCGTGAAGCCGGTGGTCGGGGCCGATGTCTGGCTGACCAATGCCGAAGACCGCGACAAGCCCGCACGCCTGCTGCTGCTGGTGCAGGACCGGCGCGGCTACCTGAACCTGTGCATGCTGCTGTCGCGCGCATGGCTGGGCAACCAGCACCGCGGCCGCGCCGAGATCGATCCCTCGTGGTTCCTGGAGCCGGGCGAGGACGACATGCCGCTCGCCACCGGCCTGATCGCGCTGTCCGGCGCGATGGGCGGCGATATCGGCATGGCGCTGGCCAACGGCAATGCCGATGGCGCGCGCCGTGCCGCGCAGCACTGGGCATCGGTGTTCGCGCAGCGTTTCTATATCGAGTTGCAGCGCGCCGGCCATGCCGGCACCGATGCCTACGTGCAGCAGGCCGTGCAACTGGCGGCCGAACTGCAGTTGCCGGTGGTCGCCACGCATCCGGTGCAGTTCATGACGCCGGACGACTACACGGCGCACGAAGCGCGCGTGTGCATTGCCGAGGGCGAGCTGCTGGCGAACCCGCGCCGCACGCGGCGCTTCACCACCGACCAGTACTTCAAGACGCAGGACGAGATGTGCGCGCTGTTCGCGGACATCCCCTCGGCGCTGGAGAACGCGGTCGAGATCGCGCGCCGCTGCAACCTGACGCTGGAGCTCGGCAAGCCGCGCCTGCCGCTGTTCCCGACGCCGGACGGCATGTCGCTGGACGACTACCTCGTCTTCATGGCCAAGGACGGCCTCGAGAAGCGCCTGGCGGTGCTGTTCCCGGACGAGGCGGTGCGCGAAGCAAGGCGCCCGGAATACTACGCACGGCTGGAGTTCGAGACCGGCACCATCATCAAGATGGGCTTCCCGGGCTACTTCCTGATCGTGGCGGACTTTATCAACTGGGCCAAGAACAACGGTGTGCCGGTCGGGCCCGGCCGGGGCTCCGGTGCCGGTTCGCTGGTCGCGTATGCGCTGGGCATTACCGACCTCGATCCGCTCAAGTACGCACTGCTGTTCGAGCGTTTCCTGAACCCGGAACGGGTATCGATGCCCGACTTCGATATCGACTTCTGCCAGCACGGCCGCGATCGCGTGATCACGTACGTGAAGGAGAAGTACGGCAAGGACGCGGTGTCGCAGATCGCCACCTTCGGCACCATGGCTGCCAAGGCCGCGGTGCGCGACGTGGGCCGCGTGCTCGACCTGGGCTATGGCTTCGTCGACGGCATCGCCAAGCTGATCCCATTCAAGCCGGGCAAGCTGGTCACCATCGAGGAAGCGAAGAAAGAAGAGCCGCTGCTGACCGAGCGCGAGAACAACGAGGAAGAAGTGCGCCAGCTGCTGGAGCTGGCGCAGCGCGTCGAAGGCATGACGCGTAACGTCGGCATGCACGCCGGCGGCGTGCTGATTGCGCCGGGCAGGCTGACCGATTTCTGCCCGCTGTACACGCAGGGCGCGCAGAACGACGGCATGAGCGGTGTCGTCAGCCAGTATGACAAGGACGATGTCGAGGCCGCCGGCCTGGTCAAGTTCGACTTCCTGGGCCTGACCACGCTGACCATCCTCGACTGGGCCGAGCGCTATATCCGCCGCCTGGACCCGAGCAAGGCCGACTGGAACTGCAGCCATATCCCGCTCGACGACGGCCCCGCCTTCGACATCCTCAAGACCGCCAACACGGTCGCCGTGTTCCAGCTGGAAAGCCGCGGCATGCAGGGCATGCTGAAGGACGCCAAGCCTGACCGCTTCGAGGACATCATTGCGCTGGTGGCACTCTACCGCCCGGGCCCGATGGACCTGATCCCCAGCTTCTGCGCGCGCAAGCACGGCCGCGAGAAGGTGGAGTATCCCGATCCGCGCGTCGAACCCGTCCTGAAAGAGACCTACGGCATCATGGTCTACCAGGAGCAGGTGATGCAGATGGCGCAGATCATCGGCGGCTACTCGCTCGGCGGCGCCGACCTGCTGCGCCGCGCGATGGGCAAGAAGAAGCCGGAGGAGATGGCGCAGCATCGCGTCATGTTCCGCGAAGGGGCCGACAAGAACGGCCTGTCCTCGCAGCAGGCCGACGACATCTTCGACCTGATGGAGAAGTTCGCGGGCTACGGCTTCAACAAGTCGCACGCGGCCGCGTATGCGCTGCTGGCGTACTACACCGCCTGGCTCAAGGCCCACCACCCGGCCGAATTCATGGCAGCCAACATGTCGCTGGCCATGGACGACACCGACAAGGTCAAGATCCTTTACGAGGACTGCAAGCTCAACAAGATCGCGGTGCTGCCGCCGGATGTCAACGCCAGCGAATACCGCTTCGCGCCGACGGATCCCAAGACCATCCGCTATGGCCTGGGCGGCATCAAGGGCAGCGGGCAGGGTGCGATCGAAGACATCCTGCGCGCGCGCGAAGAGGGTGGCGCGTTCAAGGACCTGTTCGACTTCTGCGAGCGCGTCGACCGCCGCCAGGTCAACCGCCGCACCATGGAAGCACTGATCCGCGCCGGCGCCTTCGACGGCCTGAACGACAACCGCGCCCAGCTGCTGGCGTCGGTGCCGATCGCCATGGAGGCCGCCGAGCAGAAGGCCGAGTCCGCCAATCAGGTGTCGCTGTTCGACCTGATGGGCGATGCCGGCGAAGCGCACCGCCCCGAACTGCTCGACGAACCGCGCTGGAGTCCCAAGCGCACGCTGCAGGAAGAGAAGCAAGCGCTCGGCTACTACTTCTCCGGCCACCTGTTCGACGCCTACCGCGACGAGGTGCGCCGCTTCAACAAGGGCACGCTGGCCTCGCTGGAAAAGGAAGTGCAGGGCAACGGCGGCGGCTTTGGCCGCGACGTGCGCGGCAAGACCATCGCCGGCGTGATCAGCGGCATGCGCACGCAGATGACGCAGCGCGGCAAGATGCTGATCGTCACGCTGGACGACGGCACCGGGCTGGTCGAGATGACGGTGTTCAACGAAGTCTTCGACGCCAACCGGCAGATGTTCCGCGAGGACGAGCTGCTGATCGCCACGGGCAATGCCCGGCACGATACCTTTACCGGTGGCGTGAGGTTTACCGCGGAGTCGGTGATGGACCTGACCGCGGCACGCATCAGGTTCGCCAGCGCCGTGCGGCTGGCGATGAATGGCAATTCGTCGACGGGCATGCTGCGCGAGTTGCTGATGCCGCATCTGGCGCGCGCCAATAACGCACAGGGCTTGCCGGTATGTATTCGCTACGAGGCCAGGACGGCGTCGTGCGAAGCCGTGCTGGGGCCGGACTGGCAGGTGGTGCCGTCCGACGACGCACTGGCCGCGCTGCGGCAGGCGCTGTCGCCGGAGAGTGTGAGCACTATGTACGACTGAGCAGGGCGGACGAAGCTGCTTCCGGGCGGTTTCAACTGCGCCTGAACAGGTTGCCCAGGAAGTAGAACGGCGCGTAGGCCGCCGGCGCCGCGGCGTACAGGAACATGCGAACCCGGTGGCCGAGCGTGACGCGCCGTGCGCCAAGCAGGATCCTCAGCCGCGCCATATTGTCAGGGGCGGCAAATACATCGGCGGTGTACTGTTCACGGGCCAGCTTGTGCGCCTTGAGCCGGCGCATGGCATCGCCATAGCCGGCACGTTCGGCGTCTTCGATGAACTGCAACGTTTCCGCCAATGAACTGCGATTGGTCAGCCTGATGCGGCGGACGAAATCCGCAGGTGTGCGCCATCTGCGCTTGCCCGAGGTGCCGCCGCGGCGGTAGTGCACCAGCGGCCGCCGCAGATTGTATGCGCCCCCCAGCAGCGATGCCCGCAAGGTCGTGATCTGGTCTTCCGAAATCATGCCGGGTGCGATCGGGCCGAAGCGGTCGAACATGGTTCTCGTCCAGGTATGCGATGCACCGATGACATGGGGAGGGTGTTCCGCCCAGTATTCGAACGAACGATAAGAACCAAGCTCACTGTGCCTGATTTCGCCATGAAGCGTGCCGTCATACGCCATGTCGATGAGATCGGTCGCAATCAGGTCGGGCTTGCGGTCTTGCGACAGCCACGCCTGCACCACCTCGCTGCAGCGGGTGGGTAGCGAGAAGTCGTCCGCTGCGGCGACAAAGATGAGTTCGCCGCGCGCCTGGGCCACCAGCTTGCTCAGGTGTCCGCTGATCCCAAGGTTGGCGGGATTGCGCAGCAGCGACACCTTGTGCGGGCCGGCGTACCCTTGCAGCGCACGTTGTGCGGCGCCATACGTACCATCGGTGGAAGCGTCATCCGAGACAAGGATTTCAAGTTTCGGGTAGTCCTGGGCCAATGCGCCGCGGATTGCCGCTTCAACGAAATCCTGCTGGTTATAGGCGATCACGAGCATCGAAACCAGCGGGAGCGCTGCTTCGGTGGCCTTGTCGCGATGAGGCAATTCCATCACAAATCCCTGGATAGACAAGCGCGCAAGATACCACGCCGCGTCACGCCCTGGATCGGCAGTCCGGTTACCTCAGATTGGTATAATGCGCGGTTTTGCAGGGTGATTGGTCCGGCGGCAGTTGCCGCGCTTTATCTGCACGCTATTTGCGTCGTAAATATTAGAGATGTAACGCCCTGTATCAACGCCCCGTCAAAGCGAGCCAATCAGATAGAAGTACCCGGATGCAAACGAACAGTTTCGCCATTCGCATGGCGGCAATTGCTGCCGCCTTGTCGCCATTCCTGATCCTTACCGTGCAGGGGGGCGCCGGATACTGCTATTTCGCGGTTTTTGCTGCCGGCCTGCTTTGGCTGCGGGACGCCGCCAACCGACAGGCGGGTTGGCGCTTGCTGGGCGAGTACAAGTGGTACGTGCTCGCGATGATGGCCTATCCGGCCGTCGTGCTGCTGCAGCAGGTGGCCGGCGGTTACCTGCTGCCGCGCGCGCTGGACGCGCCGGCGCGATTGCTCCTGATCCTCCCTGGCTTCCTGCTGATGTGCGCCGTGCCGGCGAGCCAGTTGCGCGCGATCCAGATCGGTTGTGCGCTGGGAGCGGTCAGCGCGGCGTGCTGGTCGGTGCTGGTACTGGTTTCGCCCGCCGATTGGGTCATTTCCGGCCGCGCCGGCAATCCATTCACCAACCCGATCCCGTTCGGGGACACGGCAATACTGCTGGCCTTCATGAGTGCCGCGCCGCGCCGCGAAAGCGGCAGTTCCCCGGCATGGGAACGTGCGCTGCGGCTGTTCGGGCTGGCTTGCGGCCTGTTCGCATCGTTTGTCTCCGGCAGCCGCGGAGGCTGGATTGCGGTGCCGATCATGCTGTGGCTGCTGACCATGCACCTGCGCCGCCAGCACACCGTATCGCCGGGACTGCGCATCAGCGCGATCGTCATCATGACGCTGGGCCTGACTGGCATCGCCAGCACGCCCATGTTCCACGAACGCATGAACGCGGCGATTTCCGATTTCGACAAGATGGCGCATGGCGATTCGAGTACGTCGATCGGCATGCGGCTGCAACTATGGGAGGCATCCTGGACGCTGTTCAAGGAGCATCCCGTGCTGGGCGTGGGGCGCGGGCGGCTTGAGGCATCGTTGCAGGAAATGGCCGACCAGGGGCGTATTTCCGAGCAGATCGTCAACGCCCATGCGCATAATGAGATTTTTTCCACGATGGCGGAAATGGGCAGCATGGGCCTGATTGCGCTGTTCCTGCTTTATTTCGGCTCCAGCTATTACTTCTGGCGGCATCGCCGCTCCAGCGACCCACCGACTGCCACGGCTGCAACCATGGGGCTGGTGGTGACCTTCGGCACCATCGTATTCGGCCTGACCATCGATGTATTCACGTTGATCATGAATGCAGCGTTCTATGCGCTCACCACGGCAACACTGCTGGGTATCATCGCCAACCGGCGCGCGGCACTGGCCGCGGCCAACGCATGCCAGCTCGGGCGCGGCACATTCCAGCCAGCCCACTTTCCCTTGAAAGGTAACACCCCAACATGACCGACACCCGCGCGACCATCAGCGTGATCATCGTGGCGATGAACGAGGCGCATGATATTGGCGACTGTCTTGCCTCAGTGCGCGACTGGGCAACCGAGATGATCGTGTTCGATTCCGGCAGCACCGACGGCACGCAGGACATCTGCCGCAGCTACGGCGCACGGGTGTTCGAGACCGACTGGCCAGGCGATGGCCCGCAGAAGAACCGCGCGCTCGACCAGGCAACCGGGGAGTGGGTGCTGTGTCTCGATGCCGACGAGCGTGTGGGCGACGAACTGCGCGCGGAGATTTTTGCAGTGCTCGAGGGCCGTGCTCCGGATCCCTCGCACGTGGCCTATTCCATGCCCCGGCGCTCCAGCTTCTGCGGCCGTTTCATGAAGCACTCCGGATGGTGGCCGGACCGCATCACGCGCCTGTTCCGCCGTGGCAAGGGCCGTTTCACCGATGTGCGCACGCATACCCATATCGAGCTGCAGGGCACCACGGGGCGCCTCAGGCACCCCATCATCCATATCAGTATCCCGACGCTGCACGAGGCGCTGGACAAGAACAATGTCTATTCCAGCGAAGGCGCCAAGACCATGTACGAGCAGGGCAAGCGCTCTTCGCTCGCGAAGGCGATCGGCAAGGGCCTGTGGGCCTTCCTGCGCACTTATATCTTCCGCTTGGGCGTGCTCGACGGCCAGGAGGGCTTCATGCTGGCCGTGGCCAACGCCGAAAGCACCTACTATCGCTATCTCAAGCTGATGCTGATGTGCAAGGCCGCGGACAAGGCGGCCCGGCAGGTTTACACCGCCTAGAACAGCCGTCGCAGGCCGTCCAGGTGGGCGGCCAGGCCCGGATCGTAGGCGATGTGGCGGCACGGCTGCGCCACACGGGCGGCACCGCTGGCGGCCCAGCCGGCCGCGGCGGCCAGCGTGGCCCGGATGCTGGCCGGCTCGGTCCGCGAAAAGCGCCGCGAGGCCTGGTCGTCCAGGACTTCCAGGCAGGCGATATTGTCGGCCAGCAGTGCCGGCGTGCCGCACAGTACGGATTCGATCGCGACCAGGCCGAATGGCTCGTAGCTTGACGCCAGCACGGTGAAATCCGCAGCGCGATACAGGTCCGCCATGTTCTTGCAATAGCCCAGTTCGCGCACAGCCGGCAACGATCCATGTACCGCACGCCCCGCCACCGCGATGACGCCGTTGATGCCACTGCCGGCGAGTGCCTCGGCGAGCGGCCGCAAGCCTTTGCGCTCGTGGTCCGACGAAGGGAATAGGAATACCAGTTCGTCGCCGAACCCGAACTGCTGGCGCAATGCCGCCCGCGTGGCGTCGTCTACAGGGCTGAATCGCTCCGGGTCCACGGGAGGATAGAGCAGGGCAATCCTGGATTCCGGCAGCCCGTACAACGACTGCAGTTCCCCGGCCATCAGCTTCGAGTGGGCCACTACATAACGCGCGGCCTCGTAATGCCGGGTTTCCAGGGAAATCTGCGCCCGGTCCCTGGCCGTCGGGTTGCGTCCTGCAGTGCGCAGGAAGCCGCGATGGGTGCCACCGCACACGGCGATGTCGGCGCCGACGATCCGGTTGCAGCCGATCAGCACGTCGCAATGCCGATGGGCATTGCGCATGCCCCAGGAGAATGCCGCGTCCCGGAAGCGGCCCGGCAGCCACCGGACGTGCACCGTATGGCGGTCGACGGCGCCGAATTCCGGCACGTCGGTATCGAAGCGCCGCGCAAAGACCGCGGGGCGGTCGCCGGCAGCCAGCAGGCCGCGCACCAGGTCCAGCGCGTAACGCTCAAAACCGCCGCCGCGGCCAAGGCGGTTGCAGGAAATTCCGATCTTCATTCAGGCTGATTCCGTTGACAGTCGGTCTGTTGCGGCTGCGTGCCCGGGAGGTGTGCCGGGAGGGCAATCCACTATAATCGCGTCTTTGCCATTTCCAGCCGGCAAAAGGTGCCGGGGGATGCCCCGGAGCGGGCATGCGTGCGGCCATGGCGCCGCATCAGGCGCTGCCGCGCACGGCCTCGCGTTGCCGGGCGGCGCGAGTGCGCCATTGTACCTGCAGCCTTTGCATGCCCGCCGGCGTGTGGCGCTGAATCCTTCAAGGAGTCTTCTTGTCCAGTCTTCCGACTCAAGGTACGCCCTCGATGGCCACGCGGCTGTGGTCATACCTGCGCCCTGAGCTCCGTATCTTTGTGGCGGCGATCATCGCGATGGCTGTGGTCGCGGCCAGTGAAGGCGTGATTCCAAAGGTCGTCAATGATCTCCTCGACAAGGGTTTCGGCGGCGGCTACGCCGGCACCTTGTGGCATGTCCCGGCCATCCTCACTGGGGTGGCGCTTATCCGCGGCGTTGCGCAGTTTGCTTCCGGCTACCTGCTGAACCTGATCTCCAACCGCGTGCTGCTGAAGATGCGGATGCAGATGTTCGAGCGCATGCTGCATGCCCCGGCCGCGTTCTACCACCGCAATACCGCGGCATCGCTGATCAACGCCGTGATCTTCGAGGTCAACCAGGTGCTGCAGATCCTGACCAGCGTGTTCATTACCCTGGTGCGCGATTCGCTGACCGTGCTCGCGCTGCTGATCTACCTGTTCTATACGAACTGGCGGCTGACGCTGATCGTGGCGGTGATCCTGCCGGTCATCGGCTACCTGATGTCAAAGATCAACCGGCGCCTGCGCAAGCTGAACCGGGACCACCAGACCTATACCAACAACGCCGCCTACGTGGTGGAGGAAGCGGCTGGCGGCTACAAGGTGGTCAAGCTGCATGGCGGCGAGTCGTACGAGCTGTCGCGCTTCCGCACCGTGGCTGAGCGGCTGAAGAACTACTCGATGCGCATGGCGGTGGCCGGCGGCCTGAACCAGCCGGTCACGGCGTTCCTGGCGGCGCTGGCTTTGTCCGTGATCATCACCATTGCCATGGTGCAGGCACAGGGCAACCAGACAACGGTGGGCGGCTTCACCGGCTTCGTGATGGCAATGCTGCTGCTGATCTCGCCGCTGAAGCACCTGACCGATATCAACCAGCCCCTGACCCGTGGCATCACGGCCGCCGAGATGATCTTCCGGCTGATCGACGAACCGGTCGAACCGCAGGATGGCGGCAAGGCCATCGGCAGGGCCCGCGGCGAGCTTGCCTTCGAGGGCGTCGGCTTCCGGTACGGCGACACACCGCGCGCGGCGCTGGAAGGCGTAGACCTGCGTGTCAGGCCGGGCGAGGTGGTGGCGCTGGTCGGGCCGTCCGGCAGCGGCAAGACTACGCTGGTCAACCTGGTGCCGCGCTTCTTCGACCCGACGCAAGGGCGCATCCTGCTCGACGGCCTGCCGCTGCCGGAGCTGGCGCTGAAGGATTTGCGCGACCAGATCGCGTTCGTCAGCCAGGACGTCGTGTTGTTCAATGACACCGTCGCGAACAATGTGGCTTATGGGGCGCAACCCGGCGAAGCGGTAGATATGGCACGCGTCGAGCAGGCGCTGGCGGCTGCCTACCTGACGGAAACCGTCAAGGGTCTGCCCGAAGGCGTGGACACCAATATCGGCGACAACGGCATGAAGCTGTCCGGCGGGCAGCGTCAACGGCTGGCGATCGCGCGCGCACTGTACAAGAACGCGCCGATCCTGATCCTGGACGAGGCGACTTCCGCGCTGGATTCGGAATCCGAGCGCCAGGTGCAGGCGGCACTCGAGCAGTTGATGAAGGGGCGTACCACCCTGGTCATTGCCCATCGGCTTTCCACGATCGAGAATGCCGACCGGATTGTCGTGCTGGACCACGGCCGCGTGGCGGAGCAGGGCACGCACGAGGAACTGCTGGCAGCCAACGGCCTCTATGCGGGGCTGCACCGGATCCAGTTCGCGACCCAATAACAAGAAAGCCGGCGCATGCCGGCTTTTTGTTGGTTTGCGCTCAGTGGAGCGAAGCAACCGGCGGTTGCACGCCCATCACTTCGTCGATCGCCGCCAGCACTGCGGCGCGCGTCGGAATATCGCCGTGGCCGCCAAGCGAAACGGCACGCCCTGGCGCACTGACCCCGTACAGGTGACGGGAAGTGGTGGTGAACAGGATCACGGTCGGGCGGCGCAGCGCGTCGGCAATATGCACGAAGCCTGTGTCCATGCCAACCACCAGCGAGGCCTTGCCCGTCATCTGGGCCACGCCCGTGATGCTCAGGCGCGGCATGACCTCGGCGCCGGGCACGCCGGCGGCAATGGTTTCCGCTTCCTTGCGCTCGGCCTCGTTACCCCATGGCACCAGCACGCGCAGGCCTCGCGCGGCAATCGCATTGCCCACGCTGATCCAGTCCGCCACGGGCCATTTCTTTTCCTCGCTCGAGGTGGCGTGGAACAGCATGGCATAGGGCCCCTTGTCTGCCAGTGCCGGCGTGTCCGGCGGCATCACCAGCCCGTAGTCCATTTCGTCGCTCAGTTCAAAGCCGAAAGCGCGGCTGACGGCGCGGCGCATCCGCTGGCGGGAGGAATCGGCCTCGATGTATGGGGCGAAGATGTGGTTGTAGGCGAAGCGTGCACCACTTTCCCCCAGTTCCTCCACCGGGTAGCCGTAACGATGGCGTGTACGGGCCAGGAAGGACACGATGGCGCTCTTGTAGACGCCATGGACATCCAGCACCGCATCGTATTTCTCGCGCCGCAGTTCTCGCAGCGCGCGGAAAATCTCGCGCAGGCCGGCCCAGCTGCGCTTCTTCTTGAAGCCGCGCAGCGGGGCGGAGATGACGCGCTCGATGTTGGGATTCCAGCGCGGCACATCGGCGCAGTAGGCGTCCGCGATCCAGTCGATCTTCACGCCGGGAAAGGCCCGCTGCAGGTCGGCGACCAAGGGCTGGGTGAACACCATGTCGCCCAGCGAGGTCAGCTTGACGATGAGAATACGTTTCATCGGGAGGTGATATGGCTTACGCGGATTGCGGGCGCTCGCCGTGTTCGGGAAGGGACGTAGTATGCCTTATCCAGCTGACATCCGGTTCTGCGATGCATGAGCAACATGGTGCCGGACCCGGTGCCGGCGATCCGGTAGACTTGGTCTCAATGCCCGGACAGATGAACAAGGATCGGCGAAGCCGACGAGAACGTATCGCTACCAGGAGACGCCCATGCCCGATACCGCTTTCCCAATCAGCCGCTACCCCGTCCCCGCCCTGAAAGATCTCCCCGACGACATCCATACCCGTATCCTGGAAGTCCAGGACAAGGCCGGCTTTGTCCCCAATGTCTTCCTGGCGCTGGCACACCGCCCCGACGAGTTCCGCGCCTTCTTTGCCTATCACGATGCCCTGATGCTGAAGGACGGCGGGCTGACCAAGGGCGAGCGCGAGATGATCGTGGTGGCGACTTCCGGCGCCAACCAGTGCCTGTATTGCGTGGTGGCGCATGGCGCGATCCTGCGGATCTACGAGAAGAAGCCGCTGCTGGCGGACCAGGTCGCGGTGAACTACCTGAAGGCCGATATACCGCCGCGCCAGCGGGCCATGCTCGACTTCGCGATGAAGGTATGCGAGGCGTCGCACGAAATCGGCGACGCCGATTTTGCCGCGCTGCGCGAGCATGGATTCTCCGACGAAGACGCGTGGGACATCGCCGCGATCACGGCTTTCTTCGGGCTGTCGAACCGGATGGCCAACACCATCAGCATGCGCCCGAACGACGAGTTCTACCTGATGGGCCGCGTGCCCAAGGCGAAGTAGGCGGCGCGCCGGGGAGGCTCAGCGTACCTCGGCGCAGTTCCCGCTCTTGGGGTCGAACAGCACTGGCCAGGCCTGTTCGTAAATGCCCGGCGTACAGTATTTTTCGCAGCGGTTATGCGCCAGTGTCACGCGGCGCGGGTCCTGCCACACGAGCAGCTTGCACTGGCTGCCGTCGATGGCCTGGAGTTCGATGTGCGGCGTCGTGCGTGTCTGTCGGAACTGGACCAGGTTGAACTCGCAGCTGCCGCGCCGCGACACCCACAGTTTCCATTTCAATGCCTCCACCTTGTTGGCGGTGACATCCATCAGCGCGTCCTCGCGGAAGCCGTCTTCCTCGGTGCGCTTGCATGCGCCGGCAATGGTAATGGTCCTGGATGCGATCGGCGCCGCGCGTGCCTTCGGGGGCGGCGCTTCGGCAACCGGCGCGGCGGGGGGCGGCGGGGGCGGCCGGTGTTGCGCGATCGGCAGCGGCACGCAGGCGGTGCCGAGCAGGACGGCCAGCAGACAGGCCCCATGTTTCGTGGCGTTCATGCCGGACTCCTTCTCGCAACCCTCGACCTTCGCTTAGTTATAGCGGATCGAAGGCGAAATAGGAGTAGGACCATCCCGCAGCCCGGCGTCAGGCCAGGACTACATCAGAATAATGTCGTACTGCTCCTGGTGGAAGGTCGACTCCACCTGCAGGGAGATCGGCTTGCCGATGAAATCGCCCAGCATCGCCAGGTGCTGGCTTTCTTCTTCCAGGAACAGGTCGATGACTTCCTGCGACGCCAGGATGCGGAATTCGCGCGGATTGAACTGGCGTGATTCGCGCATGATCTCGCGCAGGATGTCGTAGCACGCCGTGCGCGGCGTCTTGACCTGGCCCTTGCCCTGGCACACCGGGCATTGTTCGCACAGCACGTGCGCCAGTGATTCGCGCGTGCGCTTGCGCGTCATCTCCACCAGCCCGAGCTGCGAAAAGTTGTTGACCGTGATGCGGGTGCGGTCGCGCGACAGCGCGCGCTTGAGTTCGGACAGCACCGCTTCGCGGTGCTCGGCATTCTCCATATCGATGAAATCGATGATGATGATGCCGCCGAGGTTGCGCAGCCGCAGTTGCCGCGCGATGGTGTGGGCCGCCTCCAGGTTGGTCTTGAAGATGGTGTCGTCGAAGTTGCGCGCGCCGACATAACCGCCGGTGTTGACGTCGATCGTCGTCATCGCCTCGGTCTGGTCGATCATCAGGTAGCCGCCTGATTTCAGGTCGACCCGGCGCGACAGCGCCTTCTCGATCTCGGCATCGATATTGAACAGGTCGAAGATCGGCCGCTCGCCGGTGTAGTGCGACAGCCGCGACAGCACCGCTGGCGTGTACTCCTTGGCGAACTCCACCAGCATCTGGTAGTTCTCGCGCGAATCGATCTGGATCACGCCGGTGGCGTCGTTGATGAAGTCGCGCAGCACGCGCTGGGCCAGGTTCAGGTCCTGGTAGAGCAGCGCCGGCGCCGGCAGCGTGGTGGCGTTCTGGCGGATCGCGCTCCAGATCTTGCGCAGGTAGGCGATGTCGTTGCCGAGTTCCTCGTCGGTCGCTTCTTCGGCGATGGTGCGCACGATAAAGCCGCCGCGCTCGTCGGCCGGCACCAGGCCCTGCACCCGGCTGCGCAGCGCTTCGCGGTCCACTTCGCCTTCGATGCGCTGCGAGATGCCGATATGCGGGTCCTGCGGCAGGTACACCAGCGTGCGCCCGGCGATGCTCACCTGCGTGGACAAGCGCGCGCCCTTGGTGCCGATCGGGTCCTTGATTACCTGCACCATCAGCGCCTGGCCTTCGAACAGGGTCTTCTCGATCGCCAGCTGCGGGGTGCCGTTGCGGTCGTTGTCGCGCGGGTGCCAGATATCGGCCACGTGCAGGAATGCGGCGCGCTCCAGGCCGATGTCGATGAAGGCCGACTGCATGCCGGGCAGCACGCGCACCACCTTGCCCAGGTAAATATTACCGACGAGGCCGCGCGTGAGCGTGCGTTCGACGTGCAGTTCCTGGACGGCAGCCTGCTGCACGATGGCAACGCGCGTCTCCTGGGGCGTGATGTTGACGAGGATGTCTTCAGTCATAGCGGTGAAACGCGGTCGCCGGTGGTCCGGCGGTATTGGGGTTGCCCGGCACGGCCGGGTCTTGTGCTGGGCGGCGGCGCGGCCGGGGCTCAGAACTGCAGGCGGGCCTGGCGAAGTAACGCCGCCGTCTCAAACAAGGGCAAGCCCATGATACCTGAATAGCTGCCCGCGATCCGCTCGACAAACTCGGCCGCGCGGCCCTGGATCCCGTACGCGCCGGCCTTGCCGAGCGGCTCGCCGCTGACGACGTAGCGGTCGATCTCGTCCGGCCGCATCGGGCGGAAGGTCACTTCGGAGACCGACAGCGCGTGGTGCATGCCCAGGGTGGAGACCACCGTGACCGCCGTGAGCACGCGGTGCGTGGTGCCGGCCAGCTCGGCCAGCATGGCCTGCGCATCGGCGGCATCGTCGGGTTTGCCGAGGATGCGGCCGCCCAGGCAGACGGTGGTGTCGGAGGTCAGCACCGGCGCGTCGGGCAGGGCCCGGCGCTCGCGGCGGCGCAGCGCGGCTTCGGCCTTCAGCGCGCACACGCGCTGCACGTAGTCGTCGGGCGTTTCGCCGGGCAGGACGGTTTCCAGCGCTTCGGTGTCCTCGTCGTCATCGGCAAGCAGCAGCTCGTAGCGTACGCCCAGCTGGGTCAGCAGTTCGCGGCGGCGCGGGCTTTGGGAGGCGAGGTAGAGGTAGTGGTGCATTGCGGCAGGCGGGAGTCTGGACCTGCCGGCGGCGGGCCGGCAGTGGCGTGAATTGTAACGCCCGCAGCGGCGCGGTTCCGGTTCCGTGTCAGGCGCGGTGGTAGGGGTGGTTCTGCGTGACCGACCAGGCCCGGTACAGCTGCTCGGCCAGCAGCACGCGCACCATGCCGTGCGGCAGCGTCAGGCTGGACAGGCGGATCAGCGTACTGGCGCGTGCCTTCAGTGCCGGGTCGAGCCCGTCGGCGCCGCCGATCAGGAAGGCGACATCGCCGCCCTCGCGCTGCCAGCCGGTCAGCTGCGCAGCCAGTTGCACGGTGGTGAAGTCGCGGCCGCGTTCGTCCAGCGCGACGATGCGGCACTGCTTCGACAGCGAGCCCAGCACGGCGTCGATGCGCGCGGCTTCGCGCTGCATCACGGTGGTGGCGTTGTTGCTGGACGAGCGGGCTTCCGGCTTGACCTCGCGCAGCTCGATGCGCAGCTCAGGCGGCATGCGCTTGGCATACTCGTTGAAGCCGGTTTCGATCCAGGCGGGCATCTTGTGGCCGACGGCCACGATTACCAGTTGCATGGGGGGCGGATTGTCGGCAGTGCGGGGGCAGTGCTGGCGACGCGGCCGTCAGGCGGCCGCGCGCCGCGCCATCAGGCCGGGCGGGTGGTGCGCTTGCGCGCGGCCGGCTTGGCCGCCGCGGTCTTGGTGGCGGTCTTGCCTGCCGTCTTGCCAGCGGTCTTGGTGGCGGTCTTGGTCGCCGTCCGGGGTGCAGTCTTGCGTGCCGTGGTGCCGGCGGCGGTCTTGCGCGGCGCGGCGGCGCGGGTGCCGGCGGTCTTGGTGGCTGCCGTCTTGGTCCCGGTCTTGGCGGCAGTCTTGCGCGCCGGCTTGCGCACGGTGGCGATGGCGTCCGGGTCGGTATCCTCGTGGCCCATCGGCGGCGACGGCTCCTTCATGCCTTCGGGCAGGCGGGCCAGTGCCGGACGCAGGCTGCTGGCGCGGCGCGTACCGCGCGCGGCCGGGACTTCGTCCTCGTCCTCGTCCATCGGCTCGCTGGCCTTGGCCAGGCTGCGGACACCGGCGGCCAGCTTCATGCGCACCGGCTTGTCGCCCCAGATCTCTTCCAGGTTGTAGTACAGGCGCAGTTGCGGCTGCAGGATGTGGACCACGGCGTCGCCGCAGTCGACCAGCACCCATTCGCCCGTCTCCAGGCCCTCGACCGCCACGATATGGCCGCCGGCTTCCTTCACCGTATCCCGCACCGACGCTGCCAGCGCCTTGGTCTGGCGGTTGGACGTCCCGCTGGCAATCACCACCCGGTCGAACAGTTCGGTCAGGTGGCTGGTGTCGTACACCTTGATGTCCTGCGCTTTGACATCCTCGAGGCCGTCGACGATGGCGCGTTGCAGTTTACGAATATCCATGGTGTCTTCTTGTTCAGCTGAGATCGGTTGGGTGGTGGGCGCCGGTTGCGGGCAACCGGGTCAGGCCCTGGCCGGGGCGTCGCGGTACAGCCCGTGGCTGGCGATGTAGTGTGCCACGCCCGGCGGCAGTTGGTCATCTGCGGGTTGGCCGGCCGCCAGGCGCTGGCGCAGGTGGGTGGAAGACAGGTCGACGGCAAGCGTCTGGTCGATCCACATCCGGCCGGAGGGCGTGCATTGTATCAGGGTCGTGTCGGCCTGGCGCTGCGACAGCGCTTCCAGCACCGGGCCTTCCAGCGCGGCCAGTTCAAAGCGCGGGCGGGTGGCGGTGCACAGGTGGACGTGCGCGAACAGTTCCTGCCAGCCGTGCCAGGTGTGCAGGCGCAGCAACTGGTCGGCGCCCATCAGCCAGCACAGCGAGGCCTGCGGGCCGTATTCGTCGCGCAGCTGGCGTACGGTGTCGATGGTGTAGCTGGGACCGGCGCGGTCGACTTCCATGCGGCTGACGCGCACCCTGGCGCCAGTGTCGCCCAGCGCGGCGGCGGCCAGTTCGGTCATGGCCAGGCGGTCCGCGGCAGGCGTCACGTCGGCGCCCTTCTGCCACGACTGGCCGGTGGGGATCCACACCAGCTCGTCCAGCTCCAGATGATCGATGCACAGCCGGGCCAGCGCCAGGTGGCCGATATGGGGCGGGTCAAAGGTGCCGCCGAGGATACCCAGGCGGTAAGGCCGGGCGGGGAGGTCGCCCGCGTCGGCGGCGGGCGTGCGGTCTTGCGCGGGATTGGCCATAGGTCTGCCGTCAGGCCCAGTCGCGTGCCGGCAGGAAGTCGGTGTACAGCGCCGCTTCAGGGCTGCCCGCTTCCGGTTGCCAGTCATAGCGCCAGGTCACCAGCGGCGGCATCGACATCAGAATGGATTCGGCGCGTCCGCCCGACTGCAGGCCGAACAGCGTGCCGCGGTCGAACACCAGGTTGAATTCGACATAACGCCCGCGCCGGTAGGCCTGGAAGCCGCGCTCGCGTTCGCCGTAAGGCGTGTCCTTGCGGGCCTGCAGGATGGGCAGGTAGGCGTCCAGGAAGGCGTCGCCGACCGATTGCATCATGGCGAAGCTGCGCTCGAAGCCCAGCGCCGAGAAGTCGTCGAAGAAGATCCCGCCCACACCGCGCGCCTCGTTGCGGTGCTTCAGGAAGAAATACTCGTCGCACCACTGCTTGAAGCGCGGATACAGCTCGTCGCCATAGGGCGCCAGCGCCTGCTTGCAGGTGCGATGGAAATGGCTGCAGTCGCCGGCATTGCCGTAGTACGGCGTCAGGTCCATGCCGCCGCCGAACCACCAGACCGGCTCGGCGTCGGGCTTGACCGCCACGAAGCAGCGCACGTTCATATGGACCGTGGGCACGTAGGGGTTGCGCGGGTGGAACACCAGCGATACGCCCATTGCCTCGAAGCTGCGCCCGGCCAGCTCGGGCCGGTTGGCGCTGGCCGAGGGCGGCAGGGTGTCGCCGCTGACGTGCGAGAAGCCCACGCCAGCGCGCTCCATCACCGCGCCGCCTTCCAGAATGCGGGTCCGGCCGCTGCCGCGCAGGCGCTCGGTGGGCGGCTTCTCCCAGGCGTCGGTCAGGAACGGCTGGCCGTCGATGGCGCCGATGGCATCGGTGATGCGGTCTTGCAGACCGAGCAAATAGGCACGGACTGCCTGGGAATCGATCATGGTGGGCGGAAAACGAATGGACCGGATGGACCGGGCTGATGGCATTCCGGCAGCCCTGGGGCTGCCGGCTGCGTCACAGCGTTGTCACGATTGTACCGGCTGGGGCGGCCAGGTGGTCGCCAGGACCCGCTGAGGCCCCGCCGGCGGTCAGCCGGCGGTCAATCAGCGCTTGATGGCGCGGTAACCGATATCGGTCCGGTACTGCATGCCGTCGAACCGGATCTGCTCGACCGCGGCATAGGCGGCGCGCTGCGCGGCCTTGACGGTGTCGGCCAGCCCGACCACGCACAGCACGCGCCCGCCCGAGGTCAGCAGGGTGCCGTCCTTGAGCGTGGTGCCGGCGTGGAACGTCACGCTGTCGTCGGTCTCGGCCGGGATGCCGGTGATGGCATCGCCCTTGCGCGGGCTGTCCGGGTAGTTGTGGGCGGCCATCACCACGCCCAGCGCGGTGCGGCGGTCCCAGTCCAGCTCGATCGCGTCGAGCTTGCCGTCGACGGCGTGCTCCATCACGTCGACCAGGTCGGTCTTCAGGCGCGCCAGGATCGGCTGGGTTTCCGGGTCGCCCATGCGGCAGTTGAATTCCAGCGTCTTGAGGTTGCCGTCCTTGTCGATCATCAGGCCGGCGTACAGGAAGCCGGTGTACGGGATGCCGTCCTTCTCCATGCCGCGCACGGTCGGCAGGATGATCTCGCGCAGCGCGCGCGCATGCAGCGCGGGCGTGACCACCGGGGCGGGGGAGTAGGCGCCCATGCCGCCGGTGTTGGGGCCGGCGTCGCCATCCAGCAGGCGCTTGTGGTCCTGGCTGGTGGCCAGCGCCAGCACGTTCTTGCCGTCGACCAGCACGATGAAGCTGGCTTCCTCGCCTTCCAGGAATTCCTCGATCACCACGCGCGCGCCGGCATCGCCCAGCTTGTTGTCGGCCAGCATCATGTCGACCGCGGTGTGGGCCTCTTCCAGCGACATCGCCACCACCACGCCCTTGCCGGCGGCCAGGCCGTCGGCCTTGATCACGATCGGTGCGCCCTGCGCGTCGATATAGGCGTGCGCCTGCGCGGCATCGGAGAAGGTCTGGTAGGCGGCGGTCGGGATGCCGTGGCGCTGCATGAACGCCTTGGCGAAGTCCTTGGACGATTCCAGCTGCGCGGCCGCCTTGCTCGGCCCGAAGATGCGCAGGCCCTTGGCGCGGAAGATATCGACGATGCCGGCCGCCAGCGGCGCCTCCGGCCCGACCACGGTAAAGGCCACGCCTTCGCGCTCGGCAAAGGCGGCGATGACCTCCGGATCCGTCAGCGGAACGTTCTGCAGGCGCTTGTCGAGCGCGGTCCCGCCGTTGCCCGGCGCCACGTACACCACCTGTACCCTGGGGGATTGGGCCAATTTCCAGGCCAGCGCGTGTTCACGTCCACCCGAGCCGACAACCAATACTTTCATGATCCACTGCCAGAAAAGAAACAGATACTAAAAGGCGGCGGCCTGGTCTGAGTCCGGGCCGCCGCCAGCGGGGCTTGTTGCTTCAGCTTAGTCTTCGATCACCGCGTTGGTGAAGACTTCCTGCACGTCGTCCAGGTTCTCCAGGGCGTCGAGCAGCTTCTGCATCTTGGCCGCGTCGTCGCCGGTGAAGCTGACTTCGTTCTGCGGCTTCATCACCACGTCGGCGACTTCGGCCTTGAAGCCGGCGGCTTCCAGCGCGGCCTTGACCGCCGAAAAGTCATTGGGCGGGCAGGTCACTTCGATCGAGTCGTCATCGTTGGTGACGACGTCGTCGGCGCCGGCTTCCAGCGCAGCGTCCATCAGCTTGTCTTCCGGCGTGCCGGGGGCGAACAGGAACTGGCCGCAGTGGGTGAACATAAATGCCACCGAGCCTTCGGTGCCCATGTTGCCGCCGTGCTTGGAGAACGCGTGGCGCACTTCGGCCACGGTGCGGGTGCGGTTGTCGGTCAGGCAGTCGACGATGATGGCCGCGCCGGCCAGGCCGTAGCCTTCGTAGCGGATCTCTTCGTAGTTGGCGCCTTCCAGGCCGCCCACGCCGCGCTGGATCGCGCGCTGGATGTTGTCCTTGGGCATGTTCGCGTCCATGGCCTTGTCGATCGACAGGCGCAGGCGCGGGTTGGTGTCGGCATCGCCGCCGCCGAGCTTGGCGGCAACGGTGATTTCCTTGATCAGGCGGGTCCAGATCTTGCCGCGCTTGGCGTCAGCGGCGGCTTTCTTGTGTTTGATATTGGCCCATTTCGAGTGACCGGCCATGATGCTCTCCGAGGCGGAAAAGGTGTTGTGCGGTGATGGAATGCGGGATGCCAGGCGCGGGCGCCAGGTGACGGATATGCCTGGCGGCTGGCTATAATCAGCCGAGGATTTTATCACGCGGGCCTGCCCGCGCCGCTGCCGTGGCGAGTCCCGCGGCACTTGCTACCAGGAAGATCATGGCCGACCCCATCCTTATCGCCAAGAACGCCGAACACGAGCTGGTGCTGCTGCCGCAGATGGGCAACCGGCACGGCCTGATCACGGGCGCCACCGGAACCGGCAAGACCGTCACGCTCCAGACGCTGGCGCAAGGCTTTTCGCGCCTGGGCGTGCCGGTGTTCATGGCCGACGTCAAAGGTGACCTGACCGGCATTTCGCAGTCCGGCCAGCTGTCGGACAAGCTGAAGCAGCGCCTGGCCGACCTGGGCCTGCCGGAGCCCGCGTGGGGCGGATGCCCGACCACGCTGTGGGACGTGTTCGGCCAGAAGGGCCACCCGGTGCGCGCCACGGTCTCGCACATGGGCCCGCTGCTGCTGTCGCGCATGCTGGAACTCAACGACACCCAGCAGGGCGTGCTCAACCTGGTGTTCCGCATCGCCGATGCCAATGGCCTGCTGCTGCTCGACGCCAAGGACCTGCGCGCGATGCTGCAGCACGTGGGCGACAATGCCTCGCAGTTCACGACCGAGTACGGCAATATCTCCGCCGCCTCGGTCGGCGCGATCCAGCGGGGGCTGCTGGCGCTGGAGTCGCAGGGCGGCGATGTCTTCTTCGGCGAGCCGATGCTGAACCTGGAAGACTTCATCCAGACCGAGAAGGGGCAGGGCGTGGTCAATATCCTGGCCGCGGACAAGCTGATGAACTCGCCGCGGCTGTACGCGACCTTCCTGTTGTGGATGCTGTCCGAGCTGTTCGAGAAGCTGCCCGAGGCCGGCGATCTCGACAAGCCCAAGCTGGTGTTTTTCTTCGACGAGGCGCACCTGCTGTTCAACGACGCGCCCAAGGCGCTGCTCGACAAGATCGAGCAGGTGGTGCGGCTGATCCGCTCCAAGGGCGTGGGCGTGTATTTCGTCACGCAGAACCCGGTCGACATCCCCGACACCGTGCTGGGCCAGCTGGGCAACCGCGTGCAGCACGCACTGCGCGCATTCACGCCGCGCGACCAGAAGGCGGTCAAGGTGGCGGCCACCACCATGCGCGCCAACCCCGGGCTGAACCTGGAAACCGCGATCGGCGAGCTGGGGGTGGGCGAGGCGCTGGTGTCGTTCCTCGACGCCAAGGGCACGCCGTGCGTGACCGAGCGCGCCTGGGTGCTGCCGCCGGGCAGCCGCATCGGCCCGGCGACCGACGAGGAGCGCAAGCAGCTGATCGCGAACTCGCTGGTCGCGGGGACGTATGAGACGGCGGTGGATCGCGAATCGGCTTACGAAAAGCTGCGCGGCAGCGTGCCGACGGTTGCCAATGGCAAAGGCAAGCAGCCGGAAGCTAAACAGGAAGCCGAACAGGACAGCGGCTGGCTCGGCACTGCAGGAGATATCTTCGGCACGCTGACCAAGGGCACCGGCAAGAGCGGGCGCGGCGATTCGATTCTTGAGTCGATGGCCAAGTCGGCCGCGCGCACGGTGGGGTCGCAGGTGGGGCGCGAGTTGATTCGTGGCGTACTGGGGAGTTTGCTGGGGAAGAAGAAGTAAGGTAGTTCACGCTTGCCGGGGGTATGTGGCATGCCCTCGGTTTGCTCCCCTCTCCCGCGCGCGGGAGAGGGAGCAACTCCGTGGTCATTCATGCGCCGCCTTTCGCACTCTTTCCGCTTCCCCATCCTCGCGCATCTTTCGCGCAAACATCCGCGAGAAGAACCAGCCCATGCCGATGATGAAGACGATCACGCCCAGGCTCATCAGGCCGGTGCTGGTGCTGAACAGAATCTTGAAGGCTTCCATGCGTGGCTCCTGCGGGTTGGCCGGCGGACGACCGCCAGCGGGTGTTGCCAGTGTAGGAAGCCCTGCAGCGCCGGCCATTGAGGCTGGTCAAGCCCGCGCACGGCCGGCCCGGTGTCAGTTCTTGGTGCCAAACAGCCGGTCGCCCGCGTCGCCCAGGCCGGGCACGATATACGCATCCGCATCCAGGTGGCTGTCCAGCGAGGCCACGTACAGCCTCACGCCCGGATGCGCCTTCTGGAACACCTCCACGCCTTCCGGCGCCGCCACCAGCGCGACGAAGGTGATGGCCTCGTCCTTGACGCCGCGGCGCTTGAGTACTTCCACCGCATGCACGGCCGAATAGCCGGTCGCTACCATCGGATCGCACAGGATAAAGCTGCGGTCTTCCAGGTCAGGCAGCCGCACCAGGTATTCGACCGGGCGGTGCTGCTCGTCGCGGTACACGCCGATATGGCCGATGCGCGCCGACGGGATCAGCTCGACCAGGCCATCGCTCATGCCCACGCCGGCGCGCAGCACCGGCACGATGGTCAGCTTCTTGCCGGCGATCACCGGGGCATCCAGTTCCACCAGCGGCGTGTCGATGCGGCGCGTGGTCAGCGGCAGGTTGCGCGTGATCTCGTAGCCCATCAGCAGCGTGATCTCGCGCAGCAGCTCGCGGAAGGTGCGCGTGGACGTTTCCTTGTCGCGCATGTGCGAGAGCTTGTGCTGGATCAGCGGGTGGTCGAGGATGAACAGGTTGGGAAAGCGCGGATCTTGTTTCATGGCTGGCGGCGAGGGCTCGGCGGGGATAGGGGCAAGCGGCTGAAGCGGGCGGCCGGGTCGGGTGGAACCGGCCGCCGCGCCGTTGTAGCCGGATTGTAATGGAAGCGGGCCGCAGCGCGGCTGCGGCCCGGTCCCCGGCAAGCCGGGCCTCATCCGGCGGGCGTCAGTCCAGCGCGCGGTCCTTGGACTCGATATCCACCATGAAGATGGCGAAGGCCGCGACGGCAAGGAACGACGAAAGCAGCCCGAGCGCCAGCGTGAACTGGGTAGCCATGATCGGCGCAATGATCGAAGGGGCGAACAGGCCACCGAATCGCGCCATCGCACCGGCGGTACCCATGCCGCTGGCCCGCAGGTCCGTCGGGTACACCTCCGGCGTGAAGGCGTAGAGCGCGCCCCAGGTGCCCAGCAGCGCGAAGCTCATCAGCAGGGTGGAGCCGACGATCAGCGCGGTGGACGTGCCCAGGCTGTACAGCATGCAACCTGCCGCGCTCAGCAGCAGGAAGCCGATCAGGGTCGGCTTGCGCCCCCAGCGCTCGACGCCGTGCGCGGCGAGCGCGAAGCCGGGGAGCTGGACCAGCGCAAGCAGGATCAGGAAGACCTGGCCGCGCATGAAGCCAAAGCCCTGGCCGGCCAGCTTCACCGGCAGATAGACAAAGACACCGTAATAGGCGATCGAGATCAGCATCCACGCCGCAAGCAGGCAGATGCTGCGGCGCCGGCATCCGGCCGCGAACAGCGCAAACACCGATTTGCGCTCCATCTTCTGCGGCTCCAGCGCGCCGATTTCCACCGATACCCGATTGGCTTTGGCAACGCGCTGAAGCACCGCGCGTGCCTCTTCCGAGCGCCCCGATTTATTCAGGTAGAGCGGCGATTCGGGAACAAAGAACCGGACCACCACGCCGACCAGCGCGGGGAGGCCGGTGACGAGGAAGATCAGGCGCCAGGCTTCATCGCCACGTGAAACCGCGGCCAGCGCCAGGATGGCGAGCAGGATCGTGCCGACGGCCCAGAACGACTCCAGCAGCACCAGCCAGCGGCCACGCCGGTCGGAGGGGAGGAATTCGGCCATCATGGTGTAGTCGACGGGCAACGTGCCGCCGACGCCGATGCCGGTCAGGAAGCGCAGCAGCAGGAGCCACTGGAAATCCGGGGCGAAGGCGGAGGCGACGCCGCAGATGGCGTCCAGGATCACCGCCATCATCAGCACTGGCCGGCGACCGATCCTGTCCGCCAGGCGGCCGAAGGCAAAGGCGCCGATCAGCATGCCGACGAAGAACATCGTCCCGGTCTGCAACGCCGTCGGCACGGGAATGCCGAAGGTCGCGGCAATGGAGGGCGCGGTGAACCCGATCGACAGGACCTGCATCGCGTCAGCCAGCCAGACCAGGCCAAAGATGGCGAACAGCCGGTACTGGAACCGGCCGACGCCGGCCGCGCGGATGCCTTGCTCGATCGTGATGGTCTGGGACGACGATGCCCGCGCGCTGGGGTGCGGGGGCGCGCCGATCGTTGCCTGGGGAATTGTCGTTGCTGCCATTGAGGAAATTGATGACGACATGTTGTCTACCTTGTCTTTATAGGCTGGATCTTGAGTTCGGAAGCCCACGCGCCGCGGTGCGGCGAAACATGGTGGCTACCCCAATCTAACGAGGCCAGAACTGACCAGGTAGTCCTCTCGCAACACCCTTCTGATACTGATACGACATAGTCACTCCTTGTTGTCTACCCTTGGTTGTCGGGGCCCGAATCCCCCGGTCGGCACGGCGGTGGACTATGCAAGCCCCGGGCCAGCGCTTCCGGTGTTGTAAAGGGCCAATCTTGTGGTCTTGTGGTCTCGTCTGCCGCTCGTCTGCGCGGCTCTTGCGCGGTTCTTGCGCCGTCCTTGTGCCGGGAGGCACCGGGGCGCGTCGTGTGCTACTCATGTCGGCACTCATGTAGTGCGCACTACATGATCGTTCAGCGTAAGCTACATGAAACTGGCGGGCAAGGCCGAACTGCGGTTTCTCTCCTCGGGGTTTTCCCGCGCCTGGCGCGCAGCGTGCCGATATGCCGGCGCAGGCCTTCCTGCCCGGTGGCAAAGCGCCTGGCCAGGCACGGCACGGAATGCTGTCAGCATGGATGCGGAAGGCGCGGCGAGACTGGTCTCAGTGCGCAGGCGCCGCGCGCAGCCGCGCGACGGTGTTCTCCAGGTCCTGCCAGGCGGGTTGGTCGGGGGCAAAGCGCGCACGCAGGTACTGCACCAGCTGCGCGATCTGCCGGTCGTCGAAGGTGTCGGCATAGGCCGGCATCGCGCCCAGCTCGCTGTTGGGCGGCGCGGGCATGCCTTGCAGCAGCACCTGGATCACGTTGTCGGGCAGCTTGCTGTGCAGGTTGGTGTTGAGCGCGAGCGACGGCTTCACGCCGAACTGTGCGATGCCCTGGTCCGGCTGGTGGCACACCGCGCAGGCGCTCTGGTACAGGCGTTCACCGGGACCGCCGAGCGTGCGCGCAGCCTGCGCGCTGCGTTGTTCGAGACTGGCCGCCTGCGCGTCGAGCACGGAAGGCGCTGGCGGCGGCGGGCCGAATGACGCAACGTAGTGCGCGATCGCGCGCACATCGGCTTCAGGCAGCTGCGCGAGTTCTTCCACCACCGGCGCCATGGGCCCGGCGGCTGCGCCATGATGCGGCGCATAGCCGCCGCGCAGGTAGGTGAACAGCGCCGCCTCGGTCCACGGCACCGGTGCGTGCGAGAGCGATGTCAGCGGCGGTGCCTCCCAGCCTTCGGCACTGCCACCGGTCAGGTATTTGCGCCCGCCTTGTTCCCCGCCGAGCGCGTTGCGTGGCGAATGGCACGCGCTGCAATGGCCCAGCCCCTCGGCGAGATACGCGCCGCGGTTCCATTGCGCCGAGCGCGCGGGGTCGGGCTTGAAGGGTTCGTTGCGATGGAACAGCAGGTTCCAGCCCGCCAGCAGGGGGCGCATGTTGAACGGGAACGCCAGCTGGGTCTGCGGTACCTCCGACTTCACCGGGTCGGCCGACATCAGGTACGCATACAGCGCCTGCATGTCGGCATCGCTGACCTTGGCGAACGCGGTGTAGGGGAAGGCCGGATACAGGCGCCGCCCGTCGCGGTGGATGCCCTCGCGCATCGCGCGCTCGAAGGCGGCGAACGACCAGTTGCCGATGCCGGTCTGCACGTCGGGTGTGATGTTGGTGCTGTAGACCGTGCCGAACGGCGTTTCCAGCGGCAGGCCGCCAGCGTTCTTCACGCCGCCCGGAACGGTATGGCATACCGCGCAGTCACCGGCCGCGGCCACCAGGCGGCCGCGCTCCAGCGTGGCCGCGGAATAGAAGCCGGGCCCGGGCGGTGCGACCGGCGCGATCGGCGCGCGCCATGGCATCAGCGTTGCGCACAGGCCGGCCGCGGTTGCTGCAGCGGCGGCGATCCAGCCGCGCTTGCTGCGCTTGCCGGCGCGCTTATCTTCGTTCTCGGACAGCGCCAGCCGGATGCGCTCGGCGCTGAAGGGCGGCGTGCGCAGGCGCACGCCGGTAGCGTCAAAGATGGCGTTGGCCACGGCCGCCGCCGCGGGCATCGTATCGGCCGGCCCCGCGGCTAGCTGGTCGCGCTCGGTGAGCGTGCCGGCCAGGCGGACCTCCGGTACTGCCGTGCTGCTTGCGACGGCGGGGAGCGATTGGCCAGCAGGCGCTTCCGTCGCAGGCCAGGCATCAAAGGCTGGGCTGGCAGCGGTCAACCGCAGGGTGGCGTCGGCAACAACCTGTTGCAGCGAGTGCGCAGCGGGTGCGGCTTGCGCGGGCGCCAGCGATTCGCTGTCATGTCCCACCGTCACGCGCGTGACCGCCAGTTCGCCGGTGGTGCCGTCGACTTCGACTTCCGCCACCCATGCCGACCAGCTCTGGCCGGCATCGTGGTCGATGGTGTGCGCATAGGCAAAGCCGCGGCCGCGCCGCACGTTGCCGGCCGATGTGGCGGCGTGCGGGGCGGCTGGGGTCCAGCCGGCGCGTTCGCTGACCTGCCGGACCAGTGCCGAGCCGCGCGCGTCGTCGAGGTGCGAGAGCCGCAGCGCGACCGGATCCGTCCCGGACGCGGCGGCGATTTCATCGAGGTGGGATTCGCGCGCAAAGACATGCGCGCGCGCTGCGGCAAGCGGTGCGGCATCAAAGGCGGCCATGGCGCCGGAGGTGCCGACGTCGACATCGGGAATGCGGTAGGGCGGCATGACCGCGCTAGCTGTGTCGCCCGCATCCGTCACGGGCGACGCCGTATGCGTCAGCCAAAGTGCCAGCGGCACCGGCGGCGGGGCCGTGCCGGCCAGTGTTGCGGCGTAGGCGTCGATGGCATTGCCGCTGTGCGCGGTGTCGATATGCACGGCGAGCTGCGCACCGGACAGGCCGATATCGTCGGCGCACAGCCGGCGCATCACGGGTTTGCCGGCGGCCTGGGCCAGCAGTGCGGCGTCGGCGGCAGCATGGTGGGCGAGCAGCGCCGGATCGCCGGTATCGGCTGGCGCCTGCCAGCAGGCCAGCGCGACCTGTTGCGGCGCAATCCCCAGCAGCGCGGCCAGTTCTTCACGCAGTGCGCCCGGACGCAGGCTTTGCAGCCACACGTACAGCATGCCGTCGCGCCAGTCCGCGATCGCGGTGCAGAAGGCTTCGGACCGGGTGCCGGCCAGCGGCCACTGGTAGTGCTGCGCGTGGCGCGTGGCGGCGCTGGCAAGCGCGCGGTTGGCGTCGCCGCGCTGCGCAATGGTGTGGCGCTGCACGGGGGCTTCGTCCGCGCGAGGCGGGGCCGACCAGCGCGCCTGCAGGGCCCTGGCGGCGTTGGCCGCCAGGGCATCGCTTTCCGCGACCACGCCGGCAAACTGGTTGCGCACCACGACCGCGCGCACGCCGGGCAACGCCAGGGCGGCATCGTGGTCCGCGCCAAGCAGGCGCGGTGCCAGCGCCTTGCCGTCGATCCAGCGCAGCCCCGGCGGCGCCAGCACATGGGCGACCAGGCACATGGAAACCGGCGGCGGTGCGTGTTCCGCCAAGGTGCCGGTTTGCACGGCCTGCCGTACGAGTTCCTGCTTCACGATACCGCTCCCTCGCCGGCCTGCCGCATCAGCACCGCGGCGCGCTGCACCGCGCGCACGATTTCCACATGCGTGCCGCAGCGGCACAGGTTGAAGCGCAGCGCCTCGCGGATCTGCGCTTCGTCGGGATCGGGATTCTGCGCGAGCAGCGCCTTGGCGGTCATGATCATGCCGTTCAGGCAATAGCCGCATTGCGCGGCCTGCTCGTCGATAAAGGCCTGCTGCACCGGGTCGGGATGCTCCGCCGTGCCCAGGCCTTCCAGCGTGGTGACCGCGTGGCCCACCGCGGCCCTGACCGGCAGCACGCACGAGCGTGCGGGCAGGCCGTCGACCAGCACCGTGCACGCGCCGCACTGGCCCAGCCCGCAGCCGTACTTGGGGCCATTGCAGGCCAGGTCGTTGCGCAGGATATAGAGCAGCGGCGTGTCGGGCGCCACGCTGAGCGTATGTTCGGCGTGGTTGACTTGTAGCGTCAGGGGGCGAGGCGTGTTCATCGGGGGCGGCAAGTTGCAGATCACGCGGCCGGCTCGCCGCGCCCCTTCGTGCGAGGGGCTGCGGCGCGCAGGTTCAGGTCAAGCCTAAGGTCGGTATTACGCCGCCGCGGACAGCGGTGCGGGCCCGGCCGACACCAGCGGCACGTTGAACACATCGTAGCCGAAACACCAGTCCGGGTTCTCGTTGCTGCGCAGCCACGTGTTGTTGTGCGAGACCAGCTGGACCTTGCCGGCGCGCTCGGCGCGGTTGGCTTCATACAGCGCAAACGCGGCGGCGTAGTCGTCCAGGCCGGTTTCGGTGAAGCAGCGCGTCAGCATGGCGGCGTCCTCGATTGCCATCGCGGCGCCCTGCGCCATGTGCGGCTTCATCGGGTGGCAGGCGTCGCCCAGCAGCACCAGGCGGCCGCGGCTCCACAGCGGCAGCGGGTCGCGCTCCAGCAGCGGCCATTTGGTCACTTCGACGGTGCCTTCGATCAGGGACTGCACGCCTTCGTGCCAGCCATCGAACGCGGTGCGCATTTCCTCGATGCTGCTCGGCACCCAGCTCTTGCTCATGTCCCACTCGGGCTCGGGCACGCCGGTGACGTAGTAGATCTCGTCCAGCTTGCTGGTGTCGAAGTACACCATCATGTGGCGGTCATCGGTCCACCACTTGGTGCAGCGCTCGTGCGTGAAGCCCTTGACGCGCGAGATCGGGAACACCGCGCGGTGCGCCACGTAGCCGGTGTACTTGGGCGGCTCGGCGCCCAGCAGGGTTTCGCGGAGGCGGGAGTTGACGCCGTCGGCGCCGATCACGATATCCGCTTCGTCCACCGTGCCGTCGGTGAAGCGCAGCTCGACCACGTCGCCCTGGTCGGTGACGCTTTCCAGCTTCTTGTTGAAGAACAGCGTGCCCGGCGCCACGGCGTCGGTCAGCAGCTTGTGGAAGTCGCCGCGGTGCACGGTCAGGTAGCTGGCGCCGTAGTGCCGCTCGGCGTAGTCGCCCAGCGGGATCTGCGCGATCACCTCGCCGGTCAGGCCGTCGCGGCTGTACCAGAAGTCGGGGTGGCAGCCCATGTCGTTGAGCGCGTCCTCGATGCCGATGCGCCGCATGATCTTCATCACGTTGGGCCCCACGTGGATGCCCGCGCCCAGGCGCGAGAACGCCGGTGCCTGTTCATACAGCCTGACCTGGAAGCCGGCTCGCTGCAGCAGGGCGGCCGCGGCCGTTCCTCCGAGTCCGGCGCCGACAACTGCGATTCGCGGTTTGCCTTGCACGTTATTTCTCCTGGGGCAATGACACATGGGACACATGGGTCGATGGGGGCTTGGGCGACCGATCTTGGTCGACCGTTGAAAACGAGTGTACACACTCAAAATATCAACGGCAAGGACGAAAATGACGATCCTATGGAAAACCCTTACAACGCCATGAATCACTATGCACATCGCTTAAAAACAGTGAATTTGTGCGCTAAAACATGGATTGATTAATTAAGTATGCACTGAACGAGTGAATCGCGCACGGTGCAGATTCTGTTTGCCTAGATAAAGTGTGTACACTACAATCGATCGCAGCATGCAAGGCCATCCGGGCAGGGCACGCGGGTAGACAGACAAACAGATGACGGAGTCGACAGTGCAGAAAGTTTTCCGAATCGGCCAGATCGTGCCGAGCTCCAACACCACGATGGAAACCGAGATCCCGGCGATGCTGGCCGCGCGCCAGCTGGTGCGTCCGGAGCGCTTTACCTTCCATGGCAGCCGCATGCGGATGAAGAAGGTGGTCAAGGAGGAGCTGGCGGCGATGGATGCCGAGTCCGACCGCTGCGCGGTGGAGCTGAGCGACGCCCGCGTCGATGTGCTTGGCTATGCCTGCCTGGTGGCGATCATGGCGATGGGCCACGGCTACCACCGCGTTTCCGAGCGGCGCCTGCAGGCGCACACCGCCGAGAACGGCGGCGACGCGCCGGTGATCACCAGCGCCGGCGCGCTGGTCGATGCGCTCAAGGTAATGGGTGCGAAGCGTATCGCCGTGGTGGCGCCCTACATGAAGCCGCTGACCGAACTGGTGGTCGACTACATCCGCAACGAAGGCTATGAAGTCGTGGACTACCGTGCGCTGGAGATCCCCGACAACCTCGACGTGGGCCGCCACGACCCGGCGCGCCTGCCGGAGATCGTCGCGCAGATGGATTTCGCCGATGCCGACGTCATCGTGCTGTCCGCCTGCGTGCAGATGCCGTCGCTGCCGGCGGTGGCCAAGGTCGAGGCGATGACCGGCAAGCCGGTGGTCACCGCCGCCATCGCCACCACCTATGCGATGCTCAAGCGCCTGGGCCTGGAGCCGGTGGTGCCGGGCGCGGGCGCTCTGCTGTCCGGCGCCTACTGAAGGAGCTGGCCATGACCACCAGCACCTTCCTCTACGGCGGCAACGTCCACGCCAACGGCATCCGCCAGCACTACCTGCGCTATGGCGGCCAGGACGGCGCGCGCGCGCGGCGCGATGCCGTGATCATCGTGCCCGGCATCACCAGCCCGGCGGTCACGTGGGGCTTCGTCGGCGAGCAGTTCGGGCGGCAGTTCGATACCTATGTGCTCGACGTGCGCGGCCGCGGGCTGTCGCAGGCCGGGCCTGAGCTGGACTACAGCCTCGATGCACAGGCAGCCGACGTGATCGCGCTTGCCGAAGCACTCGGGCTGCAACGCTATGCCATCGTCGGCCATTCGATGGGCGCGCGCATCGGCATTCGCGCCGCACGCAGCAAGCCCGCCGGGCTGACGCGGCTGGTGCTGGTCGATCCGCCCGTGTCGGGGCCGGGCCGCCGTGCCTATCCGGCGCAACTGCCGTGGTACGTCGATTCGATCCGGCTGGCACGGCAGGGCATCGACGCCGAAGGCATGCGCCGCTTCTGCCCCACATGGACCGAAGACCAGCTGCGCCTGCGCGCGCAATGGCTGCATACCTGCGACGAGCGCGCGATCCTGGCCAGCTTCAACGGCTTCCATGAAGACGATATCCACGCCGACCTGCCGCAGGTCGACGTGCCGGCGCTGCTGGTGACCGCGGGCCGCGGCGACGTGATCCGCGCGGAAGACGTGCAGGAAATGCGCAAGCTGCTGCCCGCGCTGCTGGTCGCGCATGTCGCCGATGCCGGCCACATGATCCCGTGGGACGACGAGCCTGGCTTCTACCGAGCCTTTGGCGACTTCCTCGGCGCTACGCTGAGCTGATCAAGGAGCGAACATGCCCGTAAGCGATTACGACCTGACGGCGGCGTGGAAGCAGGTGCTGACGCTGTCGAAGCTGCAGCCGGGCCAGACCGTCACCGTGCTGACCGGCGCGGCCACGCATCCGCAGACGCTGCGCACGGCGATGGTGGCGGCGCAGGCGATGGGCGCCATCGTCAACCGGCTCGACCTGCCGCCGGTCAACGGCGAGAAGGCGCTCAGCCGCGACGCGCTGGCCTATCTCGGCACCACGCCGCTGACCGGCAACCCGGCGGCGATTGCCGCATTGAAGGCAAGCGACCTGGTGCTCGACCTGATGACGCTGCTGTTCTCGCCCGAGCAGCACGAGATCCTGTCCGGCGGCACGAAAATCCTGCTGGCGGTGGAGCCGCCCGAAGTGCTGGCACGGCTGGTGCCGACCGAGGCCGACCGCGCCCGCGTCAAGGCAGCCACCGAGCGCCTCGGCAGGGCGCGCGAGATGCATATCGCGTCCGACGCCGGCATGGACCTGCGCTGCAGTCTGGGCGAGTTCCCCGCGATCAGCGAGTACGGCTTTGTCGACGAGCCCGGCCGCTGGGACCACTGGCCGAGCGGCTTCGTGCTGACCTGGCCGGACGAGGGCGGCACCCACGGCACCATCGTGCTGGACCGCGGCGACATCCTGCTGCCGATGAAGTCCTATCTGCAGGCGCCGATCCGCATCACGGTCGAAGCGGGCTACGTGCGCCGCATCGAAGGCGGTGTCGATGCCGAGCTGCTGGCCGACTACATGGCCTCGTTCAACGACCCGGAAGCGTATGCGATGTCGCATATCGGCTGGGGCCTGCAGCCGCGCGCGAGCTGGTCGGCGCTGGCGATGTACGACCGCGAGGCCACCATCGGCATGGACGCGCGCGCCTACGAGGGCAATTTCCTGTGCTCGTTCGGCCCCAACAACGAAGCAGGCGGCAGCCGCACCACCGCCTGCCATATCGATATCCCGGTGCGCCACTGCACGGTCAGCCTCGACGGCGAGCCGGTGGTGGTGCGCGGCAAGGTGATGGACGGGCACCACGCTCCCGCCGCATCGCTCTACAAGGCAGACAAGGATTCGCGCCATGAATGACGCAGTGCAGACCTACCAGCGCCAGGGCTTCGGCGCGTCGATGGAATTGAAAGCGCCGTACGGCCTGCTGATCATCGACTTCGTCAACGGCTTTGCCGACCCGGCGGTATTTGGCGGCGGCAATATCCCCGAGGCCATCCGCAACACGCAGCCGCTGCTGCGCGCCGCGCGCAAGCAGGGCTGGCCGGTGGCGCACAGCCGCATCGTGTTTGCCGACGACGACAGCGACCACAACATCTTCACGCTGAAGGTGCCCGGCATGCTGACGCTGAAGGAAGACAGCCACAACAGCCAGATCGTGCCCGAGCTGGCGCCCGCGCCGGGCGAGCTGGTGGTGCGCAAGACGGTGCCGTCGGCGTTCTTCGGCACCTCGCTGGCGGCGTGGCTGACGCAGCGCGGCGTGCAGACGCTGCTGGTGGCCGGCTGCGTCACCAGCGGCTGCGTGCGCGCCAGCGTGGTCGATGCGATGTCGCTGGGCTTCCGCCCGCTGGTGCTGTCCGATTGCGTCGGCGACCGCGCCATCGGCCCGCACGATGCGAACCTGTTCGACATGGCGCAGAAGTACGCGACCGTGCTCACGCGCGACGAGGCGCTGGCGCAGATTGCGGGTGAAGGCGTCCGCGCTGCCGCTTGAGGTTGGCGTGAGGTTGGCGACCCGGCGCCGCGTCTCAGGCTGCAGCCGCCCGCCGGTTGCGTGCGGCCTTGCGCGCCGGCGCAGCCGGCGGCACGCTGGCTTCCGGCACGGCCCCGGGCACCGTCACCGTGCGCAGCACTGTCTGCTGGATCACATCGCGCCAGTGCGCCAGCGCGGGCGGGCTCATCATGGCCTCTCCCAGGAAGGCGCCGAGCGTATGATGGTTGGAGTTGTAGAAGTAGCCGAGCGAGGCGATCACCATGTAGACATCGCGCGCGCCGGTCTCGGGGCGGAACAGGCCGGCGGCCTTGCCGCGCGTGAGGATGCCGTCGAGCACCGACAGCGCGTAGCTGGAGATTTCCCTGAGCCGCACCGACTTCTTGGCGTGCTTGCCCTGGCTCATGTTCTCGCTGGACAGGATCGCGACGAACTCCGGGTGGTCGAGGTAGTACTGCCAGATGAAGTCGACCAGCTGCGACAGCGCCCGCACCGGGTCGGCGGCATCGAGTTCATGTTCCAGCTTCTGCTCGGCTTCGTTGAGCTGCAGGTAGATGGTCTCCAGCACTTCGACAAACAGCTTTTCCTTGCTGCCGAAGTAGTAGTAGATCATCCGGTCATAGGTCTTGGCCAGCGACGAAATGCGCTCGATGCGGCCGCCGTCGTAGCCGCGCTGGGCGAAGACCTTGATCGCGGCTTTCAGGATGCGGTCGCGGCTGTCCTGCGCCTGCCTGGCCCGTGTGCCCGGGGGAGCCCGCTTGGCGGCAGGTTTCGCCGCGGTGGTGTTCGTCATGATGGTTGGGTGGCTCTGACTCTGTTGGCTGGCAGTATAACGGCGCCCCGTTGAAGGAGATTGGAAGACGATGACGGCAACGACCCTGCAACCCGTGGCACAGGCCGATCCCGCCACGCCGCGCGCGCTGCGGCTGGCGCTGCTGCAGGCAACCGGCGTGCTGCTGGTCACGCGCGCGCCGCAGGCGGCGGCGCGTCCCGCGCCCGGACAGCCCGGCGCGGCGTCGGACTACGTACCGGCGCTGCCGGATATCTTCATCGCCGTGCGCGACAGCGGCGAGGTGCTGGCCTTCAATGGCCATGTCGACCTGGGCACGGGCATCCGCACGGCGCTGGCGCAGATCGTGGCGGAAGAACTCGACGTGCCGCTGTCGCAAGTGCACATGGTGCTGGGCCATACCGAAGCCACCCCCAACCAGGGTCCGACCATCGCCAGCGCATCGATCCAGATTTCCGCCATTCCGCTGCGCCGTGCCGCGGCGCAGGCGCGCGCGTGGCTGCTGGTGCGTGCCGCACAACAGCTTGGCGTGGCGCCCGACCAGCTTGAAGCGCAGGATGGCGAGTTCCGCGTGCGCGGGTCCGGCGCCGCCGTCGGCTACGGCACGCTGGTGCAAGGCGGGCATGTCGCGCTGCCGCTGGCCGACGACGTGCCGATCAAGCCGGTCGAGTCCTACCGCATCGTCGGCCGGCCGGCCGGCCGCGTCGATATCCCCGACAAGGCGCGCGGCGTGCTGACTTTCGTCCATGACGTGCGCGTGCCCGGCATGCTGCATGGGCGCGTGGTGCGGCCTCCTTACGCCGGACGCGACAGCGGCGACTTCGTCGGCAACAGCCTGCTCGCGGTCGACCGCGAATCGGTGCGCGATGTGCCGGGACTGGTCGAGGTGGTGGTGCAGCGCGACTTCGTCGGCGTGGTGGCCGAGCGCGAAGAGTACGCGGTGCTTGCCGCGCGCAAGCTGCGGGTGCAGTGGAAACCCGTGCCGCCGATGCCGTCGCTCGCCGACCCTGAACCCGCGCTGCGCGCCAACCCGGCGACGCGGCGCGAACTGCTGAATGACGGCGAGATGCCTCCGGCGGGAACCGGCAAGACGCTGGAGCGCCATTACGTCTGGCCATACCAGATGCACGGTTCGATCGGCCCGTCATGCGCGGTCGCGGACTGGCATGACGATGGCCTGACGGTATGGTCGGGCACGCAGAACCCGCACGTATTGCGCATCGACCTGGCACGCCTGTGCGGACTGGGCGAGGACAGCATCGAGATCGTGCGCATGGAAGCCGCCGGCTGTTATGGCCGCAATTGCGCGGACGATGTCTGCGCCGATGCCGCGCTGCTGTCGCGTGCCGTCGGCCATCCGGTGCGCGTGCAGCTGTCGCGCGAGCAGGAGCACCTGTGGGAACCCAAGGGCGCGGCGCAGCTGATGGATGTCAGCGCAACGCTGGGCGCCGGCGGCGAGCTGCTCGGCTATGACTTCACCAGCCGCTATCCGTCCAATGACGCGCCGACGCTGGCGCTGGTGCTCGCCGGCATCGTGCCCAACGCGCCGCGCACGCTGGAGATGGGCGACCGCACCGCGGTGCCGCCGTATGACTACCGCGCGCGCCGCATCGGCTGCGACGACACGCCGGCCATCGTGCGCGCGTCATGGTTGCGGGGCGTGTCGGCGCTGCCGAATTCGTTCGCGCATGAATGCGTGATCGATGAACTGGCCGCCGAAGCCGGTGCCGATCCGATCGATTTCCGGCTGCGTCATTTGCCGGACCCGCGCGCCGCCGAACTGCTGCGCGCGGTGGCCGACGCGGCGGGCTGGCAGCGGGGCGCGCACGGTTCGCGTGGCAAGACTGGCGGCAACGGCATGCTGCGCGGGCGCGGTGTTGCCTATGCGCGCTATATCCACAGCCGCTTCCCGGGTTTCGGCGCGGCATGGGCGGCGTGGGTGGTCGATGTGGCGGTGGAGGCGGCAACGGGCCGCATCACCGTGGAGAAGCTGGTGGTCGGGCAGGACACCGGCATGATGGTCAACCCGGATGGCGTGCGCCACCAGATCCACGGCAACGTGGTGCAGACCTTGAGCCGGGTGTTGAAGGAGCAGGTGCGCTTCGATGCGGATGGTGTCGCCAGCCGCGAGTGGGGCAGCTATCCGTTGCTCACGTTTCCCGAGATTCCGCCGCTCGAGGTGGTGCTGATGCCACGGCAGGATGAGCCGCCGATGGGGGCAGGCGAGTCGGCATCGCTGCCGGGGGCGCCGGCGATTGCCAATGCGCTGTTCGATGCGATCGGGGTGAGGCTGCGGCGGCCGCCGTTCGTGCCGGAGACGGTGTTGGCGGCGCTGCGGGGCTGACAGCCTTAGCCAAATGCAGTCGTGCTCCCTCTCCCGCTTGCGGGAGAGGGCAGCAAACAGTCGGAATTTGGAGGGACAGGCCGCACTTACACGCCCCCATTCCCCTCATCGATCTCGCTCATCTTCCGCAGCAGGTAAGTCACCGCCACCCGCTCCGCCGGGTTCAGGCCGCCAAACGTCTGCTCCGAGATCTGCTTCGCGAACGGCACGGTCTCGTCGATCAACGCCAGCCCACCCGGCGTCACCGTCACCACCACCTTGCGCCGGTCGTTCGGGTCATGGGACACCGCAATCAGCTTGCGCGCCTTCAGCCGCTCGATGATGCCGCGCACCGTCGCCTGGTCGATCGCCGTGGCGCGCACCACTTCATTGAGCGAGCACGGCTGCCGGTCCCTGACCGCGCACAGCACCACGAACTGCGCCGCAGTGAGCTGCGAATCGGGGATGGTCTGCTGGAAGATCGCCACGTGGCGCTGGTAGGCGCGCCGCAGCAGGTGGCCGACCTGCTCGGTGAAATCGTAGTCGGGGGCGGTCTGGCCTGCTGACGGTGCGGAGGATGCGGAGGGGTTGGGCACGTCGATCGGGATGCGTTGGGTGAGCGTGCCCCGAGTATATCCGCTGCTTATTCCACGGTGATCCCCGCCGTCTTCGCCAAAGCGGATCGGCATGACCCGCGGCAAGCCGGGGCCGCTGCCGATGCGGTTGCGTCTTTTCGAATACAATCGTCGGGTTGCTTCGCGGGGCCGCGCGGGGCCGGTGTACACCGGCCCTACGGCCCGCTTTCCACGTATTCCCGTGCCCGCCTCCCAGAAGTCCCTCGCCGCGCCTGCCGCGCTGCCGTCGCCGCAGCGCGCGGGGCTTGCCATCGCCGCCGTCGGCGCGGTGCTGTTCTCCGCCAAGGCGATCGTCGCCAAGCTGCTGTACCGCTACAACGTCGATGCCGTGATGGTGCTGACACTGCGCATGCTGTTCGCCGTGCCGCTGTTCATGGCGATCGGCTGGTGGCAGTCGCGGCGCCTGGCGCCGCTGTCGTGGGCGGATCGCGGGCGCGTGGTGTTCCTCGGCTTCATTGGCTATTACCTGTCGAGCTTCCTGGATTTCATCGGCCTGCAATACATCACCGCCGGGCTGGAGCGGCTGATCCTGTTCCTGACGCCGTCGTTCGTGCTGCTGGCCACCGCGCTGGTGTTCCGGCGCCCGATCAGTTCGCGCCAGTGGCTCTCGCTGCTGCTGGCGTATGCCGGCATCGTGCTGGTCTTCGCCCATGACCTCGACGTCAGCGGCAGCCAGGTGTGGCTGGGCGGCGCGCTGGTCCTGGGCAGTGCCATGACGTACGCTGTCTACCTGATCCTGAGCGGCGAACTGGTGCAGCGCATCGGCTCGCTGCGGCTGGTGGCTTATGCGATGTGCGTGTCCACCGCCTGCTGCGTGATCCAGTATGTGGCGCTGGGGCGGCCCGTGGCCGAGCTGGCGCAGCCCGCGCCGGTGATGTGGCTGTCACTCGTCAATGCGGTGTTCTGCACGGTGCTGCCGGTGTCGATGACCATGGTGGCGGTGGCGCGCATCGGTGCGCCGCTGGCCTCGCAGGCCGGCATGATCGGCCCGGTATCGACGCTGCTGCTTGGCTTCTGGCTGCTGGGCGAGCCGGTGAGCGGCGTGCAGCTGGCAGGCAGCGCACTGGTGCTGGGCGGCATGTACCTGCTTTCGGCAAAGAAAACCTGATGCATCGGCCGGATGCCCGGCCGGGACAATACAACCCACAAAGGAGAAACACATGGACCTGGGATTGCGCGGCAAGCATGCGCTGGTGTGCGGCGCCAGCAAGGGCCTTGGACTTGCCTGCGCCGACGCGCTCGCGGCGGAAGGCGTTGATGTGGTGATCGTGGCGCGCGGCGCCGAGGCGCTGGAGAAGGCCGCCGCCGACCTGCGTGCCCGCCATGGCCGCCGCGTGATCGCGGTCGCGACCGACATCACCACGCCCGAAGGCCGCAAGGCTGCGCTGGACGCTGCCGCCAGGCTGGGCAACCTCGACATCCTGGTCAACAACGCCGGCGGCCCGCCGCCGGGCAACTTCCGCGACTGGGAGCGCAGCGACTGGCTGGCCGCGCTCGACGCCAACATGCTGACCCCGATCGAGCTGATCAAGGCCACCGTCGACGGCATGATCGCGCGCAAGTGGGGCCGCATCATCAATATCACCAGCGGCGCGGTCAAGGCGCCGATCGACGTGCTGGGGCTGTCCAACGGCGCGCGCTCGGGCCTGACCGGCTTTGTCGCGGGGGTGGCGCGCGAAGTGGCGCAGCATGGCGTGACCATCAACAACCTGCTGCCCGGCCCGTTCAATACCGACCGGCTGCGCAAGACCATGGAAGGCGGTGCGAAGCAGGCCGGCCTGAGCGTCGAGGAAGTGGCGCAGCGCCGGGCCGCGCAGAACCCGACGCGCCGCTTCGGCGAGCCGGCCGAGTTCGGCGCCGCCTGCGCCTTCCTGTGCAGCCGCAACGCCGCCTATATCACCGGGCAGAACCTGCTGATCGACGGCGGCGCCTACCCCGGCACGTTCTGATCTCCACCAGCCTGCTGCAGTCTCACCACCCCAACCAGGAATTACTGATGACACGCCCTCGCATTGCGCTGATCGCCCATGACCACAAGAAGGACGACGTCGTCGCCTTCGCCAAGCGCCACCGCGCGTTTCTCTCGCAATGCGAGCTGCTGGCCACCGGTACCACCGGCGGGCGCCTGATCGACGAGGTGGGATTGGATGTGACGCGCATGCTGTCGGGGCCATGGGGCGGCGACCTGCAGATCGGCGCGCAGCTGGCCGAAGGGCGCGTGCGCGCCGTGGTGTTCCTGCGCGACCCGATGACGCCGCAGCCGCATGAACCCGACATCAACGCGCTGGTGCGCGCGTGCGACGTGCACAACGTGCCGTGCGCGACCAACGTGGCCACTGCCGAACTGATGATCGCCGGCCTGGCCGATGAGGCCAATGCGCCCGACAGCGCGCAGGCAGGCTGAATTCCCCCCGATCGATGCAACACAACAAGGAGCGACGCAGATGAGCAAAGCCATCCGGATCGAGCAGACCGGCGGTCCTGAAGTCATGCAGTGGGTCGACGTGGACGTAGGCGAGCCCGGCCCCGGCCAGGTGCGCGTGCGCCACGAGGCGGTGGGCCTGAACTACATCGACGTCTATTTCCGCACCGGCTTGTACAAGCAGCCGCTGCCCGGCGGCCTGGGCATGGAAGGCGCCGGCGTGGTCGAGGCGGTGGGTGAGGGCGTCGGCCACGTGAGCGTGGGCGACCGCGTCGCCTATGCCGGCCGTCCGACCGGCGCGTATGCGCAGGTGCGTGTCATGCCGGCCGATATCGTGGTGCGGCTGCCGGACGCGATCCCGTTCGACACCGCCGCGGCGATGATGCTGCAGGGCCTGACCGCGCAATACCTGATCCGCGACAGCTACAAGGTGCAGCCGGGCGACACGGTGCTGCTGCATGCGGCTGCCGGCGGCGTGGGCCTGATCGTCAGCCAGTGGCTCAAGGCGCTTGGCGTGACCGTGATCGGCACCGTCGGCACGGATGAGAAGGCCGAGCTGGCGCGCGCCAACGGCTGCGCCCATACCATCGTCTACACGCGCGAGTCGTTCGTTGACCGCGTCAAGGAAATCACCAACGGCAAGGGCGTGCCGGCGGTCTACGACTCGATCGGCAAGGACACCTTCCAGGGCTCGCTCGACTGCCTGGCGCCGCGCGGCACCATGGTGAGCTTCGGCAATGCCTCCGGTCCGGTGCCGCCGTTCGATCTCTCGGTGCTGGGCAGCAAGGGTTCGCTGCGGCTGACGCGCCCGACGCTGATGACCTATGTGGTGCACCGCGAGCTGCTCGAGCCGATGGTGGCCGACCTGTTCGATGCGGTCACGACGGGCAAGGTCAAGGTCGATATCCGCCAGCGCTATGCGCTGTCGGAAGTGGCGCAGGCGCACCGCGACCTGGAGTCGCGCAAGACCACCGGCTCGACCATCCTGCTGCCGCGCTGATCCCGGTTCTGCGCAGCATAAAAAAATCCCCGGAGCACTCGGTGCCCGGGGATTTTTCGTTGGCGGCTTCAGTGCGGCCGGACCGTGGTGGCGGTCGCGCGCGCCTGCGCCTGGCGCAGGATATGCGGTGGCAGGCGCTTCAGGATCAGGTGGACGGCCAGCGGGATCAGCACCACGTCATCGATGATGCCGAGGCCCGCGACCACGTCAGGCACGAGGTCGATCGGTGAAATCGCATACAGCAGCAGCCCGATCGCCGCGGGTTTCAGCCATGCCGGCGCATCCGGGTGGCGCAGCGCATACCAGAACAGCCGCCCGTCGCGGCGTACCAGCGTCCACAGGGCCGAAAATCGCTTCAACATGAGAGGCCTCCTTCACATGGTGCGCGCCTGACACTGGCGCATACGCAGAGAGGTTGGGCCGTTGTGGGCGGCTTCAAGTTCCGCGGGAGGCAATGTGATGGGGGAGGCAGGAGGGTCGGTTTGCTCCCCTCTCCCGCGCGCGGGAGAGGGAGAACACCTTGCTTAGGCGAGTCCGGACGCCTTTGGTGCACCAATCAGCCCGGAATCTTCCCTTCCACCCCTTCGACGTAGAACTTCACGCCGTGCAGGAACTTGTCATCCGCGACCTGATCCTGTGCCAGTTGCTCCTTGCCCGTGTTGTCCTTGAGCGGACCCTTCCAGATCGGCGCGCTGCCATCGGCGATGCCCTGCTTGCGCTCTTCGACCAGCTTCTTCACGTCCTCGGGCACGACCGCATTGAACGACTTCAGGTCGATCATGCCTTCTTTCAGCCCCCACCACGTGGTGCTGTTCTTCCACTGGTTGTTCAGCACGTCTTCCACCACCTTGTTGTAGTAGACGCCCCACGAGATCACCGACGCGGCCAGGTGGGCCTTGTCGCCGAACTTGGTCATGTCGCTGTCCCAGCCGAAGGCATACACCCCCTTCTCCTGCGCGGTCTGCACCACGGCGGCTGAGTCGGTGTTCTGCATCAGCATGTCGACGCCCTGGCCGATCAGCGTGGTGGCGGCTTCGCGTTCCTTGCCCGGATCGAACCACTTGTTGACCCACACTACCTTGACGGTGGCGTTCGGGTTGACGCTGCGCGCGCCCAGCGTGAACGAGTCGATATTGCGGATCACCTCGGGGATGGGCACCGAAGCCACCACGCCCATCTTGCCGGTCTTGCTCATCTTGCCGGCGACCACGCCCGCCAGGTACGCGCCTTCATAGGTGCGCACGTCGTACTGGGCCAGGTTGTCGGCGGTCTTGAAGCCGGTGGCGTGCTCGAACTTCACGTCCGGGAATTCCCTGGCGACCTTGAGCATCGACTCCATGTAGCCGAAGGTCGTGCCGAAGATCAGCTTGTTGCCCTGGCTGGCCAGGTCGCGGAACACGCGCTCGGCGTCGGCCGCGGATTCCGGCACGTTCTCGACATAGGTGGTCTTGACCTTGTCGCCGAACTTCTCTTCCACGGCCTTGCGGCCGTTGTCATGCGCGAAGGTCCAGCCGGCGTCGCCGACCGGTCCGATATAGACGAAGGCAACCTTGAGCGGCTCGGCCTTCTGCTCGGCAGCGGGGGCCTGGCCCGCCGTCTCGGCAGGCTTGTCGGCCTCCTTCTTGCCGCAGCCGGCCAGGGCCAGCAGGGCGGTGGCGGCAAGCGCCGCCAGGGTCTTCCTGCGCGTGACGATCATGCTTTCTCCTTGTGATGAATTGTTGGTAGCTCGGGGATTTCCGTCAAAAAAGCGATCCGATACCGGCGCTCAGGCATTGCCGGGCCGGAACGGCTTGCCCAGCGATGCCGGCATGTTCAGGCGTATCCACGCCGGGTTGCGCGAGATCAGCGCCAGCACCACGATGGTGGCCGCGTACGGCAGCATCGACAGGAATTGCGACGGCACCGATACGCCGATGCCTTGCAGGTAGAACTGCAGGATGGTCACGCCGCCGAACAGCCACGCGCCGATCAGCACGCGGCCCGGGCGCCAGGTGGCGAAGGTGGTCAGTGCCAGCGCGATCCAGCCGCGGCCGGCGACCAGGTTCTCGACCCACATCGGGGTGTAGACCAGCGACAGGTAGGCGCCCGCCAGCCCGCAGCACGCGCCGCCGAACAGCAGCGCGCCGAAGCGGATGGTGCGCACCGGGTAGCCGAGCGCGTGCGCGGATTCCGGCGCTTCGCCGATCGCGCGCAGCGTCAGGCCCGCGCGCGTGCGGAACAGGAACCACATGATGGCAAGGCACAGCAGCAGGCTGAAATACACCATCCAGTGATGCTGGAAAAATGCCGGGCCGACGAAGGGCAGGTCGGCCAGTCCGGGCACGGCCTTGGCCTGCGCCGGCATGGCGAAGCCGACGAAGCGCTGGCCCATGAAGGCCGACAGCCCGGTGCCGAAGATCGACAGCGCCAGGCCGGTGGCGACCTGGTTGGTGGCCAGCACCAGCGCCAGCCATGAGAACAGCGTGGCCATCAGCATGCCGGCCAGCGCGCCGGCGGCAAAGCCGAGCAGCGGCGACTGGGTCTGGTAGCCGACCATGAAGCCGGCCACCGCGGCGACCAGCATCATGCCTTCGGCGCCCAGATTGAGCACGCCCGAGCGCTCGTTGATCAGCAGGCCGAGTGCCGCCAGCAGCAGCGGCGTGCCCGCGTTGATGGCGGTGGCGATGAGGGGAGCGAGTTGTTCCATGTTCTTTGTGTGCTCCGCTCAGGCCGTGGTGGCGCGCCAGCGCAGGCGGTTTTCGATCAGCGTGTCGCAGGCCAGCAGGAAGAACAGCAGCATGCCCTGGAACACCCAGCCTATGGCCGACGGCAGGCCCAGGCGCGATTGCGCCATCTCGCCGCCGATATAGAACAGCGACATCATGATGCCGCCGAAGACGGTGCCGACCGGGTGCAGCCGGCCGATGAACGCGACGATGATCGCGGTGAAGCCGTAGCCCGGCGAGATCGACGGCAGCAGCTGGCCGATCGGCCCGACCACTTCAAACGCCCCTGCCAGTCCCGCCGTGGCGCCCGAGATCAGCAGCGCGCTCCACAACGCGCTGCGCGCCGAAAAGCCCGCGTAGCGCGCCGCCGACGGCGCCGTGCCGCCGACCTGCAGGCGATACCCGGCAAAGCTGCGGAACACGAACACCGTCATCAACACCACCAGCACCAGCATCACCGCAAAGCCGGCATGCAGGCGCGAGCCCGACATCAGGTTGGGCAGCAGGAACTCGGACGAGAACACCTTGGACTGCGGGAAGTTCATGCCGTCGGGATCCTTCAGCGGCCCGTTGACCACCCACAGCAGCAGCTGCTGCGCGATATAGGTGAGCATCAGCGAAACCAGGATCTCGTTGGCGTTGAACCTGTCCTTCAGCAGCGCCGTGAGCGAGGCCCACGCCATGCCGCCGGCAATGCCGGCGAGCGAGGCCAGTACCAGCACCACGGTGCCGTTCATGGCCTGCCCCGGCACGTCGAAATACAGCACCGCAGCGCCCGCGCAGATGCCGCCGGCGATCAGCTGGCCGTCGGCGCCGATGTTCCACACATTGGCCCGGTAGCACACCGAAAGTCCCAGCGCACACAGCACCAGCGGCACGGTCTTCAGCAGCACTTCGCCGATGGCGCGCTTGTCGCGCAGCGGATCGGCCAGGAAGACCTTCAGCGCGGCCACCGGGTCCTTGCCAAGCACCAGGAACAGCAGCGCACCGAACAGCAGCGTCAGCGCCAGCGCGACCACCGGCGAGGCATAGGCCATGGTGCGCGACGGCAGCCCGCGCGGTGCCAGCGTGAGCGGGGAGCGGGGGAGGAAGTGTCGTACGTCAGCCATGGCTTGCCACCTCCGCAGTGCGTGCCTGGGCGGGACCGCCTTCCCACAAGCCGCTCATCCACAGGCCGACCTGCTCGCGCGTGGCGGTCTCGGTCGGCACCGACGGCGACAGGTGGCCCTTGGCGATCACGTGCAGCCGGTCGCAGATCGCAAACAGCTCGTCGAGTTCTTCCGACACCACCAGGATGGCGCAGCCGGTGGCCTTCAGCGCCAGGATCTCGTTATGGATCTGCGCCGCGGCGCCCACGTCCACGCCCCAGGTCGGTTGCGCCACGATCAGTACCTTCGGGCCGCTTTCGATCTCGCGGCCGACAATGAATTTCTGCAGGTTGCCGCCGGACAGGCTGCGCGCCAGCGCATCCGGCCCGCTGGCCTTGACGCGGAAGCGGTTGATCACCGCCGCCGCCAGCCCGGTCGCCGCGCGCGGCGAGATCATGCCCTGCCGCACATAGGGAGGCGTCTGGTGCGACAGCAGGATATTGGTGGCCAGGCTCATGCCCGGCACGGCACCACGCCCCAGCCGCTCTTCCGGCACGAAGGCGAGACCGGCGCGGCGGCGCCGGCGGGCGTCGAGCTTGCCGACCGGCTTGCCGCCAAGCTTCACCGAGACGTTCGACGCGCGCGTGTCTTCACCTGACAGCGCGGCGAGCAATTCCTGCTGGCCGTTGCCGGAAACGCCGGCGATGCCGACGATCTCGCCCGCATGCACGTCGAGCGAAATACGGTTCAGTTCCGTGGCAAACGCATGCGATCGCGGCAGCGACAGCTCCTGCACGCTCAGCCGCACCGGCCCGCGCTCGGCCGCAACGCGCGCTTCACGCGGCGGCTCCCCGCCGATCATCAGCCGCGACAGCGATGCCGCGGTTTCCTGGCGCGGATCGCATACGCCGGTGACCTTGCCCATGCGCATCACGGTGGCGTGATGGCACAGCGCGCGGATCTCGTCGAGCTTGTGGCTGATGTAGAGGATGCTGGTGCCTTCGTCGGCCAGCTGGCGCAGCGTGACGAAGAGCGTTTCCACTGCCTGCGGCGTCAGCACCGAAGTGGGCTCGTCCAGGATCAGCAGCTGCGGGTTGGCCAGCAGCGCGCGCACGATCTCGACGCGCTGGCGTTCGCCCACCGACAGCGTGTGCACGTGGCGGTTCGGCTCCAGCGGCAGGCCATAGCGTTCGGCGGTGGCGCGGATACGCTCGGCCAGCTGCTTCATGTTGCCTTGCTGGCTGGCCGGCAGGCCGAGCGCGATGTTCTCGGTCACCGTCAGCGTGTCGAACAGCGAGAAATGCTGGAACACCATGGCGATGCCCAGGTTGCGGGCATCGTGCGGGCTGCTGATCGTGACCGGCGCCCCGTTGAAATGCATCTCGCCGGCATCGGGCCGGACGGCGCCGAAGATGATCTTCATCAGGGTGGACTTGCCGGCGCCGTTCTCGCCCAGTACGGCGTGGATCTCGCCGGGGGCGACGGTAAGGCTGACGTCGTCGTTGGCAACGACGCCCGGATAGCGCTTGCTGATATGGGCAAGCGCCAGCCTGGGAGGGGTCTGTGATGTCACTGAGGCGGCTCGGGTTGTTGTGAGGGCAGCAACGTCGGGATGAGTCAAAGCGCGGCAGTGCGTGGCGCAGGATCGCCGCGACGCATTGCAGCATTCATCATGAACTGGTGATGCTCGATATTGGTGACGAATTATATAAGTGCGCGGGGTCTGGAAGGCCCGAAACGGGCGAGTGTCCAGTCCCCGCAACGGTTGCAGGCAGGTTGCAAGTCGCATGCCGGCTGCGGCACGAAAAAAAGCCGCCGCCTCCTTGCGGAGGCGGCGGCTTGCAGTGCAGGGAGCAGCCCGATGGGCCCGGCGTCAGGCGCCGCTGGCAGCCGCGCTGGTCGCGAACCGCCCGTCCCGGAAATCAGCCAGCGTCTGGTAGATCTGCTCCTGCGTGTTCATCACGAACGGGCCGTACTGCGCGATCGGCTCATTCAGCGGCTTGCCGGCGATCAGCAGGAAGCGCGCGTCGGCGTCGGCCCGCACCACCACGCCGTCGGCCACGCCGGCGTTGTCCAGCACGCCCATGCGCTGGGCCTCGACCACCGCGCGGTCGCCCTCGTCGCCGATCGAGACCTCGCCCTGGTAGACATACACAAAGGCGTTGTGCCCGGCCGGCAGCGCTTGCGTGAACGCCTGTCCAGCCGGCAGGTGCACGTCGAGGTAGAGCGGCTCGGTCACCGGACGCGTCACCGCGCCGGCCACGCCGTGGCTGGCACCGGCCAGCACACGAACCGTGCCGCCGTTCCCGCCGCTCCCCAGCGCTACCGTTGGAATCTCGGCCGAGGGCATGTCGCGGTACCACGGCGCGGTCATCTTGTCCGCGGCCGGCAGGTTCAGCCAGAGCTGGAAGCCTTCCATGCGGCCGTCTTCCTGCTCGGGCATTTCCGAGTGCACCACGCCGGCGCCGGCCACCATCCACTGGGCGCCGCCATTCTGCAGCAGGCCTTCGTTGCCGGCGCTGTCGCGATGGCGCATGCGGCCAGCCAGCATGTAGGTGATGGTCTCGAAGCCGCGGTGCGGGTGATCGGGGAAACCGCCGATGTAGTCGTCCTTGCTGTCGGTGCCGAAGGCATCGAGCATCAGGAACGGGTCCAGCCGGCGCTGCAGGTTCTGCGTCAGCACGCGGGTCAGCTTGACGCCGGCGCCGTCGGACGTGGCGATGCCCCGCACGACGCGGTCCACGGTGCGCGAGCGCTGCACGCTTTCCGCGGCGGTGGCGGGAATGGTGGTGATGGGGGTACGGGGGTCCATGTCTTTCTCCTGTGGGCGGGAGGCGCTGCGATCGTGCCGCGCTATCCCGTCGTTTCAGCTACCTCGTCAATTTAGTGGTTTGGCTGGGAAAGAGTAGAGGGCGGGAAGGCAACAGATTGTTCCATCCATGGGTCGGCGTTGGCAGGGGCTGCTATCGAAATTGGAACAAAGCAAGCGCGGCGCAAACGCCGGCGACCAGTGCCGCGAACGCCTCGTGGAAGCATAAAATTGCCGCAAAACAGGGGCGGGAAAGCGGGAAGATGACAGGATCGAAGAAGATCGCTATAATAGCGCTCTCTTTGTCATCCGTTGATGTGAATTGCAAGGTGGCCGAATCCGCGCCAGCCCTTGCCAGTCAACGGCCAATAGATCGGCGGCGCGTCGAAAAACCTCAATACCTGCGCTGCCACTGGCCAACCGGTCGCCACGCTTGCGCGTCGCCGGTTGCGCCGCTTCAGGGAAGGCCCGGCTGCATATGCCGGCATCCCGTCAATCGGGCTCCCCGCCACGGCGGAAGAGCCCACAGACCGTCCGCCGGCAATCGTGCCGGTCATGGCGGCAATGCAATCTGAACCGGGTCGGTGGCGCCTCCATCTTCGCAATCACCAGCCCATATTGTTTTCCGTTGTTGGAAAGTGGCGTCTTGCGCTCTTTTCTGGCCGGAGGAGGGGAGAGTATGTCAAAGCAATCGGCACGGGCTTTTGCCTGGGCAGGACTGACGCTTGCCGCGCTGGCCGGATTAGTCGCGTGGATCGGCGTCGATGTGATTCAGAAATATCAGGAACGCCTGCTGTACGACGTGGTTGACCATCTGCGCCTGGTGGCGATGTCCATGGCGCTGGCGCTGGCGACCGGCATTCCGGCCGGCATCGCGCTGAGCCGTCCGTGCATGCGCCGCTGGGCCGACCGGCTGATGCAGGTCTTCAACGTCGGCAACACGGTGCCGTCGCTGGCGGTGCTGGCGCTCGCGCTGGCGGTGCTCGGCATCGGCGAGCGCCCGGCGATCCTGGCGCTGTGGCTGGCTTCGCTGCTGCCGATCGTGCGCAACACCTACGAGGGGCTGCGCAACGTCTCGCCCACGCTGCTGGAAGCGGCGCGCGGCATCGGCATGACGCCGGCGCAGCGGCTGGTGCGCGTGGAACTGCCGAACGCGCTGCCGGTGATGCTGGCCGGCATCCGCATCGCGCTGGTGATCAACGTCGGCACCGTGCCGCTGTCGTTCCTGATTGGCGCCAACAGCCTGGGCGAACTGATCTTCCCGGGCATTTACCTGAACAACCAGTCGCTGCTGCTGCTGGGCGCGGCCGCCACCGCGCTGCTGGCGCTGGCGCTGGATGCGCTGTTTGCCGCTGCCGGCCAGATGTACCTGCGCCGCCGCGGGCTGGCGCGCTGATCCGAGGGGGCCGACATGAAAGACCCGATGCAATTCATCCGCCGCCGTGCGCGGCGCGCCGCGATGCTGGTGGCAGCCGTCACCGCGTTCGCGGCAGGACTGGCGCTGGCCACGGCGCCCGATGCGCACGCCGCCGCTGCCGCCGATACTGCCGCGGCACCGATCCGTGTAGGCGGCAAGAACTTTACCGAGCAGCTGCTGCTGTCGTCGATGACGTCGAAGTACCTGCGCGCCAAGGGCTTCAGCACCGAGCTGACCGCCGGCCTGGGCAGCACGCTGATGCGCCAGGCCATGGAAAGCAACCAGCTCGACGTGGTCTGGGACTACACCGGCACCGCACTGATCGTGTTCAACAAGGTCCAGGAAAAGCTGGGCGCGAAGGAAAGCTATGAGCGCGTCAGGCAGATGGACGGCGCGCGCGGGCTGGTGTGGCTGGATGCCTCGGGCATCAACAACACCTACGCGCTGGCGATGCCGAAGGAGCGTGCCGGCAACGGCGTGACCACGCTGTCGGGGTTTGCCGAGCAGATGCGCAAGGCCGGCCCCGACGCCAGCCACCCGTTCGCGGTCGACATGGAGTTCGCCGCGCGCCCGGATGGCCTGGAGCCGCTCAAGGAACTGTACACGCTGCCGTTCTCGCGCCGCGACGTGATCCAGCTCGACCCGGGCCTGGTCTACACCGCGCTGAAGAACAACCAGGTCGAGCTGGGGCTGGTCTACGCCACCGACGGCCGCGTCAAGGGCTTCGACCTCGTGCTGCTGGAAGACGACCTGAATTTCTTCCCGCCGTACAACGCGGTGCCGGTGGTGCGCAAGGCGGTGCTCGACAAGCACCCGGAGCTGGCGGGCCTGCTCAATGCGCTCGCCGCCAGGCTCGACAACGAGAGCATGACCGACATGAACTACAAGGTGGACATCGGCCAGCAGCCGGTGGACAAGGTCGCGGAGGACTTCCTGCGCAGCCACGGACTGATCTGAGGAGGGCCGCATGGACTTGTTCTCGTACCTGCAACACAGCTGGCCCACGCTGCTGAAAATGACCGGCGAGCATCTCGCGCTGGTCGGCTCGGCGGTGGGGCTGGCGATCCTGATCGGCGTGCCGCTCGGCATCGTGATCACGCGCTTCCGCGCGCTGGCCACGCCGCTGCTGGCCTTGGCCACCATCGTGCTGACGCTGCCGTCCATCGCGCTGTTCGGGCTGATGATCCCGGTCTTCGCGCGCTTCGGCCATGCGCTCGGCTATGTGCCGGCGGTGACGGCGGTGTTTCTGTACTCGCTGCTGCCGATCATGCGCAACACCTACACCGCGCTGGCCAATGTCGATCCCGGCATCCAGGAGGCGGGCCGCGGCATCGGCATGACCACCTGGCAGCGCATGCGGCTGGTCGACCTGCCGCTGGCCGTGCCGGTGATCCTCGGCGGCGTGCGTACCGCCGTGGTGATGAATATCGGGGTTGCCACCATTGCCGCCATCATCGGCGCGGGTGGCCTTGGGGTGCTGATCCTGCAGGCGATCAGCCAGAGCAACATGAGCAAGCTGGCCGTGGGCGCGGTCCTGGTCAGCCTGCTCGCCATCGTGGCGGACGCCTTCCTGCAGTGGTTGCAGCGGGCGCTGACGCCGAAGGGGATCCGTCTATGATCGAACTCGACCAACTCACCAAGTCCTTCCAGCAGAAAGACGGCACCGAAGTGCGTGCCGTCGACGCTGTGTCGCTGACGGTGCCGAACGGCGAGATCTGCGTCTTCCTCGGCCCGTCGGGCTGCGGCAAGACCACCACGCTGAAGATGATCAACCGGCTGATCGAGCCGACCTCGGGCACGGTGCGCATCGAGGGCGAGGACACGCGCGGCATCGACGGCGTGACCCTGCGCCGCAAGATCGGCTATGTGATCCAGCAGATCGGCCTGTTCCCCAACATGACCATCGAAGAAAACATCATGGTCGTGCCGCGCCTGCTCGGCTGGGACAAGAAGCAGTGCCGCGAGCGCGCGCGCGAGCTGATGGCGATGGTGCAGCTCGATCCCAACCTGATGCTCGGCCGCTACCCGCGCGAGCTGTCGGGCGGGCAGCAGCAGCGCATCGGCGTGATCCGCGCGCTGGCGGCCGATGCGCCGGTGCTGCTGATGGACGAGCCCTTCGGCGCGGTCGACCCCATCAACCGCGAAAGCATCCAGAACGAGTTCCTGCAGATGCAGCGCCAGCTCGGCAAGACCGTGATCATGGTCTCGCACGATATCGACGAGGCGATCAAGCTGGCCGACAAGGTGGCGGTGTTCCGCCGCGGCAGGCTGGTGCAGTTCGACCACCCCGACGCGCTGCTGGCGCACCCGGCCGATGAGTTCGTGCAGGCCTTCGTCGGCCACGACAACACGCTCAAGCGCCTGCTGCTGGTGCGCGCCGGCGACGCCGCCACCATGCCGCCGAGCTGCCGCCCCGACATGCCGCTGGCCGAGGCGCTGGGCGTGATGGACGATGCCGATGTGCGCCACCTGCCGGTGGTGGACGACGCGCAGCGTGCACTGGGCTACGTCACGCGCCGCGATGCGCGTTCGGGTCAGGGCGTGTGCAGCGAAGTGATGCGCCCGTTTGCAGTCACCGCGGCGTTCGACGAGCACCTGCGCATCGTGCTGTCGCGCATGTACCAGCACAACACCAGCTGGCTGCCGGTGATGGGTGCGGACGGCGATTACCTGGGCGAAGTGACGCAGGAATCGATCGCGGGCTACCTCAGCTCGGGCCGTTCGCGCGGCCAGTCGGCGCTGGCAATGCCCACGGCTGCCGCGCCGGCGCCGCTGCGCGCGGCTGCCTGAGCGCAGGGCAAGGCAGGGCGGGGCAAGGCAGGGGGCGAGCATCCGGGCTATGCTTGACGCATGCTCCGCTATTGCCGCTCCCCGCTCTGCCTCGTCGTCGAAACCCGCTGGCTGATCCCGCGCGGGTTTGACGGCTTCACGCCCGGCCCGCTGATCCTGCTGCGGCCCGGCGCCAGCGACGCGCTGATCGAGCACGAGAAGGTCCACGTGCGCCAGTTCTGGCGCAGCTGGGGGCTGATGGGCGTGCTCTATCTCGCCAGCCGGCGCTGGCGGCTGCGCTATGAAGTGGAGGCGTACCGGGAGCAACTGCGGCATTGTCACCCGGACTCGGCACACGCCTTTGCGCGCGTGCTGGCCCAGAAATACCGGCTGAGGATTTCAGAGGCCGAAGCCTACCGGCTGCTGACGCAGTGTCCGGAAGGCTCGCCCAAATAAAAACGGCCCGCACCGGTTGCCTGGTGCGGGCCGTTCTGCTGTCTGGCGGAAGCGGTGAGATTCGAACTCACGGATGGGTCACCCCATCGGCAGTTTTCAAGACTGCTGCCTTAAACCACTCGGCCACGCTTCCGGAAAGTGCGGGCATTGTAGCGCGAAAGGGTGGGCCCTTTGGCGCATTGTTGCCATCGACCTGATGGTCAGGCCGCGCATTATACAAGGGCCTGCATGCCAGCGGGTGGCCTGCGTTGCGGCGAACGCGCGCGCGTAAGCCTCCTGCCACACCGCCGGCCGTGACTGTCGGCGTCTGTCTGACATTGCGGAACCTTCACATGCGGTCGCCGCTCATATTGGAGTGCCCGGGGGCGCAGTGTGTGCCGCATTCCCGGCTTCGGCTGGCAACAGAGGAGAACTCAATATGCGAATGGAAAGCAAGAAATGGCTGATCCTGCCGGCAGCTACCGCGGTGGCGGTGCTGGCCGGTTGTGCTGCGCCGTACAACGGCGGCTACAGCAATACCGGATACAACACGGCGCCGCCTCCGGGCTACCAGACCCCCAACACCACGCAGGCGCCTGCCGGCTCGGTGTACTACGGCCGCGTCGAGTCGATCGAGCCGATCACCACCACGCAAGACAGCTCGGGCCTGCTGGGCACGGTCATCGGCGGTGCCGCCGGCGGCCTGCTGGGCCACCAGATCGGTGGCGGGCGCGGGCAGACCGCGGCCACCATCGGCGGTGCCGTGGTCGGCGCGGTGGCGGGCAACCAGATCGAGAAGCGCGCGGGCAGCAATACGCAGAACGCGTATCGCGTCAATGTGCGGCTGGACGATGGCCGCGTCGCGACCGTGACGCAGTCGAACCTGGGCAACCTGCAAGTCGGCATGCGTGCACGCGTGGCCAACGACATGGCGACGCCGTATTGACGCAAACTTCCGTCTGGAAGCAGAAAGGCCACGCGATTGCGTGGCCTTTCTGCTTGGGGCACCGCTGCGTCCGCAACTCAGTCCTTCAGGAACATCTCCTGCAAGTCATTGAGGAAGCGCCGCCCCAGTTCCGTCGGCCGGATGACCGTCAGGTCCGCTTCCAGCAGTCCCTTCTTCTCGGCCTCGGCCAGCTGCTTGCTGATGGTGTGCAGCGGCAGCCCGGTGTAGTCCTGGAAGCTCGATGCAGGCACGCCATCGGTGAGCCGCAGCGCATTGAGCATGAACTCGAACGGCAACTCATCCGCGCTCACGTCGCGCGCTTCCTGCACGGCGTTGCCCGCAAGCGCCTGCGCCATGTAGGTGGCCGGATGCTTGTGCCGCATCTGGCGCAGGATGCGGTGCGGGAACGACAGCTTGCCGTGCGCGCCCGCGCCGATGCCAAGGTAGTCGCCGAAACGCCAGTAGTTGAGGTTGTGGCGCGCCTCGCGATGCGGCCTGGCATAGGCCGAGGTCTCGTAGTGGCGATAGCCCGCCCCGGCCGTGCGTGCCTCGATCAGGTCCTGCATCTCGTACGCGCTGTCGTCGTCCGGCAGCGCGGGCGGGAACTTGGCGAACAGCGTGTTCGGCTCCAGCGTCAGGTGGTACAGCGACAGATGCGTGGTGCCGTACGACAGCGCGGCTTCCAGGTCTTGCCGGCACTCTTCCAGCGTCTGCCCGGGCAGGGCGTACATCACGTCGAGGTTGATGTTGTCGAAGCTCGCCTGCGCGATATCGATCGCCTTGCGCGCCTCGGCGCCGCCATGGATGCGGCCGAGCGCCTGCAGGTGCCGGTCGTTGAAGCTCTGGATGCCGATCGACAGCCGGTTGATGCCGCTGGCGCGGTAGCTGGCGAACTTGTCGGCCTCGAAGGTGCCGGGGTTGGCCTCCATCGTGATCTCGGCATCGGCATCGAGCGGCAGCAGGGCGCGGAGATCGGACAGCAGCCGGTCCATGCCGGCGGCCGACAGCAGGCTGGGGGTGCCGCCGCCGATAAACACGGTATGGACAGGGCGGCCCCACACCAGCGGCAGCGATTGCTCCAGGTCCGCGCGCAGGGCGTCCAGGTAGATCTCTTCGGGGATCTCGTGGTTGTCGGCACCCGGCGCCGCGTGCGAATTGAAATCGCAATACGGGCACTTGCGCACGCACCAGGGGATATGCACGTACAGCGACAGCGGCGGCGAGCCGGGCAGGCTGATCTGCCCGGGCTTGAGCCATAGCTGCTTGCTGTCGACGGGAGCAGCGGCGGACGGCGCGCTGCCGGCCGGTACGATCGGGATCATCGTCCGTTGCGCTGCGCGGCGTCGGCCTGCAGCCTGGCCACCAGTGCGCGCAGTGCCTGCGCGCGGTGGCTGACCGTGTTCTTCTCTTCCGCCGACAGCTCGGCGGCAGTCTTGCCCAGCCCCGGCAGCAGGAAGTGCGGATCGTAGCCAAAGCCGCCCGCGCCGCGGGGCGCGTCGACGACCTCGCCATGCCACACGCCTTCGGCGATCAGCGGGCAGGGATCCTCGGCATGGTGCACGAACACCAGCACGCAGTAGTAGTGCGCGTGGCGATCCAGCTTGCCGGCCAGTTGCGACACCAGGTGCGCGTTGTTGGCCGCATCCGACCTGGGCTTGCCGGCCATCTGCGCATAGCGCGCCGAATAGACGCCGGGTGCGCCGCCGAGCGCGCGCGCGCTGATGCCGGAATCGTCGGCCAGCGCGGGCAGGCCGGACAGCCGGCTGGCGTGGCGCGCCTTGGTCAGCGCGTTCTCGACAAAGGTGACGAAGGGCTCTTCGGCCTCGGGAATGCCCAGGTCACCCTGCGGCACCACATCGAAGCCGAGCGGGGCCAGCAGCGTGCCGAACTCGCGCAGCTTGCCGGGATTGTTGGAGGCGAGTACCAGTCGTTGCATCGTCGGATCCTGCTTCAGGCCAAACCGAGCGCGTCGCGCTGATGCTGCACCAGGCGGGCGATGCCGGCTTCGGCAAGGCGCGTCATGGCGTCCAGGTCGGCGCGGCTGAAGGGGGCGCCTTCGGCGGTGCCCTGCACCTCGACAAAGCCGCCGCTGCCGGTCATGACCACGTTCATGTCGGTGTCACAGCTGCTGTCCTCGGCGTAGTCGAGGTCGAGCACCGGCACGCCGTCGACCATGCCGACCGAGACCGCGGCCACGTGGTCCCGGATCGGGCTGGCGGCGATCAGGCCATCGCGCAGCATGGTGGCGACCGCGTCGTGCGCGGCGACAAAGGCGCCGGTGATGGCCGCGGTGCGGGTGCCGCCGTCGGCCTGCAGCACGTCGCAGTCGAGGTGGATGGTGTGCTCGCCCAGCGCCGCCAGGTCGAATACCGAGCGCATGGCGCGGCCGATCAGGCGCTGGATTTCCTGCGTGCGGCCGGTCTGCTTGCCGCGCGCGGCCTCGCGGTCCGAGCGCGTGTGGGTGGCGCGGGGCAGCATGCCGTACTCGGCCGTGACCCAGCCTTCGCCGCTGCCTTTCTTGTGCGGCGGCACCTTGGCGAGCACGCTGGCGGTGCACAGCACCTTGGTGTCGCCAAAGGCACAGAGGACGGAGCCCTCGGCGTGGCGGGTGTAGTGGCGGGTAAGGCTGATGGAACGCAGCGCATCGGCTGCGCGGCCGCTGGGTCGCATGGGATGTTCGGGTCGGAATCGGGGGAGAGACCGCGATTCTAACGCCGCCGGCCCGCGCGCGCTGCATACCCGCGCGCGGCGACAGGCAGAGGCCGTCCCGGCGAACAGGTCAGCGCATCAGGTTGCTGGTCTTGTCGATGGCCGCGCGGATCTCGGCGATCGAGCGCTCGATCTCTTCCTCGGACAGCAGGTCGCTGTCCGTGCCGGTGCGGTCCAGGATCGACGTGGTGAACGCATTCAGCGGCAACGTATCGGTCATCACCGAATCCGGCCCGGTGGCGTTGTTGTCGAGCTCCCACATCATGGCGATGCCGGTGGTGTTGTCGGCACCTTCGCCGGCGTTCTGCAGCGCCAGCTCGATCAGCGCCGGCACCGCCTGCACCACCGACAGCCGCGACAGCCTGTCGACCAGCGCCTGCTCGTCCAGCGGCCCCCACAGGCCGTCGGAGCAGAGCAGGGCGACGTCGCCGGGCTCCAGCCGCACCGGGCCGCCCAGGTCGATCAGCGGCAGGTTGGGCGAGCCCAGGCAGTTGTAGAGCTTGTTGCGCTCGGGGTGGTTGGCCACGTGCATCGGCAGCACGCGTTCCTGCTGCAGCAGGTTCTCGATCTTGGAGTGGTCGCGCGTGCGCGTCAGCAGCCGGCCCTTGCGCAGCAGGTAGTAGCGGGAGTCGCCGGCATGGGCCCAGTAGACCTGGCCGTGCTGGACCAGGCAGCAGACCACCGTGGTGCGCGGCACGTCGGGCATCCGGTTGGCTTCCGCGTAGCGGTGGATTTCGCGGTGCGCCAGCATGATGGCGTCCTGCAGGAACTCCGCGGGGTTGCGCACCACCGGGCGCGCCTGGGTCTGGAACTGGCGCGCCAGCGTCTGCAATGCCTGCTGCGCCGCGACTTCGCCGTGCGCATGGCCGCCCAGCCCGTCGGCCAGCACCATCAGCAGCGCATCGCGCGTGAAGCAATAGCCCATGCGGTCCTGGTTGACACGGCGGCCGCCTTTCCTGCTTTCCTGGTAGACAGAGAATCGCATGTTGGCTTTTGAAATTCAGTAAGGTCACCGCGCCACGGTGGGCGCGATCTGTGATTTATTCTGCGCTCGCGCCGGGGGCCGGCTCGTCGCGGCGGCGCAGCAGCGTGAGGAAGCGCGAAGCGGGGGCAGGGCGCTCGGCAGGGGCTGGCGGCGCGGCCGCCAGCAGCGCCTGTTCGCTCAGCGCGTTGGTCTGCTCGCGCAGTTCCTTCTGCAGCCGGAACACGCTCTGTGGCCGCTCCGACGGCGCCAGCCGCAGGCACCATTCGACCAGGTCGACCAGGCCGTTGGTATAGCTGCTGCGCAGCCGCACCAGCGCCTCGCCCATGCGGTCTTCTTTCTCGCGCTGGTTGGCTTCCTGCGGCGGCATGCCGGCCATGCAGGCATAGAGCGTGGCCCCCAGGCTGTAGATATCGGACCAGGGACCCAGGTCGGAATGCTTGCCGTACAGCTCGGGCGCGGCGAAGCCGGGCGTGTACATCGGCTGGAAGCGCGCCGCTTCCATGGTCAGCGTCTGCCGTGCGGCGCCGAAATCCAGCAGGATCGGCGACTCGTCCTCGCGCAGGTAGATATTGCCGGGCTTGATGTCCAGGTGCAGCAGCTTGTGGATATGCACTTCGCGCAGGCCGCTCATCAGGTCGTGGAAGACCTTGCGCATGAAATGCTCGCGCAGCACCTTGGCGCGGCCCTGCTGCCGGGCCGCCAGCACGTGCTCCTGCAGCGTCTTGCCCAGCTCGTAGTTCATCACCATGTAGACCGTGGCGTTCTCGCGGAAGAAGTTCACCACGCGCACCACGCTGGGATGGGAAATGCGGGCCAGCGAGCGGCCCTCTTCAAAGAAATACTTGAGGCCGAGCCGGAATGCCGCGGCGTTTTCCTCGGGTACCACCGGGATCAGCTCGCCCGGGTTGCGCCGCGCCAGCGACGACGGCAGGTACTCCTTGATCGCGACCGGCGCGCCGGTTTCATCGGTGGCCAGGTAGACGAAACTGAACCCCCCGCTGGCCAACTTCTTTACAATACGATAGTTGGACAACAGCGTGCCGACGGGCAGCGGTGCACTCTTCGGTTGTGTCGTGCCCTTGGACTCTGTCATGGAAATAGGGGCCGGATTTGCCTCCGCGGATGACTCCGCGGATTTGCCAACGGATTGTCCGGGCTAATCGGTCACTTGTAAAGAACACAAATACGGGCATTGTTGCCCTCCTTTCAACGTTTTGAGAGCGCTCCCGGGGTCCGGTTGCGGGAGGCTCGAGGAGGGTGCCCGCGGGCCGCCAGCGCCCCGGGGCCGCCTCCACTCACGAGAACATCCAATGATCCACAGCATGACAGGCTATGGCCTGGCGACGCGCCAGGCGCCACTGACCAACGCACAGGGCGAGCCGAGCGGGCGCACCGCCTCCGTTTCGGTGGAATTCCGCACTGTCAATTCGCGTTTCCTCGACCTGTTGTTCCGGGCCCCGGAAGAATGCCGCGCCTTTGAGCCGGCGCTGCGCGAGATGCTGATGGCCGAGCTGTCGCGCGGCAAGCTGGAATGCCGCATCAACCTGCAACGCACCGATTCTGGCGGCGCCACGCTGGCGCTCAACGATGGCCTGCTGTCGCAGATCCGTGCGCTGGAGACCACCGTGGCCGGCACCTTCCCCAGCGCCGGCACGCTGCGCATGGGCGAGATCCTGCGCTGGCCGGGCGTGCTGGTCGAGCCCGAGCTGTCGCAGGAAGCATTGCGCGAAGCCGTGACCGGCGCCGCACGCGAGGCGCTGGACCAGCTGCTCGAAGCGCGCCGCCGCGAGGGCGAGGCGCTCAAGGCGACGCTGATGGAGCGCGTCGATGCCATGCTGGCGATCGTCGAGCGCCTGACGCCGGCGATCCCGCAACTGATCGCGCACCACCAGCAGAAGCTGACCGAGCGCCTGCAGGAAGCGTTCAACCTGGCCGCGCCCACCGGCATGCCGTCGATGAGCCGCGACGAGATCGCCGAGCGCATCCGCCAGGAAGCCACCGTCTACGGCATCCGCATCGACATCGCCGAAGAGCTGTCGCGGCTGCAGGCGCACCTGAACGAGACCCGCCACATCCTGAAGAAGGGTGGCCAGGTCGGCAAGCGCCTGGACTTCATGATGCAGGAACTGAACCGCGAGGCCAACACGCTCGGTTCCAAGGCCGCCGCCAAGGAGCTGGCCGATGCGTCGATGGAGCTCAAGCTGCTGATCGAGCAGATGCGCGAGCAGGTCCAGAACCTCGAATAACGCAGTAAAAAACCAGAATCACCCCGAAGTCACCGAATCATCATCATGAGCCAAACGTCTCAAACCGCGCCGCATCCTCCCATCGACACCGTCTACCCGGGCAACCTGTTCATGGTGGTGGCGCCGTCGGGAGCCGGCAAGTCGACGCTGGTCAACGCGCTGCTGGCGCAGGATCCGGCCATCCGCCTGTCGATCTCGCATACCACGCGCGCACCGCGCCCGGGCGAGCAGAACGGCCGCGAGTACCATTTCGTCAGCGTCGACGATTTCCGCGCAGCGCGTGACCGCGGCGAATTCCTGGAGTGGGCCGAAGTTCATGGCAACTACTATGCGACCTCGCGCGTGTGGATCGAGCAGCAGATGGCGCAAGGCAACGACGTGCTGCTCGAGATCGACTGGCAGGGCGCGCAGCAGGTGCACCAGCGCTTTTCCAACGCGGTCGAGATCTTTATCCTGCCGCCGTCGCTGACCGCGCTGGAAGAGCGCCTGAAGAAACGCGGCAAGGATGAGCCCAACGTGATCGTGCGCCGCCTGCTGGCGGCGGGCAGCGAGATGTCGCATGCGTCGGAGTCGGACTACGTCATCATCAACGAGGTCTTCGACGATGCGCTGGAAGAGCTGCGCAACGTGGTTCGGGCTACCCGTCTGCGCTTTTCGTCGCAAAAGGCACGTCACACGGAGCTGTTCATCGAGCTCGGCATCCACTGAGCCGAGGCACGCGAGCGCAGGCGCCGCCGGCGTTTTCCGCCGCGTGCTGTAAAATAGCAACCCAACACAAGGTTTTGTCCCAAGGTGGATTTGATATGGCGCGTATTACCGTCGAAGATTGTCTGAAACACATCCCGAATCGTTTCGAGCTCGCCCTGGCGGCCACGTACCGTGCGCGCCAGCTGGTGCAGGGCCACACGCCCAAGGTCGAGGCCAAGGACAAGCCGACCGTGGTGGCACTGCGCGAGATCGCGTCGGGCCAGGTCGGCATCGAGATGCTGAAGAAGGTCCCGACCTGATCGACCCGATCGAGCGGCCGGCCCATGGCTCATCCTCGCAACGTGCCAGCATATTTCCAGGCTTCCCAGCCGGATTCCAGGGGCCGCCGCCATGCCTTCGCCGCATCTGCCCTCCCAGCCTTCCCCTCCGCCAGCGCCCGCGGCAGGCGCGCACGGCGATGCGTCGCCGCCCGCGGCGCGTAAGCCCACCATCCCGGGCCAGTCTTCCGTGAACGCGCGCACCGGCGCTCCCAATCTTCCCGATCCGCTCGGCGACGATGTCGTCGGGGAGCGTGCCGTCGCGCCCGCGCTGGCGCCGGGCAAGTCGAGGGCGCCCGCGGTGCAGGACGAGCTGGCGGCAGTGCAGGAAGCGGCGCCTCCGGTGGCGGACAGCCTCTTTATCGATGCAGTGCTGGCGCAGTCATACCGGCACTTCTTCGGCCCGACCTCGCAGCCGGCGGTGCCGCCGCGCCAGCAGGTCATTTCCATCACCCGGCTGATGGAAAAGCTCGCGTACCTGAAGGCGCCCGACCTGGCGCGCGTACGCGAGGCCTTCCAGTTTTCCGACGAGGCCCACCTGGGCCAGTACCGCCAGAGCGGCGAGCCCTACATCACCCATCCGGTGGCCGTGGCCGAGCTGTGCGCGGACTGGAAGCTGGATGTGCAGTCCATCATGGCGGCGCTGCTGCACGATGTGATGGAAGACCAGGGCATCACCAAGAGCGAGCTGGCCGAGAAATTCGGCCCCAAGGTCGCCGAACTGGTCGATGGCCTGACCAAGCTGGACAAGCTCGAATTCCAGAGCCGCGAGCAGGCGCAGGCGGAAAGCTTCCGCAAGATGCTGCTGGCGATGGCGCGCGACGTGCGCGTGATCCTGGTGAAGCTGGCCGACCGTACGCACAACATGCGCACGCTCGACTTCGTGCCGCCGGAGAAGCGCCGCCGCATCGCGCTGGAGACCATGGAGATCTATGCGCCGATCGCGCACCGTCTCGGTCTCAACACGATCTACCGCGAGCTGCAGGAGCTGTCGTTCAAGGTCGGCTCGCCGTTCCGCTACGCCACGCTTGAAAAAGCGGTCAAGGCAGCGCGCGGCAACCGGCGCGAGGTGGTCAAGCGCATCCTCGAGGCCGCGCAGAAGGGACTGGCCGATGCCGGCATCGTGGCCGAACTGTCCGGCCGCGAGAAAACGCTGTACAGCATCTACCGCAAGATGCACGACAAGCAGCTGTCGTTCTCGCAGGTGCTGGACGTGTACGGTTTCCGCGTGGTGGTGGAAACGCAGATGCACTGCTACATGGCGATGGGCGCGCTGCACGGCCTGTACAAGCCGATGCCCGGCAAGTTCAAGGACTACATCGCGATCCCCAAGATCAACGGCTACCAGTCGCTGCACACCACGCTGGTGGGTCCGTTCGGCACGCCGGTCGAGTTCCAGATCCGCACGCGCGACATGCACCAGATCGCCGAGGCCGGCGTGGCCGCGCACTGGATGTACAAGCACCAGGCCGACCACGCCAACGATATCCAGCAGCAGGCGCACCAGTGGCTGCAGTCGCTGCTCGATATCCAGAGCCAGACCGGCGATTCGCAGGAATTCCTCGAGCACGTCAAGATCGACCTGTTCCCGGATGCGGTCTACGTGTTCACGCCCAAGGGCCATATCCGCGCGCTGCCGCGCGGCGCCACCGCGCTGGACTTTGCCTACGCGGTGCACAGCGACCTGGGCAACCAGTGCGTCGCGGTCAAGATCAACAACGAGCTGCTGCCGCTGCGCACCGAACTCAAGAGCGGCGATATCGTCGAGGTGGTGACGGCGCCGTACTCCAAGCCGAATCCGGCGTGGCTGTCGTTCGTGCGCACCGGCAAGGCGCGCGCGGCGATCCGCCATTACCTGAAGACCACCAAGCTGGACGAAGCGATCCAGCTCGGCGAGCGGCTGCTGGAACAATGCGCGCGTCAGCTCGGCATCGAGCTGAAGGCGGTGCCGCAGTCGGTGTGGGACCGCATGATCCAGTGGACCGGCAACAAGCAGCGCGAAGACATCTTCGCCGACCTGGCCCTTGGCCGGCGCGTGCCGGCGGTGGTGGCCAAGCGCATGGAGATCCTGCTGCAGGAGCTGTCCGGCGACGTCGACAGCGCGCTGCTGGCGGCGGTGCAGACCTTTGCCGGCGAAGAGGCGCCCGCGGTGCCGATCACCGGCGACGAAGGCATGTCGATGATCTTCTCGGCATGCTGCCGCCCGATCCCGGGCGATTCGATCGTCGGCTACCTGGGCAAGGGCGAAGGGCTGCAGATCCACGTGCAGGACTGCAAGATCGCCAAGCGCCTGCACAGCAAGGATCCGGAGCACTGGATCGACGTGATGTGGGCCAAGAAGACCACGCGTGCCTTCGACGTGTCGATCAAGGTGATGGTGCGCAACGTCAAGGGCATCGTCGCGCGCGTCGCCGCGGACCTGACCGCTGCCGATGCCAACGTCGCGCACGTGGCGATGGAGCAGCAGGACGGCAGCCACCAGGAAGCCACCTACATGCAGTTCGTCATCCAGGTGCAGAGCCGCCTGCACCTGGCCAACGTGATGCGCGGGCTGCGCCGCAACCCGGATGTCATCCGCATCTTCCGCGACCGCAACGACGGCTAGGAGGCCGTTTTAGGACGGCCCTGGCGTCGTTGCGCGGCCTTGCCGCACACTTGTACTGTCTGCGGCCGCGCGCCTGGCCAGGACCGCCCTAAAACGGCCTCCTGGCTATTGTTCCCGGCGCGGGTAGCTGACTTCCAGGATGTCGATCTGCTCGACCCCGGCCGGCGTGCGCAGCGGCACGGTGTCGCCTTCGCGCGCCTTGATCAGCGCCTTGGCGATCGGCGAGATCCAGCTCACGCGGTTGCTGTCCAGGTCCACTTCGTCCATGCCCACGATGGTGATGGTGGTCTCTTCGCCGGCGCGGTTGGCGTAGGTGACGGTGGCGCCGAAGAAGATCTGGTCGTTGTCGCCCTGCAATGAGGGATCGACCACCTCGGCCTTGTCCAGGCGGCGCGTCAGGAAGCGGATGCGGCGGTCGATCTCGCGCAGGCGCTTCTTGCCGTAGAGATAGTCGCCGTTCTCGGAGCGGTCGCCATTGGATGCCGCCCACGACACGATCTGCACCACATCGGGCCGGTCGACGTCGATCAGCTGCATCAGCTCATTGCGCAGGCGGTTGTAGCCTTCGGCGGTGATGTAGTTCTTGGTGCCGGGTGGCAGCGGCGTCGCGCCTTCGGGGAGGTCGTCGTCCTCGTCGCCAGAGGACTCTTTGACAAATGCCTTGTTCATGGTCCGGATCACATCTTCGGGTTCCCATTATAGAAAAACGCTGCGGGCAGGCTCACGCTCGCAAAAAGATGCGAAAAAAGTGTCGAGGGGGGTTCACAAATCTGAAATCTCAGATATAATCTCTTTTCTCGAGTGCGGCTGTAGCTCAGTTGGATAGAGTACTTGGCTACGAACCAAGGGGTCGTGGGTTCGAATCCTGCCAGCCGCGCCACCTATGCAGTAAGAAAAGGGCTTCCGGAAACGGAAGCCCTTTTTGTTTTCCTGCCTCTCTCCCTGTCTTTCCCATCGCTTGTAGTCCCCGCGCCGCCAGCGTTTTTGCTGCGCCACGGCTTGCGCGCGTCCTTGCCGCCTCCTAGGCTCGACTCAAGGGCAGTACAAGCCAAACCGGAGCAATGGCATGGAAAACGACTGGCGCGTCGAGCAGTACCGCGACATGGATGTCTACGTCCAGGTGTCGCCGCAGGGCCAGGGCAGCATCGGTCGATGGGGCTATGAAGTGCGCGTGGCCCAGGAGGGCGTCGATCCCGCCGATGCGGGCGATACCGAAGTGCTGGTGAGCGGCTCGCAGCAGTTCGCCACGCGCCATGCGGCGGAGGTGGCGGCATTCGGTGCCGGCTATGCGCTGGTGGACCGCCTGCTCGGGCCGCCGCCCGAGTGATGCCGGTGCGCGCTTCGCCATGGCATAGATCACGGCATGATCCATGGTGATCGATGGCCAAGAAAAGACTTGCCAGATGTGCGTGAATCCGGCATAATCTTTTTCTTCAGACGCGGGGTGGAGCAGTTGGCAGCTCGTCGGGCTCATAACCCGAAGGTCGCAGGTTCAAGTCCTGCCCCCGCAACCAACACCTTTCGCGGCATCCGCCGCAATTCTTCAGGGTGTTGTTCACAAGGCCGTCCGGCCTGATTCATTCCCAGCTCCGAACTGAACTGCGAACCTCCGCGATGATCGCGCGCGGTGCTTGCTCGTCGTCAGGCCGGCAATCGTTGCGCCGCCTGCAGGAAGGTATTGCGCACCAGCGACTGGTCTTCGCGCTCGGCTGCATCGGCGCGCTCCTGCAATCGCTTGGCCAGCACCGCCAGTGTGCCTTGTGCCTGCGGACCGCCTGCCGCCTGGCATTTGGCTACCGCTTCGCGCATCACGGCATCGAGCTCGGCGCTAACATCGGCACCATCGAAGGCGCTCACAGACAGGGCTGAAATTCGTTCCAGATAGAGATTGACCAGCGCTTCGTCGTGCAGCGGTTCGGACATGTCTTCTCCTTGGCGATGACGGGAATACAAAAACCATTGTAGTGGAGCCGGCGCCTGCGCAAGCTCAAACAATAATGATTCTTGTTCGAGAGATATCCGGGTTCACATACAATACGCGTTCACGACGCGTCCGTCCGGCGTGCGCGCTTTCCCCATTCTTGCCCAAAGGTTGTCGCCACCATGTTGCTGCAGATTCCAGACGTACTTTCCAAGGCCCAGGTGGCGCAGGTCCGGCAGATCATCGACGCCGCGCCATGGACCGATGGCAATGAAACCTCGGGCTACCAGTCGGCGCTGGCCAAGCGCAACCTCCAGCTGCCCGAAGGCTCGCCAGCGGCGCGCCAGGTTGGCGACCTGATCCAGGATGCGCTGGGCAACAACGCGTTGTTCTTCTCGGCGGCACTGCCGCTGAAGGTCTATCCGCCGCTGTTCAACCGCTACGAGGGCGGGCACACCTTTGCCAACCATGTCGACAACGCGATCCGCTACCTGCGTGGCACCAGCTTCCGCATCCGCAGCGACCTGTCGGCAACGCTGTTCCTGACCGAGCCGGACCAGTACGACGGCGGCGAGCTGGTGGTCGAGGACACTTACGGCCAGCAACGCGTGAAGCTGCCGGCCGGGCATATGGTGCTGTACCCGGCCACCAGCGTCCACCACGTGACGCCGGTCACGCGCGGCGCGCGGGTGTCGTCGTTCTTCTGGATCCAGAGCATGGTGCGCGACGATGGCCAGCGCTCGCTGCTGTTCGAGATGGACGGGCGCATCCGCCAGACGGCGCAGGAACTCGGCCAGTCGCATGAAGCCGTGATCGGCCTGACCGGCGTCTACCACAACCTGCTGCGCCGCTGGGCGGACGCCTGAGCGCCGCCGGCGCCCGGCGCCGGTTACCGGATATCGGCGGGGCGCTGCGTCGATGCAACGAAGGGCGCGGCTATTCGTCGCGCCGTCGTCGCATCTGCAGCTGCAACTGCTCGATCGGGGAGGGTTGGATGCGGCGCCGTGCCGCCCGCAGGGCGCGGTTCGGCCACAGCACGTAGTTGGTGTGCGGGTCCAGCGGCTTGCCGAGATACGAGACCCAGACCTGCACGCCGTGTTCGGTTTCGGCGATCACGGCCGCGACGGCGCGCGCCGCGGCGGAAGGGGACTTGAGCAGTTCCGCCAGGGCTTCGACGCCCTGCACGACATGATGCTTTACCCCTGAAAACCATGCGTACTGACGCATGGCGGACAACAAACGCTTGGTCATGAACGCGACTCTGGTGTGGTTGGAAGTGCGAATGAGACTGCGCTCCGTTTGATTTGTTCAACGGAAGCTTGCGGACGCCAGTATGACGGTGCGTGCGCTCCCACGCATTCGGTGCGTACCCTGAGGCCGGCACTTTTGCCGGGGTGGCGGCAGCATCACACGACGCGCGCCGGCTCGGGGGCCAAGGCAGAGAGTACCATTGCCAGCCGGTCGAGCGCCGGGTCGATGTCGAGCAGGTCGATGGCGCCGAAGCCGAGCAGCAGGCCGGCGCAGGTTGGCGGCGGCGTGACATAGAAGGGGTCAAGGGTGGCCAGTTCCAGGTCCGCGAGCCGTGCCATCGCCACCAGCGCGTCGCTGGCCACGGGCACGCGCAACCGCGCCGCCAGGTGAAAGCCCGCCATGGCCGGCAGGGCTTCGAGCCACGGTGACAGGTCGCCGTGCAGCCGCGCCAGCAGCCGCGCGCGCCGCTGTGCATGGCGCGCGTGCGAGCGCCGGATATGGCGCAGCAGGTGTCCCTCCGACAGGAAGCGCGCCAGCGCCTGCTGGATCAGCGTCGGGGTGTACCAGTCCATCAGGTGCTTGACCTTGCGCGCCGCCGGCATCAGCCATGGCGGCACCACCAGGTAGCCGCCGCGCAGGCTGGCCAGCAGCGTCTTGGAAAACGTGCCCAGGTACACCACGCGCCCGTGGCGGTCCAGTGTCTGCAGCGCGTCCAGCGCTTGCCCGCCATAGCGGAACTCGCTGTCGTAATCGTCCTCCAGGATCACTGCGTGGCGGCGCGCGGCCCAGTCGAGCAGCGCCTGCCGCCGCGCCAGGCTCATCGGCACGCCCAGCGGCGACTGGTGCGACGGCGTGACGAAGACCAGTGTCGCCTCGCCGGGCAGCGCCTCCACCACCAGTCCTTCGCCGTCGACCGGCACCGGCACCACGCGCGCGCCCAGCCCCTGGAACAGCGCGCGCGCCATCGGGTAGCCGGGATCCTCCATGGCCACCGCGGCGCCCGGCCCCAGCAGCAGCCGGGCGGCCAGGTCGATGCCCTGCTGCGCGCCGCCGGTGACCAGGATGTCGGTGGGCGCACTCTGCACGCCACGGGTGAAGGCGATATGGGTGGCAATGGCCTGCCGCAGCGGCATCTCGCCGGCCGGGTCGGCGGGGCCGGGCGGGCGCTGCCGCTCCGCCGCCAGTGCCGCGCGCACGCAGCGCGACCAGGCTTCGTGCGGGAAGCGCGCGGCATCGGACTGGCCCGGCTGGAAGGCATAGCGCGCACCACTGACCGGCCCGAGGAAGGGCGTCTCGACCGCCATCCAGCGCTGCACCGCCGGCGGCAGCACCGGCGCGGCGGCGATGCGCACCGGCTTGCGCGCCAGCCCCTCGGCAACATAGGTGCCGTCGCCGACGCGGGCGTGCAGCCAGCCCTCCGCCACCAGCCGCTCGTAGGCGGTGGTCACGGTCTTGCGCGCGACGCCCAGCTGCGTGCCGAGCAGCCGCGTGGGCGGCATGCGCGCGCCGGCTTCCAGGCGCCCGGCCTGGATGGCGTCGCGGATCTGGTGGACGATCTGCGCGGTCAGGTCGCCGGCGTGGTCCAGCGCGAGATGGAGCTCCATGGTCGTTGTCCGAAATTGGTCTACCAAGTTTGACGCAAATTGGCAGTGTACGGAGCCAATCGCGAAGCCTATCGTTGAGTCCAACGGGCCAGCGCCCGCCAATCACTCAACTCAATCACTCAACCGGATCCCTGGAGAATCGACATGGAAGAACGCATGAACTGGCAAGACGTGGCCCCTGACGCCTACAAGGCCATGATCGGCGTGGAGATCTACATTGCCCGCTGCGGGCTGGAAAACAGCCTGAAGGAGCTGGTGAAGATCCGTGCCTCGCAGATCAACGGCTGTGCCTTCTGCCTCGACATGCACGTGACCGACGCGCGCAAGCACGGCGAGAGCGATCGCCGCCTGAGCCTGCTGCCGGCATGGCGCGAAGTGAGCTGGTTCACCGCGCGCGAGCGTGCCGCGCTGGCGTGGACCGAGGCGCTGACGCTGCTGCCGCAGAGCCAGGCGCCTGACGCCGACTACAACGCGGTGCGCGAGCAGTTCTCGGAAAAGGAAATTGCCGACCTGACCCTGCTGATCTCGATGATCAATGCGTGGAACCGCTTCGGCGTCGGTTTCCGCCGCCAGCCGCCGGCGCTCTGACCGCAGCACCACGGTTCGCAGCGCCACAGTTGCCGCCGCGGCCGGTCGATTGACAAGCCGCGGCGCGCTGCATTAGCTTGTGCCACAGAAGCTGCACATATGGCACAACCGCCGGCGCGCCGGCAGGGGAGGCATCGTGGCGATACGGCAAGACGCGGAAACGGATGGCGGCCCGGGAAGGGACCCGGCAAGCGGCGCGGATCCCCAGGATGCCGTCGAGGTGCGCCGCGATCGCGGCAAGGCCGTTCGCCAGCAGGTGCCACGCGGGGCGCACGAGGCGCTGGGCAACCTGGACCGCGATCCCGTCAAGCTGCTCGAGATCAGCAGCGAGGGGCGCGTGCCCCGGCTGGTGCCGCTGCGCTACGGCCGCATGCTGGAATCGCCGTTCGCCTTCTACCGCGGCACCGCCATCATCCAGGCGCACGACCTCGCCGGCACGCCCGACACGGGCCTGACCATGCAGGTCTGCGGCGATGCCCATGTGGCCAACTTCGGGGGCTATGCCACACCCGAACGCGCGCTGCTGTTCGACCTCAACGATTTCGACGAAACCAGCCCCGGTCCGTGGGAATGGGACCTGAAGCGGCTGTGCGCCAGCTTCGTGGTGGCTGCGCGCCATTTGCGCCATCCCGCCGACACCGCCGACGACCTGGTGCGCCAGGCGGCGCGCAGCTACCGGGACCGGATGCAGGCCTACGCCGGGATGGGCATGCTCGACACCTGGTACGACCGCATCACCTTCGAGCGGCTGCTGGACGAAGAGACCTCGCCCAATGTGCAGAAACGCATCCGCCGCGGCATCGAGCGCGCGGCCGACCGTACCCACGAAACGCTGCTGCCCAAGCTGGCCGAACGCGTCGAAGGCCGCTGGCGGATCCTGGACGCGCCTCCCGCCGTGTTTCATGTACGCGGCAAGCAGACGCTGTTCGATCCGGGCGACGACTGGCTGACCGCGGCAGATCCCGAACAGACGCTGGAACAGTCGTTCAAGGACTACCTGTCGACGCTGGCGCCCGACCGGCGCCGGCTGCTGGGCCACTTCACGCGCCACGACCAGGCCTTCAAGGTGGTCGGGGTCGGCAGCGTCGGCACGCGCTGCATGATCCTGCTGATGGTCGACCAGCACGACAAGCCGCTGTTCCTCCAGGTCAAGGAAGCCAGGCGCTCGGTGGTGGCGCGCTTTTTCAAGGGGCCGCAGGCGGCGCACGAGGGGCGCCGCGTGGTCGAGGGCCAGCGCCTGATGCAGGCGGCCAGCGACCTGTTCCTGGGCTGGACCAAGGGGCCGTTCGGGCGGCACTTTTACATGCGGCAGTTGCGCGACATGAAGCTCTCGCCCCAGCTCGAACTGATGGATGCGGAAGTCTTCGGCCGCTACGCCGCGCTGTGCGGCTGGGTGCTGGCGCGGGCGCATGCCAAGGGCAGCGGGCTGGCCGCCGAGGTCAGCGGCTACCTGGGGCGCAGCGACCGGATGACCGATGCGATGGTAGGCTACGCCAATGGCTATGCCGACCAGGTCGAGCGCGACTATGGGCAGTTCGTCGCCGCGTGCCGGTCGGGCCGTCTGGAGGCGCGCACCGACGCCGACATGGCGGGGGAATTCCGCGTATAGCAACGTTGCGTTCACGCTTTGCCAGGAGTCTGCCCATGACAGAAGACACCCTGCTGCAACTGATGGCCGAGGTCGAGAAGGAAGACCCGATCGACTACGCCGACCTGCCGTTCGATGACCGCGCGCTGCGCCAGCTGGCCTGCCGGCTGATCGCGGAGCGCTCGGAGCAGATGGAAGCGTCCGGCATGCCGATGGAAGCGCTGCTGGCCACGATGTGGGCCTCGACCGCGAAGCTGGTGCTCGAGAACCTGGTGCTCAACGCCCGCCTGCTGACGCTGCAGGGCATGCCCGAAGATGCCCAGGCACTGATCGACCGGATTGCGCGCCAGTCGCGCGGCGGGCCCGATCGCGAGTCCTGACAGCCTCCCGTTGCGATGTGCCGCAGTCACCACTGTCTGCGGTGCGCCGTCCATTTCGCTAAAATACCGGTTTTCGCCCAGCCGGCCCGCCGCGCCCGTCATCGTGCGCGCCAGGGCGGCCAACCAGGAGGATTTCGGGTGATCAAGTGGATAATCGTCGCGGGCTACCTCGGTGCCATCCTGTATGTGCACTTCCGCGGCAAGGTAAGGCTGAAGATCTGGCGCCAGCTGCTGGACCATTCGGCGCTGGTCGCGCCGATCAACTGCTTCATGTACGCGTTCTCGGGCGTGCCGCGCACGCCATATATCCCGGTCGATCGTTTCCCGGACCTGGAGAAGCTGCGCGCCGCGTGGCCGGAGATCCGCGACGAAGGCCTGGCGCTGGCCGCGATGCGCAAGATCAAGGCCGCGGACAAGAACGACGACGCCGGCTTCAATTCGTTCTTCAAGTACGGCTGGAAGCGCTTCTACCTGAAGTGGTACGAGGCCCAGCACCCGTCCGCCGAAGTGCTGTGCCCCAAGACCGTGGCGCTGCTGCGCGAGCTGCCGAGCGTGAAGGCCGCGATGTTCGCCGAGCTGCCGCCGGGCGGCAAGCTCAATCCGCACCGCGACCCGTTCGCCGGCTCGCTGCGCTACCACCTGGGCTTGTCCACGCCCAACGATGACCGCTGCTTCATCGAGGTCGACGGCGAGCGCCACAGCTGGCGCGACGGCGAGGGCGTGGTGTTCGACGAGACCTACCTGCACTGGGCCGAGAACCGCAGCGACGCCAACCGGCTGATCCTGTTCTGCGATATCGAGCGGCCGATGCGCTATGGCTGGGCCGCCAGGTTCAACCACTGGATGGGCCGCAAGGTCATGACCGCGGCCAGCTCGCCCAACGACGAGCACGACCAGACCGGCATGATCAACAAGCTGTTCCGCTTTGTCTGGCTGGGCGGGCAATATCGCCGCCGCTTCAAGGCGTGGAACCGCCAGCTGTACTACGTGGCGAAGTTCGGGCTGATCGTGGGGGGCGTGGCGCTGGTCATCTTCCTGTAGTACGCGATGTCATCAGCAAAAGAGCCGGCGCAAGCCGTAATACCGTTCAGTTAATGCATCAAGCACCACTGTCATTCCCGCGCAGGCGGGAATCCAGCGTCTTTTGAAGTCACTGGGTTCCCGCCTTCGCGGGAACGACAGTGGTTAACTGAACAGCATTACGGCGCAAGCCGGCTCTTTTGCGTCGGGTTGCTTCAGTTCTCGCGCCGACGCTCCTTGCCCAGCGCCTCGTAGTGCGCGCGCTTGGCTTCGTACATGCGGCTGTCGGCCACCTTGACCGCGTCGGTGAGGCGCTCGCCCTGCACGCAGGTGGCGTGGCCGATGGAAAAGCTCAGGCGCACGCCGGGATAGAAGGTGTTGTTCAGCTCGACCACCTTTTCGATCTGCTCGACCACCGTGGCGGCGCCGCGCTCGTCGCGGCCGGGCAGCAGCACCATGAATTCGTCGCCGCCGATGCGCGCCACGCAGGCCTGCTCGCCCACCGCCTTCTTCAGCACCTCGCCGGTGCGGCGCAGCAGGCCATCGCCGTCGCCGTGGCCGAACTGGTCGTTGACCACCTTGAGCCCGTTCAGGTCCACCGCCACCACGCTGACCGGCCACGGGCCCTTGCGGCCCAGCCGCGACAGTTCGTCTTCGTAGTAGGCGCGGTTGTAGAGCTTGGTCAGCACGTCGTGCTTGCCCAGGAATTCAACATAGGCCTCGGCCTTCTTGCGCGCGGTGATATCGGTCAGCGACACCAGCACCTGGTCCCAGTCGGCCTCGCAGCCGGGGAAGACCGACCACTGCATGAAGACGTCGACCTGGCGGCCGTCGAGCGCGTAGTTGATGACCTCGCGCTGCTGCCACAGCTTTTCGTGCCAGAGGTCGATCAGCTGCTCGGCGAAATGGATGCGCATGTCGTCGCGGAACACGTCGCCCAGGCGCGACAGCAGGATCTCCCTGGACTCGGCGCCGAACATCAGCAGCGTCTGCCGGTTGACGTCGAGCACGCGGATCTCCTGCATGCAGCGCGAGACGAAGTCCGGATGCACGTTGAGGAAGGTGCGGAAGTCGGTGATGCCGGCCGCGCGCACTTCATCGAGCAGCACCTTGACCGCGCTGAAGTCTTCCACCCACAGCGACACCGGCGAGTGCTCGAACAGGCCGACGGCGTATTGCTCGCTGCGGCGCAAGTCGCGTTCGGTGCGCGCGCGCGCGGTGATGTCCTCGATCGACAGCAGCACGCGCTCCCATGTGCCTTCATGGCCGGGCATCACCGTGGCTTCGAGCCGGATGTCGAGGCGTTCGCCGTCCAGCGTGTAGTTGACGGTCTGGCTGGCGAAGCGGTTGGCGCCGTCCCAGAGCTGGCCGAGTTCTTCCACGTGCTGGTCGAACATGTCGTCGCGGAAGACCGTCTCGAGGTTGGCGACGAGGTCGTCGAGGTCGGCCGCATGGAACAGGTCGAGCGTGCGCTGGTTGACGTCGATCACGCGGATCAGCGACGAACACTGCGCCACCTGGTGCGGATTGGCGCGCAGGTAGGCGCGCAGGTCGGTGACCCCGTCGCGGCGCAGTTGTTCGAAATGCACCCGCACGTCGCTGAAGTCTTCCAGCCACAGTGACACGGGGGCGAGTCGGAACAGCGTCCGGTAATCGTCGAGGCTGTTGTCCGGCCCGGTGCCGACAGGGCGGTTGCGCGATGCCGCGGATAGACTGCTCAAGGCCACTCTCCTTTGTTCTTGTTCCCGTCTGGTGGCGGGGCCTGGCAGCGTTTCCGGGAACCAGCCGGGGCCAAGGCCGCCGCGCCAGCGCATTAGGATAGGCGAGGCGGCGCCAAATGGGGCAAACGGGGCGTAAAAAGCAGGTCAATCCGGTCGCGCGGTCGCGCGCGTGTTGCAAAAATGCGCGTGGCCCCGCGCGCGGCTAGCCGGCCAGGCGGTGCACAATGCCGGCCAGCGTGGCCAGTGCCCGCTCGATCTGCGCCGAGCGCGGCGTGCCGCAGTTGATGCGCAGGCAATGGTCGAAGCGCCCGGCGTTGGAGAACATCACCCCGGGCATCACGCGGATGCCAGCCTGCAGCGCCTGGTCGAACACCGCCTCGGACGATACCTGCGCGGGCATCTCGACCCACAGGTGCATGCCGCCGCGCGGCGCACCCAGCCGTGTGCCCGCCGGAAAGCTGGCCGCCACCGCCTGCGCGAACCATTCGCGCTGCAGCTGCAGCCGCGTGCGCAGACGGCGCAGGTGCCGTTCATGCGCGCCGCTGGCGAGGAAGTCCGCCGCGGCCATCTGCGACAGCATCTCGTTGGGCCGCGACAGCCCGAACTTGAGCATTTCGACGCGCGGCTGCCATTTGCCGGCAGCGATCCAGCCGAGCCGCATGCCCGGCGCCAGCACCTTGTGCAGCGAGGCGCAGTGGATCACGTTGCCGCTGCCATCCCAGGCCTTGGCCGCCGCCGGCTGGGTATCGCCGTCGGCGGTGGCGGAGAAGCAGTCGTCCTCGATCAGCGCGATGCCGCGCGCCTCGCACCACTGCACCAGCCGCGCCTTGTGCGCGTCCGGCATGATGCAGCCGAGCGGGTTCTGCAGGTTGGGCACCACCGCCACCGCGCGGATATTGTCGTAGTGCTGCGCCGCCAGCTCGAGCGCCTCGAGCGAGATCCCGGTCTGCGGGCTGCACGGGATTTCCAGCGCGCGCATGCCGAGGCTTTCGAGGATCTGCAGCAGGCCGTAGTAGGTGGGAGACTCCACCGCGATCACGTCGCCCGGGCCGGCCACCGCGCGCAACGCCAGGTTGAGCGCCTCGGTGCAGCCGTGCGTGATGACGATCTCCTCCGGCGCCAGCTGCATCCGCGCGTGCAGCGCCTGGCGCGCGATGGCGCCGCGCAGCGGCGCATGGCCTTCCGGCTCGACCGCCTCGGCGAACAGCATCGGATGCCGGCGCAGGGCGCGCGCCGCGGCGCCGCGCAGCGCATCGGCGGGATAGAGCGAGGGCGCGCAGTAGGCACCGCCCAGGTTGGTATGGACATGCTGGTGCTGGCTGCGGGCCAGCAGTCCCGAAATGCGCTGGTGGATGCCGACGTACTGCGCGGGGTCGGGCAGCGCGGCGTCGGGTTCGGTCAGCGGTGCCAGCGGCGCGCGCAGCGGCGCCGAAACAAAATAGCCGGCGCGCGGACGGGCTTCGAGCAGGCCGTCGCTCTCCAGCTGGCGGCAGGCCTGCAGCGCCGTGGACAGGCTGACGCCGTGCAGTCCCATCAGCGCGCGCACGGACGGCATGCGGTCGCCGGCGGTCAGCGTGCCGGATTCGATGGCGCGGCGGTAGTGGCCGGCAACCTGGCGGTAGAGCGGGGTGGATTCCATGGCGGCATGGTGGCGCGGTTGGCCATCGGGGTACAGATACAGAGGCGGGGCGCCTGTATCGTAACAGTCCCGATTTTGTCCTGCTGTTCCGGTAGAGGTTGCGCGGGGATGTGCCTGCCGCTTGCTGGGGCCCGCCGATAGGCTGGAGGCCTGAATCTGTTACCGGAGCCAAGCCATGCCAAGCGTATCGATCGACACTTCAGGGCGCGTCTTGCCGGCGTCCGCCACGCGCCTGTCCGCCGGACAATGCCTGCAGCTGTGCGTGCCGGCCGGCACGGTGCTGCATGCCGGCGCCGGCCGGATCGAGGTCAGCGGGCCGCCGCAATGGCTGGCCGAAAGCTGGCACGTCCCGCGCTGGCGCCTGCGCGCGGGCGAGACGCTGGCCATACCGGCGCGTGGCTGGCTGCAGGTCGTGGCGCGCGGCGACGCCGCCTTCACCATCGCCATGCCGCTCGGCGTGATCGACCGCCTGGCGGGCCTGCTGGCGTGGCGCAGGCGCCGCGTGCCGTCGCCATGGCGGCACCGGCCGCAACCGATTGCCGACCCGGCGCCGGAAAAACTATAAAATTGCGCTCCGGCCGGCCTGGCACATTGGTGTGCCCAACCCCCCGGCCGCAGTTCCCGGGTTCCCCATGCTACGTCTAAGTGAAGTCAAACTCCCGCTCGACCATACCGAAGCCGACCTGGACGCCGCCGTGCGTGCCGGCGCCGCGCAGATCGGCGTCAAGGGAGACGGCCTGATCGGCTATACCGTATTCCGCCGCGCCCACGATGCGCGCAAGCGCTCCGATATCAAGCTGACCTACATCATCGATCTCGAAGTCAGCGACGAAGCCGCGGCGCGCAAGCGCATGGCCGGCAAGCCCAACTGGAGCGTGACGCCCGACATGGAGTACCACTTCGTCGCGCGCGCCCCGCAGGGCGGGCCCGCGCTGCGCCCGGTGGTGATCGGCATGGGCCCGTGCGGGCTGCTCGCCGGCCTGATCCTGGCGCAGTCGGGCTTCCGCCCGATCGTGCTGGAGCGCGGCAAGGAAGTGCGCGAGCGCACCAAGGACACGTTCGGCCTGTGGCGCAAGAGCGTGCTCAACCCGGAGTCGAACGTGCAGTTCGGCGAAGGCGGCGCGGGCACGTTCTCGGACGGCAAGCTGTACAGCCAGATCAAGGACCCGAAGCACTACGGGCGCAAGGTGCTGAACGAGTTCGTGCGCGCCGGCGCGCCGGAAGACATCCTGTACAAGGCGCGCCCGCATATCGGCACCTTCCGCCTGGTCAGCATGGTCGAGAAGATGCGCGCCGAGATCATCGAGCTGGGCGGCGAGATCCGCTTCGAGACCCGCGTCGACGATATCGAAATCGATGGCGGCCGGGTGCGCGGCCTGAAGCTGTCCAACGGCGAATACCTCGAGGCCGACCACGTCATCATGGCGGTGGGCCACAGCGCGCGCGACACCTTCCAGATGCTGCACGAGCGCGGCGTGTTCATGGAGGCCAAGCCGTTTTCGCTGGGCTTCCGCATCGAGCATCCGCAGGGGCTGATCAACCGCAGCCGCTTCGGCAAGTTCGCCGGCAACAAGCTGCTGGGCGCCGCCGACTACAAGGTGGTGCACCATTGCAGCAACGGGCGTTCGGTGTACAGCTTCTGCATGTGCCCGGGCGGCACGGTGGTGGCGGCGGCGTCGGAGCCGGGGCGCGTGGTCACCAACGGCATGAGCCAGTACAAGCGCGCCGAGCGCAATGCCAACGCCGGCATCGTGGTCGGGATCACGCCGGACGACTATCCGGGCGGCCCGCTGGCCGGCATCGAGTTCCAGCGCAAGTGGGAAGAGCGCGCGTTCGAGCTGGGCGGCAGCAACTACAACGCGCCGGGCCAGCTGGTGGGCGACTTTATCGCCGGCCGTGCGTCGACGTCGCTGGGCTCGGTCGAGCCTTCGTACAAGCCGGGCGTGACGCCGACCGACCTGAGCACGTCGCTGCCAGACTACGTGATCGAGGCGATCCGCGAAGGCATTCCGGAGATCGACAAGAAGCTGCCGGGCTTCGCGCTGCATGACGCGGTGCTGACCGGCGTGGAGACGCGCACCTCGTCGCCGCTGCGCATCCGCCGCAACAACGACGATTACCAGAGCATCAATGTCAGGGGCCTGTACCCGGCGGGCGAGGGCGCGGGCTATGCCGGCGGCATCTACTCGGCCGCGATCGATGGCATCGAGGTCGCTGAAGCGGTGGCGCTCAGCATCGTCGGCGGCAAGCAGGCTTAGGTTTGCCTCAGATACGCCGCGGCGCCCAGCGCCGCGGTGCGTCCGCTGGCGAAGCAGGCCGTCAGCAGGTAGCCGCCGGTGGGCGCTTCCCAGTCCAGCATTTCGCCCGCGCAGAACACGCCGGGCAGGGCGCGCAGCATCAGCCGTTCATCCATCGCTTCGAAACGCACGCCGCCGGCGCTGCTGATGACCTCGTCAATCGGCCGCGGGCGCAGCAGGCGCAGCGGCAGCGCCTTGAGCGATACGGCCAGCGTGCCGGGATCCTGCATCGCATCTTTCGCCAGGCATTCGCGCAGCAGTCCGGCCTTGACGCCGGTGATGCCGAGCCGGCTCTGCAGGTGGCTGGACAGCGAACGCGACCCGCGCGGATGGTTCACTGCGTTGCCGACCTGTTCCGCGGTGTGCGAGGGCAGCAGGTCGAGGTGGATCACCGCGCTGCCATCGGCTTCGATCCGGTCGCGGATCGGCGCCGACAGCGCATAGACCACGCTGCCTTCGATGCCGGTGGCGCTGATGACGAACTCGCCCTGGCGGTAGTGTGCGTTGCCGTCGCGATCGGTCAATGCGATCGCCACCGGCTTGACCGGCGTGCCGGCGAAACGGTCGGCAAACGATTCGCTCCATGCCGCATCGAAACCGCAGTTGGCGGGACGCAGCGGTGCGACATCGACGCCACGCTCCGTCAGCCGCGGCACCCACGCGCCATCCGATCCCAGCCGCGCCCAGCTTGCGCCGCCGAGCGCCAGCACCACGGCACGTGCGGACACGGATGCTTCGCCCTGCGGCGTGGCAAAACGCAGCGTATGCGGCGCGCCCTCATGACAGTCCAGCCAGTCCAGCCAGCGATGGCGCATATGGAACTGCACGCCGGCCTCGCGCAACCGGTGCAGCCACGCGCGCAACATCGGCGCGGCCTTCATGTCGGTCGGGAAAACGCGGCCCGAGCTGCCGACGAAGGTGTCGATGCCAAGCCCGTGCACCCACTCGCGCAGCGCCTGCGGGCCGAAGTCCCCAAGCATCGGCGCGATCTGCGCGGCACGGTCGCCATAGCGGCCGAGGAAGGCGGGTTCCGGCTCGGCATGCGTGAGGTTCATGCCGCCCTTGCCGGCCATCAGGAACTTGCGCCCGACCGACGGCATCGCGTCATAGACCGCCACGCTGAGGCCTTGCGCCACCAGTACCTCGGCCGCCATCAGCCCGGCCGGGCCGCCGCCGATGATTGCCACGTCGGGGCGGTTGGAAAGCGAAGGGGAAGGATTGGCGAGGGACATTGGCGGTCGGGCGAGGGCAGGGTGTTTCCGCGCGGATTATAGAGCCTGCGGCAGCGCTAGAATGACGGTTTCCCCCGTATTGCCATCATGTCTTCCGCCGCCACTTCCGCAGCCGCCGCAGATTCCGTTATCGCCGCCACCCGCCACTGGCTGGAACGCGCGGTGATCGGCCTGAACCTGTGCCCCTTTGCCAAGAGCGTCTATGTGAAGGAGCAGGTGCGCTACGTGGTCAGCACGGCGACCGAAGCGCCGGATGTGCTGGATGAGCTTGAGCGCGAGCTCCGCCTGCTCGATGAGACGGATCCGGCGGAGATCGACACCACGCTGCTGATCCTGCCCCGCGCGGTGGCCGATTTCCTCGACTACAACGACCTGCTGTACTTCGCCGACCGCCTGCTCGGCAGCCTGGGCCTGGCAGGCACGCTGCAGATCGCCAGCTTCCATCCGCAGTACCAGTTTGCCGATAGCGAGCCGGACGATATCGAGAACTACACCAACCGCGCACCGTATCCGATCCTGCACTTGCTGCGCGAGGACAGCATCGCGCGCGCGGCGGCGGCCTTCCCGGATGCGGCGGATATCTACGAGCGCAACCAGGCGACCATGCGCCGCCTGGGGCATGCGGGCTGGCGCCGTGTGATGGCGGGCGAGGACGAAGCCGAAGACAAGGCCACCGGCAAAAACCCGCTCCCGAAAGACTAATGCCGTTCAGTTAGCCGCCGTCGTTCCCGCGAAGGCGGGAACCCAGTGACTTCAAAAGACGCTGGATTCCCGCCTGCGCGGGAATGACGGTGGGGCTTGATCCCTTAACTGAACGGCATTACCCCCGAAAGACTGACTTACGCTGGCTCGGCCGGCGTGACCGGCGTGACCGAAACCGGAGCGGTGAAGAAGCGCTCGTTCATCTCTTCCAGCCCCAGCGTTTCCAGCACGTTCTGCAGCCGCTCCGCCGGGCGCCGGCGCGGCAGGTCCTTGTACTGGGCGATGATGAGCTCGTTCTTCATCGAGTGCTCCCATCCCACCAGCTCGGTCACGCTGACCTGGTAGCCATGCGCCTCCAGCTGCAGGCAGCGCAGCACATTGGTCACCTGGCTGCCGAATTCGCGCGTATGCAGCGGATGGCGCCAGATCTCGGTCAGCGGATTGCCCGCCAGCAGCTTGCCCTTGTGCTTGCGCAGCACGCTGGCCACTTCGGCCTGGCAGCAGGGCACCAGCACGATGTGCTGCGCGCGCTTGGCCAGCGCGAAGCGGATGGCGTCGTCGGTGGCGGTATTGCACGCATGCAGCGCGGTGACCACGTCGACGGTCGGCGGCAGCTGCGGCGAGGTGATCGAGTCCGCCACCGACAGGTTCAGGAACGACATCCCGGGAAAGCCCAGCCGCGCTGCCAGCGCCTGCGAGGTCTTCACCAGTTCCTCGCGCGTCTCGATGCCGTAGATATGGGAGTCGTCCTTCAAAGCCTTGAAGAACAGGTCATACAGGATGAAACCGAGGTACGACTTGCCGGCGCCGTGGTCGACCAGCGTGACGCGGCCGCGCTCATCCTTGACCTGCTGCAGCAGCGGCTCGATGAACTGGAACAGGTGGTAGACCTGCTTGAGCTTGCGCCGGCTGTCCTGGTTCATCTTGCCGTCGCGCGTCAGGATATGGAGTTCCTTGAGCAGCTCGAGGGACTGGCCGGGGCGGATTTCGTGGGTATTTGACATGAGGACTGCACAGGCTGCGGGACGCGGCGCGCCCCGGAAATGCCGATAGTTTACCGAAGTTCCGGCCCACCCCCACCTCGGCAGGGGGCGTTGTGCGCTCAAGTTTCGCAACCACGCTGCCGATGGTCATGGATCGATAACAAGTGGAGCGCCAGCCGCCCGGGCCTGCGCTGTCCGCCAGCGCGGGCAGGCTGCCGTGGCCGATCGGCATGCAGCTCCGCACCAAATGTCAGGGGACTCATGATGCACGAGTCGGGTTTGCGCCTGGAGCTGACCGAGCCAGGCGAGCAGGTGCATGCGCGCTACGTACCGGAGCCAGGCAGGCTGGCGCCGGATCATGCCAGCCTGAAACAGTGCCTGGACCGCCAGGGCTGGGCCGGCGCCAGGCTGGATGCACGCGCTGTCGCGCAGTTCCTGCAGCAATGCCAGCGCGCCGAACATGAAATCGACGCCGCTATCGGTGTACTGGTCGATGGCGCGTTCGAACTCGATATCACGAACGACGGCCTGGCCGTGCGGCTCACGCTGATGCCCGCCGAAGGCGGCCGCCCGGTCACGCAGGACGATATCCGCCGCGCCGTCGCCGAGCGCGGCGTGGTGCCGCCGCTCCAGGCGCTGGCGCTCGACGCCGCGCTGGCCGAAGGCCGCTGCGAGCTGCGCACCATTGCCGCCGGCGTCGCGCCGCGCCAGGGCGAGCCGGCGCGCTTCCTCAACCTGCTGCAGCCGCGCAAGCCGGCGCAGGCCGATGAAGGCGATTCGCGCGTCGACCTGCGCGACCTTGGCAACCTGCTGCTGGTCAGCCCCGGCACGCCGCTGATGCGCCGCGTCCCGGCGGTGCCCGGCCATGACGGCGTGGACGTGTTCGGCAAGCCCATTACCGCCGATCCCATGGACGATCCACCCTTTGCCGAGGGCCTGACCGGTGCCGCCGCCGATCCCGACGACCCTGACCTGCTGGTCGCCGTGATCGCCGGCGCGCCGGTGGTCGGCGTGCATGGCATTGCGGTGAGCCCGGTGGTGCAGGTGGAGGCAGTCGACCTGCATTCGGGCAACGTTGCCTTTGACGGCACGCTGCGCGTGGCGGGCGATATCCGTACCGGGATGTCGGTGCGCGTCAGCGGCGACGTGCTGGTCGAAGGCACCATCGAAGCCGCCGACATCGACGCCGGCGGCAATGTCGTGGTCAGGGGCGGCATCATCGGCAAGGCCGAGACCGGCCGTTCCGACGGCGGCATCAGCCGCGCCAGCGTGCGCTGCAAGGGCGCGGTCAAGGCGCGCTTCATCGAGAATGCCGTGGTCGAGGCCGGCACCGAGGTGAACGTCGACAGCGGCATCCGCCAGAGCGACGTTGCCGCGGGCGAGCGCATCGTGGTCGGCGGCCCCGGCGTGCAGGGCAGCATCAGCGGCGGGCGCACGCGCGCCATGCTGGCGGTGCGCGCCGCGGTGCTCGGCAGCCCTGCCGGCAGTGCCACCAACGTGCAGGTGGGCTTGAACCCTTACGCGGACGCGCAACGTGCCGCGCTCGAGGCCGACCGCCGCAGGCTGCTGGAAGAGCAGAACAAGGTCAAGCAACTGGTCGCGTTCTTTGCCGCGCATCCGGAGAAGGCCGTCGGCGACCTGCGCGAGAAGGCGCGCGCGACGCTGTTCAAGCTGTCGCGCGACCTGTTCGAGCTGGAAGGGCGCCTGGCCGAACTGGGCCAGCAAATGCAGCCATCGGCCGATGCCGTGATCGACGCCGCGCGCCGCATCCATGGCGGCGTCACGCTGCAGGTGGGCAGCCGCGTGCTCAAGGTGATGGAAGACAAGCCTGGTGGGCAGATCCGCCTGGTCGAGGACCGTATTGCCGTGACCTGACGGCGACCTTCCCCGCTCCCGAATTTGTACTATCCTGCAGGTATGTCCTGGGGTGCCGCAGGATGGGCGAGAGAGCTAGTTTCGGGCAGTGAATGCAGAAGCGGACCAGCAAACTGTGGAAGCGTTACACGGAACCGAATCACGTGGCACTTGAGATACCGGAAGGCCAGCCAATGCGGCTGGCCTTCCTCTTTTGCACGCACGTGCATCGCGCGCGATCCGACCTACACTGAAGGTGCAACCAGTCTCTCACAGGAGGTTGCCATGACTGCCGCACTGATCACGGCACTGGCGCTGATCGCTCTGGTCGCCTGCGCCGCCATTGTCATCTGGATCCTGCGCGAGAAGAACCCGACGCTGCTGCAGCAGCAGGAGCAGTCGGTGCGCACATGGTTCGACCATATGATCCACCGCCACTAGCGGCTGCACCGCCGCCTGACGGTACGTGCCGCATGAGCCCGCCGTGCAGGCTAATGCCGTTCAGTTAACCACCGTCGTTCCCGCGTAGGCGGGAACCCAGCGACTTTTTGTCCCCCATCGGGGGGCTTTAAGACGCTGGATTCCCGCCTGCGCGGGAATGACAGTAGTGATTGATACCTTAACTGAACGGTATTACGCCGTGCAGGCGGGCTTTTTCGTGGCGCCGGCCCTATGGCACGTCTCCTGCTGCCGACATGTGCAGTTCGTGCAGCCCGCTGCGCTCGACACGCGTGCCGAGCGCGCGTCCTTCGTAGGCGAACATCGCCAGCAGCCATGCGATGTCGACTTCACCCGCATATTCGAGACGGAAATGGCTGCGCCGCAGCGGCACCAGCCGCAGGTCTGCGTTGCCTGCCGCATCGAAGCTGACGAACACCATCAGCGCCAGGTCCGGCCGATAGTCGTCGTAGCCGCCGATGCCCTCGTAGTCGTTGATGAAGTCGCCACAGCCGTAGAGGATGGGTTTGCCCGCATGCAGCTCGATGCCGAGTGGATGGTGCGAGGAATGTCCATGCACGATATCCACGCCGGCCCGTTCCACCAGCCGGTGCGCGAAGGCGCGTTGCGCCGGATCGATATGGTAGCCCCAGTTGGCACCCCAATGGATCGATGCCACCACGAGGTCGCCGGCACGCCTGTCCTTGCCGATCCGCGCGGCAATGCGGTCGCACGAGGCGGCGGACCAGTCATCCAGCAGGTTTACGCCGGAGTGGCCGGCGGTGGCGCGCCATGCCGCCGGCGTGCCGCAGTTGTGCATGGCGAAGGCGAACACCGCGATGCGGCCGGCCTGGCCGCCCGGCCGCGGCAGCCACGCGGGCTGCATCGCGCTGTCCTCGTCGGGGCCGGCACCGGCGTGCGCAATCTGCGCAGCATCGAGCGCCGCCAGCGTATCGGCCAGGCCCGCACGTCCCCAGTCGAGCACATGGTTGTTCGCCAGTGATACGCAGTCGATGCATGCCGCCTGCAGGCAATCGACATTGTCCGGATGCATGCGGTAATGCACGGCCTTGCCGGGCCAGGCGTCGTCGCTGGTGGTGATCGCCGTTTCCAGGTTGGCAATGCGCGGCCATGCGCCGCGGCGGTCGAGTTCCGCGAGCGCGTCGCCCCACGGATACGCCGGCGCCACCGGGCGCGCCATCGGGCCCGCCTTGCGCTCGGCCAGGCGCACGTAGTCGAGCGCCGAATGCACATATGACTCATGCAGCAACGGCTCGCTGGGATGCGCCAGGATCTGGTCGATGCCGCGCCCGGTCATCACATCGCCACACAGGAACAGGGGAGGGGGGCTGGTTGTGTCCATTGCGTAGCCGGTCGGCGCCGTTTTGCACCGTGCCGGCAGTGCTTCCATGATAGGCGGGCGCGGCGCCATGATCGTGTTGCGGCACCTGGACGGGGCGCACTGCACGTCGCCGATCATGCCGCGTTTACATTCGGCAGGGCCCTGCCTTAAATGGTGAAGTCATCGGTCCTCGTGGCCATCTTCCTGCACCCCGGCAGCCGCGCGTCGTCCGATGGTTTCAACCCGCATCGGGAGGCAGATCATGGGCCAGTTATCCCAAGAACATGTTGAGTCACTGAAGGCGCGCCTACGCGGCCGGCTGCTGCAGCCTGCCGACGCCGCCTACGACGAAGCGCGCCGCATCTGGAACGCGATGATCGACCGCCGGCCGCAACTGATCGTGCAGGCCGCCGGCGTCGCCGACGTCGTCGCCGCGGTCAACGTTGCGCGCGAGCACGGCGTGCTGCTGGCGATACGCGGCGGCGGCCACAATATCGGCGGGCTGGCGATCTGCGATGGCGGCATGGTGCTCGACCTGACGGCGATGCGCTCGGTGCGCATTGACCCGCAGGCACAGCGTGCCTGGGTCGAACCCGGCGCCACGCTGCGCGACTTCGACCATGAGGCGCAGGCCTTCGGGCTGGCCACGCCGCTGGGCATCAACTCGACCACCGGCGTCGCGGGTCTGACCCTCGGCGGCGGCTTCGGCTGGCTCAGCCGCAAGTTCGGCACCACCGTCGACAACCTCGTCTCCGCGCAAGTGGTCACTGCCGACGGCAAGCTGGTGCGCGCCAGCGCCGACGAGCACCCCGACCTGTTCTGGGCACTGCGCGGAGGCGGCGGCAATTTCGGCGTGGTCACAATGTTCGAGTTCCGGCTGCACCCGGTCGGCCCCGAGGTCTATGGCGGCCTGATCATCTACCCGCTCGAGCAGGGTCCCACCGTGCTGCCGGCCTTTCGCGAGCAGTTCAAGTCGATGCCGGATGAATTGACGGTATGGGCGGTGTTGCGCCAGGCGCCACCGCTGCCGTTCCTGCCACCGGAGGCGCATGGCAAGCCGATCGTCGCGCTGGCGATCTGCTATATCGGCCCGCCGGAGCATGGCGCCGCGCTGGTCGAGCCGCTGCGCAAGCTGGGCACGCCTTATGGCGAGCATGTCGGACCGATGCCGTTCACGGCATGGCAGCAGGCCTTCGATCCCTTGCTGACGCCGGGGGCGCGCAACTACTGGAAGTCGCACAACTTCGCCGGGCTCGACGACGGCCTGATCGCGATGCTGGTCGAGCAGATCGGCAAGCTGCCGTCGCCGCAATGCGAGGTGTTCGTCGGCGCGATGGGCGGCCAGACCAACCGCGTGGCGCCGGACGCCACCGCCTATGCCAACCGCGACGCGCAGTTCATCATGAACCTGCACGGGCGCTGGGACACGCCGGCGGAAGACGACGCCTGCATCGGCTGGGCCCGCGAGGTGTTCCGCGCCGCGGCGCCGTTCGCGCTGGGCAGCGTCTACGTCAACTTCCTGACGCAGGAAGAAACCGACCGCGTCGGCGCCGCCTACGGTCCCAACTTCGCACGGCTGGTCGAGGTCAAGCGCCGCTACGACCCGGGCAACCTGTTCCGCCACAACCACAACATCAACCCGGCGGCATAGCGCGCAGCCGTTCACGCGGCTGCAACACTGGCGTGCCAGCATCGGCGCGACCGCGATGTATCCGACAGGAGGAGCAGATGAGACCGGGCGAGGCAGAGCTGGTACGGCGTATCCACAACGAAGTGGCCGACTACTACGACGAAGAGATCGAACTGGAACTGGACGACCGCGAAGCCAGCGAAGCCTTCGGCGACCCGGTACACCTGCCCGACGGGGCCGAACAGGACAGCCGCCGCCACTATTTCCGCGAGCTGTTCCGCCTGCAGGGCGAACTGGTGCGGCTGCAGAGCTGGGTCGCGGCCACCGGCCACAAGCTGGTGATCCTGTTCGAGGGGCGCGACGCCGCCGGCAAGGGCGGCGTGATCAAGCGCATCACGCAGCGGCTGAATCCGCGCGTGTGCCGCGTGGCCGCGCTGCCCGCGCCCAACGACCGCGAACGCACCCAGTGGTACTTCCAGCGCTACGCGGCGCACCTGCCCGCAGCCGGCGAGATCGTGCTGTTCGACCGCAGCTGGTACAACCGCGCGGGCGTGGAGCGCGTGATGGGCTTCTGCAACGACGACCAGTACGAAGAATTCTTCCGCTCAGTGCCCGAGTTCGAGAAGATGCTGGTCCGCTCCGGCATCCAGGTCGTCAAGTACTGGTTCTCGATCACGCACGACGAACAGCGCCTGCGCTTCCTCAGCCGCATCCACGACCCGCTCAAGCAATGGAAGCTCAGCCCGATGGACCTGGAATCGCAGCGGCGCTGGGAGGACTACACCAAGGCCAAGGAGACCATGCTCGAACGCACCCACATCGCCGAGGCGCCGTGGTGGGTGGTGCAGGCCGACGACAAGAAGCGCGCACGGCTGAACTGCATCCACCACCTGCTCAGCCTGGTGCCCTACCAGGACGTGGATGCACCCACGATCGTGCTGCCGGCGCGCGAGCGGCATGAGGACTATGTGCGGCATCCGGTACCGCACGAGATGTTCGTGCCGGAGGTGTACTGATCCACCTTGCCTGGTTAGGGTAAGTGCGGGGTGCGGTATCGTCCCCGCAGCGGCAGCGCTCCCTATAATGAAAACGGCCACCTGGCAAACAAGGGTGGCCGTGCATCGTGGACCTGTTTGCTTTTTGGGCGACCATGCTTGTCGCCTACCTCCTGATGAAGCACGCTGGCTGCTTCAGCCAGCCGGTGCTCTATCCCGACTTCGACCATCCGTTCCGGTATTGGTGGGCGCGGCGGTTGGGGCGGTAGCCTGTCTCATCCCCGTTCGCTGGAACGTCTTGGCCGACGCGTCTGCGGCTGCACCGTGCGCGCCATTGCGTCCCGCTGTCTGATGGCTGACAACCAGTCTGGCTGGCAGGCCGTGCGATTGATCCCCTTCTGAAACTACCTGGTGCGTCCGGCCGGCGCTGAAGGCACTGCCTAGAATGCCCCGTCCGCACGAGCTTTGCGACCACGGACACCGATAGCGCTGTCGCGTCGTTTCATCACCCAAGCGCGTGTCAGCATTGCTTCCGTTTCTGGATCAACCTATAATTTTTATAGCTCATGCCGTGGGCCAAAAGAGACTGGGAAACGCATATCCGCAAACTCTGCCGCGACACCGCGCGGATCTTCTGGACCTCGCATGCGGAGCAGCAGATGCAGGAGAGGCATATCGCCAAGGCCGTTGCACTCGACGTACTACGGCTCGGCGTCATCCGTCGCGAGCCCGAGCCTGATATCAGGACCGGCCACACCTTATGCAGGATGGAGCGGTTCTGTGCCGGCGCTCCCATTGGCATTGTCGTGGCGCTCGAGGCGGAAGGCGCCTCGGCCTGCATCGTCGTGACGGCTATCAACCTATAGCGACTTCAGGGACTTCAGGGACTTCAGGGACTTCGCTATCCATGCACCACTACACCGACGGCGGGCTGCCAAATATCTGGTTGGCCAACGGCTATGAAATCAAGCACACGCCCTACGGCGACGCGGTCTCGATCCAGGACCTGGATGGGCTGGTCAAGGCGATCTGTGGCGCGCTGATCCGCAAGAGCGCCAAGCTGACCGGCGCCGAATTCCGATACATCCGCCAGGCCATGCTGATGTCGCAAGCGACGCTGGGCCAGGCGCTCGGGCGTACGGACCAGGCCGTCGCCATTTGGGAAAAGAAGGACTGTGTTCCGAAGGCCGCCGATCTGGTCCTGCGCGTCCTGTATGCCGCGCATATGGATGGCAACGAGCGGGTGAAGAGCCTTGTGAAGGCCATGAACGCGATCGACCGCACGATCCATATCGTCATGCGCGAGACGCCGCGAGGATGGGAGCCTACCGAGACGGAAGAAGACCCGCTTGCGCTGGCTTGATTCGCACCGCTCGCGCCGCGCAGGAGCAGGCAACAAAAAACCCCGGAGAGCGTGACGCTGTCCGGGTTTGTGTGGGCGATGCCCTGAATTCTTTTGGTGCCGAAGAGAGGAATCGAACCCCCGACCTTCTCATTACGAATGAGCTGCTCTACCGACTGAGCTACTTCGGCAACAAGTTCCGGTGAACTGGAACAGCCCGCAATACTAGCAGCGTTTTTACGGCTTGGGAAGCCCTTTTGTGTCGCCGGTGCCATCCGGCGGGGGGCGGGGGGAGCCGACACGTCGTTCCCGCGAAGGCGGGAGCCCAGTGACGTTTCGTCCCCTCACCGAGGGGGCTTAAAAGACGCTGGATTCCCGCCTTCGCGGGAATGACAGCAGCCTCGGCAAGGTCCGCAAACGATCAGGCCTTGCCTTCGGCTTCGTGGTGGTAGCGGGTGACGCGTTCCACTTCGTTCTTCGAGCCCAGGATCACCGACACGCGCTGGTGCAGCTTTTCCGGCTGCACGTCCATGATGCGGATCTGTCCGTTGGTGGCGGCGCCGCCGGCCTGCTCGACCAGCATCGCCATCGGGTTGGCTTCATACATCAGGCGCAGCTTGCCGGCCTTTTCCGGCTCGCGCTTGTCCCACGGGTACATGAACACGCCGCCGCGGGTCAGGATGCGGTGCACGTCGGCGACCATCGAGGCGATCCAGCGCATGTTGAAGTTCTTGCCGCGCGGGCCTTCGTCGCCTGCCAGGCATTCGTCGATGTACTTGCGCACCGGCGGGGCCCAGTGGCGCATGTTCGACATGTTGATGGCGAATTCCTTGGTGTCTTCCGGAATCATCAGGTTGGACTGCGTCAGCACGAAGCTGCCGGCCTCGCGGTCCAGCGTGAACACGTGCACGCCGTTGCCGACGGTCAGCACCAGCGTGGTCTGCGGGCCGTACACGGCGTAGCCGGCGGCGACCTGGTGGGTGCCCGGCTGCAGGAAGTCGGCCTCGGTCACGGTCTGGCCGGGCTTGGGCATGTGCAGCACCGAGAAGATGGTGCCGATCGACACGTTGACGTCGATGTTGGACGAGCCGTCGAGCGGATCGAACAGCAGCAGGTATTCGCCCTTCGGGTAGCGGTTGGGAATCTCGTAGAACGATTCCATTTCCTCCGACGCCATCGCGGCGAGGTGGCCGCCCCACTCGTTGGCGTCGAGCAGCACTTCATTGGCGATCACGTCCAGCTTCTGCTGGGTTTCGCCCTGCACGTTGCCGGTGCCGGCCGAGCCGAGCACGCCGGCGAGCGCGCCCTTGTTGACGGCGTTGGAAATGGCCTTGCAGGCGCGCGCGACCACTTCGATCAGCAGCCGCAGTTCGGGCTGGATCGTGTTGTGCTTGCGCTGCTCCTCGACCAGGTAGCGGGTGAGGCTGATGCGAGTCATGGTTGGTTCTCCTTGGATGGCCGCAATTCTACATGCCCGGCCGGCCCCGGCCGGGCAAAGGGGGCGTTGCGGGGCCTCCCTGACATACTCCGCGGTTCAGGCGGCCAGCGCCTTGCCGACGATCTCCCTGACGTCGCGCGACAGCGAGCTGCTGGCGGCCACGCGCTCCAGTTCGGCGCGCATGCGGTCGCGCAGCGCCAGCTCGTATTTCTGCCAGCGGTCCATCACCCGCGCCAGCCGTGCGGCCACCTGCGGGTTGATGGCGTCGAGCGCCAGTACCTGGTCGGCCCAGAAACGGTAGCCCGAGCCGTCTTCGGCGTGGAACTGCGCCGGGTTGCCGGAGCAGAAGCTGAAAATCAGCGAACGCGCGCGGTTGGGGTTGCGCAGGTTGAACGCCGGGTGCTCCATCAGCCTGAGCACGGTGTCGATGGTGCGCTTGCCGGCGTGCGGGCCTCCCGGTTGCGGCCCCACGCTGCCGCGCTGCATGCCTTGCAGCGAGAACCACTTGTCGATCACCAGCGGGTCGTCCTCGAAGCGCTCGTAGAAATCGGTGAGCGCATGCTCGCGCCCGGGCGCGAAGCTGTTCACCAGCGCCGACAGCGCGGCGAAGCGGTCGGTCATGTTGTCGGCAGCCTGGTACTGCTGGTCGGCCAGCGCGTGCATGTCGGCGTCGCCGCTGTCGGCGAGGTAGCCGAGCGCGAGGTTGCGCAGCGCGCGCTTCGCGGCGGAGGTCGCATCCGGCGAATAGGGGCCGGGCGTGGCGTTGGCCTCGTAGGCCGCCAGCCAGTCGGCCTTGAGCGCGCGGGCCAGGCCTTCGCGCATGAACTGGCGGGCGCGGTGGATGGCGGCAGGATCGGCCACGCCCATGCGCTCGGCCAGGTAGGCTTCGGCGGGCAGCACCAGCGCCTGCTCGCGGAAGGCGGGGTTGAGCGTGTCGTCGGTCAGCACCGCGCGCATGGCCTGCACCAGCGCCGGGTCGAGCCTGAGTTCGCGGCCGGCCTGCACGTCGCCGACCAGCTGCAGCAGCGCGCGCGTGGCCAGGCGCTGGCCGGCTTCCCAGCGGTTGAAGGCGTCGCTGTCGTGCGCCAGCAGGAAGGTCAGCTGCGCGTCGGTGTACTCGGCATCGACGATCACCGGCGCGGAGAAATTGCGCAGCAGCGAGGGCAGCGGCGCTTCGCTCCCGCGCGGCAGATTGATGAAGCGGAAGGTCTGCTCGGCCTGCGTGAGGTCGAGCACGCGCGTGGTCGCGCCGCGCGCGCTTTCGCCCTCGAGCTGCAGCGGCAGGTCCGTGCCGTCGGCGCCGAGCAGGCCGAGCGCGAATGGGATGTGGAAGGGCTGCTTCTCGGGCGTGCCGGCGCGGGTCTCGATGCCGACCTTGGGGCAGCGCTGCGTGAGCGTCAGGGTCAGGCTGCCGTCGTCGGCGTTCCAGGCGGTGCGCGCGGTTACCACCGGCGTGCCGGCCTGGCTGTACCACAGGCCGAACTGCGTCAGGTCGCGGCCGTTGGCATCGGCCATCGCCGCGCGGAAGTCGTCGCAGGTGACGGCCTGGCCGTCATGGCGCTGGAAGTACAGGTCCATGCCCTTGCGGAAGCCGTCGCGGCCCAGCAGGGTCTGGTACATGCGCACGACCTCGGCGCCTTTCTCGTACACCGTGACGGTGTAGAAGTTGTTGATCTCTTCGTAGCTGTCCGGGCGCACCGGGTGCGCCATCGGGCCGGCGTCCTCGGGGAACTGCACCTGGCGCAGCACGCGCACGTCTTCGATGCGCTTGACCGCTCGGCCCGATTCCGAACCCATCATGTCGGCGGAGAATTCCTGGTCGCGGAATACGGTCAGGCCTTCCTTCAGCGACAGCTGGAACCAGTCGCGGCAGGTCACGCGGTTGCCGGTCCAGTTGTGGAAATATTCGTGGCCGACCACTGCCTCGATATTGGCGAAGTCCGTGTCGGTGGCGGTTTCGGCATTGGCCAGCACGTACTTGGTGTTGAAGATGTTCAGGCCCTTGTTCTCCATCGCGCCCATGTTGAAGTCGCCGACGGCGACGATCATGAAGCGGTCGAGATCGAGTTCCAGCCCGAAGCGCTGTTCATCCCAGCGGATCGAGTGGACCAGCGAATCCATCGCGTGGCGGGTCTTGTCCAGGTCGCGCGCCTCGACCCAGACCTGCAGCAGCTTGTCCTTGCCGGAGGCGGACTGGATCCGTTCCTCGATGCGTTCGAGCTTGCCGGCCACAAGCGCGAACAGGTACGACGGCTTGCGGAACGGGTCTTCCCACACGGCTTCGTGGCGGCCGTCGGGCAGGTCCTGCTGGCTGACCAGGTTGCCGTTGGACAGCAGCACCGGGTAGGCGTCGCGCCTGGCGCGCAGCGTGACGCGGAAGGTCGCCATCACGTCCGGGCGGTCGAGGAAGTAGGTGATGCGGCGGAAGCCCTCGGCCTCGCACTGGGTGAAGAAGTTGCCGTTGGACACGTACAGGCCCGACAGCGTGGTATTGGCCGCGGGCTGGCACGCGGTGGTGATCTCGAGCGTGCCCTGCGCGGGCAGCCCGGGGATGGTCAGCGTGCCGGCGTCCTGGGTGGCGTTGGCCACGGGCTTGCCGTCCAGGCTGACGCCGACCAGTTCGAGTTCGTCGCCGCACAGCACCAGCGGCGCGTCGGCCGCGGCGCCGGGCTGCCGCGCGAAACGCAGCGTGCTGGTGACGACGGTGCGCTGGGGATCGAGATCGAGCACCAGGTCGGCATGGTCGATGGCGAACGGGGGCGCGGTATAGTCCTTGCGATAGACGGTAACGGGCGTGTCGGTGCGCAGCATGGAGAGATCCTGTCTTCGGAAGACCGTTGAAAAGGGCAGGCCATGCGCGCGCGGGCGAAGCATGGCGCCGAAGTCCTCATTGTAGCCAAGGGGGTGGCGGGGCATTGTCAGCCGCCGCACCCCGGTCGGCGGGAATTCCGCCGGTGCCGCGTGGTCTCAGAGACACGCGGGACGATTTCGAGCGTGTGGAAAGCGAGGTAGCACTATGTGGCAGCGCGCAGGCGGTGTCGGCAATGAAAAAAAACGAAGCGCTGGGTCCATGGGATTCCCTGGGCTCTGGGGCGCGCTGGCGCTGCTGGTGGCGCTGCTGCTGTCAGGCTGTGCCAGCACCGTGGTGACCGATGTCACCGCCTTCAGCCAGCCCGGCTGGCAGAACGACGCGCCGCGCACCTACAGCTTCGAGCGCACGCCGGAGCAGGCGGGCCAGCTGGACCGCCAGACCTACGAACAATGGCTGGCCGAGGCGCTGTACGACGCCGGCTACGAGCAGGTGCCGGAGAAGCAGGCGCGCTACCGCATCAGCATGGACTACGACGCCGCGCCCGGCATCGTGCGCGTGGCCGAGACGGTCTATCCCGATCCCTGGTACGGCCCGTGGGGACCGTATTGGGGGCCGTACTGGGGGCCGGGCTATTACCGCCCATGGGGTCCGTGGGGGCCGTGGGGGCCGGGCTACTGGCCGCCGCAGACGGTGGTGCGCGACGTGCCGGTGCTGTTCTCTAACCTTCGCGTCTACTTCCGGGACGCCGCCAGCGGCAAGCGCGTCTACCAGGTCACGGCGCAGAACCAGACCGAGAACGGCAGCCTGCCGGCGACGATGCCATACCTGATCCGCAGCGCCTTCACGGACTTCCCGGGGGACAGCGGGCGGCCGCGGCGGGTCAAGCTGGAGGTCGAGAAGCCGCAGAAATAGGGCTGCGTGCAAATGCGTGCAGAAGCATGCCTCTGGCGTTCATTGCATACCCATTGGTAAAAGCTGTTTAACTGGGACATTCCGCCCAAAATACGGCTTTCGGACTGGCTTTGGTGGCACTTTGCACGAAGCCGGGGCTAGAATAACTGTTCGATTTTTCCGGCCTTGTGGTCGGAGTCGCCAGTTTCGCTGCCAGGTTTTTCTTCGCTTCCGGTCCTTCTCCCGATTGCGGCCGATACGAATCAGGGCGGGAGAAGGGCGCTTCCGGCACGGGCCACTTTCCGGACGAGCCAATGAGCAGCCAGAACAGCGGTGATGCACCGCAACATGCCCCGAACAGTCCTGAAGCGCAACTGCGCCTCGCTGCACTGGAATACCACCGCAGTCCCACCAAGGGAAAGATCCAGGTCACCGCGACCAAGGCGCTGTCCAACCAGCGCGACCTGTCGCTGGCCTACTCGCCGGGCGTCGCGTACGCCTGCGAGGAGATCGCGAAGGATCCCGCCACCGCCGCCGAATACACCTCGCGCGCCAACCTGGTGGCGGTGGTGACCAACGGCACCGCCGTGCTGGGCCTGGGCGACATCGGCCCGCTGGCCGGCAAGCCGGTGATGGAGGGCAAGGGCTGCCTGTTCAAGAAGTTCGCCGGCATCGATGTGTTCGACATCGAGCTCGACGCACGCGACCCGGACAAGATCGTCGAGATCGTCGCCGCGCTGGAGCCCACGCTGGGCGGCGTGAACCTGGAAGACATCAAGGCGCCGGAATGCTTCTACATCGAGCAGAAGCTGCGCGAGCGCATGAACATCCCCGTCTTCCATGATGACCAGCATGGCACCGCCATTATTTCGACGGCGGCGCTGCTCAATGGCCTGAAGGTGGTTGGCAAGGATGTCGCCAAAGTGAAGCTGGCCGTGTCCGGCGCCGGCGCGGCGGCGATTGCATGCCTGGACACCATGGTGAGCCTGGGCGTGAAGCGCGAGAACATCTCGGTGGTGGACTCCAAGGGCGTGATCTACGTTGGCCGCGACGCCAACATGGAAGCCAACAAGGCCCGCTACGCGCAGGACACCTCGGCGCGCACGCTGGCCGACATCGTCAAGGGCGCCGACGTCTTCCTGGGCTGCTCGACCGCCGGCGTGCTGACCGGCGACATGGTCAAGACCATGGCCGACAAGCCCATCATCCTGGCGCTGGCCAACCCCGAGCCGGAAATCCGCCCGGAAGTGGCCAAGGCCGCGCGCCCGGACTGCATCATCGCGACCGGCCGTTCGGACTATCCGAACCAGGTCAACAACGTGCTGTGCTTCCCGTACATCTTCCGCGGCGCGCTCGATTGCGGCGCGACCAAGATCACGGAAGCGATGAAGCTGGCCTGCGTGAAGGCGATCGCCGAGCTGGCCGAAGCCGAGCTGAACGATGCCGTGGCTGCCGCCTACGGTGGCCGCGAGCTGAAGTTCGGTCCCGACTACATCATCCCGACGCCGTTCGACCAGCGCCTGATCGAGAAGATCGCGCCGGCGGTGGCCAAGGCCGCTGAAGAGTCCGGCGTGGCCACGCGCCCGATCCAGGACCTGGAGGCGTATCGCCAGCAGCTGTCGACCTACGTCTACCACACCGGCCTGATCATGAAGCCGGTGTTCTCCGCCGCCAAGGCCGCGCCCAAGCGCGTCGCCTACGCCGAGGGCGAGGAAGAACGCGTGCTGCGCGCGGTGCAGAGCGTGGTCGACGAAGGGCTGGCACGCCCGACCCTGATCGGCCGTCCGCACGTGATCCAGATGCGCATCGAGAAGGCCGGCCTGCGTCTGAAGGCCGGCGTGGACTTCGATCTGGTCAACCCGGAAGAAGACCCGCGCTACCGCGCCTACCACGAGGCCTACCACGCGCTGCGCGGCCGCGATGGCGTCACGCCCGACATGGCCAAGGTGGCGCTGCGCCGCTCCAACACGCTGATCGGCACCATGCTGATGCACATGGGCGACGCCGACGCGCTGCTGTGCGGCACCGTGGGCCGCTTCGAGGCGCACCTGGAGCATGTGCGCGACGTGATCGGCCTGGCGCCGGGTGCCAAGGTGTTCGCGGCGATGAACGCGCTGATGCTGGAAAAGTACACGCTGTTCATCACCGACACCTTCGTCAACGACGATCCCACCGCGGAAGAGCTGGCGGCGATCGCGCAGCTGGCCGCCGAGGAGATCAGGCGCTTCGGCCTGCATCCCAAGGCCGCGTTGATGTCGCACTCGATGTTCGGCTCGTCGACCCGTCCGTCCGCGCGCAAGATGCGCGAGGCTGCCGCGATTTTGGCCAAGGCGGCACCGCACCTGGAAGTGGAAGGCGAGATGCAGGGCGACGCCGCCCTGGACGAAGACGTGCGCCGCCACTTCCTGCCGTCGACCCAGCTGGCCGGCAGCGCCAACCTGCTGGTCATGCCGACGCTGGACGCCGCCAACATCGCCTTCAACCTGCTCAAGATCACGGGCGGGCAGGGCGTGACGGTGGGCCCGATCCTGCTGGGCGCGGCCAAGCCGGTGCATATCCTGAACCCGCAGGCGACCACGCGCCGCATCGTCAACATGACGGCGGTGGCGGTGGCGGAGTGCAATGCCACCCGCTGATGCGGTGAGAGGGTAGTTGCCTGGCGTAGCGCCAGGATGCAAAAGGCCGGGTCATCGACCCGGCCTTTTGCTTGATGCTGCCCTGCCGCACGGCAAGCGCGGCAGGCATTCGGTGCGGTGGCTATTGCAGCACGTTGTACTGCTCGCGCATGACCACGATGATGGACTTGGCGGCGGCCAGCTGGGTGTCGAGGTTTTCGACGTATTCCTGTCGAAAATCGACCTCGGCGCTCCAGTTGCATCCGGTGTGGTCAGGCTGGTGCATTCGCACCGCGTGCAGCTCGCATTCGCCGCACTCGGGGTTGTTGTCGAGGCACTGGTTCAGGATGGCCATCAATTCGGATCGCGTCTTCGCATATCGCCGCATGAGTCACCTCTCAAGGATGGAGTTTTGAGGCCTGGAACACCAATCTAGGTAGCGCAAGTTGACGCTTCCAATTGAATCCCGCTATGGAGCGAAGGTTTCCGATCCGCGCGGGGGGCTTGGCATCTAATGGCGCAGCGCAGCATTCGGTTGATGTTTTCCTGCTGCAAGTGATGGGTGCAACTGCAATAAAAAGCCCGCCGGAAGGGCGGGCATCAGGACTGCGGATGAGCCGGTTACGCCATCAGAACTTGTGGCGCACGCCCACGCCGAAGGTATCGCCGTGCTCGATGCCGGTGATCTTGTCGTAGTAGTAGGCGGCGTACACGTCGGTACGCTTGGACAGGTTGTAGTCGTAGGCCACCGCGAAGGTGTTGCGCTTGAAGTCGCCCAGCGAGTTGTCGACCTTGCCGTAGGCGTAGGAGGCCAGCAGGCTGCCGGCGCCGATGGGCACGGAGGCGCCGAACTGTCCGTCGATGTGCTTGGTGTCGCCCGACGGCGCGGTGGTGGCGCGGGTCTTGATGTACTGGCCCTGCGCGAACAGCTTGACCACCTTGAAGTCATAGGACAGGCCCAGCTGGGCGGCGTCCTGGCGCGACAGGCCGGCGTCGGACATGTCGGTCGGCACGTTGTTGAAGCGCACCTGCTGGTAGGCAACGGTGGCCGCGAACGGGCCGCTGAAGTACATCAGGTTGCCGCCCCACTTGTTCTTGCCCGCGGCGCCGGCTTGCTCGCCGAACGAGTACATGATGTTGGCGGTCAGGCCACCGAAGTTCGGCGTGGAGTAAAGCACCGAGTTGTTCCAGCCCGAATCGCCGATGATGCCAGGATCCACCACCGCGCCGCTGGTCGCGCCGAAGTAGGTGTGGAAGATCGTCGGCGAGAACACGTACGAGTCGATCAGCGGGTTGAACAGGATGGTCGACACGAAGTACGGCGTGGTGTTGCGGCCCAGCTTGATCGTGCCGGCCTTGTCGTTCTGCAGGCCGACGTAGGCATTGCGGCTGAACATCGAGTCGCCGGTGAAGCGGCCGCTGTTGCCGCTGTCGGTACGGAAGAAGCCGTTCAGGTCGAAGATGGCCTTGGTGCCGCCACCCAGATCCTCGGTGCCCTTGATACCCCAGTAAGACGTCTGCATCCCGCCCGAATTGGCGACCCATGCGCGCTCGCCCACACCCGGGCTCTTGACCGCACCGACGAACATGTCGGCCTGGCCGTACAGCGTCACGCTGGACTGGGCCATGGCCGTGCCGGAAAGAAGGGTAGCCGCTACCGCCGCCAGCTTCAGTGCCGGCTTGTACTGCTTCTGCATGTTTAAGACCTCCGTGGTTTCGAATCCTGCTTGGAACGTTGTGTACTGGGTCCCTGTCGGGTTCTTTTAATGTCTTTGTGCTTTTATTCGTGCCGCCTGGCTTTGGCTCGGTGTGGTGTTGCTTGGGTGCCGGCGGCATCGGGTACAGCGTTTTTTGTTATACAGGTGACGCTTTTTTTCTCAGGCGGATACTAAGTCGTCAAGACGGAACTGCGCAATGCGATGGATCTGGTTGATGCACGTTTGCAACTCTTCTTTCGGCGAGTTTTCTACGCGGCGCGCGAACTCCGCGATGATCCCGTGGCGGTCGTAGCCGCGCACGGCGAGGATGAACGGAAAGCCGAACTTCCGGTTGTACGCGGCATTGAGCGCCTGCAGGCGATCGAACTCTTCCGGCGTGCACAGGTTCAGGCCCGCGCCGCTTTGCTCGCGCGTGGATTCGGCGGTCAGTTCGCCGCGCACCGCGGCCTTGCCGGCGAGCTCGGGGTGGGCGCGCACCAGCTTCAACTGCGCGGCCTCGCCGGCGTCATCCACGGCGCTGCGCAGCGCCTGCGCCAGCGCGGCGGCATCGGCAAAGGGGCGTTGCGTGGCAGCGGCCTCGGCGAACCACGGCGAATGTTCATAGATGCCGCCCAGCACCTGCACGAATTCCGCGACAGGCATGGTGTTGAGTTGGGCGAGGGTGTAGGTCTGGCTCATGCTGGATCCGGGTTACCTGGCGGGCGTGTAGGGGTGGGTCTCGGCCCAGTGGCGGGCGATGTCGACACGGCGGCAGATCCACACCTTGCTGTGGCCCTGCACGTAGTCGAGGAAGCGCTGCAGCGCGCGGAAGCGGCCGGGGCGGCCGAGCAGCCGGCAGTGCATGCCGATCGACAGCATCTTGGGGCTGTCCTGTCCTGCGGGATCGCCTTCCTCGTAGAGGACGTCGAACGCATCCTTCAGGTACTGGAAGAACTGCTCGCCGGTGTTGAAGCCCTGCGGCGTGGCAAAGCGCATGTCGTTCGAGTCCAGCGTGTACGGCACCACCAGGTGCGGCCTCTTCGCGCCACCGGTGACTTCCACTTCGGTCCAGAAGGGCAGGTCGTCGCCGTAGTAGTCGGAGTCGTACAGCAAGCCGCCGTGCTCGACGACAAGCCGGCGCGTGTTGGGGCTGTCGCGGCCGGTGTACCAGCCCAGCGGCAGTTCGCCGGTCAGCTCCTTGATGATCTGCATGCCGATGCGCATATGCTCGCGCTCGGTGGCTTCGTCCATGTTCTGGTAGTGGATCCAGCGCCAGCCGTGGCAGGCGATCTCGTGACCCAGCTCGACGAAGGCGCGGGTCAGTTCGGGATGGCGCTGCAGCGCCATCGACACGCCGAAGATGGTCAGCGGCAGGCCGCGCTTCTCGAACTCGCGCAGGATGCGCCAGACGCCGGCGCGCGAGCCGTATTCATAGATGCCCTCCATGCTCATATGGCGGTCGGGATAGGCCGCGGCGCCGACGATCTCGGAGAGGAACTGCTCGGAGGCGGCGTCGCCGTGCAGCACGCAGTTCTCGCCGCCTTCTTCATAGTTGAGGACGAACTGCACGGCGATGCGCGCGCCGCCCGGCCAGCGGGCGTGCGGCGGCCGGGCGCCGTAACCGATGAGATCGCGTGGATAGTTCTCTGTTGTCATGGTCGTTGCTTGCTTCAGGGAGAACCGTCCGGGCCGCGGCGCGTGCAAGCGCCGTTGACTGTGCAATGAGCGTGCCAGTCACTGGCCCGGCGGCGTACTTCGATATAACCGTTACTCGGTGCCGTGCGAATTGGCGGCGGCGTTGCGCATCGCTTCTTCGCGCGACTGGATGCCGTTGTAGAACAGGTTCAGCGCCACGGCCACGATCGTGCCGAGCACGATGCCGCTGTGGGTGAAGGGGTCGGTCCACTTCGGCAGATACTGGAAGAACGTCGGTGCCAGCGTCGGGATCATGCCGAAGCCGATCGAGATGGCGACGATGAACAGGTTGTGGCGGTTGCGGTTGAAATCGCACGAGCCCAGGATGCGGATGCCGGTGGCGGCCACCATGCCGAACATCACGATGCCGGCGCCGCCGAGCACGAACTGCGGCACCGAGGCCACCACGTGGGCCATCTTGGGGAACAGGCCGAAGGCGATCAGGATCAGGCCGCCGGCCGCGGCCACGTAGCGCGAGCGCACGCCGGTCACGGTGACCAGGCCCACGTTCTGCGAGAACGAGGTGTACGGGAAGGTGTTGAAGATGCCGCCGATCACGGTGCCCAGGCCGTCGGCGCGCAGGCCGCGGGTCAGGTCGTCGTTGCTCAGCTTCTTGCCGGTGATGTCCGACAGCGCCAGGAACATGCCGGTCGATTCCACCAGCGTGATCAGCATGACGATGCACATCGACAGGATCGCGGTTACCTCGAAGGTCGGAATGCCGAAGTGCAGCGGCGTGATGACGGCGACGAAGCTGGCTTCATCCAGGCCTTCGAACGAGACCTTGCCCATGCCCATCGCCACCAGCGTACCGATGATGATGCCCAGCAGCACCGCGCAGTTGGCAACCAGGCCGCGGCCGTACTTGGTCAGCAGCAGGATGGTCACCAGCGTCAGCCCGGCGATGCCGAGGTTGGTCAGGTCGCCGTAGGCGAGGTTGGGCACTTCCTTAGCCACGCCGTCGATCACCGCGCGCGTGGTGGGCTGGCCGCCGGCCGCCCAGTTGATGCCGACGCGCATCAGCGACACGCCGATCAGCGTGATCACCGTGCCGGTCACCACCGGCGGGAACAAGCCGAGCATGCGCCCCATCATCGGCGAAATCAGCATGCCGAAGATCCCTGACGCGATCACCGCCCCGTAGATGCCGAGCAGGCCGACGTTGGGATCGGTGCCGATGGCGATCATCGGCGCCACCGAGGCAAAGGTCACGCCCATCATCACGGGCAGGCGGATGCCGAATTTCCAGAAGCCGATCGCCTGGATCAGCGTGGCCAGGCCCGCGGCGAAGAGGTCGGCGTTGATCAGGAAAGCCAGCTGGTCCTTGGGCAGCTTGAGCGCGCCGCCAACGATCAGGGGTACGGCAACCGTGCCGGCGTACATCACCAGAACGTGCTGCAAACCAAGCGCGAGCAGGCGCCCTGAAGGCAAACGCTCGTTGGTGAGGTCCGTGGGGACCGTGGTGCTTGCGGAATTCATTGGTGCGTCTCCTCTCCTTTGGTTTGATGGGAACGCCACGTCCGTGCCTGTTCTGTTGCCAGCAATGCGTGTTGCTGGCGTTGTAAATGTTGTTATCGGCGTGCCGTCGCCGCGCTCTCGTTTGCGCTGCCTGGGAGCGTTGTGGACGGCGGGCAGTCAGGCCTTCTTTTTGCGGGGGCGTGGCGGGAACACCGTGCTAGGTGGAGCGGCCTAGTACGCTGCGAAGATCGAAGTTGCCCGGCTCGTCCGGCTGCACGCGGTCGGCGCAGGCGCCGAGGTGGTGCGCCATGCGCGACTGGGCCAGCGCGGCATCGCCCTGTTCCAGGGCGTCGAGGATTTCCTCGTGTTCGTCGAACGAGCAGGCGTTGTTGCCCGGGGCTTCCACGCTGGCGATCATCAGCGTGGTGCGCGACACCAGCCGGCGCATCATGTTGACCAGCAGGGCGTTGCCCGACAGCTCCGCCAGCGCCGTGTGGAATTCGGCGGACAGGCGGATCCATTTGGGGCGGTCGTGCGTCAGGAAGGCCTGGCGCTCGCTGGCGACCATCTTGCGCAGCGGTGCGATCACGGTCTTCACGTCAGGCATGCCGGCGAGTTTTTCCAGCACCGCGCGCTCCAGCATCTGGCGCAGCTCGAACATGTCGTGCGCCTCGTCGGTGGAGGGGCTGGCGATAAAGGCGCCGCGGTTGGGTTCCAGGTCGACCATGCCGTCGGCGGCCAGGTGCGACAGCACCTTGCGCACGGTGTGCCGCGCGGTGGCATAGATCTCGCAAAGCGAATGCTCGGTGAGCTTGGTGCGCGGCGGCAGCCGGTGCTCCATGATCGCGTCGTAGATCTCGTGGTACATGCGTTCCTCGACCGAACCCTTGCGTGCGGGCTTCTCCGGCCTGGCGGGCAGGGACCCGGTTGATTCGGCATCGGACATGCCGGTGACACCGGCAATCAGCTTCAGGCTCTTGGACATCTTGGCACCAGCAGTCATGCAATCAGGTCGGTCCGGACTCCGGTAATCCCGTGTATCAGGGACTGGTGATCCGAAAATTGTTGACAATTATTTGGTTGTGGATCCAGAATTGTCAACAAAACCAACTAAGGTTTTCGACAACTCAGGGAAATCCCTGAATTGCCAACCGGGTCGGGCAGGCGCATTGTCGCCACGCACCAACCCAGCGCCGGGATGCGTTACCAGACGTACCGAGCGGGCACCATTCCCACCAATGGTGCTAGTGAAGGCAGCGGCGCCCCTCACAACCCAATCGCAAAAGGACAAATACGATGGGACGCTTGACTACCCATGTTCTTGACACCGCTGCCGGCACGCCCGGACAAGGGATGTCGATTACTCTCCATAAAATTGTCGACAATCGCCGCGAAACCCTGAAGACCGTGGTCACCAACCACGACGGCCGCTGCGACCAGCCGCTGCTGGAAGGCGCCGACCTTGCCGCCGGCGTGTACGAACTGGAATTCGCCGCGGGCGACTATTTCCGCGCACAGGGCACCAAGCTGCCCGAGCCGGCTTTCCTGGACGTGGTGCCCCTGCGCTTCGGCATTGCCGACGTCAACGCGCACTACCACGTGCCGCTCCTGGTTTCGCCCTGGTCGTACTCGACCTACCGCGGCAGCTGACGCGGTGGCATAGGGAAACAGGAGACAAGACATGGAAGGCTATATCCTCGACTGGGCCAATATGCTGCTGCGGTGGGTGCACGTCATCACCGCGATCGCATGGATCGGCTCTTCGTTCTATTTCGTGTGGCTGGACAACAGCCTGACCAAGCCCACCGCGCCCGACCTGAAGGAAAAGGGTGTCGACGGCGAGTTGTGGGCCGTGCACGGCGGCGGCTTCTACAACCCGCAGAAGTACCTGACCGCGCCCAAGCAGTTGCCGGAGAACCTGCACTGGTTCTACTGGGAGTCGTACTCGACCTGGATGAGCGGCTTCGCGCTGCTGGTGGTGCTGTACCTGTTCAACGCCAGCACGTTCCTGATCGACAAGAATGTGTTCGACATGTCGCCTGGCGCGGCGGTCGGCTTTGCGGTGTCGTACCTGCTGATCGGCTGGATCGTCTATGACAGCATCTGCCGCCTGTTCAACAAGAACGACCGCCTGGTCGGCATCCTGGTGGCGGTCTACATCGCGGCAGCCGCTTACGTCGCATGCCATGTCTTCTCGGGCCGCGCGGCGTTCCTGCTGACCGGCGCGATGGTGGCGACGATCATGAGCGCCAACGTGCTGGCATGGATCATCCCGGGCCAGCGCAAGGTGGTGGCGGCACTGAAGGCCGGCCAGCCGGTGGACCCGATCCACGGCAAGCGCGGCAAGCAGCGCAGCGTGCACAACACCTACTTCACGCTGCCGGTGCTGTTCGCGATGCTGTCGAACCACTACAGCATGACCTACGCCCACAAGTACAACTGGGTGGTGCTGATCCTGATCATGCTGTCGGGCGTGCTGATCCGCCAGTTCTTCATCCTGAAGCACAAGGGCAAGATCAATGTGCTGTGGCCGGCCGCCGGCGTTGCCGCGCTGGGCGTGGTGGCCGTGATGATCGCGCCGCAGCCGCGCCCGGCCGTGGCCAAGGGGGGCGAGGCAGCCGCTGCGACCGTCAGCTTTGCCAAGGTGCAGGAAGTGATGAACGCACGCTGCGTGCAGTGCCACGCCGAGCAGCCGAAGATGATGCCGACGGCGGCCAAGGGGATCAAGCTGGAGACGCCTGAGGAGATCAAGACGCATGCGCAGCTGATTTATCAGCAGGCTGTACAGCAGAAGGCGATGCCGCTGGGTAATGTGACGCAGATTACCGACGACGAACGCGCGCTGTTGGGGCAGTGGTTCGAAGGCGGGGCCAAGACTACGAATTGATCGTGGTTTGAGTTGAAAAGCATTGGGGCTGGCTCTTGCCGAGCCGGCCCGCGAAATCCGAGCATCGGTGATCGACGGTCTGGAGGGCTGAGTTGTTGGCGGTCGTTAGTACCGGACCGGCGAGGGTTTGGACGGGGCCTTTGGGTCCCGTTTTTTTGTGCGCCCAGCATGGGCGCACTCTTGTGGGTGCAAGTCCCACCGTAAGTTGATCACAGCGAACGAAGCGAAGCGCAACTGCGAAAGGGCGCCCGATCGTGGGGAGGAAGCGTGGAGCGAAGCTGCGAGCCGAGGGACACGAACCGGATAGAAGGCGGTGCCGACCAGGACGAGCGGGCAAAAAGCCGCGAAGTTCTCGTGATCAAGGGGCGGCGGCGTAAATCCGGCGGTTGTGCAGCGAAGGAGTGCGTTCTTACCTGGGGAGATCTCGCCTCATGCCTGAAAGGGCAACGGCGTCGAGCCGGAGCGAGAAGTCAGCAGAGGTCGAAGTAGTTGGGGGTAGCGCCGGCAAGGCTCGAATCCGCCGACGAAGGACCAAACGAGAGGGAGTGTTCGAAGCCGTGTCGATGCAACAGGCATTGCGTCAGAAGCCCGCGCGAGCGGGGCGAGCGAGGGAAACGGACGGTGAAGCCGGCCGGGAACGCGCCTGCGACGAAGCCTGCGGCCCGCGACGCGAACCAGAGAGCACAGGGTCGGCGCTGCTGGCAGCGGCGCTGACGCGAGAGAACCTGAAGCAGGCGTTCAGGCGGGTCCGACGCAACAAAGGCGCCGCTGGCGTGGATGGTCTGGATATTGATCAGACCGCTCGTTATCTGGCGTCGGCGTGGCCTGAGATTCGCGAGCAACTGCTCAAGGGGACGTACCGGCCTAGTCCGGTACGGCGGGTAACGATTCCGAAGCCGGACGGAGGAGGCGAGCGCGAGCTCGGTATCCCGACGGTGACGGATCGGCTGATCCAGCAGGCGCTGCTGCAGGTGTTGCAGCCGATTCTGGACCCTACCTTCAGCGAGCATAGCTACGGCTTCCGTCCCGGCAGGCGTGCGCATGACGCGGTGTTGGCCGCGCAGTCGTATGTGCAGTCGGGTCGACGAGTGGTGGTGGACGTGGATCTGGAAAAATTCTTCGACCGGGTCAACCACGACATCCTGATTGATCGCCTACAGAAGCGCATCGGGGACGCCGGAGTCATCCGGCTGATCCGGGCGTATCTGAACAGCGGGCTGATGGATGGCGGGGTGGTGCTGCAACGACACGAGGGTACGCCGCAGGGCGGTCCCCTGTCCCCGTTGATGGCCAACGTGCTGCTTGATGAGGTGGACAAGGAGTTGGAGCGCCGCGGCCATTGCTTCGTGCGCTATGCCGATGACGCGAACGTGTATGTGCGCAGTCAGCGGGCGGGTGAGCGGGTGATGGCTCTGTTGCGGCGGCTGTACGGCGTACTGCGTCTGAAGGTCAACGAGGCAAAGAGCGCGGTGGCGAGCGCGTTTGGCCGCAAGTTCCTGGGTTACGAGTTCTGGGCGGACCGGGATGGTGTGGCAAAGCGCGGGGTGGCAGCCAAGGCGCTGCTGACATTCAAACAACGCATCCGCGAATTGACCCGCCGCTCAGGCGGGAGGAGTCTGCAGGCAGTGGTGGACCGGCTGCGGCCCTACGTCCAAGGCTGGAGGGCTTACTTCCGGCTGGCGCAAACCCCCAAGGTCTGGCGAACGCTGGACAAGTGGATGCGTCACCGGCTGCGGGCCATCCAGCTCAAGCACTGGCGCCGTGGTCTGACCATTTACCGTGAGTTGCGTGCGCTGGGTGCTTCGGCTGAGGCCGCCCGGCAAGCAGCGGCGAATAGCCGGTGCTGGTGGCGCAACAGCGGGGAAGCGCTGAACCGTGTCCTGACCATCGCCTACTTCGACCAGTTGGGCATGCCCCGTCTCACTTAACCTCAACCACTCGAACCGCCCGGTGCGGACCCGCATGCCGGGTGGTGTGGCAGGGGCGCAGCCAGTGACGGCTGCCCCCTATGCCGATTGTTTTCGCCGCGATGCGATCGTGGGACGGGGGCTGTGCACTGCTGGTGCAGTTGGTGACATGCTGTCGGCTGTTCAAGCGTCTGCTGTCGCTGTTGGTGACATGCTGTTGGTCGTTGAAGCGTTGGAGTCGCGGTTGGTGACATGTTGTCGGCCGTTGAGCCGCCTGGTTCCGCCCTGCTGGGCGGGTCACTTTTTGGCCGAGCGCCAAAAAGTAACCAAAAAACGCGTCGCCTGAGCGGCTGGCTATCAAGTTGGCGGCGTGGGTGGTTCGGGCGGTGGTGATTTCCGTTCGATGTGGGTAGTGGTTCTAACCTGCTACGCCAGGTGAGTTTGGGATCGTGGCTGCGTTAATCCACTATTGGACGATCCCCATGCCGGGCGTAGGCCGCCTGCTGCATGCCATATCGGTGGGACGCCTTCGGCTGCGCTACGCGCCGGCCCGAACGTGGCAGCGCGGCCGATCTCGCCATGGCCATTGCTGTCGCCGCCCAGCGAGCGAAGCGATGCGGGTTCGTGCCGGGGCGCCTCGCCCGCGAGACTGAGCCGCGCGTAGCGCAGCCGTAGGCGATGATGCGATACCGCAGGGAGCAGGCGGCCTACACCCGTCCTGGGGATGGTTCAAAAGTCGGGATTCGCCAGGCACCCACACTCACTCACCTGGCGTAGCAGGCTGGCATCGCGACCACGCCTCACTGAAACCAAAATCGCAATCTAACCAGAAGCGCCAAATTGGATCAGCCAGCCGCAGGCGACGCGCTTTTTGGTTACTTATATGAACGCGCCCCGGTTTGCAAGGTAACGCCAACATCAGGCTTGGACAGGATTGGCTGCAGACTTATATCCGGCCTTGCGATGCAGGCCATGCCTGCGGGCCCTGATGGATTTCACCGGGAGTGTCCCTATCTTTTTGCCGTGCTTTGAGCACCAGTAACCAATTGAGCTTGCACTCCCGCGGTCCAACCTGTTTTGCCATCACGCTGACATTACCGTCGCAACCTGTGGACGGGTTCCTTCCTTGCTAGCTCAGCCTGCCGTCAGGCAGGCCTGACCGAGACGTAGTCTCGGTCATAGGCCCGATCGTGGGTCAACAGGGCCCAGATGGTACGCACCGTCTTGTTGGCCAAGGCAACCGCCGCGACGTTCTTCGGCCGTCGCTGCGCGAGCAGCAGGCTCCAGCCCGGCTGGTTCTTTCTGCGCAGGTGACTCAGCACGACCCGAGCGCCATGAATCAGCAAGGTGCGCAGGTAGGGGTCGCCGCGTTTGCTGATGCCGCTCAGCCAGACCTTGCCCCCGGTGCCGGTCTGTTTGGGCACCAGGCCAAGATACGCCGCCAGTTGCCGCCCGGACTTGAAGGTGCGCGCGTCGCCAATGGTGGCGACCATGGCCGTGGCGGTCAGCATGCCGATGCCAGGAATGGCCAGAATCGTTTTGCAGGCCCGATTCTGCCGACCCCAGGCATCAATGCGTTGATCCAGGCGAGCTATCTCTCGATCGAGCCCTTCGATGCTTTGCAATTGCTCATGCACGAACTCGAACAGCAGGGGCGGCACGCCCCGTTCGATTTCGTCCATCCCTTGTACGATTTCCTTCAGGCCAGCTCGTAGCCCGGGACGGATCCGGATCCCGAATTCGAACAACATGCCGCGCAGCTGGTTGACCAGCATGGTGCGCATCTTCACGCGCAGTTGGCGCATGGCGTGCAGGCCGAGCACACATTGTTGGGACTCGGTCTTTGCTGCCACGACCGGCATGCCCGGCTGCTGGACTGCGGTCCAGATAGCACGGGCGTCGGCCGCATCGGTCTTGTTCGTCTGCACGAACGGTCGCACGTACCGGGCGTGCAGCAGCACCGGCTCATGACCCAAGGCTCGCACTTGGCGGGCCCACCAGTGCGCACTGCCACAGGCCTCCAGCGCGATGCGTCCAGGCTCGCGATTCGCGAGGAACTCCAGCAGCTTGGACCGACTGAAGCGACGATTGAAACACTTGCCCGAAGGCTCGACCCAATAGAGCTGGAAGACAGTCTTTGCAATGTCCAGACCGTAAGTCGTAGTATTCATCTCGGGTCCTCCATCCTCGCGTGGTTGGTCACACTCCCACTCTGGCACATCGATGCCGTTTCGTGAGGGGGGACCCGCCTACCCTGTCACGTTTCCCGGATGCATAACCGACTACCGGCACCTTTGATCGCAGGCCGGGGCGCGTTCATTCCATCTTTTTGGCGCTCGGCCAAAAAGTGACCCGCCCAGCAGGGCGGAACCAGGCGGTTCAAGGGCCGACAGCATGTCACCAACAGCGACAGCAGACGCTTGAACAGCCGCCAGCATGTCACCAACAGCGACCACCCCCGAATTCAACCTCCAATATTCATCAGCGCCAACACACCAAGCACCACAAAGATCCCGGCCGCAATCTTATGCACCAGCCCAATCGGCATCTTGTTGGCAAACTTGTCGCCCAGCAGCACCGCCGGCGCATTGGCAATCATCATGCCGAAGGTCGTGCCGGCCACCACAGCCACCACCGCGTCGCTGAAGCGCGCCGCCAGCGCCACCGTGGCGATCTGCGTCTTGTCACCCATCTCGGCGAAGAAGAACGCAACGATGGTGGTAGCCAGGATGCCAAGCGCGCCCTTCACCGGCTTGGCCTGCTCGGCATCGTCGAGCTTGTCGGGAATCAGCATCCACGCACCCATCGCGATAAAGCCCAACCCCAGGATCCAGCGCAGCAGGCTTTCGCCGACCACATGCGTGATCCAGCCGCCAAGCGCGCCGGCAAAGCCATGGTTGACCAGGGTGGCGATCAGGATGCCAAGGATGATCGGAATAGGTTTGCGATAGCGTGCTGCCAGAACCAGCGACAGCAGCTGCGTCTTGTCGCCCATTTCAGCAAGGGCGACGATGCCTGTGGAGACGAGGAAGGCTTCCATGTTGCTATGTGGGATAACCGGGCCGCAATGCATCGCGAGATGCCAATGACGCACACCTTTCCCGGCCCGGCCAGAAAGGTATGGTCATCGGTCTCGCCAGGCGTGGACGCTGCCTGGGCCAGTCTGGCCAGGCGGGGTCCGGAGCTGCGCACGCCATAACCGCAAGCGGTCAAGTCTGTTGACGTACGCCCCTGTCCCCCGGAATCCGCATTGCGCGGCGCGGTGAGAGCAGGGCGGCTACTCCCCAATGGAAGCGGCAATTATAACCGCGACGGCGGTGGATCGTCCATCGCCGCCGCGGTCGGTATGGCGATCAGGCCGGCACCGGCGCGTTCTCGCTGGTCTGGCGGCCGCGGAAATCGGTCCAGCACAGCGCCTTGAAGTCATACAGCTTGCAGCGGCGCGCCGTGTCGAAATACCAGCGCCAGGAGAAGTTCTCGATGATGATGCGGCCCGGCAGCGCGTGCTCCAGCAGCGCCTGCGCGCGCTTGAGGCGATACAGCGGCACGCTCATGTCGACGTGGTGCGCGGTGTGCTCCATGATGTGATGCAGCGCGGAGCCGATACCATGGCGGAAGCGCAGGTGCACTGTGGTCGAGACAAACGGCTGCGCTTTGGCCCACATGGCCTTGGTGTCGTACCAGGCCACGCTGGCATGGGTGTGGTGCACGTACAGCACGAAGCCCACGGTCACGTTCCACACCAGGAAAGGCAGCACGAAACCGGCGCCGACCAGCATCCAGGCCGACTGGCCCGTGGCAAAGGCCAGTGCCACCAGCGCGCCGATCCAGGCCACGCCGAAGGCCGCCACCAGCAGGCAATCGCGCACGAAGACCGGGCGGCGGGTGGCCATCTGGCGCTTGCTGGGGAAGAACAGCTTGCTCCACCAGATCTCGACCAGGTAGTACAGGCCCGGGCCGAAGCCGGTGCGGTAGATGCGCTCCAGCGCGCGCCGCCAGCGCGGCAGCGCGTTGAATTCTTCCAGCGAGTAGGGCGCCCAGACGAAGTCGAAGCCTTTCAGGTTGGTATAGCCGTGGTGGACCACGTTATGGCCGACTTCCCACAGGCTGTACGGCGTCAGCGACGGCAGGAAAGTCAGCCGGCCCAGCCATTTGTTCAGGCCGCGGCGCGGCGTCAGGCTCTGGTGGCAGGCATCGTGGCCGATGATGAACAGGCGCGCGATCACCAGCCCGGCCAGCACGCCCAGCCCCAGCTTGGCGGCCCAGTGCGAGGCCAGCACCACGCCGGCCAGCACGGCGGCGAACAGCAGGTAGTCGAAGGCGAACAGCGCCAGCGCGCGCGGCGTGCTGCGCTCGCCCAGCGGGATCAGCCAGCCGCGGATGACCTTGCGCGACGGGAATGGCGCGTCCGGGGCGATCGGCTCCGGCAGCGGCAGCCGGCCGGGCTTGGCGGACTGCCGGGCATGCGGGGCATGCTCGGGATGCGCTGAGGGCGTGGATGGGATTGCGGTCATGCGGAACCTTCTGGTTTTGCGGTCGGATGGCGTTGGCCAGTGCTGCCAATGCGGCCGGCGCACGCCGGCCATGGCGAAACCGCAAGGTTAGAAGGCTTTGCCGGTGGGGTTCTTGACGGGGGTCAATCCGGAGGGACGCGCTAAGCGGTAAAAGCGCGCCCGCCACGAGAGGGCGGGCGCCGTGGTGCCGGACGGGAGTGCGGTATGGGACGGATCAGGCGGCGGCGCGCACCGGCTCGCCCATGATGTAGACGCTGTCGATCACGCGGTCGTCGCCCAGCATGGCAAAGGCGAACAGTTCTTCTTCCAGCGTCTCCGAGCGGTTGCTGCGGCGGGCGATCAGCGGCGTGGCCTTGGGATCGAGCACGACGAAGTCGGCCTCGCAGCCCTCGCTGAAGCTGCCGACGCGGCCGGTCCAGCCCAGTGCCTCGGCGGCGGCGCGGGTGGCCAGGTAGAACATGCGCAGCGCGGTCAGGTAGTAGCCGCCCATGCGCGCGACCTTGTGCGCGGCGTTCATGGTGCGGAACATCGAGAACGAGGTGCCGCCGCCGACGTCGGTGGCCAGCGTCACGTTCAGGCGGTTGGCATCGGATTGGTGGAAGTCGTAGAAGCCGCTGCCCAGGAACAGGTTGGAGGTCGGGCAGTGCGCCACCGCGGCGCCGCTGTCGGCCAGCCGGCGGCGGTCGTCCTGGTCCAGGTAGATGGCGTGGCCGTACATCGCGCCAGGGCGCAGCAGGCCGTAGCGGTCGTAGACGTCCAGGTAGCTGCGCGCGTCCGGGAACAGCTCGGCGACCCATTTGACCTCGTCGCGGTTCTCGGCCACGTGGGTCTGGATAAAGGCGTCGGGGTAGGCGCGCGCCAGCTCGCCGCAGGCGGCCAGCTGTGCTTCGGTCGAGGTCGGGGCGAAGCGCGGCGTGATGGCGTACGACAGGCGGCCCTTGTTATGCCAGCGCGACAGCAGGTCGGCCGAGTCCTTCGCGCCGGTCTCGGCGGTATCGCGCAAAAATTCGGGGCAGTTGCGGTCCATCATCACCTTGCCGGTGACCATGCGCAGGTTGCGCGCCTCGCTTTCGGCGAAGAGCGCGTCGGCCGAGGCCTTGTGCACCGTGCTCCAGACCACCGCGCTGGTGGTGCCGTTGCGCAGCAGTTCTTCGGTGAAGAAACCGGCCACGCCGCGGGCGTAGTCGGGATCGGCGAAGCGGCGCTCTTCCGGGAAGGTGTAGGTGTCGAGCCAGTGCAGCAGGCCCGGCGACGGCGACGCGATCATGTCGGTCTGCGGGTAGTGCACGTGGGTGTCGATGAAGCCCGGCACGATCAGCTTGCCGCGGTGGTCGACGATCTCGGCGCCGGCCGGGATGCGGTCTGCCAGCTTCGCATACTCGCCGGCGGCGGCAATGCGGCCGTCGGTGACGATCAGTACCCCGTCGTCCCAATACTGGTACGCATCCTCATGGAACTGCGGATCGCGCAGGAAATGCAGCACGCGGCCGCGGATGGCACGGGTGGTGGACTCAGTCGTGGGGGTGGTCGTCATCGTTTGTCTCTTGTGGCCGGCCCGCGCGCGCCGACGTTACGTCACGCAGCGGGCCGGGCTATTGGCATGCGCCGCTCAGGCCGTGGGGGCCGTCGCGGGCGGGGATTTGGGCCTGGCCGACCAGAAGTGGTCGACTTCGGCCAGGAACTCGGCCTTCTGCACCTCGGGCAGGAAGGCCGCTTCAAAGCTGTTGCGCGCGAGCTTGTGGGCATCGGACTCGTCCAGCGGCAGCGCGTCGAAGGTGGCTTCCCAGTTGGCGTTCATGTAGCCGCCAAAGTAGGCCGGGTCGTCCGAATGCAGCGTGATGGCCACGCCCGCATCGAGCATGCGCTTGAGCGGGTGGTCGCGCAGGTCGGGGTAGACCTTGAGCTTGACGTTGGACAGCGGGCATACCGTCAGCGCCACGCGCTCGCGCGCCAGGCGCTGGACCAGCGCGGCATCGTCGATGGCATGCACGCCGTGGTCGATGCGTTCCACATTAAGGATGTCGAGGGCGTCTGTGACGTACTGGGCCGGGCCTTCCTCGCCAGCATGGGCGACCAGGTGCAGGCCCAGTTCTTTCGCCCGCGCGAACACGCGTGCAAACTTCTCCGGCGGGTTGCCTTGCTCGGACGAATCCAGCCCCACGCCGACAAAGCGGTCACGGTAGGGCAGCGCGGCGTCCAGCGTGGCAAAGGCGTCTTCCTCCGACAGGTGGCGCAGGAAGCACAGAATCAGGCTGCTCGAAAAATCGTACTCGGTACGTGCCTGGGCCAGGGCATCGGCAATGCCGTCGATCACCACGCCGATCGGCACGCCGCGCGCGGTATGGGTTTGCGGATCGAAGAAGATCTCGGCGTGACGGACATTGTCGGCGACGGCGCGCTTGACGTAGTCCATGGTCATGTCGAAGAAATCTTCCTCGGTCAGCAGCACGCTGGCGCCGGCGTAATAAATGTCGAGGAACGACTGCAGGTCGGTAAAGGCGTAGGCGGCGCGCAGCGCCTCCACGCTGGGGTAGGGCAGCGCCACCTGGTTGCGCTGGGCCAGCCGGAAGATCAGTTCCGGCTCGAGCGTGCCTTCGATATGCACATGCAGTTCGGCCTTGGGGGTACGGCGGATCTTGTCCGCCAGCGCGGCATCGATGGTCATGGGGGCCTCGTGTTCTCTATGCCCGCCGGCCAGGGCCGGCGGCACGGGTTCTCAGGGATGCACCGCCTCCGCCAGGCCCGCACGCAGCGCGGCTAAGCGCTGTTCGCGAACCTGGAGCAGCTGGGCGACGATGGCTACCGCAATCATAGCCGGAGCTTTGTCGGTGATCCCGGGAACCCCCATGGGGCATGTCATTTCCGCAAACCTGGCCGGGTCGATGCCATGCTCGGCCATGCGGTGTTCAAAGCGCGCGCGCTTGGTCTTGGAGCCGATCAGGCCGAAGTAGGCGAAATCGGTGCGCTTCAGGATTTCTTCGCACAGGGTCTGGTCGAGCGCATGGCTGTGCGTCATCACCAGGAAATAGCTGCCCGCCGGTGCCTGCGGGACCACGGCCTCGGGCGTGTCGCTGGCCTCGGCCTCGACGTTGTCGGGCAGGCCGCCGGGGAACAGCGTGTCGCGCTCGTCGACCCAGTGCACGCGGCACGGCAGCGTCGCCAGCACCTTGACCAGCGCATGGCCGACGTGGCCGGCGCCGAACAGCACCACGTGCATGGCGTCCGGCACCAGCGTGTCGGTCCAGCTGCCGTCCGGCTGCAGGTCGACGGTGGGCAGGACGGCGCAGCTGTCGGTAAAAGTCACCGCGCCGCTGGCGGGTACGTGCCGCTGCAGCGAGCGGTGGGTGGCGAAATTGCGCTCGACCGCGTCGAGCCACGCCAGGTCGGCCTCGCCCAAGACCTCGAATGCCAGCTGCACCACGCCGCCGCAGCACTGGCCAAGCGCCGGGCCCAGCGGGATGCGCTCGATGCGCCGCTGCTCGTGCCGCACCAGCATCTCGCGCGCGATATCCATGCCGCGCCATTCCAGGTGGCCGCCGCCGATGGTCCCGACCAGGTCGTCCGGGCTGACCAGCATGCGGATGCCGGGCTCGCGCGGGGCCGAGCCCTTGACCTCGACGATGGTCACCATCGCCACCGGCACGCCGGTGCGCACCATGCGGGCGGCGTCGGCGAAGCGGAAGGGTTTGAGCGGTGCGTCCTGCATGTGGGGGCCTTATCGGAAAACTGGGTCTTGCCTGGGGCAGGGTGGGCGCGCGCCTGCTTCGTCCGCCGGCCCCGTGCCTGTCACGGCAGGCACGGGGGGAAAGTCCGGGGCACCCGCGGGCGCGCGCTTCCTTGCGATCGCTTCGTTGCCTGCGCTCAGGCCGCTTGCGTTGCCGCTTCGCGTACCGCTTCCACGGCGTCGAGGATCGCCTCGCTGGTGGCGGGCGCCTTCAGCGGCGGGTTGATGCGGTAGTCGCCCACCGCCGCAATCGCGTCGCGGATCGCGAAGAACACCGAGAACGGCAGCAGCAGCGGCGGCTCGCCCACCGCCTTGGAGCGGTGGATGCTGTCCTCGACGTTCTGGTTCTGGAACAGGCGCACGTTGAATTCCTCGGGGCAGTCGTTGACCGTCGGGATCTTGTACGTGGACGGGGCGTGCGTCATCAGCTTGCCGTCCTTGTTCCACCACAGTTCCTCGGTGGTCAGCCAGCCCATGCCCTGGATGAACGCGCCCTCGACCTGGCCGATATCCAGCGCCGGGTTCAGCGAGCGGCCGGCGTCGTGCAGCGCGTCGGCACGCAGCAGCTTCCATTCGCCGGTCAGCGTATCGACCAGTACCTCGGAGCAGGCGGCGCCGTAGGCGTAGTAGTAGAACGGGCGGCCCTGCAGCTTGCTCTGGTCCCAGTGCAGCTTGGGCGTGGTGTAGAAGCCGTCGGACCACAGCTGCACGCGCGCCAGATAGGCCTCGCGCGCCAGTTCGCCGAAGGACACGCGCAGCTCGCCGGCGCTGACCAGGTCATCGTTGAAGCGCACGTCGGACGGCTCGACGCCGGCCTTGCGTGCTGCAAACGCGGCCAGGCGCTCGCGGATCTGGCGGGCGGCATCCTGCGCGGCCTTGCCGTTCAGGTCGGCGCCGGTCGATGCCGCGGTAGCCGAGGTGTTGGCCACCTTGCTGGTATCGGTCGCGGTCACGCGCACGCGTTCCATGCGGATGCCCAGCTCATGCGCCACCACCATCGCCACCTTGGTGTTCAGGCCCTGGCCCATTTCGGTGCCGCCGTGGTTCACCAGCACCGAGCCGTCGTTGTAGACATGCACCAGCGCGCCGGCCTGGTTGAAGTGGGCCACGTTGAACGAAATGCCGAACTTCACCGGGGTGATGGCGATGCCCTTCTTCAGGATCGGGCTCTGCGCGTTGAAGGCGCGCGTGGCCTCGCGGCGGGCGCGGTATGCGCTGGTCGCGACCAGTTCGTCGATCAGCTCGTGGATGACGTTGTCTTCCACGGTCTGGCCGTACGGCGTGACGTTGTTCCCGGTCTTGCCGTAGAAGTTGGCGCGGCGCACTTCGAGCGAATCCTTGCCGACGTTGCGGGCCACGTTGTCCAGGATGTACTCGATCGCAAACGCGCCCTGCGGGCCGCCGAAGCCGCGGAAGGCGGTATTGCTCTGGGTATTGGTCTTGCCGCAGTAGCCGTCGATCTGCACGTTCGGCAGCCAGTAGGCATTGTCGAAGTGGCAGATGGCGCGGGTCATCACCGGGCCCGACAGGTCGGCCGAGAAACCGGCGCGCGACACCATCTGGACCTTGACGCCCTCGATATGGCCCTCGTCATCGTGGCCCACTTCGTAGTCGAACACGAAATCATGGCGCTTGCCGGTGATCATCATGTCGTCGTCGCGGTCCGGACGCAGCTTGACCGGGCACATCAGCTTCCACGCGGCCAGCGCGGCGCAGCAGGCGAACAGCGCCGACTGCGATTCCTTGCCGCCGAAGCCGCCGCCCATGCGGCGGCACTCGACCAGCACCTGGTGCGCCTGCCAGCCCAGCATATGGCACACGGCGTGCTGCATCTCGGTCGGGTGCTGGGTCGAGCACCACACCTGCATGCCGTCGTTCTCGCGCGGCGCGGCGTAGGAAATCTGGCCTTCCAGGTAGAACTGTTCCTGCCCGCCGAGGTGGATCCTGCCGCCGTCCTTGTGGGCAGCGCCGGCGATATGGCTGACCGCCTCGCCGCGCTTCAGGTGCATCGGCGGCAGCACATAGCTGCCGGCTTCGTGCGCGGCTTCCGGCGACAGCACCGGCGGCAGGTCTTCATACTCGATCACGCCCAGGCGGGCGGCGCGGCGGGCGGCGTCGTGCGAGGTCGCCACCACGATAAAGACCGGCTGGCCGATGAACTGCACCACGTCGCGCGCCAGGATCGGGTCGTCGTGGATGATCGGGCCGCAGTCGTTGGTGCCGGGGATGTCGTCCACCGTCAGCACGGACACCACGCCGGGAGCGGCGCGCACCTTGTCGAGCGAGATCGACTTGATGCGGGCGTGCGCGCGGCTGCTCATGCCGAGCGCGGCGTGCAGCGTGCCGGCCAGCTCGGGGATATCGTCCGTATAGGTGGCGGTGCCGGCCACGTGCAGGTGGGCGGATTCATGCGGACGCGAGATGCCGACCTGCGGCACTGCCTCGGCGGCAATGCCGGCGTCGAGCAGGAAGGGTTCGGTTTGCTTGTTCATGCCGATTTTCCTTTTTCTCTCAGGCCGTGACGATTGCGATGGTGCCGGCGCCGGGCGCACGGACATTGACGGCTGCCGCGGGCAGCGCTTCGCTGGTGGTTTCCAGCCAGAAGCGGTACAGCAGGTTGGCGGCGCCGCGGCTGCGGTACGACGCGGTCGCCCGCATGTCGGTCAGCGGGGTGTAGTCCTGCGACAGCGCGGCCATGCCGGCGCGGGCGGTGGCTTCGTTCCACGGCCGGCCGATCAGGGCCGCTTCCGTGGCGGCCGCGCGCTTGGGCGTGGCCGCCATGCCGCCGAAGGCGATGCGCGCCTCGCGGACGATGCCGTCCTGCACGGTGATGCCGAATGCGGCACACACGGCCGAGATATCCTCGTCAAAACGTTTGGACAGCTTGTAGGTGCGGAAGTGCTGCGGCCCCGCCACGGGCACGCGCAGCGCGGCGACGAATTCGCCTTGCTGCATGGCGGTCTTCTGGTAGGCCAGGTACAGGTCTTCCAGCGGCAGCGTGCGGCGGGTTTCGCCAAGCTGCAGCACCACTTCCGTACCCAGCGCAATCAGCGCCGGCATCGAGTCGCCGATCGGCGAGCCGTTGGCGATATTGCCGCCCAGCGTGCCGGCATTGCGGATCGGCAGCGAGGCAAAGCGCTTCCACAGTTCTTCCAGTTCCGGATGCGTGGCATTCAGCGCGGCATAGGCTTTTTCCAGCGTCACGGCAGCGCCGATCTCGACCATGCCGTCGCGTTGCTCGATCCGGTTCAGGTCTTCCACCTGGCCCACGTAGAGCAGGTTGCCCAGCTCGCGGAACTGCTTGGTCACCCACAGGCCGACGTCGGTGCTGCCGGCGAGAATGCGGATATCGGGCTGCGCGGCCTTGATCGCGCCAAACTGGGCCGCGGTGCGCGGGGCGAAGAATTCCTGCCCTTGCGCGCGGTAGCGGAAGGTCTCGCCGCGCTTGAGGTTGCGCAGCGTGTCGGCGATCTGCTTCGGGTCCAGCTTGCCGTCGGTCGGGGCGGGCAGGGCCATCATGCGCTCGCCGGCGTCGATGATCGGCCGGTAGCCGGTGCAGCGGCACAGGTTGCCGGTCAGCGCGTCGCAGATGGTCTGGCGCGAAGGCGCCTCGCCGCCGGGGGTGTGCTGCTGGTACAGCGCCCACAGCGACATCACGAAGCCGGGGGTGCAGAAGCCGCACTGCGAGCCGTGGCACTCGACCATGGCTTCCTGCACCGGGTGCAGGGTGCCGTCGGCCTGGCGCAGGTCCTCGACCGTGATCAGGGCCTTGCCGTCGAGCGTGGGCAGGAACTGGATGCAGGCATTGACCGCCTTGAATTCGACGTCGCCGCCGTCCTGCAGTTCGCCAATGACGACGGTGCAGGCGCCGCAGTCGCCTTCGGCGCAGCCTTCCTTGGTGCCGGTGCAGCGGGCGTCTTCACGCAGGTACTGCAGCACGGTGCGGGTAATGGGGGCGTCGGATACTTCCTTGACCTGGCCGCGGTGGAAAAAGCGGATGGTTTGCGTCTCCATGGTCTTCTCTCTCTTGGGGATGGCGGAAACATAGCATCGCTACGTTTCATGCAATATTCGACCCAGGTGATATGCGCCATCAGCGGGCACGCCGGTCGGTGCCCGGCCGCACTGAGCGGTATGCGGATTTGACCGATTGTGGGGTGCTTGTCATACACTATGCGCCGTTCCCATCCCCCACGCCACCCATCCGGCCCCCGCCGGAGGGCTGCCCATCGCCATGCACGGACGCGACCATCTCGATACATATTTGCTGCGGGTGCTCCACACCCTGCTGACCGAGCAGAGCGTGACCCGCACCGCCGTGCGCCTGGGCCAGTCGCAGCCCGCCATCAGCAACACGCTGAAGCGCCTGCGCGAGATCACCGGCGACGCCATCCTGGTGCGGGGCAAGAACGGCATGGTGCCGACCGAGCGCGGCCGCGAACTGCTGGCGCTGGCCGAGCAAAGCCTCGCGGCGATGGACCGCATTGCCCGCCCGCCGCAGCAGTTCGACCCGGCCACCACTACGCGCACCTTCCACCTGGGGGCGCCAGACTACCTCGACGCCTTCTTCCTGCCCAATATCGTCGAACGCGTGCGCCGGCTGGCGCCGGGCGCCAAGCTGTTCGTGCATCCGATGACGTCGTCGTCGGACTTCCTCGACGACCTGGAACAGGGGCAGCTGGATATCGTGGTCGGCAACTGGCTGTCGCCGCCGGAACACCTGCATATCTCGCCGCTGTTCGACGATGAGGTGGTGTGCATGCTGGGCGCGCAGCACCCGCTGGCGCGCAAGGGACTGACGCTCAAGCACTACCTGGAGATGCCGCACCTGGCCCCGGCGCCATATGCGTCGATGCAGCGCAGCATGATCGACCAGGCGCTCGCGGAGCAGGGCTACAAGCGCAATATCCAGGTGACGCTGCCGTACTTCGGGCTGGTGCCGTATGTGCTGATGAAGACTGACATGGTCTTCACCACCGGCCGCCAGTTCGCGGCGCACTATGCGCAATATCTGCCGATCCGCATGGTGCCGTCGCCGGTGTCGTTCCCGCGCATGCGCTTCTACCAGCTGTGGCACGAGCGCTGCCACGCGGCGCCGGACATCATGTGGATCCGGCGCATGATCGCGGAGGTGGCGGCGGACCTGCCGCAATTGCCGCGGCTGGAGGCGGAGGCGGGTTGATCCCCCTGCCCCCGGGCGATTTATTTCTGCGCGGTCTGCGCCTTGTAGTTCGGGAAGAACAGCTGTTCCCCTTCCACCTTGTAACTGGCGATCGCGTCCTGCCCTTCCTTCGACGTGACCCACTCCATCAGCTTCATCGCATCCCCATAGTTGGTGCCCGGGTGCCTGGCCGGATTGACCGCGATGATCCCGTACGGGTTGAACATCTTCGGGTCGCCCTCGATGGCGATGGCCAGGCCGGTCTTGGCGCGGTAGGCGCCGTAGGTGGCGCGGTCTGACAGCGTGTAGCCCGGCATCTGCGCGGCCATGGTCAGTACCTCGCCCATGCCCAGGCCGGCACTGACGTACCACGGCTTGCCCTTGGGCTCGATGCCGATTTCTTTCCAGTACTCCTTCTCCATCACGTCGGTGCCGGAGTTGTCGCCGCGCGAGATGAACTTGCTGCCGCTGCCCGACAGCTTGCGGAAGCCGGCGAGCACGTCCTTGCCGCCCTTCAGGCCGGCCGGGTCGTTGGCCGGGCCGACCACGATGAAGTCGTTGTACATCACGTCGCGCCGGTTGACGCCGTAGCCGGCGGCGACGAAGGCGTCTTCCATCTTGCGGGCGTGGACCAGCAGCACGTCGACGTCGCCCATCTCGCCCATTTTCATCGCCTTGCCGGAGCCGACGGCGATCACCTTGACGCTGACGCCGGACTTCTGCTCAAAGCGGGGCAGCAGGTACTTCAACAAGCCGGAGTTGTCGGTGCTGGTGGTGGTGGCGAGCTTCAGTTCGCCGGCGTGCGCGGCCGACATCAGGACCACGCAGGCGGCGGCGGTGGCGCGGCGCAGGTGGCGGAACGGGCTGGAGGTGTGGCGCGGCTGCATGGGGAACCCATTGAGTTATGTTTTAATGGACATAATTGCCTTTCCCTACAGGACTCGGGGAGAATGCAGCGAAAGACAATAAAACAGGGGTGTTCATTGTGATCCAGCGGAATTTCAGATGTAAATATGAAGCGAGGAACATATGACGTTCGGCTTTGACCTGTTTCCGGTCATTGCGCCGGACGACAACCCGCGCGCCAACGACAAGGTGTTCCAGTTGCTCAAGGCCGTGCGCGAGACCGGCTCGCTGCACCGGGCCGCGCGCGAGATCGGCCTGTCCTACCGCCATGCCTGGGGGGTGATGCGCACATGGGAGGAAATGCTGGGCCGCTCCATGCTCGACATGGAGCGGGGCCGCGGCGCATCGCTGACGCGTTTTGGCGAGCGGCTGCTGCGCGCCGAGCTGCGCCTGCGCGAGTCGGTCGAACCGGTGGTGCAGAAGGCCATGGCGGATTTCATCGCCGAGCTCGACGATGCCCAGCAGCCGCAATCGTGCGTCCATTTCACCGGCAGCCATGACCCGGCCGTGGAAGTGCTGGCTGCCGCGCTCGGCCAGGCGGTCGCGCCGTTGCAGCTGGACACGGTGTTCTGCGGCAGCGTGGAAGGGCTGGTATGCCTGCAGGAGCGGCAGTCGGAGCTGGCGGGCTTCTACGTCTCGCCGGTGCAGACGGCGGGATCTGTGGCGCATGTGACCCTGCGCAAGTGGCTGCGGCCGGCCTCGGTGCGGCTGCTGCGCCTGGCGTGGCGCGAGCAGGGGCTGATCGTGGCGCCGGAGCTGGCGCGCGAGATCCGCGACCTGCGCGACCTGGTGCGCACCCAGGCGCGTTTCGTCAACCGCCAGCGCAGTTCGGGCACGCGCATGCTGTTCGACCAGTTGCTGGCGGCACAGGGCCTGTACCAGGACCAGGTCGCCGGCTATGACGAAACCGAGTTCAGCAACGAGAAGGTGGCTGAGGCGGTGCATGGCGGCCGCGCCCAGGTTGGCTTCGGGCTGCGCATGAACGCCGAAAGTCACGGCCTGGCCTTCGTGCCGCTGACGCGCGAGGCTTACTACCTGGCGCTGCGCAAGAACGACCAGACCGCCGGCTGGATGGCGGCGCTGCTGGCCTTGCTGGCCGATCCGGCGTTCGCAAAACGCATCGAGGCGCTGCCCGGCTACGCCATGGCCGAGCCGGCCGGGGTGCTGACGCCGCAGGAAGCGCTGCCCTGGTTCGGGCCGGACGGCAAGGAGGGCACCTGAGCGGCGGGCCGGGCGGCAGGAGCGGATGATGGGCTGGATGGCGGGCGCGCTGCCCGCCCGCTCCGCTCGTATTACACTCCTTGCCAGGGCGTGCCCCGCGCACGCCCGGCCTTGCAAGGAGCAACATGCTGGAAACCGCCGCGCTGGCCGCGGGCATGTCCTGGGCCAGCGGTTTTCGCCTCTATCTCGCCGTGTTCGCCGCCGGCGTGCTGGCACGCCTGGGCTGGCTGGAGCTGCCCCCCGGGCTGCAGCCGCTGGAATCCTGGTGGGTGATCGGCGTGGCCGCGGTGCTGGCCGTGGCCGAGTTCATCGCCGACAAGGTGCCGGGCTTCGACTCGGTCTGGGACGGCATCCATACCTTCGTGCGCATCCCCGCCGGCGCGATCCTGGCGGCCGCCGCGTTCGGCCAGCTCGACCCGCAGTGGATGGTGGCGGCCGGCCTGATCGGCGGCACGCTGGCCGGCACCGCGCATGCGGCCAAGGCCGGCACGCGAGTCTTGATCAACGTCTTGCCGGAACCGTTTTCCAACTGGACGGCCTCATTCACCGAGGACATGACCGCGATCGGCAGCCTGCTGCTGGCGTTTTTCCTGCCGGTGGTGTTCCTGGTGGTGCTGGTGCTGTTCCTGGTGGCCGCCATCTGGCTGCTGCCCAGGCTGTGGCGCGGCGTGCGCCGGCTGCATGCCACGCTGCGCGGCGGCAGCGCGCGGCCGGGGCGGCCGGGACCGCCCTAGCGCCTTGCCGTTCACGCCGGACTGCATTCCGGACCGTATCCCTGGTCCCTGGCTTTCCGACCGACCCGAGGCGCACCGGCGCCACGCGCAATATCCGAACAAACAACCGAACAGCTAACCGAACAACCGATGCCCCCCGAGTCCGCCATCGACGCCCCGACCACCAACGCCAGTCCCGCCGCCGGCGCGAACACCGCACAAGCAGGCAGGTTTTCCGCCTGGCGCCAGGCGCTGCGCATGGCGCGCCGCGACTGGCTCGCCGGCGAGCTTTACCTGCTGCTGTTCGCGCTGGTGCTGGCGGTGGCGGCGCTGTCCAGCGTCGGCTTCATGGCCGACCGCATGCGGCTGGGGCTGGAGCGCGATGCGCGGCAGATGATCGCCGCAGACGTGCTGCTGGTCTCGGACCATCCTTTCGACGCCGCCTTCGCGCAGCGTGCCGGGAAGCAGGGTCTGGCCGTGGCGCAGACGGTAACCTTTCCGAGCATGGCCACCGGCATCGGCAAGCCGCGCCCGGCCGGGGCCGACGCGCCCAGCCAGCTGGCCGCGCTCAAGGCTGTGACCGACGGCTATCCGCTGCGCGGCAAGCTCAGGGTGACCAACGCGCCGGGCACGCCGGACGCGCCCGCCGAAGGCATTCCGGCGCCGGGCACGGTATGGGTCGACGAAGCGCTGCTGGGCGCGCTCGGCGTGAGCGTGGGCGATGCGCTGCAGCTCGGCAGCCGCACCTTCCGCATCGACCGCATCATCACGCAGGAGATGGACCGCGGCACGGGCTTCATGAACTTCGCGCCGCGCGTGCTGATGCCGCTGTCGGACCTTGACGGCACCGGCCTGATCGGCTGGGGCAGCCGCGTGACCTACCGGCTGCTGGTGGCCGGCCCGGACGCCGCCGGGGCCGCGTACCAGAAATGGGCGCAGGATGAAATCGGCCGCCGCAAGCTGCGCAACACCCGCATCGAGTCGCTCGAATCCGGCCAGCCGCAGATGCGCGCCACGCTCGACCGGGCCGAGCGCTTCCTGTCGCTGGTGGCGGTGCTGTCGTCGATGATCGCGGCGGTGGCGATCGCGATGTCGGCGCGCCGCTACATGCAGCGCCATACCGATGCCTGCGCGGTCTACAAGTGCCTGGGGCTGTCGCGCGGGCAGATCCTGCGCGCGTTCGGGCTGGAATTCCTGCTGGTCGGTGCGGCCGGCGCGCTGGCCGGGGTGCTGATCGGCTACGTGGCGCACTACGGGCTGCTGCTGTCGCTGGGCGGGCTGCTCAAGGTGTCGTTGCCGCAGCCGTCGGCGCTGCCGGCGGTGGTGGGGGTGCTGGCGGGGCTGGTGCTGCTGACGGGGTTTGCGTTGCCGCCGCTGCTGGCGCTGACGCGCGTGGCGCCGCTGCGGGTGCTGCGCCGGGATATCGGGTTGCCGCCGGTATCGGCGTGGATTGCGTACGCGCTCGGCCTGGGTGCCTTCGTCGCGCTGCTGCTGGTGGCGGCGCGCGACCTGCGGCTCGGGCTGACCACCGCGGGCGGCTTCGTCGGTGCGGGCGTGGTGTTCGGCCTGCTGGCGCTGGGGCTGCTCACGCTGCTGTCGCGCCTGCTGCGCGGGCGCCTGCGCGGCGCCGCGTCGATGGGCTGGCGCTTCGCGCTGGCGGTGCTGGAGCGCCGCCGCGGCGTCACCGTGCTGCAGACCGTGGCGCTGGCGGTGGGGCTGATGGCGCTGCTGCTGCTCGGCATGACCCGCAACGACCTGGTCGATTCGTGGCGCAGCGCCACGCCGGCCGACGCGCCCAATCGCTTCATCATCAATATCCAGCCCGACCAGCGCGAGCCGCTGCGCACGATGCTGGCCGGCGCGGGCATCAAGGACCTGCTTTATCCGATGGTGCGCGGGCGCCTGACCCATATCGGCGAGCGTGCGATCCAGGCCGGCAGCTTCGAGGACGGCCGCGCGCGCAACCTGGTCGAGCGCGAATTCAACCTGTCCTATACCGATGTGCTGCCGGAGGGCAATCGCGTGATCGCCGGGCGGTGGTCCGACGGCAGCGCCGGCGCCGACGCGGGCGCCTCGGTGGAGGAGGGCATCGCCAAGACGCTGGGAATCCGCCTCGGCGACACCCTGCGCTTCGACGTGGCCGGCCAGGCGGTGCAGGCGCGCGTGACCTCGTTGCGCAAGCTCGACTGGGGCTCGATGCGGGTCAATTTCTTCGTGATCCTGCCGCCGGCGGCGATGCAGGGCATGCCCGAGACCTATATCACCTCGTTCCACCTGCCCGCGGCCAGCGCGGCGCTGGGTAACCGGCTGATCGCGGCCTTCCCCAACATCACGGTGGTCAATACCGACATGATCCTGCGCCAGATCCAGGACATCCTGGACCAGGTGATCGCGGCGGTGGAGTTCCTGTTTATCTTCACGCTGGCTGCCGGGGTCACGGTGCTGTACGCGGCGCTGTCCGGCGCGCGCGACGAGCGCATGCGCGACGCCGGCCTGCTCAAGGCGCTGGGGGCGTCGGCGGCGCTGGTGCGGCAGACCCAGTACGCCGAGTTCCTGGTGGTCGGCGGGCTGGCCGGCTTGCTGGCGAGCCTGGGCGCGATCGCGGTGGGCTGGGGGCTGTCGCAGTTCGTCTTCGACTTCCCGTACCGCTTTAATGCATGGATCGTGCCGGTCGGCGTGGTTTCTGGCATGCTGTGCGCTTTTGCCGGCGGCTGGCTGAGCCTGCGCGAAGTGCTGCGCCAGCCGGCGCTGGCGACCTTGCGTGACGCCTGAGCGGCGCCATGTCCTTGAGTTTGTGATGAGTACTGAATCCAATCAACAATCCGGCAACGCCGACGGCACCCCTGAGGTCACGGCGTTCGAGCTGGTCGGCGGCGAGGCGCGCGTGCGCGAGCTGGTCGACCGCTTCTACGACCTGATGGACCTCGAAACCCAGTTTGCCGGGCTGCGCGCGATCCACCCGCCTTCGCTGGAAGGCTCGCGCGACAAGCTGTTCTGGTTCCTGTGCGGCTGGCTGGGCGGTCCCAACCACTTTATCGAGCGCTTCGGCCATCCGCGCCTGCGCGCGCGCCACATGCCGTTCGAGATCGGCATCAGCGAGCGTGACCAGTGGATGCGCTGCATGGCATTGGCGATGCAGGACGTCGGCCTGCCCGAGGACCTGCAGCTGCGCCTGATGCAGGCGTTCTTCCAGACCGCCGACTGGATGCGCAACGTGGCGCGCTGAAGCCACACTGAAGCGCCTGCCTTCCCCTTTTCACCGCGAAAGAATCGCCGCCCATGTCCGTGCAACTGCCTGAAGCTGCCTGCCGCGTGCTCGACTTCTGGTTCGACCAGCCCGCTTCGGCGGCCTGGAATACCGCGCGCCCCGCATGGTTCACCAAGTCGGATGACTTCGACGCCCGGATCCGCGCGCACTTCCTGTCTGACTGGCAGGTCGCCAGCGAGGGCGCACCGGATGACTGGTCAGTCACGCCCGCAGGCGCCTGCGCGCGCGTGGTGCTGCTGGACCAGTTCCCGCGCAACATGTTCCGCAACGACCCGCGCAGCTTCGGCACCGATGCGCAGGCGCTGGCGCTGGCCAGGCGCATCGTCGCGACCGGCATGGACCGTGCGCTGCCGACCGACTACCACCGCATGTTCTGCTACATGCCGTTCGAGCATTCGGAAGTGCTGGAGGACCAGGACGAGGCGGTGCGGCTGATGACGCAGCTGCGCGAGTCCAGTGGCGGGAAGGTGGATGGGGTGGAGTGGGCCGACAAGCACCGCGAGATCATCGCGCGCTTTGGCCGCTTCCCGCACCGCAACGCGGTGCTGGGCAGGCCGGGCACGGCGGAGGAACTGGCGTTCCTGCAGCGGCCGGGCTCGTCGTTCTAGGCGCGGCAGGAGCCGCGCCGGGCGGACATCAGGTCATCAGGTCTTGTCGCGGGCCTGCTGCCACTTGTCCACGCGCACGCGCGGCGCGGCGGCCAGCTGGTCCAGCAGCGTGCCGGGCAGGTCCGCCACATGCAGCAGGTCGGCATGCACCTGCTTCAGGAACCCTTCCTGCACGGCATGGCCGAGAAAGCCCAGCATGCCGTCATAGAAGCCGCCGACATTGAGCAGTCCCACCGGCTTGTCGTGGTAGCCCAGCTGCAGCCAGGTGAAGGTCTCGAACAGCTCTTCGAAGGTGCCCACGCCGCCGGGCATGGCGATGAAGGCATCGGAACGGTCGGCCATCATCTGCTTGCGCTCGTGCATGTTGCGCACCACGTGCAGCTCGGTCAGGCCGCGGTGGCCCACTTCCTTCTGCATCAGCGCTTCCGGGATGATGCCGATGACGGTGCCGCCGTGTTCCAGCACCGCGTCGGCCACGGTCCCCATCAGGCCGACCTTGCCGCCGCCATAGACCAGCGCCAGGCCGCGTTCGGCCAGCGTGCGGCCGAGCAGGTGCGCACCCTCGGCATATTCGGGGCGGTTGCCGGGGCTGGAGCCGCAATAGACGCAGACGGATTTCACTTCTTTTCCTTTGCCGCCTCGGCGGCCGTCCTGGACGCCGCGTAGTCGCGGGCCAGCTGATCGAACGCCGCGCGCGCGCGCCCGCGCAGGTAGGGCGCGAGGATCGAGAAGATGTGGTAGCTCGAGCCATGCAGGTAGCCGCGGATCTGCTCGGCATCGTTGTACTGGCGCGGATGCTGCACGAACTGGAACGACAGCCAGTAGGTGGCGATCACCACCATGTTGGTGCAGATCGCCTCGACCTGCTCGGGCGTGGCTTCCATCTCGCCGTCTTCCAGGAACTGCCGGCAGATCTCGTGCGCAAAGCGCTGCTTCTGCTCCACGATGCGCTTGAAGTTGGTCTCCAGCATCCGGTTGCGCGCCAGCAGGTCGTTGATGTCGCGATACAGGAAGCGGTAGTTCCACAGGAACTCGGACATGTACTGCAGGTAGCCCCAGCTCTCGTCCAGGGTCGCCTTGTGGTCGTCCGGCATCTTCAGGCGGCGCTCCATCTCCTGCTCGAAGCGAACGAAGATGGAGTTGATGATGTCGTCCTTGTTGCGGAAGTGGTAATAGAGATTGCCGGGGCTGATCTCCATGGCTTCCGCGATTGTCGTGGTGGTGACGTTCGGTTCGCCGACTTCGTTGAACAGGCGCAGCGAGACGTCGAGGATGCGGTCCCTGGTGCGGCGGGGGCCGGTTTGCGGTTTCGGTTCCATGGGCGTCCGGGCGGTCGGTCGATCGGTCGATCGGTGAATCGTGGCAGGGTAGCGATTATAAGCAATCGGCCCGGCGCGCCCCCGGATGGCCCCTCGTCCGGCGTTCAGCCCGCCAGCGCGCGGACCCAGCGCGCCACGTGGGGGCCGGCAATGGCAAGCCAGGTGCCGCCGCACAGCACCAGCGCCAGCAGCACCGCGGCGCTGCCGAAGTCCTTGGCGCGCTTGGACAGGCTGTGGCGTTCCAGCGAGATCCGGTCGATCGCCGCCTCGACGCTGGAGTTGAGCAACTCCACGATCAGCACCACCAGCAGCGTGCCGAGCAGCAGGATGCGCTCGACCACCCCGACCGGCAGCAGGAAGGCGCATGGCGCCAGGATCGCCACCAGCGTCAGCTCCTGGCGGAATGCGCTTTCCTCCAGCACCGCGTAGCGCAGGCCGGACAGCGAGTTGATGGCGGCGCGCCAGGCGCGTGCCAGGCCGCGGTTGCTCTTGTGGGGGTTCTGCTCGATCGTGTAGTCAGCGCTCTGGGCTGCCGGCGGCCTCTGCAGGGGCGGGTCGGACGGCAGTTCCGGATGGGGTTTCGGCATGGCTTTGCGGTGCGGGTTGGGCCGTTGCGCCGCCCGGCTTGCCGGCGGCGAACGGCCGCAAGTGGGCCAGGAACTGCTCGGAAGCGGCGCGCCATGAAAACCGTTCGGCATGGGCTCGGGCCGTGGCGCGGTCGATGCGCAGCGCTTCCAGGCAGGCTTCGCGCAGGTCTTCGTGCATCACGCCCGCGGGGCTGTCGCCCAGCACGTCGATCGGGCCGGTGACCGGGTACGCCGCCACCGGCAGGCCGCTGGCCAGCGCTTCCAGCAGCACCAGCCCGAAGGTATCGGTGCGGCTGGGGAACACGAAGACATCAGCCGAAGCATACACCCGGGCCAGTCCCGGCTGGCTCAGCACGCCCAGGTAGTTGGCGCCCGGATAGCGCGCACGCAGCGCGGGCAGCGCGGGGCCGTCGCCAACCACCCACTTGGAGCCGGGCAGGTCGAGCGCCAGGAAGGCCTCGACGTTCTTCTCCACCGCGACGCGGCCCACGTACAGGAAAATCGGGTGCGCCGTGTTGAGCACGTTGGCGCGCTGCGGCGTGAAGATGTCGAGGTCGACGCCGCGCGTCCACAGCACGCCGTGGTCGATGCCGTGCTGGTGCAGGTCGTCGAGCACCACCGGCGTCGGCGCCATCACCGCCTGCGCCGGGCCGTGGAACCAGCGCAGGAAGCGGTAGGTCCAGGCCAGGGGGATGCCGAAGCGCGCCTGCACATACTCCGGGAAGCGCGTGTGGTAGGCCGTGGTGAAGGGCAGGCGCCGGCGCAGCGCATGGCGCCGGGCGGCCAGGCCGAGCGGGCCTTCGGTGGCGATATGCAGGGCATCGGGGCCGAATGCTTCGATGCGCCGCCGCACCCGCGCCGACGGCAGCAGCGACAGCCGGATCTCGGGATAGGTCGGGCACGGCACCGTGCGGAATTCCAGCGGCGTGATCATGTCCACCGTGTGGCCCAGTGCCTCCAGCTCGCGGCGCGTGGACTTGAGCGTGCGCACCACGCCGTTGACCTGCGGTTCCCAGGCATCGGTGACGATCAGGATCTTCATGCAGCCTCCTAGGGGGCGTTGGAAGGGCAATGCGGAATCAGGGACGCGGGAGAAATGCGGGGCCGGCATCAGCCCGCCACTGCGGCACGGCGCCGGCGGCGCGTGGCCGGTTCGGGCGGATCCATCAGCGTGGTCCAGTAGACGATCTTCAGCTCGCCCTCCATGGTCTCGACCAATGCCGACAGGCTTTCCACCCAGTCGCCGTCGTTGCAGTAGAGCTGGCCGTTGACGTCGCGGATCTCGGCCTTGTGGATGTGGCCGCAGACCACGCCATCGCAGCCGCGCCGGCGCGCTTCGTCGACCATCGCGGTCTCGAAGGCGCTGATGTAGTTGACCGCGTTCTTGACCTGGTGCTTCAGGAACTGCGACAGCGACCAGTACGGGAAGCCCAGCCGCGCGCGCAGCCGGTTGAAGTGCCGGTTCAGCGCCAGGATCACCGTGTACAGCGAGTCGCCCAGATAGGCGAGCCAGCGCGCGTGCTGCACCACGCCGTCGAACAGGTCGCCGTGCACCACCCACAGCCGGCGCCCGGTGGCGGTGACGTGGACCGCTTCTTCGCGCACGGTGATGTCGCCGAACGCCATGCCGTCGAACTGGCGCGCGGCTTCGTCGTGGTTGCCGGGCACGTAGATCACCTCGGTGCCCTTGCGCGCCTTGCGCAGCAGCTTCTGCACCACGTCGTTGTGGCTTTGCGGCCAGTACCAGCCGCGGCGCAGCTGCCAGCCGTCGATGATGTCGCCGACCAGGTAGAGCTGGTCGGATTCGTTGTGCTTGAGGAAGTCGAGCAGGTAGGTGGCCTGGCAGCCGGGCGTGCCCAGGTGGATGTCGGACAGCCAGATGGCACGGTAGCGGTGGACCTTGTGCGGCTCGGGCGGATAGGTTTGCGGCTGCTCGCGCAGCGGCGCGAGGGCGGCGGCGTCAAGGCCCGGCGGCAGGAACGCGCTCAGCGGTGCCGCGGTATCCCAGCCGCTGCGGGGACTGCGGCGCAGCCGTTGCTTCAGTTGCGCGGCCTTCGACAGGTATCCGCGGGCGGATCGGAGTGCTTGCACCATGGCAGTCCCGGTAGCGGCGATGGCTGCATTCAGCCAGCGCGCGATGACGGTGCCGTGACGGAAACATGACTGACTTGTGAAGCGTGGGAAACCGTGGCGCAGGCAGGACAGCAGCGATGCCGTCATGCCGGCTAGCGTCCGCGAGCCGACAGCTCCTGCAATGCATCCAGCACCGCCTGGATCGCGGCAGGATGCCGCAGCAGCGACACATGGCCGATGCCTGACAGCGCGATATGTCCCGCGCCGTCGAGCCAGCCGGTGCAAGGGGGGCCGGCGATCGAGTCGTGCCAGCTGAACACCGAGATCATGCGCGCGCGCAGGCGCGGGCTTTCCGCGCTGGCCAGCGCGCGCAGCCACGGGCTGCCGCAGCGCATCTGCGCGGCGTTGTGCCCGCCGCCGAAGCGCGCCAGCGCGCTGCCGTGGTGCGGGGTGCCGAGGGTCACGATGCCGGCGCAGGCGTCTTCGTCATCAGCCAGCTGCAGCGTCGCGCGCGCCACCAGTCCGCCCATGCTGTGGCACACCAGCAATGGCGCACTGCCGTATGTCGCGGTCATGCGCCGCATCGCGCCCAGCAGCGCATGCGCGTAGTCGTCGATATCGCCGAAAACGGGCAGCAGGTCGATCCCTTCGCAGCGGTAGCCTGCCGCCGCCAGTGCCGGTTGCAGGTCGAGCCAGATCGCCTGCCCGCAGGCGTAGCCGTGGACCAGCAGCACCGGCGGTGCGGCGCGGCCGGGCAGGGCGTCGGCGGGCGGGGCAAAGGGCGCGTGGGCGCGGAACGGTTGCAGCCAGTCGAACATGCGCAGCACGGACCGGATCTCGTTCAGGTAGCAGCGCAGCGCTTCAGGCAAGCGCAACGGGCGGCGTGTCGCGGCAAGTTCTTGCGGCGGTGCCGGCGGGCGGTGGCCTGGCGGCACCCACAGGCCGCGTCCGGTAAAGGCAAAGGCGATGGCGATGGCGGTTGCGAAGCCGCCGAGGATTACCGCCACCCCGGCGGCGATCGCGCCCGGCCAGGGCCATCCCGCCAGCCGCACCAGGGCAGCGCCGATGCCAAGCGCCGCGGCCGCCTGCGCGGTCACCGCCAGGCGGCGGATGCCGGCGGCGCCGAGCGTCATGCCTTGGGCGTGCGCAGGTCTGCGAGCCGCGTGCCGGCGAGGCGGTCGTGCAGGAACTGCCGGCGCGGGTCGAGCCAGGCCAGCAGGATCCAGACCAGCAGGCCGGCGCACAGCACGCCGACGAACGGGCCTTTGACCAGCCCCAGCCAGTGCCCGAGCGCCGCCGACGGCGGCAGCCAAAGCCAGGCCAGCACGTAGCGCAGCGCCGCCTGCGGCCAGCGCGGCGGCGCGCCGGCGCCGTTCTCGACGCGGATGCGCCAGGTCTGCATGGCCAGGGTCTGGCCGTTGCGCTGCCAGAACCAGGTGAAATACAGGCCCATCACCAGGAAGCTCCACAGCTGGATCGTCAGCGGACCGTCCACGCCGAAGTGCTGCAGCAGCGGTCGCAGCAGCAGGTAGCAGGCAGTGGAAGCGCTCATCACGCCGAACAGCAGTACGCCTTCGTACAGCATGCAGGCAATGCGGCGGCGCAGCGGCGGTGCCACGGGCGCAGGGGCTGCGGCGGGCTTGGGGTCGAGGGTGGTGGCAGCGGGCATGTCAGGCTAAGAAGGGCGGCGCAAGCGAGCGCGGCGCGGGCCGCGCAAGACAGCCATTATGCCAAAGGGCATACCGGGCACCACCGGGCGGGCGACCAATGGCGGGCGGCTACTGGCGGGCGGCTACTGGCGCGCCGTGCCTTCGGAGGCCGCGGCGGCCTCGGTCGCGGCTTCCGGGGCGGCCGGAGCCGTGCCGGCGGCCGCCGCAGGCGCGGTTGCCGCCGAGGCGCTGGCTGGGGCGGCTGCCGTGGCTGGCTGGACGGCCGGTTCGGATGCCGTTGCCGGCGATGCGGCCGCGGCAGAAGCAGCCTGGGCAGCCTGGGCTTCGCTGGCCGGCCTGCCGGCCGCGCCGGCGGCCCTGGGCTCGTGCCGAACCGCGTGGCCGGTGCCGCCCGGCAGGCGCTTGGTGCTCGGCAGCGCGCTGACGGCACCTGGACGGCTGGGCACGCGCTCCGCGGCGGCCAGCTTCTTCTTCTGCTCTTCCGGCAGTTGCTGGTACTTGTCCCACGCCTCGGCCTTCTTATCGGACGGCAGCGCGCGGGTGATCTGGTAGTTCTCGCGCGCCAGCCGCCGTTGATGCGGCGTCATCTGGATCCATTCAGCCATGCGCGCCTGCAGCCGGGCCTGTTCCGCCGGCGAGAACTTCGGGTAGCGCTCGGCGATGCGTAGCCACTTGCGGCGGTTCAGTTCGGGCAGGGTGTCCCACAACGGCTGCAGCGGCGCCAGGATGCGCTGGTTGACCGGGCTCAGTTCGGACCACGCGGGGCGCGCGCTGGCTGCGGCGGGTGCCGGGGCGGCGCCGGAGGCGGCTTGCGCGTGCGCGGCCGCTGGCAGCAGGCACCAGCCAGTGGCGGCGCCGGACACTGCCAGCAGCAGCGCGGCCAGCCGGCGGCGCAGGGCGTCGGGGCGGGGCAGTGCGCGCGCCATGCTATTGCCCGTGTTTCAGGAAGACGTGGAAGCCCTCGTCGGCGTAGGCCGTGGGCGGCAGGTCGTCGAGCAGCATGGCCGCATCGACATCGGCCAGCTCTTCGACGCGTTTCTGCTGCTGCCAGTGGTAGATGCCCATCAGGCCGGCGGCCAGCGCCACCAGCGTCCAGATCAGGCCCAGGCGGCGCAGCCAGGCACCGGCGCGGTGCAGCGGCGAGTCGTCCTCGTCGAACATCGGGACATGCGGTCCCGGCATGGCGAGTTGCGGCACCGGCACGGCCACTTCGGCCTTCCTGCGCGCGAGCGCGATCCGGCGCGCGGCGGCGAGCCGTTCGGCAATGTCGGCCGGCAATGCCTCGGCACTGGCATCGAGTGCTGTGCGAATCTCATGGGCGAACCGGCGTTCGCGGATATCTCTCTCGTTTATGCTCATAGTCGGACCCCCCGTGCGCGCAGCGCTTGCGCCAGAGTATGCGTGGCACGGGAACAGTGCGTCTTGACGCTGCCCTCGGAGCAGCCCATGACGGCTGCGGTTTCGGCAACGTCCATATCTTCCCAGTAACGCATCAGGAATGCCTCGCGTTGACGCGCCGGCAGGCGCTGGATCTCCTGCTCGATGATCTGCATCACCTGCGCGCGCTCGACCTTGTCGGCGCTGCTTTCCGCCGATTCGGAGCCGGCCTGCGCCTCCAGCGTCTCCAGCAGGTCGTTGTCGTCGCCGTTGCGGTCGTCGCGCAGGCTGGAGAACAGCGTGACCCACGTGTTGCGCACCTTCTGGCGGCGGAACCAGTCGTGGATGGTGTTCTGCAGGATGCGCTGGAACAGCGGCGGCAACTCGGCTGCGCCCTTGTCGCCGTATTTCTCGGCCAGCTTGATCATGGCGTCCTGCACGATATCCAGTGCCGCCTCGTCGTCGCGGACCGCGAACACGGCCTGCTTGAAGGCGCGGCGTTCGACGCTGGCGAGAAAATCGGTCAGTTCCTGGTCGGTGGCCATTCAGGCGGAATGCGGCTTGGTGTGCGGCTTGTTGCGGCGTCGTTTGCTAGGTCCTTGCCGAATGTGCTGCGTAGGGCCCGTAGCATGCGCAAGGTGCTGCGATGCTAGCAAAAAAACCTGCGCATGTACCATCTTGTATTGAGGGAAATACATTGCGCCGCGGGGGAGCTGTCATCCATCCCTGCGTAAAACCCCTGACAAGCCTGCGCAAAACAACCATAGACCGCACTGGTGCATTGCAGTATCATCGACGGTTCACACGACATCAGTGGTTGTCTCATCCGGCCGCTTATGAGGCGGTCTTCCATGCAGACGCGCACCGCTTGAACCCGAGCCACAAGTTCGGCAGAGAGCATCCAAACAATTTTTTGCCGAAAATTGCAAAGGACTGAAATGAACATGCCCAGTGCGGAATTCTCCCACGCAGACAGCAATTCATCTGCCGCACCCGAAATGATCGGGGCGGAAATTCTCGTTCACGCACTTGCCGAAGAAGGCGTCGAGTACGTCTGGGGCTACCCCGGCGGCGCAGTGCTGTATATCTACGACGAGCTCCACAAGCAAAAGAAGTTCGAGCACATCCTGGTGCGCCACGAGCAGGCCGCGGTCCATGCCGCGGACGGCTACGCACGCGCAACGGGCAAGGTGGGTGTCGCCCTGGTGACCTCGGGTCCCGGCGTGACCAATGCGGTCACCGGCATTGCCACCGCATACCTCGACTCGATCCCGATGGTGGTGATCACCGGCAACGTGCCGACCCACGCCATTGGCCAGGACGCCTTCCAGGAGTGCGACACCGTCGGCATCACCCGCCCGATCGTCAAGCACAACTTCCTGGTGAAGGACGTGCGCGACCTCGCCGCGACCATCAAGAAGGCGTTCTTCATTGCCTCGACCGGCCGTCCGGGCCCGGTGGTGGTGGACATCCCCAAGGATGTCTCGCGCAATGCCTGCAAGTACGAGTACCCCAAGTCGATCGACATGCGCTCGTACAACCCGGTGAACAAGGGCCACTCGGGCCAGATCCGCAAGGCGGTGGCACTGCTGCAGAACGCGGAGCGCCCGTACATCTACAGCGGCGGCGGCGTGGTGCTGGCCAATGCCAGCGATGAGCTGCGCCAGCTGGCCGCGATGACCGGCCACCCGGTGACCAACACGCTGATGGGCCTGGGCGCGTTCCCCGGCACCCACAAGCAGTTCGTCGGCATGCTTGGCATGCACGGCACGTATGAAGCCAACATGGCCATGCAGAACTGCGACGTGCTGATCGCCATCGGTGCCCGCTTCGACGACCGCGTGATCGGCAACCCCTCGCACTTCACCTCGCAGGCGCGCAAGATCATCCATATCGATATCGACCCGTCGTCGATCTCGAAGCGCGTCAAGGTCGATATCCCCATCGTCGGCAACGTCAAGGACGTGCTGCAGGAACTGATCGCCCAGCTCAAGGCCAGCGACGTCAAGCCCAAGCGCGAGGCCCTGGCCAAGTGGTGGGAGCAGATCGAGCAATGGCGCTCGGTAGACTGCCTGAAGTACGACCGCGACTCCGAGATCATCAAGCCGCAGTACGTGGTGGAAAAGATCTGGGAACTGACCCACGGCGACGCCTTTATCTGCTCCGACGTCGGCCAGCACCAGATGTGGGCCGCGCAGTTCTACAAGTTCAACGAGCCGCGCCGCTGGATCAACTCCGGTGGCCTGGGCACGATGGGCGTGGGCCTGCCGTACGCGATGGGCATCAAGAAGGCATTCCCGGAGAAGGAAGTCGTCACCATCACCGGTGAAGGCTCGATCCAGATGTGCATCCAGGAACTGTCGACCTGCCTGCAGTACGACACCCCGGTGAAGATCTGCTCGCTCAACAACGGCTACCTCGGCATGGTGCGCCAGTGGCAGGAGATCGAGTACGACAACCGCTACTCGCATTCCTACATGGACGCGCTGCCCGATTTCGTCAAGCTGGCCGAGGCCTACGGGCATATCGGCATGCGCGTCGAGAAGACGTCCGACGTCGAGCCGGCGCTGCGCGAGGCGTTCCGCCTGAAGGACCGTACCGTGTTTCTGGACTTCCAGACCGATCCCACCGAAAACGTCTGGCCGATGGTCCAGGCGGGCAAGGGCATTTCCGAAATGCTGCTCGGCGCGGAGGACCTGTAATGCGACACATCATTTCGGTCCTGCTGGAAAACGAAGCCGGCGCGCTGTCGCGCGTGGTGGGCCTGTTCTCGGCCCGCGGCTACAACATCGAGACGCTGACCGTGGCGCCGACCGAGGATTCCTCGCTGTCGCGCATGACGATCGTCACGACAGGTTCGGATGACATCATCGAACAGATCACCAAGCACCTGAACCGCCTGGTGGAGGTGGTCAAGGTGGTCGACCTGACCGAAGGCGCGCACATCGAGCGCGAGCTGATGCTCGTCAAGGTGCGCGCGGTCGGCAAGGAGCGCGAGGAAATGAAGCGCACCGCCGACATCTTCCGCGGCCGCATCATCGATGTCACGGAGAAGACCTACACCATCGAGCTGACCGGCAACGGCGGCAAGCTCGATGCGTTCCTGGACGCGATCGACCGTACCGCCATCCTGGAGACCGTCCGTACCGGCGGCTCGGGCATCGGCCGCGGCGAGCGCATCCTGAAGGTCTGATCCACAGCCGCTCGCACAGCCAGTCGCACAGGTTCAAGCAGTATCCCCCGGGCGGCGCGATCCGTGCGCACACAATGTGCACGAGGATGCCGCCCCCCTCATATAAAAGACAGAGATTGAAGGATTTATCATGAAAGTGTTTTACGACAAGGACGCCGACCTCTCGCTGATCAAGGGCAAGAACGTCACCATCATCGGTTATGGCTCGCAGGGCCACGCCCACGCGCTGAACCTGAAGGATTCGGGCGTCAACGTGACGGTCGGCCTGCGCAAGAGCGGCGCGTCGTGGAACAAGGCGGCCAACGCCGGCCTGCAAGTCAAGGAAGTGGCCGAGGCCGTCAAGGGCGCCGACGTGGTCATGATCCTGCTGCCGGACGAGCAGATCGCCGACGTGTACAAGAACGAAGTGCACGACAACATCAAGGAAGGCGCCGCGCTGGCCTTCGCCCACGGCTTCAACGTGCACTACGGTGCCGTGATCCCGCGCGCCGACCTGGACGTGATCATGATCGCGCCGAAGGCCCCGGGCCACACCGTGCGCGCCACGTACACGCAAGGTGGCGGCGTGCCGCACCTGATCGCCGTGCACCAGAACAAGTCCGGCGCCGCCCGTGACATCGCCCTGTCGTACGCCACCGCCAACGGCGGCGGCCGTGCCGGCATCATCGAGACCAACTTCCGCGAAGAAACCGAAACCGACCTGTTCGGCGAGCAGGCCGTGCTGTGCGGCGGTACCGTCGAGCTGATCAAGGCCGGTTTCGAAACGCTGGTGGAAGCCGGCTACGCGCCGGAAATGGCCTACTTCGAGTGCCTGCACGAACTGAAGCTGATCGTCGATCTGATCTACGAAGGCGGCATCGCCAACATGAACTACTCGATCTCCAACAACGCGGAATATGGTGAGTACGTCACCGGCCCGCGCGTGGTGACCGAAGAGACCAAGAAGGCGATGAAGCAGTGCCTGAAGGACATCCAGACCGGCGAATACGCCAAGAGCTTCCTGCTGGAGAACAAGGCCGGCGCCCCGACTCTGATCTCGCGCCGCCGCCTGAACGCCGAGCACGAGATCGAAGTGGTTGGCGAGAAGCTGCGCGCGATGATGCCGTGGATCGCCAAGAACAAGATGGTCGACCAGTCGAAGAACTGATCTGTAGCGCTGCCTGATGGCCCGCGCCGCACGGCGGCGGGCCGAAGCCGTTCAGCGTTCCGTGCCATGCCCTTCTATCATCGGAAGGGGACTGCCGGGACCTGAACGGCTTTTTGTTATCCTTGTCGAACTTTTCGGGCAAGGCGTGCGCCTGATGCTGCTCCGCGACATGGATCGGCAAGCGCCGCCGTGGCGGATACCGCCGCCGTTGCACCGTCTCGCCCTGATTTTGACTCCACCGAATCTCGTACTGCATGAACTATCCTCATCCGCTGATCGCCCGTGAAGGCTGGCCGTTCCTGGCCGGCGCCTTTGTCATTTCGCTGCTGGTGCACGCCAGCGCGGGCTTCTGGTGGGCGCTGCCGCTGTGGATCATCACGGTGTTCGTGCTGCAGTTCTTCCGTGATCCGCCGCGCCCGATCCCGTCCGCGCCCAACGCGGTGCTGGCGCCGGCCGACGGCCGCATCGTCGTGGTCGAGAAGACCATGGATCCGTATGCCAACCGCGAGGCGCTGAAGATCAGCGTCTTCATGAACGTCTTCAACGTGCATTCGAACCGCGTGTCGGTCGATGGCGCGGTGGAGAAGGTCGAATATTTCCCGGGCAAGTTCGTCAACGCCGACCTGGACAAGGCTTCGGTCGAAAACGAGCGCAATGCCGTGGTCATCCGCCGTGCCACCGACGGCCAGGTGGTCACGCTGGTGCAGGTGGCGGGCCTGGTGGCGCGCCGTATCCTCTGCTACACCAAGGTCGGCGACAAGCTCTCGCGCGGCCAGCGCTATGGCTTCATCCGCTTCGGCTCGCGCGTGGACGTGTACCTGCCGCTCGACGCGCGTCCGCGCGTGACCATTGGCGAGAAGGTGTCGGCGTCGTCGACCATCCTCGCCGAACTCGACGTGAAGTGAGCGAAGGCCTGACCAGGACCACAGGACGACAGGAGGACTGCGATGGTTGCCTTCCATCGACGTAACAAGCGGGTCAGCAGCGGCAACGTGACGCATCTGCGCCCGTTCCGCCATAACCAGCTGCGCGGTGCCGAAGACTATGACGACGATGCCGCGGACGACCACGACGACGTCGTCTACGAGCGCCAGCGGCCGCGCCGCCGCGGCATCTACCTGCTGCCCAACGCGTTCACCACCGCGGCGCTGTTCGCCGGCTTCTTCGCCATCGTGCAGGCGATGAACATGCGCTTCGACGTGGCCGCCATCGCGATCTTCGCGGCCATGGTGCTCGATGGCATGGACGGGCGCGTGGCGCGCATCACCAATACGCAGAGCGCGTTCGGCGAGCAGTATGACTCGCTGTCGGACATGACCTCGTTCGGCGTCGCGCCGGCGCTGGTGATGTACGAATGGATCCTGCATGACCTCGGCAAGTGGGGCTGGATCGCGGCCTTTGTCTACTGCACCTGCGCGGCGCTGCGGCTGGCGCGCTTCAACGCCAATATCGGCGTGGTCGACAAGCGCTTCTTCCAGGGCCTGCCCAGCCCGGCTGCCGCGGCACTGGTCGCCGGCTTTGTCTGGCTGGTGATCGACAACAAGCTGCCGGTCAAGGAGCTGTGGATGCCGTGGGTGGCGTTCGGCATCACGCTGTACGCGGGGCTGTCGATGGTGTCCAACGCGCCGTTCTACAGCGGCAAGGCGCTGGATGTGCGCTACCGCGTGCCGTTCGGCATGATGGTGCTGGTCCTGGTGCTGTTCGTGGTGGTGTCGACCGATCCGCCGGTGGCGCTGTTCGGGCTGTTCGTCGCCTACGCGATCTCGGGCTACGTGCTGTGGGGCTGGCGAGCCATCCATGGGCAGCCGGGCGGAGTCCGCAAGGTGCGCGAAAGCGGCAATGGCGGCAATGGCGGAAACGGCGGCAACGGTTGATGGTTGCCGGCAGGGAAGGGCGCTACGGCGCCCTTCGTGCTTTCCCGGTTTCACAATTGTTTTCACGCCGCGGCCACCGGGCCGTGGCATTCTGCAGTGTTTTCCACTTACCGTCAGGAGGATGTCATGGGCATGTTCGACTTCATCAAGGAAGCGGGGGAAAAGCTGTTCGGCACCGGCGAAGCCAAGGCGGCGCAGCAGGCCGCGGCGGCGGATGCGTCGGCCGAGAAGGTCGATGCCGCCAACCGTGCCGCGGGCGATGCGATCGAGGCGTATATCAGGAAGATGGGGCTCGATGCCACCGGGCTGATGGTGCAGGTGGATGGCTCGCAGGGCCTGGTGACGGTGTTCGGCGTGGCGCCCGACCAGGCTACGCGCGAGAAGATCATCCTGTGCGCCGGCAACGTCGATGGCGTGGACAAGGTCGAAGACAAGATGTCGGTCAACGTCGAGTCGTCCGAGTCGCAGTGGCATACCGTGGTCAAGGGCGACACGCTGTGGGCCATCGCGCAGGCCGCCTACGGCAACGGCGCCGAGTACAACAAGATCTTCGAGGCCAACAAGCCGATGCTTTCGCATCCGGACAAGATCTATCCGGGCCAGAAGTTGCGCATCCCGCCCAAGGGCTGAAAAGCGCGGCGACAAGCGGGCGCGTGCGGCAAAACCCTGTATTGCACGGGCGCGCCAAACCGGCTATAGTCGCTCTCATGATTTCGCGCCAAGTCCTACTCGCCCGCACCACCCTAGGTGGCCTACTAGGCCATCAGGTCGGGACGCGCGCGCGCTGAGGACAACGCTACCCTTAGCGCGGAATCCGTAAGGAACACCAACGCCCCGGCCTGCTCGTGCACGCCGGGGCGTTTTGCATTCCACAGCCGTGGAGCGCGGAACAGGCGGTAAGCCCCGGACACGGCAGGCCGGGGACAGCACACCAGAAGCTACTCAGGAGCTCCACAAAATGTCTGACAAACTCATCATTTTCGACACCACCTTGCGTGACGGCGAGCAGTCGCCCGGCGCTTCCATGACCCGCGAGGAAAAGATCCGTATCGCGCGCCAGCTGGAACGCCTGAAGGTCGATGTGATCGAGGCCGGTTTTGCGGCCAGCTCCAACGGCGACTTCGAAGCCATCCGCTCGATCGCCCAGGTGGTGAAGGATTCCACCATCTGCTCGCTGGCCCGCGCCAACGACAAGGACATCGCCCGCGCGGCCGAAGCGCTCAAGCCGGCCAACTCGTTCCGCATCCACACCTTCATCGCCACGTCCGCGCTGCACATGGAGAAGAAGCTGCGCATGACGCCGGACCAGGTGTACGAGCAGGCCCGCCTGGCAGTGCGCTTTGCGCGCCAGTTCACCGACGACATCGAGTTCTCGCCCGAGGACGGCAGCCGCTCGGACATGGACTTCCTGTGCCGCGTGCTCGAAGGCGTGATCGCGGAGGGCGCGACCACCATCAACCTGCCGGATACCGTGGGCTATGCCGTGCCGGAAGGCTACGCGGCGCTGATCCGCTCGGTGCGCGAGCGCATCCCGAATTCGGACAAGGCGATCTGGTCGGTGCACTGCCATAACGACCTCGGCATGGCAGTGGCCAACTCGCTCGCCGCGGTCAAGCTGGGCGGCGCGCGCCAGGTCGAGTGCACCATCAACGGCCTGGGCGAACGCGCCGGCAACACCAGCCTGGAAGAGGTGGTGATGGCGGTGAAGACCCGTCGCGACTACTTCGACCTGGACGTCGGCGTGGACACCACGCAGATCGTGCCGGCCTCCAAGCTGGTATCGCAGATCACCGGTTTCGTGGTGCAGCCGAACAAGGCTGTGGTCGGCGCCAACGCTTTTGCGCATGCCTCGGGCATCCACCAGGATGGCGTGCTCAAGGCGCGCGACACCTACGAGATCATGCGTGCGGAGGACGTGGGCTGGACCGCCAACAAGATCGTGCTGGGCAAGCTGTCGGGCCGCAACGCCTTCAAGCAGCGCCTGCAGGAACTCGGCATCGAGCTCGACAGCGAGAGCGAAGTCAACGCCGCCTTCACCCGCTTCAAGGAGCTGGCCGACCAGAAGGCCGAGATCTTCGACGAAGACATCATGGCGATCGTCTCGAACGAGGCCCAGCATGATGCGAACGAGCACTTCCGCTTCATCTCGCTGTCGCAGCGTTCCGAGACCGGCGAGCGCCCGCATGCACGCGTGGTGTTCAGCATGGACGGCCAGGAGCAGAGCGGCGAAGGCGAGGGCAACGGCCCGGTCGACGCCACGCTGCATGCGATCGAGTCGCGCGTGGCGAGCGGTGCCGAGATGGTGCTGTACTCGGTGAACGCGATCACCGGCGGCACCGAGGCCCAGGGCGAAGTGACCGTGCGCCTGTCCAAGGCCGGCCGCATCGTCAACGGTGTTGGCACGGACCCGGATATCGTCGCCGCCTCGGCCAAGGCCTACCTGGCCGCGCTGAACAAGCTGCACGACAAGGCCGTGCAGAAGATCAACCCGCAGATCTGACCAAGGCTTCTGCGTTAGACGGCGGACGGCTTACCCGGCCTGAGCGTACGGACCAAGCCCGCCATTCCCGACCCGGGGATGGCGGGCTTTTTCCATGGCCTCAGCGGCGCCGCTCGTCGGGATCGTAGAGCGGGTCCGGCGTGATCTGGGTCTGGCGCAGGATGCCGGCGTCGTCGAAATAGAAATTGAACAGCGACGGCCATACGTCTTCATGGAGGAACCGGTATGACCACACCTCGCGCCGCATCCGCGGGTAGTACTCGACCGGCAGCCGCGTCACGCCGAAATGCTCGGCGACGTCCTCCCGCGTCCAGGTGCCGACCTGTGCCTTGTACAGCTCCAGCGACGACAGCACGTTGCGGAAGCTGGTCAGGTTGCCGTTGCGGTCGAACTCGGCAGCATAGGCGTACTGGCCCAGCGGCTGCTTGGAGTAGATCCAGCGCGAGGTGCCGTCGGGCAGGTTGAAGATATCGGTGGGCGGCCCGAATGTCGCCTGGACCGCCGCCTTGGGCTGGCCGACCAGCTTGGTGCCCTCCTGGACCGGCATCAACGTGGTGCAGGCGCAGAGCAGTGCGGCAGCAAGTGTCAGCGTGAGCCGGCGGGCACTGCCGGCAATTGCAGGGTTCATCACGGCCTCGGTCAATGCTTTGCGGATATCGAGAGTGTAGTCCCGCGCCTGCCGTTGTGTGGTCTTGGCGCTCCTTTTTGCTGCTTCTTCGCCCAATATGATGGCATCCGAGCCAAATCCCGCCGGTCTCGCGCAAGTGGCCGTCATTTGCGCCAGATTGGCATGCTGCCGTACCATCCACCGCTTTCGGGGAGAGACTATGCGGGGCGTGGCGCGGTTGCGAGGTTGGCTGGGCGGCTTGTTGTTGGCAGTGGCAGCGGGCGCGTCCGCGCAGGAGCCGATCCGGCTGGGGATGATCGACGGACTTTCCGGCCCGTTCGCCAACGCGGGCGAGGCCGTGGCGCGCAACCTGCGCCTGGCGATCGAGCGCGTCAATGCCCGCGGCGGCGTCAAGACCGCCGAAGGCGCCCGGCCCTTCGAGCTGGTGACGTTCGACAGCAAGGGCAATGTCGACGAGAGCCTGATCCAGTTCCGCGCCCTGACTGACCGGCGCATTCCCTTCGTCCTGCAGGGCAACAGTTCGGCCGTGGCCGGGGCGCTGGTCTCTGCCGTCAACCGGCACAATGCGCGCCAGCCCGATGCGCGCGTGCTGTTCCTGAACTATTCGGCGGTCGATCCCAGCCTGACCAACGAGAACTGCAGCTTCTGGCATTTCCGTTTCGACGCCAGTGCCGACATGCGCATGCAGGCGCTGACCGAGGTCATCCGGCAGGACCAGTCCGTGCGCAAGGTCTACCTGATCGACCAGGACTACAGCTTCGGCCACCAGGTGGCGCGCTCGGCGCGCGAGATGCTGGCCGCGCGCCGCCCGGACATCCAGATCGTCGGCGACGAATTCCATCCGATCGGCAAGATCAAGGATTTTGCCCCCTATATCGCCAAGATCAAGGCGAGCGGCGCCGACGCGGTCATCACCGGCAACTGGGGCAACGACCTGACGCTGATGGTCAAGGCTGCGCGCGAGGGCGGGCTGCAGGCCAGGTTCTACACCTTCTACGGCAACGGCCTGGGCGCCCCCGCGGCAATGGGGGATGCCGGCGTCGGCCGCGTGCTGGCGGTGGCCGAATGGCACCCGAACGTGGGCGGCGCTGCCTCGGATGCGTTTTACCAGCAGTTCCGCGCGCGTTACCCCGAGCCGAAGGACGATTACGTGCATCTGCGCATGCAGATGATGGTGGAAATGCTGGCGCGCGCCATCGAGAAGGCGGGTACCACCGACGCGGTCAAGGTGGCGCGGGCGCTGGAGAACATGCGTTACGTCAACGACTTCCATGAAGCCACCATCCGCGCCGAGGACCACCAGGTGCTGCAGCCGCTGTATGTGTCCGTGATGGACAGGCAGGGCGGCGTGGTGCGGTTCGACAACGAGGGCTCGGGCTACGGCTTCCGCACCGTGCGCAAGCTGAAGGCGGCGCAGAGCACGCTGCCGACCACGTGCCGGATGGAGCGCCCTTGAGCGCTGGAATGCCGCGCGGGGGTTCCGATTCTCCTCGCGCGCCTTTTCGGCTATAATGCGCGGCTGTCGTCGACTGGCTCCTGGCCGGATGGCGGCAGATCCGTGACACGACGCATGCGGCGCATCCCGCGCTGTGGCGGTCGCAAGTGAAAGGAAATCATCATGGCAGTCGCCGATATCAACAAGTCCGAAGTCATCAAGCAGTTCGCCCGTGGCGCCAACGACACCGGCAGCCCCGAAGTGCAAGTGGCCCTGCTGACCACCCGCATCAACGAACTGACCCCGCACTTCAAGGCCAACATGAAGGATCACCATAGCCGCCGCGGCCTGCTGCGCATGGTGAGCCGCCGTCGCCGCCTGCTGGACTACCTCAAGTCCAACGACGCCGACCGCTACCGCGCCCTGATCGAAAAGCTGGGCCTGCGCAAGTAAGCTCGCGCAAGAGGTTGCGTACGATGGCAGCGCGATTCCTGGGTTTGCACGGTTTCGCGTGAGGCCTGGATGCCTGCTTCAGCATTGCTGGGGCAGGCATTTTGCATTTCTGGCCGGGCGATTGGGCGCGGGCCGGCAATGCTGCAGGTTGTTGGAGTGATTTTCGCTTCACTGCTTCCGGCGCGGATTCCGATTCGCCGGAAGTCCGTTGCGGCAAGGCGCGCAACGGAGTAAGTTGTTCTTTTTTTCTGGTTTTAGTATCCGGAACGGCCAAGGAAACAGGGCTTTGTGTCATTCCAGCGCGGCATCGGCAACAGTGACAGTGCCGCGCTGGAATGGCATAGCACTTCCCTGCGACTGCAGCTGTCTCCGGCAGTTAGCCTGCGGCTGAGAACGCAGGCGTGGCACGCTGCGCAATGATCGCGAGCAGTGATCGCGGCGTGCATGCAAGACAAGGAATGCTCATGTCCATGTTCAACAAGGTCGTCAAGGAATTCCAGTGGGGCCAGCACAAGGTCCGCATGGAAACCGGCGAAATCGCCCGCCAGGCCGGCGGCGCCGTGCTGGTCGATGTGGAAGACACCGTGGTGCTGGCGACCGTGGTCGCCGCCAAGAACCCGAAGCCGGGCCAGGACTTCTTCCCGCTGACCGTCGACTACATCGAGAAGACCTACGCGGCCGGCAAGATCCCCGGCGGCTTCTTCAAGCGTGAAGGCCGTCCGTCGGAAAACGAGACCCTGACTTCGCGCCTGATCGATCGTCCGCTGCGCCCGCTGTTCCCCGAAGGCTTCTACAACGAAGTGCAGGTGGTGGTGCACGTGGTGTCGCTGAACCCGGATGTGCCCGCCGACATCCCCGCCCTGATCGGCGCGTCGGCCGCGCTGGCCGTGTCGGGCATCCCGTTCAGCGGCCCGGTGGGCGCCGCGCGCGTCGGCTACAAGGACGGCCAGTACCTGCTGAACCCGACCCGCTCGCAGCTCGCCACCTCTGACCTGGACCTGATCGTCGCCGGTACCGAGCGCGCCGTGCTGATGGTGGAATCGGAAGCCAACCAGCTGTCGGAAGACGTGATGCTGGGCGCCGTGGTCTATGGCCACGAGCAGATGCAGACCGCCATCAACGCCATCCATGAACTGGTGCGCGAAGGCGGCAAGCCGGAGTGGGACTGGGCCCCGGCCGCCAAGAACGAGCCGCTGATCGCCAAGGTCACCGAAGTCGCGCTGCCGCTGCTGCAGGAAGCCTACCAGCTGCGCCAGAAGTCGGCGCGCAGCCAGAAGCTGAAGGAAGTGTCGGCCAACGTCGCCGCCGCGCTGGCGGAAGCCGGCGTGGAAGCCGACAAGGTGGAAGTCGGCAACATCATGTTCGACCTGGAAGCCAAGATCGTCCGCGGCCAGATCCTGAACGGCGAGCCGCGCATCGACGGCCGCGACACCCGCACCGTGCGCCCGATCGAGATCCGTTCGTCGGTGCTGCCGCGCGCGCACGGCTCGGCGCTGTTCACCCGCGGCGAGACGCAGGCGCTGGTGGTGGCCACGCTGGGCACCAAGAGCGACGAGCAGATCATCGACGCGCTGGCCGGCGAATACCGCGACCGCTTCATGCTCCACTACAACATGCCCCCGTTCGCCACCGGCGAGACGGGCCGCGTGGGCAGCCCGAAGCGCCGCGAAATCGGCCACGGCCGCCTGGCCAAGCGCGCACTGATCCCGGTGCTGCCGAAGGACGATGAATTCGCGTACACCATCCGCCTGGTTTCGGAAATCACCGAGTCCAACGGTTCGTCGTCGATGGCTTCGGTCTGCGGCGGCTGCCTGGCGCTGATGGACGCCGGCGTTCCGGTCAAGGCGCACGTGGCCGGCGTGGCCATGGGCCTGATCCTGGAAGGCAACAAGTTCGCCGTGCTGACCGACATCCTGGGCGATGAAGATCACCTGGGCGACATGGACTTCAAGGTGGCGGGTACCGACAACGGCATCACCGCGCTGCAGATGGACATCAAGGTCCAGGGCATCACCAAGGAGATCATGCAGGTCGCGCTGGCGCAGGCCAAGGAAGGCCGCCTGCATATCCTGTCGAACATGCAGGAAGCCATGGGCCACGCCCGCACCGAGCTGTCGGAGCACGCACCGCGCATGATCACGATGAAGATCCATCCGGACAAGATCCGCGAAGTGATCGGCAAGGGCGGCTCGACCATCCAGGCGCTGACCAAGGAAACCGGCACCACCATCGACATCCAGGAAGACGGCACCATCACCATTGCCTCGACCTCGACCGAAGGCATGGCCGAAGCCAAGCGCCGTATCGAGGGCATCACCGCGGAAGCCGAAGTGGGCAAGATCTACAACGGCACCGTGCTGAAGCTGCTGGACTTCGGCGCCATCGTCAACATCCTGCCGGGCAAGGATGGCCTGCTGCACATCTCGGAAATCGTCAACGAGCGTGTGAAGGACATCAAGGACTGGCTGAAGGAAGGCCAGCAGGTTCGCGTCAAGCTGATCCAGGCTGACGAGAAGGGCCGCCTGCGCCTGTCGCTGAAGGCCGCGCTGGCCGAAGAGGGCGGCAGCATCAGCCCGATCAACGCTGGTGAAGGCGCTGCCCCGGCAGCACCGGCCGGCGGCTCGGAGCAGCAGCAGTAAGCGGGACTGTGACTGTCCCAAGGTGCCGCCGCAAGGCGGTGCCGCGGAAAAATGGCCGGGCGATGCCCGGCCGTTTTTTTGTTTACACTGCGGCAACCCATCGAGCCCCCATCGAGCCAACGCTCACACCGAGCAAAGACAAGGAGCAAAGAAGCATGCAAGCCATCGAGATCCGCGAATACGGCGCCCCCGAAGTCCTCCAGCTGACCGAGCGGCCCGATCCGGTGCCCGCCGCGGGCGAGGTGCTGATCCGCGTGGCGGCCGCCGGCGTGAACCGCCCGGACGTATTCCAGCGCACCGGCAACTATCCGGTGCCGCCGGGTGCGTCGGACCTGCCTGGCCTGGAAGTGGCGGGCGTGGTGGTCGGCGGCGACCTGTCCCATGCCGACAACCGCTTCGGCTTGAAGGTGGGCGACCGCGTCTGCGCGCTGGTGCAGGGCGGCGGCTACGCGCAGCTGTGCACCGCGCCGCTGGCACAGGTATTGCCGGCGCCTGACGGCCTCAGCGATATCGAAGCCGCCGCGCTGCCGGAAACCTTCTTCACGGTGTGGAGCAATGTGTTCGACCGCGGCTACCTGGGCCAGGGCCCGCGTGGCAAGGACGAAACACTGCTGATCCAGGGCGGCTCCAGCGGCATCGGCACCACCGCGATCCAGATCGCCAAGGCGCTCGGCTTCAAGGTGTTCGTCACCGCCGGCACCGATGAAAAGTGCAAGGCGTGCGAGGACCTCGGTGCCGATCGCGCGATCAACTACAAGACGCAGGACTTCGTTGCCGAGGTGGCGGCGCTGACCGGCGGCAAGGGCGTCGACGTGATCCTCGACATGGTGGCCGGCCCGTACCTGGCACGCGAGCTGAAGTGCATCGCCGACGACGGCCGCATCGTCATCATCGCGCTGCTGGGCGGCGCCAAAGCCGAGATCCCGCTGGGCGATATCCTGCGCCGCCGCATCACCGTGACGGGCTCGACGCTGCGTCCGCGCCCGGCCTCGTTCAAGGGCAAGATCGCCGCGGCGCTGCACGAGCAGGTGTGGCCGCTGCTGGCCGCCGGCAAGATCAAGCCGGTGATCCACCAGGTCTTCCCGGCCGCGCAAGCCGCCGACGCGCACCGCCTGATGGAGTCGAGCGAGCATATTGGCAAGATCGTGCTGACCTGGTGATGCCGCGCGCCGTGTGCTGGTGCTGAAGCCACGCAACAAAATTGCCGCCGCCCGCCGTTGTCGGGCGGCGGTAGCGTCCCGCCCCTGCCACACGCTACAATAGCGGGTTTGATTTTGGAGGGGCACCTCGTGAGACAAAAGCTCGTCATCGGCAATTGGAAGATGCATGGCAGCCTGGCTGCGAACGCGGCGCTGCTGGAAGGAATCAAGGCCGGCGTGGCGCGTGCGTCGCTGGCGGTGTGCGCACCGTTCCCCTATCTTGCACAATGCCAGGCGGCGCTGAATGGCTCGCAAGTGGCTTGGGGCGCACAGGATGTCTCGGCGGAGGCGCGCGGCGCTTTCACCGGTGAGGTGGCTGCATCGATGCTGGGTGAGTTCGGCTGCGCTTATGCGCTGGTCGGCCACTCGGAGCGTCGCACCTACCATGGCGAAACCGACCAGGTCGTGGCCGCCAAGGCGCTGCGCGCGCTGGAATTCGGCATCGTCCCCGTGGTCTGCGTCGGCGAAACGCTGGCCGAGCGCGAGGCCGGCCAGACCGAGGCCGTCGTCGGGCGCCAGCTGCAGGCCGTGCTGGATGCGCTGTCGGTGGAGCAGCTGAGCCGCGTGGTGCTGGCCTACGAGCCGGTCTGGGCGATCGGTACCGGCAAGACCGCGACCAGCGCGCAGGCGCAAGCCGTGCATGCTTTCCTGCGTGGCAAGGTGGCGGAGCGCGACGCCGGCGTGGCGCAGCGCATGGCCATCCTGTACGGTGGCAGCGTCAAACCGGACAATGCGGCCGAACTGTTTTCCATGGCCGATATCGACGGGGGGCTGATTGGTGGTGCCTCGCTGAAGTCGGAAGATTTTCTCGCGATCGGCAACGCCTGAATGCCGGCCGCTCCGATCGTTTCGACGGTTTCGATCAGGAAGTAACCAGGCAAGTAACGCTTATTTAAATCAAATGGCAATCTTCAAGACTTTGTTGGTGGTGTTGCAGGTGCTGACGGCCCTGGGCGTGATTGGCCTGGTGCTGATCCAGCATGGCAAGGGCGCCGATGTGGGCGCGGCATTCGGCTCGGGCGCCTCGGGCAGCCTGTTCGGTGCCACCGGCTCGGCAAATTTCCTGTCGCGCACCACCGCCGTGCTGGCCACGCTGTTCTTCGTGTGCACGCTGGCACTGACGTTGCTGGGCAGCTACAAGCCCGCTGCATCGCTGGGCGTGATGGGCGCCGCCCCGGCCTCGGCACCGGCCACGGCAGGCGCATCGGCTCCGGATGCGGCCCCGGCCGCCGCCGCTGGCGCATCGGCGCCCGCAGGTCCCGCCGTGCCGAAATAATCCGATTGCCTTGCGGCGGATTCCTGAGTTTTTTTGCAGTTGTGCGTTGAACAAAGCAAGAAATTTAGGTTAGAATGCAAGGCTTGAAACGATTCCCCAGCGATGGGGCTTAAGCGAAGGCAAAACGCCTTGGCGAGAGTCCTTAAGGGCCTGAAAACCCGGCGCCAGGCAATATTGTTTCTCCCCCAGCCGACGTGGTGAAATTGGTAGACACGCTATCTTGAGGGGGTAGTGGCGAAAGCTGTGCGAGTTCGAGTCTCGCCGTCGGCACCAAACAACTTGATCGGAGTCCCTGGCCGGGCAATGCACCCGAGCGTGGGGCTCCGGCAGTCCGCAAGGCGGCGCGCCATGATTCTCCTGGCTTAGCGCCTGGGGTGGGCAACAGAACGCCGCTTCAGCTGGTGCTGTTGACAACATTCCAGATAAGGCTGGCCGTACCTTGAATCTCGAAGCCTACTTCCCCGTTCTCATCTTCATCATCTTCGGTGTCGTGCTCGGCGTGGCACTGATGTCGATTGGTCGGATCCTCGGTCCGAACAAGCCCGATCCCGCGAAGCTGTCGCCGTACGAGTGCGGCTTCGAAGCGTTCGAGGATGCGCGCATGAAGTTCGACGTGCGCTACTACCTCATCGCCATCCTTTTTATCCTGTTCGATCTCGAAACCGCCTTCCTGTTTCCCTGGGGTGTTGCCCTGAGGGATATCGGCTGGCCGGGTTTCATCGCCATGGGCGTGTTTCTGCTGGAATTCATCGTGGGCTTCGTCTACATCTGGAAAAAGGGCGCGCTCGATTGGGAGTGATGTGAAATGGCAATCGAAGGCGTTCTCAACGAAGGCTTTGTCACGACTACCGCTGACAAGCTGATCAATTGGACCCGCACCGGGTCGCTGTGGCCGATGACCTTCGGCCTGGCCTGCTGTGCCGTGGAAATGATGCATGCCGGCGCCGCGCGCTATGACCTGGACCGCTTCGGCGTGGTGTTCCGCCCGTCGCCGCGCCAGTCTGACGTGATGATCGTGGCCGGCACGCTGTGCAACAAGATGGCCCCCGCGCTGCGCAAGGTCTACGACCAGATGGCGGAGCCGCGCTGGGTGATCTCGATGGGCTCGTGCGCCAACGGCGGCGGCTACTACCACTATTCGTACTCGGTGGTGCGTGGCTGCGACCGGATCGTGCCGGTGGATATCTACGTGCCGGGCTGCCCGCCGACGGCCGAGGCGCTGATCTACGGCGTGATCCAGCTGCAGAACAAGATCAAGCGTACCAACACCATCGCGCGCAAGGGCTGAAATGGCGAAGCTCGACACCCTGAAGGCCGCGCTCGAGAAGGCTCTCGGCAAGCGCGTGCAGAATCTGATCGAGGCGACCGGCGAACTGACGCTGATCGTCAAGGCCGACGACTACCTGGAAGCCGCCCGCATCCTGCGCGACGATCCCTCGCTGCGCTTCGAGCAGCTGATCGACCTGTGCGGCGTGGACTATTCCGAGTTCGGCGACGGCGCCTGGGATGGCCCGCGCTTTGCCGCCGTCTCGCACCTGCTGTCGATTACCCACAACTGGCGCCTGCGCCTGCGCGTGTTCGCCCCGGATGACGATTTCCCGGTGGTGGCCAGCCTGATCGACGTGTGGAACTCGGTGAACTGGTTCGAGCGCGAAGCCTTCGATTTCTACGGCATCGTGTTTGACGGCCACCCGGACCTGCGCCGCATCCTGACCGACTACGGTTTCGTCGGCCATCCGTTCCGCAAGGATTTCCCGGTCTCCGGCTATGTCGAGATGCGCTACGACCCCGATCAGAAGCGGGTCATCTACCAGCCGGTCACGATCGAGCCGCGCGAAATCACGCCGCGCGTGATCCGCGAGGACAAGTACGGCGGTTTGGAGCACTGAGAACGCGCCATGGCAGACATCAAGAATTACACCCTGAACTTCGGCCCGCAGCACCCGGCCGCGCACGGCGTGCTGCGCCTGGTGCTCGAGCTGGACGGCGAAGTCATCCAGCGCGCCGACCCGCATATCGGCCTGCTGCACCGTGCCACCGAGAAGCTGGCCGAACAGAAGTCGTGGATCCAGAGCGTGCCCTACATGGACCGTCTCGACTACGTGTCGATGATGTCCAACGAGCATGCCTACGTGATGGCGATCGAGCGCCTGCTCGGCCTGGAAGTGCCGGTCCGCGCGCAGTACATCCGCGTGATGTTCGACGAGATCACCCGCGTCATGAACCACCTGATGTGGATCGGCGCGCACGCACTCGACGTGGGCGCGATGGCGGTGTTCCTGTACGCCTTCCGCGAGCGCGAAGACCTGTTCGACATGTACGAGGCGGTGTCGGGCGCGCGCATGCACGCGGCCTACTATCGTCCGGGCGGCGTCTACCGCGACCTGCCTGACACGATGCCGCAATATCGTGCCTCGAAGATCCACAACGAGCGCGCCATCAAGGCGATGAACGAAGCGCGTTCGGGCTCGCTGCTGGACTTCATCGAGGACTTCACCAACCGCTTCCCGAAGTACGTCGACGAGTACGAGACCCTGCTGACCGACAACCGGATCTGGAAGCAGCGCCTGGTGGACATCGGCGTGGTCAGCCCGGAACGTGCGCTGCAGATGGGCTTTACCGGCCCGATGCTGCGCGGGTCGGGCATCGAGTGGGACCTGCGCAAGAAGCAGCCGTACGAGGTGTACGACAAGATGGACTTCGACGTGCCGGTGGGCGTGGGCGGCGACTGCTACGCGCGCTACCTGGTGCGCGTGGAAGAGATGCGCCAGTCCAACCGCATCATCAGGCAGTGCATCGAATGGCTGCGCCGCAACCCGGGCCCGGTGATCACCGATAACCACAAGGTGGCGCCGCCCTCGCGCGTGGACATGAAGTCCAACATGGAAGAACTGATCCACCACTTCAAGCTGTTCACCGAAGGCATTCACGTGCCCGAAGGCGAAGCGTACGCAGCGGTGGAACACCCGAAGGGCGAGTTCGGCATCTACGCGATCTCGGACGGCGCGAACAAGCCGTACCGCCTGAAGATCCGTGCGCCCGGCTTCCCGCACCTGGCCGCGCTGGACGAAATGGCCAAGGGACACATGATTGCTGACGCGGTAACGATCATCGGCACGCAAGACATCGTCTTCGGCGAGATCGACCGCTAATCACGGACCGCCGGCCCGGACGACGATCCGGGCGCTTTCCGAGGGGCTCCGCCGGGCGGGGCGGCCCGGAAGACCTGCGGCGGACCGGCAAGGCCTAAGGCCCGCCGGCGGAACGGCAGCGACGGCTGCAAACCTGCGGATGGACGCCCAGTGGCGCTGCCTCCGCCGTTTTACTGCAATGACCATGCTATCAGCAGAAGCTCTCAAGGAAATCGATCGCGCGATCGCGAAGTATCCGGCCGACCAGAAGCAGTCGGCCGTGATGGCGGCGCTTGCCGTGGCACAGGGCGAGGTGGGCTGGGTTTCCCCCGAAGTCATGCAGTTCGTCGCCAACTACCTCGAGATGCCGCCCGTGTGGGTGGAAGAGGTGGCGACCTTCTACAACATGTACGACACCAGGCCGGTGGGCAAATTCAAGCTCGCCGTCTGCACCAACCTGCCGTGCGCCCTGTCGGGCGGCGAGCGCGCTGGCGAGTACCTGAAGCGCAAGCTCGGGATCGACTACAACGAGACCACCGCTGACGGCTGCTTCACCCTGAAAGAGGGCGAGTGCATGGGCGCTTGCGGCGACGCACCGGTGATGATCGTCAACAACACCCGCATGTGCAGCTTCATGAGCGACGACAAGCTCGACGCGCTTGTCGACGAGTTGAAGGCTGAAGCCGCCAAGGGGGGCAAGTAACATGACCAGCCTGCACGACCGCCATATCCAGCCGCTGATCCTGGCCGGCCTGGACGGCAAGAACTGGCACCTGGAAGACTACGTCAAGCGTGGCGGCTACCAGCAACTGAAGCGCATCCTGACCGGGAAGATCCCGCCCGAGCAGGTGATCGCCGACGTCAAGACATCGGGCCTGCGCGGCCGCGGCGGCGCGGGTTTCCCGACCGGCCTGAAGTGGAGCTTCATGCCGCGCACGTTCCCGGGTCAGAAATACCTGGTCTGCAACACCGATGAGGGCGAGCCTGGCACGTTCAAGGACCGCGACATCATCCGCTACAACCCGCATGCGCTGATCGAGGGCATGGCCATCGGCGCGTACGCGATGGGCATCACCGTGGGCTACAACTACATCCACGGCGAGATCTGGAACGAGTACAAGATCTTCGAGGAAGCCCTCGAAGAGGCGCGTGCCGCCGGCTTCCTGGGCGACAACATCCTGGACTCGGGCTTCAGCTTCCAGCTGCACGCCCACCATGGCTATGGCGCCTACATCTGCGGCGAGGAAACCGCGCTGCTGGAATCGCTGGAAGGCAAGAAGGGCCAGCCGCGCTTCAAGCCGCCGTTCCCGGCCAGCTTCGGCCTGTACGGCAAGCCGACCACCATCAACAACACCGAGACCTTCGCCGCGGTGCCGTTCCTGCTGGCCGTCGGCCCGGAAAACTACCTGAAGCTGGGCAAGCCGAACAATGGCGGCACCAAGATCTTCTCGGTTTCGGGCGACGTCGAGCGTCCCGGCAACTACGAGATCCCGCTGGGCACGCCCTTCGCCAAGCTGCTGGAGCTCGCCGGCGGCATGCGCGGCGGCAAGCGCATCAAGGCCGTGATCCCGGGCGGCTCGTCCGCGCCGGTGGTGCCGGGCGACCTGATGATGGCGTCCGACATGGACTACGACTCGATCGCCAAGGCCGGCTCGATGCTGGGCTCAGGCGCGGTGATCGTGATGGACGAGACGCGCTGCATGGTCCGCTCGCTGCTGCGCCTGTCGTACTTCTATTTTGAGGAATCGTGCGGCCAGTGCACGCCGTGCCGCGAAGGCACCGGCTGGCTGTACCGCATGGTCAATCGCATCGAACACGGAGAAGGGCGCCAGGAAGACCTGGACCTGCTCAACAACGTCGCGGAAAACATCATGGGCCGCACCATCTGCGCGCTCGGCGATGCCGCGGCGATGCCGGTCCGCGGCATGCTCAAGCACTACTGGAAAGAGTTCGAATATCACGTCGAACACAAGCAGTGCATGGTTCCGGCCTACATCTAAGCGTGGCAGAACATGGTTGAACTAGAGATCGACGGCAAGAAGGTTGAGGTTGCTGAGGGCAGCCTGGTGATGGAAGCGGCCCGCAAGCTGGGCACCTACATCCCGCACTTCTGCTACCACCGCAAACTGTCCATCGCGGCCAACTGCCGCATGTGCCTGGTCGAGGTCGAGAAGGCCCCGAAGGCGCTGCCTGCCTGCGCCACGCCGGTGACCCCCGGCATGAAGGTCTTCACCAATTCGGAGAAGGCCGTCAAGGCGCAGAAGTCCGTGATGGAATTCCTGCTGATCAACCACCCGCTGGATTGCCCGATCTGCGATCAGGGCGGCGAGTGCCAGCTGCAGGACCTGGCCGTGGGCTACGGTGCCTCGGAGTCGCGCTACAAGGAAGAGAAGCGCGTGGTGTTCCACAAGAACGTGGGCCCGCTGATCTCCATGGAGGAGATGACCCGCTGCATCCACTGCACCCGCTGCGTGCGCTTCGGCCAGGAAGTGGCCGGCGTGATGGAGCTGGGCATGCTCAACCGCGGCGAGCATTCGGAGATCACCACCTTCGTCGGCAAGACCGTTGACTCGGAACTGTCGGGCAACATGATCGACCTGTGCCCGGTCGGCGCGCTGACCAGCAAGCCGTTCCGCTACTCGGCTCGCACCTGGGAACTGGCCCGCCGCAAATCGGTGTCGCCGCACGACGGCCTGGGCGCGAACCTGGTGGTGCAGACCAAGAACCAGCGCGTGATGCGCGTGCTGCCGCTGGAAAACGAAGACATCAACGAGTGCTGGATCTCGGACAAGGACCGTTTCTCGTATGAAGGCCTGAACAGTGCCGACCGCCTGACCCGCCCGCTGCTGAAGCAGGGCGGCGAATGGATGGAAACCGACTGGCAGACGGCGCTGGAATACGTGGCCAATGGCCTGGCCGGCATCAAGCGCGAGCATGGCGCCGACCAGATCGCCGCGCTGGCCAGCCCGCACAGCACGCTGGAAGAGCTGTTCCTGCTGGGCAAGCTGGTGCGTGGCCTGGGCAGCGACAACGTCGACTTCCGCCTGCGCCAGTCCGACTTCTCGGCCGCGCTGAAGGGCGCGCCGTGGCTCGGCCTGCCGGTGGCCGACGTCACCGCGCTGCAACGCGTGCTGGTAATCGGCTCGTCGCTGCGCAAGGATCATCCGCTGCTGGCCTCGCGCCTGCGCCAGGCGACCAAGAAAGGTGCCCGCGTGGCCGTGCTGGGCGCCGGCGGTGAAGACCTGCTGATGCCGGCGACCCGCATCGACGTGGCGCCGTCCGGCTGGACCGCCGCACTGGCCGGCGTGGCACGTGCCGTGGCCGCCGCCAAGGGCGTCGCCGCCCCGGCCGGCACCGATGGTCTCGACGGTGGCGAAGCTGCCGCCAAGGTGGCGGAAGCGCTGCTGCAGGGCGAGCGCCGTGCCGTGTTCCTCGGCAACGAGGCCGTGCGCCATCCGCAGTTCTCGGCGCTGCATGCGCTGGCACAGTGGATCGCCACAGAGACCGGTGCGACGCTGGGCTTCCTGACCGAAGCGGCCAACACCGTCGGCGGCTACATCGCCGGCGCGCTGCCGAAGCAGGGCGGCGCCAATGCGCAGGCGATGCTGGACGCGCCGCGCAAGGCCTACATCCTGCTGAACACCGAGCCGGAATTCGACACCGCCGATCCGGGCAAGGCCCTGGCCGCGCTGTCGCAGGCCAACACGGTGGTGGTGCTGTCGCCGTTCCGTTCGGAAGCGGCCATGCAGTACGCCGACGTGATCCTGCCGGTCGCGCCGTTCACCGAAACCTCCGGCACCTTCGTCAACTGCGAAGGCAAGGCGCAGAGCTTCAACGGCGTGGTGCGCGCGCTGGGCGAGTCGCGTCCGGGCTGGAAGGTGCTGCGCGTGCTGGGCAACCTGCTCGACGTCGCCGGCTTCGACTACGAAACCGCCGAGTCGGTCCGTGCCGAAGTGCTGTCGGCCCCGGTCGAGGCACAGCTGGACAACGCCACCGACGCGCCGATCCGCGTTGCCGCCGCGGCTGCCAGCGGCATCGAACGCATCGCCGACGTGCCTATCTACCACGCCGACCCGATCGTGCGCCGCGCCGACTCGCTGCAGCTGACCGCTGCCGCGCGCCGCGCCATGCAGATCGCGCTGCCGGCCGACCTGTTTGCCCGCCTGGGCATCCAGTCGGGCGACCCGGTCCGCGTCACGCAAGGGCAGGGCAGCGTGGTGCTGCCGGCCGTGCTCGAAGCCACGCTGCCGGCCAACACCGTGCGCGTGCCGGCGGCAACGCCGGCGGCCATGAGCCTGGGCGGCATGTTCGGCACGGTCACCGTAGAGAAGGCCATCGACCTGGCAGCGGCCACCACCGGCGCCGTGGCCACGGCGTAAGAACAAGAGCGAGAAGAAGACATGATTGACTGGATTACCTCGCAAGGGCAGGGCGTGCTGGGCGCGTACTGGACGCCGCTGTGGATCCTGATCCGCGCCGTGCTGATCGTGGTGCCCCTGCTGCTGTGCGTGGCTTACCTGATCCTGTGGGAGCGCAAGCTGATCGGCTGGATGCACGTGCGTCTCGGCCCGAACCGCGTCGGCCCGCTCGGCCTGCTGCAGCCGATCGCCGACGTGCTGAAGCTGCTGCTCAAGGAAGTCATGATGCCGACGCAGGTCAGCCGCGGCATGTACCTGATCGCGCCGCTGATGGTGCTGATGCCTGCCGTGGCGGTCTGGGCCGTGATCCCGTTCCAGGCCGAAGTGGTGATGGCGGACGTCAACGCCGGCCTGCTGTACGTGATGGCGATCAGCTCGGTCGGCGTCTACGGCGTGATCCTGGCCGGCTGGGCCTCGAACTCCAAGTACGCCTTCATCGGCGCCATGCGTGCCGCCGCCCAGATGGTGTCCTATGAAATCGCCATGGGCTTTGCGCTGGTGACGGTGCTGATGGTTGCCGGCAGCCTGAACCTGTCGGCCATCGTCAACGGCCAGAACACGGGCTACTTCGCCGACATGGGCATCAACATCCTGTCGTGGAACTGGCTGCCGCTGCTGCCGATGTTCGGCGTCTACTTCATCTCGGGCGTGGCCGAAACCAACCGCCACCCGTTCGACGTGGTGGAAGGCGAATCGGAAATCGTGGCCGGCCACATGATCGAATATTCGGGCATGGGCTTCGCGCTGTTCTTCCTGGCCGAGTACATCAACATGATCATCATCTCGGCGATGACCGCGCTGATGTTCCTGGGCGGCTGGGCGCCTCCGTTCTCGAGCGTGATCACCAACGCGGTCCCCGGCTTCTTCTGGCTGCTGATCAAGGTTTTCCTGCTGCTGTCGGTCTTTATCTGGATCCGTGCCTCGTTCCCGCGCTATCGCTATGACCAGATCATGCGCCTGGGCTGGAAGGTGTTCATTCCGCTGACCGTGGTGTGGCTGATCATCGTGGCGATCTGGATCAAGTCGCCGTGGAACATCTGGCCCTGAACAGCCAAGCGACGGTGCGCCGCCTGCAACACGGCAGAGCGCGCACCGCGTGGAAATACTAGGAAGCAATCGTCATGCTGCTCGCCATCAAGGACTTCTTCAACAGCCTGCTCCTGAAGGAACTCTTCAAGGGCATGGCGCTGACCGGCCGCTATCTCTTCGCGCGCAAGGTCACCGTCCAGTTCCCGGAAGAGAAAACGCCGATCTCGCCGCGCTTCCGTGGCCTGCACGCGCTGCGCCGCTATCCCAACGGCGAAGAGCGCTGCATTGCCTGCAAGCTGTGCGAGGCGGTGTGCCCGGCGCTGGCCATCACCATCGAGTCGGATGTGCGCAACGACGGCACGCGCCGTACCACCCGCTACGACATCGACCTGACCAAGTGCATCTTCTGCGGTTTCTGCGAAGAGGCCTGCCCGGTCGACGCCATCGTGGAAACGCAGATCCTGGAGTACCACGGCGAGAAGCGCGGCGATCTGTACTTCACCAAGGACATGCTGCTGGCAGTGGGCGACCGCTACGAGCCGCAGATCGCGGCGGCCAAGGCCGCCGACGCCAAGTATCGCTGACCGGCGCACGCGCCACACGGCAGGGCTGCCGCCAGTACCACGCCTGGCAGCCGCTGCCACCGAATTTGAATACGATCCCTCCGATGTGAGGGGTCAAAGCAAGGATGCCGCAGGAGCGGGTCACCCGAAGGGGATGGCTTGTGCCGGACGGCCCTGAGAGGATCCGATAGGAACCATGGAACTCACGACCACCATCTTCTACGTCTTTGCGCTGGTGCTGGTGCTCTCCGCACTGAAAGTCATCACTGCGAAGAACCCGGTGCACTCCGCACTGTTCCTCGTGCTGTCGTTCTTCACGGCAGCCGCGATCTGGATGCTGCTCAAGGCGGAATTCCTCGCCATCCTGCTGGTGCTGGTCTATGTCGGCGCGGTGATGGTGCTGTTCCTGTTCGTGGTGATGATGATCGATATCGATATCGAGCACCTGCGCCGCGACTTCTGGACCTACGTGCCGATGGCCTCGGTGGTGGGCGCGCTGATCATCGCCGAGATGGCGATCGTGCTGGTGCGCAGCTTCATCGGCACCACCACGCCGGTGGTCGCCAGCGGTTCGCAGGAGCCGGGCTACTCGAACACCGCCGCGCTCGGCAAGCTGATCTACACCGACTATATCTACGCCTTCGAAGTGGCCGGCATCATCCTGCTGGTGGCCATCATCGCCGCCGTGGCGCTGACCCTGCGCCGCCGCAAGGACACCAAGGCCCAGGACGTGTCGGCGCAGCTGCGTACCCGCCGCGACGAGCGCGTGCGCCTGGTGCCGATGCAGGCCGAAGTCCAGAACCCGCAGACGGAAGCCGCGGCTGCCGCCAATAAGAACTAAAGCCCGGAGAAACGCTGTGCTCTCTCTCGCCCACTTCCTCGTGCTCGGTGCGATCCTGTTTGCGATCAGCATCGTCGGCATCTTCCTGAACCGCAAGAACGTGATCGTGCTGCTGATGGCGATCGAGCTGATGCTGCTTGCGGTGAACATCAACTTCGTCGCCTTCTCGCATTACCTGGGCGACCTGGCTGGTCAGGTTTTCGTTTTCTTCATCCTCACGGTGGCCGCCGCCGAGTCGGCAATCGGTCTGGCAATCCTGGTCGTGCTGTTCCGCAACCTGGATACGATCAACGTGGACGACATGGACACCCTGAAGTACTGATCCGTGCCGCACTACGCAGATAACCAAGACTCACCGACCGCACACCAATAAGCGTCCTATGGCAACCACGCTCAACCCCAACCTGCTGCTCGCGATTGCGCTGGCGCCGCTAGCCGGCTCAGCGATCGCCGGCCTGTTCGGTACCAAGTTCTTTGGCCTGTTTTCCTCGGAGTCGCGCGGCGGCCGGATCGTGGCCCACACCTCGACGATCCTCGGCGTGGCCATTTCCTTCGTGCTGTCGGTGATGGTGCTGCTCGACGTGATGAACGGCGCCGGCTACAACGGCACCGTGTACGAGTGGATGGCCATCGGCGACCTGAAGATGGAGGTCGGCTTCCTGGTCGATTCGCTGACGGCGATGATGATGGTCGTGGTGACCTTCGTCTCGCTGATGGTGCATATCTACACCGTCGGCTACATGGACGGCGATCCCGGCTACAACCGCTTCTTTGCCTACATCTCGCTCTTCACCTTCTCGATGCTGATGCTGGTGATGAGCAACAATTTCCTGCAGCTGTTCTTCGGCTGGGAAGCGGTGGGCCTGGTGTCGTACCTGCTGATCGGCTTCTGGTACACGCGCCCGACGGCGATCTTCGCCAACCTGAAGGCGTTCCTGGTCAACCGTGTGGGTGACTTCGGCTTTATCCTGGGCATCGGCCTGCTGCTGGCCTACAGCGGCAGCATGAACTACACCGAAGTATTCGCCGCGCGCGACCAGCTGGCTACCGTGGTTTTCCCGGGCACCGACTGGATGATGATCACCGTCGCGTGCATCTGCCTGTTCATCGGCGCGATGGGCAAGTCGGCGCAGTTTCCGCTGCACGTCTGGCTGCCTGACTCGATGGAAGGCCCGACCCCGATCTCCGCGCTGATCCACGCGGCAACGATGGTGACGGCCGGCATCTTCATGGTCGCGCGCATGTCGCCGCTGTTCGAGCTGTCGGACGCCGCACTGTCGTTCGTGCTGGTGATCGGCGCCATCACCGCGCTGTTCATGGGCTTCCTGGGCATCATCCAGAACGACATCAAGCGCGTGGTCGCGTACTCGACGCTGTCGCAGCTGGGCTACATGACCGTGGCGCTGGGCGCGTCGGCCTATTCGGTGGCCGTGTTCCACCTGATGACCCACGCGTTCTTCAAGGCGCTGCTGTTCCTCGGCGCGGGCTCGGTCATCATCGGCATGCACCACGACCAGGACATCCGCAACATGGGCGGCCTGCGCAAGTACATGCCGATCACCTGGATCACGTCGCTGGTGGGTTCGCTGGCGCTGATCGGCACGCCGTTCTTCGCGGGCTTCTACTCCAAGGACTCCATCATCGAGGCCGTGGCCGAGTCGCACATCGCCGGTTCGGGCTTTGCCTACTTCGCCGTGCTAGCCGGCGTGTTCGTGACTGCGTTCTACTCGTTCCGCATGTACTTCCTGGTCTTCCACGGCAAGGAGCGCTGGGGCCAGAACCATGCGCACCAGCACCATGAGGGCGACCACGAGGACGAGGAAGTCTCGCTCGACCATCACCATGGCCTGGCCGCCGGCGAGAAGCCGCACGAGTCGCCGTGGGTGGTGACCCTGCCGCTGGTGCTGCTGGCGATCCCGTCGGTGATTATCGGCGCCATCGCGATCGAGCCGATGCTGTTCGGCGATTTCTTCAAGAACGGCATCGCCTTCAAGGAAGTGATCTTCGTCGGCGAAAACCACCACGCCATGGCCGAGCTGAAGGCAGCCTTCCACGGCTGGGTGGCGATGGCGCAGCACTCGCTGACCACACCCGTGCTGTGGCTGGCCATCGCCGGTGTGGTGCTGTCGTGGTTCTTCTACATGAAGCGCCCGGACATCCCCGAGGCGATCAAGAACCGCTTCTCGGGCCTGTACAAGCTGCTGGACAACAAGTACTACATGGACGCCATCAACCAGGCCGTGTTCGCCCGCGGCGCACGCCTGCTCGGTACCGGCCTGTGGAAGGGCGGCGACCAGAGCCTGATCGACGGCCTGTTCGTCAACGGCGCGGCGCGCGTGGTGGCATCGTTCGCTTCGGCCAGCCGCTACCTGCAGTCGGGCTATATCTACCACTACGCGTTCGCGATGATCGTCGGCATGCTGGTGCTGCTGACGCTGACGATCACGGGCGTGATCGGCACCAAGTGATAGGCACCAAGTAAGGAAAACATAGAAATGGTTCTGTCTTTCTCAATCTGGCTGCCTGTCTTTTTCGGCCTGCTGATCCTGGCCTTCGGCTCGGACCGCAGCCCTGGCTTCGTGCGGTGGATGTCGCTGTTCGGCTCGATCGCCAGCTTTGTTGTCACGCTGCCGCTGGTACTCCACTTCGACCGCACGACCGCGGCGATGCAGTTCGTCGAGAAGGCGAACTGGATCGAGCGCTTCAGCATCCACTACCTGCTTGGCGTCGACGGCCTGTCGATGTGGTTCGTGGTGCTGACCGCCTTCATCACGGTGATCGTGGTGATCTCGGCCTGGGAAGTGATCACCGAGCGCGTGGCCGAGTACATGGCCTCGTTCCTGATCCTGTCGGGCCTGATGATCGGCGTGTTCTGCGCGCTGGACGGCATGCTGTTCTACGTGTTCTTCGAGGCCACGCTGATCCCGATGTACATCATCATCGGCGTCTGGGGCGGCCCGAACCGCGTGTACGCGGCCTTCAAGTTCTTCCTCTACACGCTGCTGGGCTCGCTGCTGACGCTGGTCGCGCTGCTGTACCTGTACAACAAGACCGGCACGTTCGACATCCTGCAATGGCACCAGGCCAAGCTGTCGATGAACGAGCAGATCGCGATCTTCATTGCCTTCTTCGTCGCCTTCGCGGTCAAGGTGCCGATGTGGCCGGTGCACACCTGGCTGCCCGACGCCCACGTGGAAGCGCCGACCGGCGGTTCGGTGGTGCTGGCCGCGATCATGCTGAAGCTGGGTGCCTACGGCTTCCTGCGGTTCTCGCTGCCGATCGCGCCTGACGCGAGCCACTACCTGGCCCCGTTCATCATCACGATCTCGCTGATCGCCGTGATCTACATCGGCCTGGTGGCACTGGTGCAGGCCGACATGAAGAAGCTGGTGGCTTACTCGTCGATCGCCCACATGGGCTTCGTCACGCTGGGCTTCTTCATCTTCAGCGACATCGGCGTCGAAGGCGGCATCATCCAGATGATCTCGCACGGCTTCATCTCGGGCGCCATGTTCCTGTGTATCGGCGTGCTGTATGACCGCGTGCACTCGCGCCAGATCGCCGACTACGGCGGCGTGGTGAACACCATGCCGAAGTTCGCCGCGCTGTCGGTCTTCTTCGCGATGGCCAACTGCGGCCTGCCGGCCACCTCGGGCTTTGTCGGCGAGTTCATGGTGATCCTGGGCGCCGTCAAGTTCAACTTCTGGATCGGCCTGCTGGCTGCCACCGCCCTGATCTTCGGCGCCGCCTACTCGCTGTGGATGGTCAAGCGCGTGATCTTCGGCGACATCGTGCACCAGCACGTGCGCGAGCTGGTCGACCTGAACAAGCGTGAGTTCGTCATGCTCGGCCTGCTGGCCATCATGACGCTGTACATGGGCCTGCACCCGAAGCCCTTTACCGACGTGATGCACCCGTCCGTGGTCAACCTGCTGCAGCACGCGGCGCAGTCGAAGCTGTAATCGGGGAGAGATATCAATATGCAACCGTCCTCGACACTCGCCCCCGTGGCGCCGATCATCTTCCTGGCGATCGCCATCGCCGCGATCAACTGGATCGACCTGGCCCGGGGCAAGGGCAAGCAGAGCGTGGCCTACCCGCTGTCGCTGCTGACCACGGCGGTGCTGACCGTCTGGTTCGGCATGAACGCCGCTGCCGGCGAGACGCACTATGCGTTCTCCAACCTGGTGGTGATCGATCCGATGGCCAACGTGCTGTCCGCGTTCTGCGCGGCCGGCCTGTTCATCACGCTGGTCTATACGCGCAGCTACCTGGCTGACCGCGACATGTTCGCCGGCGAGTTCTACATGCTGGCGCTGTTCACGCTGGGCGGCCAGATCGTGATGATCACCGGCAACAACTTCCTGACCCTGTACCTGGGCCTGGAACTGCTGTCGCTGTCGTCGTACGCGCTGGTGGCGCTGCGCCGCGAATCGCGCGTGACCTCGGAATCGGCGATGAAGTACTTCGTACTGGGCGCGCTGGCTTCGGGCTTCCTGCTGTACGGCATCTCGATGATGTACGGCGCCACCGGTTCGCTGAACCTGGGCGAGGTGTTCCGCGCGGTCGAGTCGGGCCGCATCAACACCACGATGCTGGCCTTCGGCGTGGTCTTTATCGTCGCCGGCCTGTCGTTCAAGCTCGGTGCCGCACCGTTCCACATGTGGATTCCCGATATCTACCAGGGCTCGCCGACCGCGGTGACGCTGCTGATCGCGGGCGGCCCGAAGGTTGCCGCGTTTGCGCTGTTCATCCGTGTGCTGGTGGAAGGCCTGCTGCCGCTGGCCAATGACTGGCAGATGATGCTGGTGGTGCTGTCGATCGTGTCGCTGGCGATCGGCAACCTGACCGCTATCGTCCAGACCAACCTGAAGCGGATGCTGGCGTACTCGACCATCTCGCACATGGGCTTCGTGCTGCTGGGCCTGCTGTCGGGCGTCGTGGCCAACAAGACTGATGGCGCCGCCGATGCGTACAGCGCGTCGATGTTCTACTCGGTGACCTACCTGCTGACCACGCTTGGCACCTTCGGCATCATCCTGCTGCGCACCAAGAAGGGCTTCGAGGCCGAGACGCTGGAAGACCTGAAGGGCATGTCGCGCCGCAACCCGTGGTTCGCCTTCCTGATGCTGGTGATGATGTTCTCGCTGGCCGGCATTCCGCCGACCGTGGGCTTCTACGCCAAGCTGGCGGTGCTGGATGCGGTGGTCAAGGCCGGCATGAGCTGGCTGGCGGTGGTTGCGGTGATGTTCTCGCTGATCGGCGCGTTCTACTACCTGCGCATCGTCAAGCTGATGTACTTCGATGAGCCGGCTGGCGAAGAGCAGCTGCAAGCGACTGCCGGCCTGCGCTCGGTGCTGAGCCTGAACGGCGCCGCCGTGATCGTGCTGGGCATTTTCCCGGCCGCGCTGATGAACCTGTGCTACCAGGCCATCCGCTCGACCCTGGGTTCCTGACCAGCCATACGCCATGAGCGCATCCGCAAGCGGCTGGTTTGTCATCCTGCTGGCACTCGTCAGTGCGAACCTGCCGTTTGTGAACCAGCGCCTGTTCATGGTGATCCCGCTCCGGTGGGCGCGCAAGCCGCTGTGGCTGCGCCTGCTGGAGCTGATCGTCTGGTATGCGGTGGCCGGTGCCGCCGGTTTCGCGGTGGAGGCCAGCCTCGGCAATGCCTTCCCGCAGGGCTGGCAGTTCTATGCCATCACCGCCTGCATGATGCTGGTGTTCGCCTTCCCGGGCTTCACCTGGCAATACCTCGTCAAACACCGCACGGCCTGAAGCCGGTCTTGTCGGCGCCGGGCCTGCCTGCTCCGGAGCGTCCATGACCGACAAGATCCAACGCGGCACCCAGTCACCTGCCGACCCCGCCGGAAACGACGACGCACTGAAGGAAGTCTGCGTCGCTTCGGCCACGGTCCATCGCGGCAAGTTCCTCACCCTCAAGCAAGACATCGTCCGCCTGCCGGATGGCAAGCAGACCGGGCGCGAGTACATCGTGCATCCGGGCGCCGTGATGATGATCCCGTTGTTCGACGATGGCACCGTGCTGATGGAACGGCAGTTCCGCTATCCGGTCGGCGAAGTCATGCTGGAATTCCCCGCCGGCAAGCTCGATCCGCAAGAGGGCGCGCAACGCTGCGGCGAACGCGAGTTGCAGGAAGAGACCGGCTATACGGCCAGGCGCTGGGACTACCTGACGCGCATCCACCCGGTCATCTCTTACTCGACCGAATTTATCGACATCTTCCTGGCGCGCGACCTGACGCACGGCGAGGCGCAGCTGGACGATGGCGAATTCCTGGAGACGTTCATCACGCCGGTGGGGCAGGTGATCGACTGGGTGCGCAGCGGGCGCATCACGGATGTGAAGACCATCATCGGCGCTTTCTGGCTGGAGAAAATCGTTTCCGGCGCCTGGCAGCCGGGCGAGCAGGCGGTGCCGCGCTGACTCGCTCCGGCAGCGGGGCGCGCACTGCGCTAAGCTGGGTGTGGAGGCGATGAGCGCATGTGCCTAAAACTGCATGTTCGTTCTCCGAACGGTCGTTCGAGAAAATTTAGCACGACCGTTCACAAAATTTCGATTCGCGGATAATATAGCTTTTGACGGGCTGGAAAGATCATGAAGGTGCTCGACCTGCGCTGCGCGCATGACCATCGTTTCGAGGGCTGGTTTGCCTCGGAGGAAGAAGCGCAGTCGCAAATCGCGCGCGACCTCGTCCAATGCCCGGTCTGTGGCGACCACGCCGTGACGCGGCTCCCCAGCGCGCCGCGCCTGAACCTGTCAGGCGCGACTGCGCCGAAGGGCGCTGCCAGGCCGGCGCAGCAAGCGGCAACCGCCGCGGCACCGGCGACACTGCAAGCGCTGTACATGAAGGCAGTGAAGCAGGTGCTGGCTCAGACCGAGGACGTTGGCGACCGCTTTGCCGAGGAGGCAAGGCGCATGCACTATGACGAAGCGCCGGAACGCGGCATCCGCGGCTCGGCTTCGCCAGAGGAAGTGCAGGCGCTGGCCGAGGAGGGCATCGAGACTTTCCCGCTTGTCGTGCCGGATGCGCTGAAGCAGACGGCTCACTGAATTGCGTCCTGTGCCCGTTGCTGTCGGCGCATGACGCGCAAGGCAGAACAAACCGCCGGCAGCCTGAGACGATGCCGGCATCATCATGGAGACGGGCATGGATCTCAACTACTCGGCGTCCGACAACGCCTTCCGCGAGGAAGTGCGTAGCTGGCTCGAAGCCAACTTGCCGGCGGACATCCGCAGCAAGATTCTCAACCACCGCCGCCCGAGCCGCGACGACCTGGTGCGCTGGCACAAGATCCTCGCCGGCAAGGGCTGGTCGGCGCCGCACTGGCCCGTCCAATTCGGCGGCACCGGCTGGAATGCCACCCAGCGCCATATCTGGGACGAGGAGAACGCCCGCGTCGGCGCACCCGGCGTGCTGCCGTTCGGCGTGGCCATGGTGGCGCCCGTGATCATGAAGTACGGCAACGAGCAGCAGAAGTCGTACTACCTGCCGCGCATCCTGGATTGCACCGACTGGTGGTGCCAGGGCTATTCCGAGCCTGGCTCGGGTTCGGACCTGGCGTCGGTGAAGACCCGCGCCGAGCTGACCTCGGACGGCAAGCACTACATCGTCAACGGCCAGAAGACCTGGACCACGCTCGGCCAGCACGCCGACATGATCTTCTGCCTGGTCCGGACCGACCCGGAAGCCAAGAAGCAGGAAGGCATCTCGTTCCTGCTGATCGACATGAAGACGCCGGGCATCACCGTGCGCCCGATCATCATGCTCGACGAAGAGCATGAAGTGAACGAGGTCTTCTTCGACAACGTCAAGGTGCCGGTCGAGAACCGCGTCGGCGAAGAGAACAAGGGCTGGACCTACGCCAAGTACCTGCTCGGCCATGAGCGCACCGGCATCGCGCGCGTGGGCAACTCCAAGCGCGAACTGGGCTTCCTGAAGCGGGTGGCGCGCCAGCAGCAGAAGAACGGCAAGCCACTGCTGGAGGATCCGGTGTTCGGCGCCAAGGTGGCCGCGCTGGAAATCGAACTGATGGCGCTGGAAATCACCGTGCTGCGCGTGGTGTCGAGCGAAGCCGCGGGCAAGGGCCCCGGTCCCGAGGCGTCGATGCTCAAGATCAAGGGCACCGAGATCCAGCAGCTGCTGACCGAGCTGATGGTCGAGGCCGTCGGCCCGTACGCCCAGCCGTTCGATACGGCCTACCTGGAGTGCGAGACCGAGCATGCGGTGACCGGCAACGACGACGCCGCGCCGCTGGCCGCGTACTACTTCAACTATCGCAAGACCTCCATCTACGGCGGGTCCAACGAAATTCAGAAGAACATCATCAGCCAGATGATTCTGGGGCTGTGAGGAGACACGTAACATGAACTTCAATCTCAGCGACGAACAGAAGCAACTGGCCGACGCCGTCCGCCGTTTTGTCGAGAAGGACTACGGTTTCGAGGACCGCAAGAAGAATTACGAGAGCGCTGCCGGCTACGGCGAATCCGCCTGGGGCTCGCTGGTCGAGCTCGGCCTGACCGCGCTGCCGGTGCCGGAAGCGCAGGGCGGTTTCGCGGGCAAGGCGCTCGACATGATGGTGGTGCAGCAGGAACTGGGCCGTGGCCTGGTGGTCGAGCCGTACCTGGCCACCGTGGTGGGTGCCTATGCACTGGGCCTGGCCGGCGGCCAGGATGCGCTGCTGGAGCAGGTCGCCGGCGGCGAGCTGAAGCTGGCCGTGGCCTTCAACGAGCCGCAGGCGCGCTATGAGCTGAACAACGTGCGCGTCACCGCCCGCGACGGCAAGCTCAACGGCCGCAAGACCGTGGTGCTGCACGGCGGCCAGGCCGACAAGCTGATCGTGTCGGCGCGCAGCAGCGGCGGCGATGCCGACCAGGATGGCATCTCGCTGTTCCTGGTCGATGCCAGGGGCGCCGGTGTCAGCATCAAGGACTACCGCACCATCGACAACCTGCGCGCGGCCGACATCACGTTCCAGGATGCGCCGGCGCAACTGCTGGGCGACGCCGGCAAGGGCTTCGCGCTGGTCGAGCAGGTGGCCGACTATGCCGCGGTGCTGCTGTGCGCCGAGGCCGTGGGCGTGATGGACACGCTCAACGCCGCCACGCTGGAATACGCCAAGACGCGCCAGCAGTTCGGCCAGCCGATCGCGCGCTTCCAGGCGCTGCAGCACCGCATGGTCGAAATGTTCATCCATGCCGAGCAGTCGCGCTCGATCACGCTGCTGGCCGCGGCCCGTTTTGAAGAGGCCACGCCGGAAGAGCGCCGCCGCTACGTCTCCGCCGCCAAGGCGCGCGTGGGGCAGGCAGCGCGCACGGTCGGCCAGGAAGCGGTGCAGATCCACGGCGGCATGGGCGTGACCAACGAACTGCCGGCGGCGCATATGTTCAAGCGGCTGACGCTGATCAACACCACCTTCGGTGACGTGGATCACCACCTGGGCCGGTTTGCCGCCCAGCCGGGGTTCCAGGAAGCAGCCTGACGCATGACTCATGCATGCTGCCGGTTGGCTCCCCTCTCCCGCGTGCGGGAGAGGGGAGCGTCCGCCGGCGGCGCCAGCTTGCGTCTTACATCCTGACCGCGCCAGGGCCTACAGGCCTTGGCGCGGTTTTTCTTTGCGCGCTGTTAGGGACGGGTTCGGCAAATACGGACGCTCCGCCCTGACACGCATGCGATCATCCTCAAGACAAGGCCATCGCCATCCATGACGGAGAGACAAGCAATGCTGTATTTCGAAGACTTTGAAGTCGGCAGCCGCCGCGAACTGGGCTCCTACGTCGTCACCGAAGAAGAGCTCCTCGCCTTTGCCCGCCAGTACGACCCGCAGCCGTTCCATATCGACAAGGAAGCCGCAGCCAACAGCATCTACGGCGGGCTGATCTCGAGCGGCTGGATGACGTGCTCGATCATGATGCGCCTGCTGGTGCTGAGCACCACCGGCAAATCGGCCAGCATGGGCTCGCCCGGCGTGGACGAGATCCGCTGGATCAAGCCGGTCTATGCCGGTGACACGCTGACCGTGGTACTCAACGTGCTGGACACGCGAGCCTCGCAATCGAAGCCGGACCGCGGCATCGTGCATACCCAGTGGGAGGCCACCAACCAGCGCGGCGAGCTGGTCTGCACCGTCAAGGGCATGGGCATGTACGGCCGACGCCCCGCATAACGACACATCCACCCACCCATCGAGGAGACAACCGAAATGCGTACCATCGCAACGCTGGAAGAACTGGAAGGCCTGCAAGGGCAGGAAGTCGCGGTCAGCGACTGGATGGAGGTGACCCAGCAGCAGGTCAACCAGTTCGCCGAGGCCACCGGCGACCACCAGTGGATCCACGTCGACGTGGAGCGCGCGAAGAAGGAGTCGCCTTATGGCGCCCCGATCGCCCATGGCTTCCTGACGCTGTCGCTGCTGCCCAGGTTCATGCAAAACGCGCTGCACATGCCGTCGAAGATCGGCGTCAACTACGGCCTGAACCGCGTGCGTTTCACCGCGCCCGTGCCGGTGGGCAGCAAATTGCGGGCACGAATCAAGCTGCTCAAGGTCGAACGGCTCGATCCGCTGCCGAAGTCGCCCGAGCTGGTGGGTGCCCAGTCCACCTGGGAGGTGACGATCGAGCGCGAGGGCAGCGAGCGTCCGGTATGTGTCGCGGAGTCGATTTCCCGCCGCTATGGATGACCCCACATCCACCGTGTGGTGTTGAGCTGCGACAAAGGTTCTGATGCACTGCGACAATATGCCACACAGAAATGTCGCACCCACAAAGCCGCGCCAATGCGCGGCTTTGTGCATATTTATTGTCGAAATTGTGATCTTGACGACAATCAAGTGCTGCGATGCGACGACAGCACATGATTGTCCGTTTATCTGAACGCTGTGTTCTGTGGCGTTGGGTTTACCCTCAATGTTGCGTTGCGGTACATTCGCGCCCACGATGTTTTACGTGTTGCGCTCCCCGGCCGAAAACCGCGCTTGCTCCCAGGTCTCTGATGGCAAGTCCGTCGGGAAGTGCAAAAGCCTCGTATTCCAACGCTACCCGGCCGCTGTACTGAGCCGGGACCGTTCGCGGTTTCGGCCACCAGGTGCCGCAGCGCCGGCAAGGTCCCACAGGGCCTGCAGCGCGCGCAGTCAGTTGTCCTTCCGTGTTCATGGCGTTGCAAGGCCGCATGGTCCTCCGGCGTTAGATTCGCCGCCCGACCGCAACGCCAGCTAAGGACACGTCCTTCCGGTTTTCCCATAGCCCCACGCCTCTTGCGCGAGCATCAGGCGGTTTAGCCACGCTTTTGCCCAAAGCGCGGTGCAACCAAACCAGTCGTGACATGAAGAAACCCATACTGCCGCGTTGGACGCGGTTCCTGCCCTGCCTCGGCCTGCTCCTGCTGGCCGGCTGCAACATGACGCTGCTCGACCCGAAAGGGCAGGTCGGCGTCGACATCAAGAACATCATCCTGATCGCCACCTGGCTCATGCTGCTGGTGGTGGTGCCGGTGATCGTGCTCACGCTGGTGTTCGCCTGGAAGTACCGCGCGTCCAATACCAAGGCGCGCTATGAGCCGGACTGGTCGCACTCGACCGCGATCGAAGTGGTGGTGTGGCTGATCCCGTGCCTGATCATCATCGCGCTGGGCATCATCACCTGGAAGTCCTCGCACGACCTGGACCCGTACAAGCCGCTGGAATCGAACAAGAAGCCGGTCACCGTCGAGGTGGTCGCGCTGAACTGGAAGTGGCTGTTCATCTATCCGGAGCTGAAGATCGCCACGGTCAACCAGATCGCCTTCCCGGTCGACACCCCGGTGAACTTCAAGATCACCTCGGATTCGATCATGAATTCGTTCTTCATCCCGCAACTGGGCAGCCAGGTGTACGCCATGGCGGGGATGGAGACCAAGCTGCACCTGATCGCCAACCATGCCGGCTCGTATGACGGCGTGTCCGCCAACTACAGCGGCGGCGGCTTCTCGGGCATGAAGTTCAAGGCGGTCGCCATGTCGAACTACGAGTTCGACGAATGGGTCGCCAAGGTGCGCGCCTCGTCGACCGAACTGGGCGTTGAAGGCTACAAGACGCTGGCACAACCCAGCGAGAAGGAGCCGGTCACGTACTACGGCAAGGTGGAAGACCAGCTCTTCCACAACATCCTGCACAAGTACATGGACCACAGCGGCACCGCGCTGGCCGACAAGGGTTTCAAGGGCGGCCCGATCTGCACGTCGCGCAACACCCTCGGTGAAGAGCAGTTGTCGATGACCACACCGGCCAAGCTGGCCACCGTGGTATCTGGCGCGTAATCCTGGGAGCAATGATGTTTGGCAAGTTGAGTTTGTCGGCGATTCCGTTTCATGACCCGATCATCATGGTCGTGCTGGCCGGCGTCGCCCTGGGCGGTGCTGCGCTGCTGGGCGCGATCACGTATTTCAAGAAGTGGGGCTACCTCTGGAACGAGTGGTTCACCTCCGTCGATCACAAGAAGATCGGCGTGATGTACTGCCTGGTCGCCCTGATCATGCTGCTGCGCGGCTTTGCCGACGCGGTCATGATGCGCACCCAGCTGGCGCTGGCCACCAATGGCGCCACCGGCGTGCTGCCGCCCGAGCACTACGACCAGATCTTCACCGCCCACGGCGTGATCATGATCTTCTTCGTGGCGATGCCGCTGATGACCGGCCTGATGAACCTGGTCGTGCCGCTGCAGATCGGCGCGCGCGACGTGGCCTTCCCGTTCCTGAACACGCTGTCGTTCTGGCTGTTCGTGGCGGGCGCCATGCTGGTCAACGTCTCGCTGGGCGTCGGTGAGTTCGCCAAGACCGGCTGGCTGGCCTACCCGCCGCTGTCGGGCCTGGACTACAGCCCCGGCGTAGGGGTGGACTATTACCTCTGGAGCTTGCAGATCTCGGGCCTGGGCACGCTGCTGACCGGCGTGAACTTCCTGGTGACGATCCTGCGCATGCGCGCCCCGGGCATGACCCTGATGCGCATGCCGGTGTTCACCTGGACCGCGCTGTGCACCAACGTGCTGATCGTGGCCGCCTTCCCGGTGCTGACCGTGACCCTGGCGCTGCTGGGCCTGGACCGCTACGCCGGTACGCACTTCTTCACCAACGACGGTGGCGGCAACGCCATGATGTACGTGAACCTGATCTGGATCTGGGGCCACCCCGAGGTGTACATCCTGATCCTGCCGGCGTTCGGTATCTTCTCTGAAGTCATTGCCACGTTCTCGGGCAAGAAGCTGTTCGGCTACAAGGGCATGGTGTACGCGACCGCCGCCATCATGGTGCTGTCGTTCATCGTGTGGCTGCACCACTTCTTCACGATGGGCTCGGGCGCCAACGTCAACGCGTTCTTCGGCATCACGACCATGATCATCTCCATCCCGACCGGGGTGAAGATCTTCAACTGGCTGTTCACCATGTATCGCGGCCGGGTCCAGATGACCTCGCCGGTGCTGTGGACGCTGGGCTTCATGATCACCTTCGTGATCGGCGGCATGACCGGCGTGCTGATGGCCGTGCCGGCTGCGGACTTCGTGCTGCACAACAGCCTGTTCCTGATCGCCCACTTCCACAACGTGATCATCGGCGGCGTGCTGTTCGGCTACCTGGCCGGCATCACCTACTGGTGGCCGAAGGCGTTCGGCTTCACGCTGAACGAGCGCCTGGGCAAGTGCGCCTTCTGGTGCTGGCTGGTCGGCTTCTACTTCGCCTTCATGCCGCTGTACGTGCTGGGCCTGATGGGCATGACCCGCCGCCTGAACCACACCGACAACCCGGCCTGGACGCCGTGGCTGTACCTGGCCGTGGTCGGCGTGGTGTTCGTGGCGCTGGGCATCTTCTTCCAGGTGCTGCAGATCGTCGTGTCGATCCGCGACCGCAAGAAGCTGGCCGACGTGACCGGCGACCCGTGGGGCGGCCGCACCCTGGAGTGGGCCACCTCGTCGCCGCCGCCGTTCTACAACTTCGCGCACACCCCGGTGGTGCGTGACCTGGACGCGTTCTCCGACATGAAGGCCCGTGGCGAGACCCTGCCGACCGAAGGTTACGAGAAGATCCACATGCCCAAGAACACGGGCGCGGGCTTCATCATCGGTGCCTTCAGCCTGGTGTTCGGCTTTGCCCTGACCTGGCATATCTGGTGGATGGCCGTCGTTGGCCTGGTGGGCATGGTGTGGGCGTTCATCCACCGCAGCAACGACGACCACATCGACTACTACGTGCCGGCCACCGAGGTCGAGCAGATCGAAACGCGCCATCTGCAGCGCATTGCTTCGCAAGCCTGAGAACCATGTCGACTCAAGTCCTAGACCGCATCCCCGCGCAGGCCGGCGCCTCGGCCCACGCCGACGCGCATGACCATGCGCACCACGATACCAGTGCCAATACGGTGTATGGCTTCTGGATCTACCTGATGAGCGACTGCATCATCTTCGCCGGGCTGTTCGCCACCTTCGCCGTGCTGCGCGGCGAGCTGGCGGGCGGGCCGTCGGCGAAGGAGCTGTTCGAGCTCAACTACGTGCTGGTGGAGACCTTCATCCTGCTGTTCTCCTCGATCACGTACGGCATGGCGATGATCTCGCTGCAGAACCGCAGCCTGAAGCACGTGCAGACGTGGCTCGGCGTCACGTTCCTGCTGGGCGCGGCCTTCATGGCGATGGAAATCAACGAGTTCCACCACCTGATCGCCGAAGGCGCCGGCCCGGGCCGCAGCGCGTTCCTGTCGTCGTTCTTCACGCTGGTCGGCACCCACGGCCTGCACGTCGCCAGCGGCATGCTGTGGATGATCGTGCTGATGTGGCAACTGGGCAAGAAGGGCATCACCCCGACGCTCAGCAAGCGCCTGATGTGCCTGTCGCTGTTCTGGCACTTCCTGGACGTGGTCTGGATCGGCGTGTTTACCGTGGTCTACCTGATGGGACATCTGTGATGGCACAACACAACGCACCCGCGGCGCACGGCGCCCATGACTCGCACGCCGCGCACGCCGCACACGATTCGCATGGCAGCACCCACGCCAGCTTCAAGTCGTATCTGATCGGCTTCGTGCTGGCGGTGATCCTGACCGTGATTCCGTTCAAGCTCGTGATGGACGGCACCATGGACAAGGGCACGATCCTCTGGATCATCCTTGGCATGGCGGCGGTGCAGATCCTGGTCCACCTGAAGTACTTCCTGCATCTGGATTCGTCGTCCGAGCAGCGCAGCAACGTGATCGCGCTGCTGTTCACGGCACTGATCCTGGTGATCGTGGTGGCCGGTTCGCTGTGGATCATGTACAACCTGAACGCCAACATGATGCCGATGTAAGGACTGCTGCTGTCCTGGCATCAAAAGAACGGGGTCCCGTAAGGGACCCCGTTTTTATTTGCCGCTACCGCATCAAGGCTTGAACGTATCGCCCAGCACCACGCCTTCGCGGCGCGGGTCGGCGCCGCCCACCAGCACCGCCGAGCCCCCGATGGTGCTGCGGATGATCGCGCTCAGGCCGCTCGACTGCGCGTTGATGTTGACGGTGTGGCCGAGGTCGCGCAGCCCCCTGACCAGCGGGTCGTTGTCGCCCGCCAGTCCGCCGGACGGCACGCTGGTGTCGACGTTGGGATGCTCGCCGCCGACGATCATGGGCGATCCCGCGGCGCCGTTGGAGCCGCCGAAGTCGATCATCGACACCGCCTGCTGCGCGTCCATGCCCCAGTCCAGCGACGCGACCAGCGTCTTGGCCACGTACTGGATGATGGTGGCACCGCCCGGCGACCCGGTGGTCATGTAGAAGTCGCCGCGCGAGCCATCGGCATTGCGCTTGAACACCAGCGTCGGCGACATCGAGCTGCGCGGCCGCTTGCCCGGCTGCACACGGTTGGCGACCAGCACGCCGTCCACGGAAGGCGCGGCGTTGAAGTCGGTCAGCTCGTTGTTCAGCAGGAAGCCGTTGGTCATGTGGTAGGACCCCAGCCCCGACTCGATGGTGGTGGTCATCGACACCACGTTGCCGTACTTGTCGTGCAGCGACAGGTGGGTGGTGCCGCGCTCCTCCACGGACGACGGCGACAGCGGCACGTCGCCCAGGTTGCCAGCCGCCACCGGCGTTGTCAGCACACCGGTCGTGCTGATCAGGCTGGCGCGCTGGCTCAGGTAGGGCTTGTTCAGCATGCTGTCCCAGCCGCCGCCCGGCAGGCCGATGAAGTCGGTGTCGGCCACGTACTTGTTGCGGTCGGCATAGGCCAGGTGGCCGGCTTCCCCTAGCAGGTGGGCGCCCAGCACGCTGGGCCGGCCGCCATTCTGGTCGACCAGCGTCGGCGCATGGCTGGCCATGTCGAAGTTCTCGACGATGCCCAGGATCTGCGCCACCGCGATGCCGCCGGAGGAGGGCGGCGGCATGCCGCATATCTCGTACTGGCGATAGGTGGTGCAGACCGCCGTGCGCTTCTTGGCCTGGTAGTTGGCGAGGTCGTCCAGCGTGGTCACGCCCGGCGTGGTGTTGCCGTCGTAGGTGGTCTGGATCTTGGCGACGATGGCCTGGGCGATCGGGCCGTTCTTGTAGAAGGCGTCGGCGCCGTCAGAGGCGATGGCGCTGAACACATTGGCCAGCGCCGGGTTCTTGATGATGGTGTTGACCGCGCGCGGGGTGCCGTCGGGATTCAGGAAATACGCCGCCATCTCCGGATCGCGCTGGATATTGGCCACCGTGGTCGTGCCGGAGATCGCGGCGGCCATGCGCGGCGGGATGGCGAAGCCGTCCGTGGCCAGCTTGATGGCCGGCGAGAACAGCGCCTTCCACGGCTGCTTGCCGTGCTCGCTGTGGGCCAGTTCGAGCACGCGCAGCGTGCCGGGTGTGCCGATCGAGCGGCCACTGCGTACCGCGCTGGGCGCCGGCGCGGTCTGGTCGGACGCGGACTTCCACTGGATGTAGTTTTCGTCGGCGCCTGCCGGGGCGGTCTCGCGGCCATCGTAGGCGGTCACGGCCTTGGTCGCCGCGTCGTAATACATGATGAAGGCGCCGCCGCCGATGCCGGAAGACTGCGGCTCTACCAGGTTCAATACCATCTGCGCGGCGACCGCGGCATCGACGGCGGTGCCGCCGTCCTTGAGCACGTCGCAGGCGACCTTGGTCGAGAGCGGGTTGTTGGTCACCGCCATATAGGTCTTGCTGTAGACCGTCGCCTTGGGCGCGTAGCCGGTGGCCTGCTCGGGCGCGCTGGGATCGCCGGGCAGCACCACGGCCTGGCCGCCGGTGCTGCCGTCGAGTTCGCAGCCGGAGGGCGTGGCCGGCGGCGTGGTGACGACCGGTGGCGGGTCGTCGCCGCCTCCGCATGCGCCCAGCGCCAGGGTGAAGACGGCCAGGGCCAGGATGCCCTTGCGGCGGGGTGAGCACGAGGCCTGGAGCGACGATTGCGGGACGGCGGTTGACGCCGTCTGATCTTCGGATAACGGCATGGCTTCTCTCTGGTTGTGTGGACCCGCGTTCTTGTGCCGACCGGCGCCTGGCGCGATCGGCTGCCGCGTCATGGCGGGGTGGACGGCGGCTACCTCTTACCGTAGGTTGGCCGCGCGCCTGTCTTAATGGATGGTTGTACCGATTTACAGTCATCCAATTCGGGTTTAAAAGACTGCTTACTTCCGCGTGGATTGTCGCCATTGGCAAGCCGCGTACGCTTCAGCGCCTTTTCCCCTTGCGCAGTGCGCCGCCGACCGGCAGCGGACGACACGACCGATTCTGGCGCATGGCCGCGACCCGCTCGCGGACACCATGCACCGTCACTGCTCCCATTTGTCCCGTTGCACCGTCTCAGTGCCGACTCGCGCCGCACGCTCGTGGTGCGCGATGGTTTCCCACGACCCGGTGAAGCCATGCGCGCCGCGCGTAGCAGCCGGGTTGCCGCTCAAAACCGATGGCACGCTAGTTGCAGATGCATCACCCCGGGGAGCGTGTCCCTACTAACACCACAAACGGGAGCTGCAAATGCAACGACGTGACATGCTGAAGCTGTCGGCCATCGCCGCCGCGGCAATGATCGGTACCAGCCCGCTGGCCATGGCGCAGTCCAGGGAACCGATCAAGGTCGGGATCCTGCACTCGCTGTCCGGCACGATGGCCATCTCGGAGACGTCGCTGAAAGACGTGGCCCTGATGACCATCGACGAGATCAACAAGAGCGGCGGCGTGCTCGGACGCAAGCTCGAGCCGGTGGTGGTGGACCCGGCCTCCAACTGGCCGCTGTTCGCCGAGAAGGCGCGTCAGCTGGTCAGCAAGGACAAGGTCGCGGTGACCTTCGGCTGCTGGACCTCGGTGTCGCGCAAGTCGGTGCTGCCGGTCTATGAAGAACTGAACTCGCTGCTGTTCTACCCGGTGCAGTACGAAGGCGAGGAAATGTCGAAGAACGTCTTCTACACCGGCGCCGCGCCCAACCAGCAGGCGATCCCGGCAGTGGAATACCTGATGAGCAAGGAAGGCGGCGGTGCCAAGCGCTTCTTCCTGCTTGGCACCGACTATGTCTACCCGCGCACCACCAACAAGATCCTGCGCGCCTTCCTGAAGAGCAAGGGCGTTGCCGACAAGGACATCGAAGAGGTCTACACCCCGTTCGGCCACAGCGACTACCAGACCATCGTCGCCAATATCAAGAAGTTCTCGCAGGGCGGCAAGACCGCGGTGATCTCGACCATCAATGGCGATTCCAACGTGCCGTTCTACAAGGAGCTGGGCAATGCCGGCCTGAAGGCCAAGGACGTGCCGGTGGTGGCGTTCTCGGTGGGCGAGGAAGAACTGCGCGGCATCGACACCAAGCCGCTGGTCGGCCACCTGGCGGCATGGAACTACTTCATGTCGGTCAAGAATCCGCAGAACGACGCCTTCAGGAAGCAGTGGGCGGCGTGGGTCAAGGCCAACAACCTGCCGGGCGGCGACAAGCGCGTGACCAACGACCCGATGGAAGCCACCTATGTCGGCATCCACATGTGGGCGCAGGCCGTGAAGAAGGCCGGCACCACCGATACCGACAAGGTGCGCGCGGCGATGTACGGCCAGACCTTCAAGGCGCCGGACGGCTTCACGCTGACCATGGGCGAGAACCACCACCTGTACAAGCCGGTGATGATCGGCGAAGTGAAGGGCGATGGGCAGTTCTCGGTGGTGTGGAAGACGCCGAAGGCGGTGCGCGCGCAGCCGTGGAGCCCGTTCATCGCCGGGAATGAAGGGAAGCCGGACAAGGTGATGTAAGGCAGTCTCTACCTGCCGGTTTCTCCCCTCTCCCGCTTGCGGGAGAGGGGCCGGGGGTGAGGGCGGGCGCTGGCAGATCCGACGGCACTCACTTCGTCATAAACGCCGGCCCTCACCCCCAACCCCTCTCCCACGCAGTGGGAGAGGGGAGCAAACACCCAGTCTGCCAACACTTTCGCTTCTGCCAGCCTCTATGCGCTATCCGATATCTCGAACCGCCATGCCCTGGCTGCGCGCCTTGCTGGCAGTGCTGCTGCTGGCCTCAGCGCCGTGGGCCACCGCGCTGACGCAGGCCGACCTGAAGCCGCTGGCCGAAGACGACTTCGACGCCAAGACCGCCGCGCTGTCCGCGCTGGCCAAGGCAGCGCCCGCCGAAGCCGGCCCGATCCTGAAGGCCCTGCAGGACGACACCCTGCAATATGCGCCGTCGGCCGGCATGGTGCGCCAGGATGGCGACAAGGTGGTCGATGCCATCACCGGCAAGCCCGTCACGGTCAAGCCGGACGAACTCGAATCCCTGACCCTGAACAACAGCCTGCGCGCGCTGGTCGACAGCGCCGCCAGCAGCCTGCTGCTGCAATCGCCCGACATCGCGGTGCGCGCGCAGGCCATCGCGACGTTGCGCGACCAGCCCGAAAGCGCCTCGCTCGCCGCCGTGGAAGCCGCGCGCAAGAACGAGGCAGATGCCGGCCTGCGCGCCAGCCTCGACGTCATCTGGGCCAACCTCGTGCTGGCCGATGCATCCGATGCCGCCACCCGCGATGCGCGGCTCGATGCCATCCGCATCCTCGCCAGGGACAGCAACCCGCAGAGCCGCCAGAAGCTGGCGCCGCTGGTCGAGCGCGACAGCACCGGCAACTACCGCGAGGCGGATGCGGACGTGCGCCTGGCCGCGCAGCAGGCACTGGACCAGCTGCGCAGCGACCAGCGCCGCGCGGAACTGATCGGCAACCTGTTCGCCGGCCTGAGCCTGGGCAGCGTACTGCTGCTGGCTGCATTGGGCCTGGCCATCACCTATGGCCTGATCGGCGTCATCAACATGGCGCACGGCGAGTTCCTGATGATCGGCGCCTATGCCACCTATGTGGTGCAGACGCTGTTCCGCACCTATGCACCGGATGCGTTCGCGTGGTACCTGCCCGCCGCGCTGCCGGCGTCGTTCCTGGCGGCGGCGGTGGTGGGCTTCGTGCTGGAGCGGCTGGTGCTGCGCCACCTGTATGGCCGCCCGCTGGAAACGCTGCTGGCCACCTTCGGCATCAGCCTGCTGCTGATGCAGGCGGTGCGCACGCTGTTCGGCGCGCAGAACGTGGAGGTCGCCAATCCCGGATGGATGAGCGGCGGCTTCGAATGGATGCCGGGGCTGGTGATCCCGTACAACCGCGTCGTCATCATCCTGTTCGCGCTGGCGGTGGTGGCGGTGGCGTGGGCGGTGCTCAACCGCACGCGGCTGGGGCTGTTCGTGCGCGCCACCACGCAGAACCGCACCATGGCGGCCTGCGTCGGCGTGCGCACGTGGAAGGTCGACAGCTACGCCTTTGCCTTCGGTGCCGGCATCGCCGGGCTCGGCGGCTGCGCGCTGTCGCAGATCGGCAATGTCGGTCCCGACCTGGGCCAGGCCTACATCATCGATTCATTCATGGTGGTGGTGCTGGGCGGGGTGGGGCAGCTGGCCGGCACCATCGTGGGTGCGTTCGGGCTGGGCATCATCAACAAGTTCATCGAGCCGTTCTATGGCGCGGTGCTGGCCAAGATCTTTGTCCTGGTGCTGATCGTGCTCTTCATCCAGAAGCGGCCGCAGGGACTTTTCGCGCTCAAGGGGCGCAGCGCGGAGGCATGATGCAGCGATTCCAACCGAATTCTTCCGCGGCCCCGTTCCGGCTCGCCGTACCCGAGCGCCAGTCGCTGTTTTCGCCGCGCGGCTGGATGGCGCTGCTGGCGCTGACCGTGATCGTCGGCATCGGCGTGCCGGTGTGCGCGCTGCTGGTGCCGGAGGGCCATCCGCTGCACCTGTCGGCGTACGCGCTGACGCTGGTCGGCAAGATCATGTGCTTTGCGCTGGCGGCGATCGCGCTTGACCTGGTGTGGGGCTACTGCGGCATCCTGAGCCTCGGCCATGGCCTGTTCTTCGCGCTGGGCGGCTATGCCATGGGCATGTACCTGATGCGCTCGATCGGGCGCGAAGGCGTGTACAAGAGCGACCTGCCGGATTTCATGGTGTTCCTCGACTGGAAGGAGCTGCCGTGGTTCTGGCATGGCACCGACCACCTTGGCTACGCGCTGCTGCTGGTGGTGCTGGTGCCGGGGGTGGTGGCGTGGCTGTTCGGCTTCTTTGCCTTCCGCTCGCGCATCAAGGGCGTGTACCTGTCGATCATCACGCAGGCGATGACGTATGCGGCGATGCTGCTGTTCTTCCGCAACGAGACCGGCTTCGGCGGCAACAACGGCTTCACCGATTTCAAGCGCATCGCAGGGTTTGCCATCGCCGCGCCGCAGACGCGCACGGCGCTGTTCGTGCTGACCTTCCTGGCGCTGCTGGGCGGCTTCGTCGCCTGCCGCTACATCGTCACGTCCAAGCTGGGCCGCGTGGTCACGGCGGTGCGCGATGCGGAAATGCGGGTCATGTTCTCCGGCTACAACCCGCTCGGCTACAAGCTGTTCGTGTGGACCTTCTCGGCCGTGCTGTGCGGCATCGCCGGCGCGCTGTACGTGCCGCAGGTCGGCATCATCAACCCGGGCGAGATGTCGCCCGGCAACTCGATCGAGATGGCGGTGTGGGTGGCCGTGGGCGGGCGCGGCACGCTGATCGGGCCGGTCATCGGCGCGTTCCTTGTCAACGGTGCCAAGACGCTCTTCACCGCCCACTTCGCCGAATACTGGCTGTTCCTGCTGGGGGCGATGTTCGTGCTGGTGACGCTTTACTTGCCCGACGGCGTGATCGGCCTGTGGAAGCGCATGCATGAGCGCCTGCATGAACGCCTGCATGAGCGCCGCGCTTCCGCCGTTGCATCATCAGTGCCCGAGCCGGTTTCCACGCCGGCGGTTGCGGGCCGCACGGGAGGTGAAGCATGAACGCCGCACTCGAACACGGCCAGGCCGAGAGCGGCGACGCCACCGGGCTGGGCCGGGTGCTGGAGCCGGGCACCATCGATGTGTCGCATGGACCGATCCTCTACCTGGAAGACGTGACCGTGCGGTTCGGCGGCTTCCGCGCGCTCAACACGCTGAACCTGTCGATCGATCACGGCGAGCTGCGCTGCGTGATCGGCCCCAACGGCGCTGGCAAGACCACGATGATGGATGTCATCACCGGCAAGACCGGGCCGCGCAACGCCAATGTCAGCGGGCGTGTGTTCCTGGGCCAGACCATCGACCTGATGCGGATGACCGAGCCGCGCATCGCGCAGGTCGGCATCGGCCGCAAGTTCCAGAAGCCGACCGTGTTCGAGCAGCACGCGGTGTGGGAGAACCTGGAACTGGCGATGAAGGCAGACAAGCGCTGGTGGTCGTCGTTGCGCGCGCGGCTGACCGGCGCAGGCCATCGCCGCATCGAGGAGACGCTGGCGCTGACCGGCCTGGAGGACGAGGCGTACCGGCCCGCCGGGCTGCTGTCGCACGGGCAGAAGCAGCGGCTGGAGATCGGCATGCTGCTGATGCAGCAGCCGCAGCTGTTGCTGCTTGATGAACCGGTGGCGGGCATGACCGATGAGGAAACCACGCAGCTCGCCAGCCTGCTCAACGGCCTGCGGGGCAGCTGCTCGATGATGGTGGTGGAGCACGACATGGAGTTCGTGGCCGCGCTGGCCGGCGCTGCCGGCAAGGTCACGGTGCTGGCCGAGGGCAGCGTGCTGGCCGAAGGCACGCTCGACAGCGTCAAGCGCGACGAACGCGTGATCGAATCCTACCTGGGGAGATAGGCATGCTGCAGGTCAATGCACTGAACCAGTTCTACGGCGGCAGCCATATCCTGCGCAACGTTTCGTTCGACGTGCCGGCGGGGAAGCTGACCACGCTGCTCGGCCGCAACGGTGTAGGCAAGAGCACGCTGCTGAAATGCCTGATGGGCGTGGTGCCGACGCGCAGCGGCAGCATCCACTGGGACGGCAAGCCGCTGGAGAAGAAGGCGCCGTATGAGCGCGTCTGCGCCGGGCTGGCCTATGTGCCGCAGGGGCGCGAGATCTTTCCGCGGCTGACGGTCGAGGAGAACCTGCTGATCGGTGCCGCCAGCCGCGCGCGGCCCTCTGGCGTGCCGGATCGCATCTATCAGCTGTTCCCGGTGCTGCGCACCATGCGGCTGCGCCGCGGCGGCGACCTCTCCGGCGGCCAGCAGCAGCAACTGGCGATCGGACGGGCGCTGATGAGCGAACCGCAACTGCTGATCCTCGACGAGCCGACCGAGGGCATCCAGCCATCGATCATCCAGGACATCGGCCGCGCGCTGCGGCTGCTGGTGGACGAGTTCGGCATGACGGTGCTGCTGGTCGAGCAATACTACGAATTCGCGCGCCATATCGCCGACCACTATGTGGTGATGAGCCGGGGCGAGGTGGTCGCGCGCGGTGCCGGGGCCAGCATGGAGCAGGACGGCGTACGGGAGCTGATCGCCGTGTAAGGGGGGATGGGGAATGCGCATCGCACGCCGCTTTCCGTCCGGGCAGGCGGCGCGCTATGATTGCCTGCAACCCCCGCCATCGCGCGCCCGCCGCCGGCCTTGCCACGCCATGCGTCATCCCGATTTTCCTTCGTCACTCGCCGTGCCCGCCGCATGGCAGGCCAGCCTGCGGCTGCGCTTTGCGCAACGCGGCGAACGCACCGCGCTGGTCGAGCGCCGCCACCAGGGGCCGCTGCTGGTACAGAAGCCGCTCTATCCCGAAGGCGGCATCTGCCATGCCGTCATCCTGCATCCGCCGGCAGGCGTGGCGGGCGGCGACAGCCTGGATATCGAGGTGACGGTCGAAGCCGGCGCACACGCGGTGCTGGCCACGCCCGGCGCCACCAAGTGGTACAAGTCGCTCGGCCGCGACGCGGCGCAGCAGGTGCGGCTGTCGGTCGGCGCGGGGGCGCGGCTGGACTGGCTGCCGCAGGAGAACATCGTGTTCGACGATGCGCGCGCGCGCATTGCCACCGTGCTGGACGTCGCGCCGGGCGGCAGTGCCATCGGCTGGGATGCCGTGGTGCTGGGCCGGCAGGCATCGGGCGAGCAATGGGCGCGTGGCGCGCTGTGGCTCGATACCCGCGTCGGCGCCGGCGAGCGCGCGTTGTGGATCGAACAGTCGCATCTCGATGCGGATTCGCCGCTGCGCACCGCGGTGGCGGGACTCGACGGACTCAATGTGCTGGGCACGCTGTGGGCGGTGGGCGAGGGCGCCACGCAGGAACTGGCGGAAGCGCTGGCCGAAGGGTTGCCCTACGGTCCGGAACTGCGCGCTGGCGTGACCTGCGTGGCGGCCCATGGCCAGTCGATGCTGCTGGTGCGCGTGCTCGGCCGGCAGATGGAAGCCGTGCGCCACGTGATGGTCGACAGCTGGAGCGCACTGCGCGAGCCGATGCACGGCGTGGTGGCGCGGCCGCTGCGGCTGTGGGCGACGTAGGACCGCGAACGGACAGCAAGACAGACAAGGAACAAGAGATGGAACTGACGCCGAGAGAGAAGGACAAGCTGCTGATCTTCACCGCCGCGCTGCTGGCCGAACGGCGCAAGGCGCGCGGGCTCAAGCTCAACTATCCGGAAGCGGTGGCGCTGATCACCGCCGCCATCATGGAAGGCGCGCGCGACGGCCGCACCGTGGCCGAGCTGATGCACGAAGGCACCACCGTGCTGACGCGCGATGACGTGATGGATGGCATCGCCGAGATGATCCCCGAGATCCAGGTGGAAGCTACGTTTCCCGATGGCACCAAGCTGGTGACCGTGCACCATCCCATCGTCTGAGCCTGCGCCTGGGCGACCGATTTCGTCCGATTCGAACAACAAATCCAACCGAGAACCGATATGACCCGCACTGCCTGCCTGCGCCTTGCGCTGGGCACCTCCCTCGCCGTTGCCGCCACCGCCGCGCTGGCGCATCCCGGCCATGACGCCGCTACCGTCGGCGCCAGCCTTTGGGCCGGCCTGGCGCACCCGTTCACTGGCGCCGACCACTTGCTGGCGATGGCGGCGGTGGGCGTGTGGAGCGCGCTGGTGGCACGCTCGGCCGCCGATACGCTGCGCCTGCCGCTGGTCTTTGTCGCGCTGATGCTGGCCGGTGCCGCGCTCGGGCTGGCCGGCATGGCATTGCCCGCGGTGGAACCGATGATCGCCGTGTCGTTGCTGGTGGTGGGGCTGATGCTGGCGCTGCGCGCCAGGCTGCCGGCGTGGGCCGGCGCCTTGCTGGTTGGCGGCTTTGCGGTGTTCCACGGTTACGCGCATGGCGCGGAGCTGCCGGCCACCGCCCACGCGCTGCCCGCCGTGCTGGCCTACGTCGGCGGCTTTGCCGTTGCGACCATGGCGCTGCACCTGCTCGGCATCGGCGCCGGCACGCTGCTGCTGCGCCGCCATGCCGGCTGGCTGGCCCGCCTGGCCGGCGCCGGCGTGGCGCTGTACGGTGCCGGCCTGCTGGTGGCCTGAGGAGATACACAATGATCCCCGGTGAACTGATGCCCGCCGATGGCGAGATCGAACTCAATGCCGGCCGCGCCACGGTCAGCGTGACGGTGGCCAATACCGGCGACCGGCCGATCCAGGTCGGCTCGCACTTCCATTTCTACGAGACCAACGCCGCGCTGTCGTTCGATCGCGAGGCCACGCGCGGCTTCCGCCTGAATATCGCGGCGGGCACGGCGGTGCGGTTCGAGCCGGGCCAGACCCGCACTGTCGAACTGGTGACGCTGGATGGCCACCGCATCGTCTATGGCTTCAACGGCAAGATCATGGGAGCGCTGTGATGGCAAGGATCTCCAGGCAGGCCTATGCGGAGATGTTCGGCCCCACCACCGGCGACCGCGTGCGGCTGGCCGACACCGGGCTCATTATCGAAGTCGAGAAGGACTTCACCATCTACGGCGAGGAAGTGAAGTTCGGCGGCGGCAAGGTGATCCGAGACGGCATGGGCCAGAGCCAGCGCATGGCGAAGGACTGCGTCGACACGGTGATCACCAATGCGCTGATCGTCGACCACTGGGGCATCGTCAAGGCCGACATCGGGCTGAAGGACGGGCGCATCGCGTCGATCGGCAAGGCCGGCAACCCGGATATCCAGCCGGGGGTGACCATCGTGGTCGGGCCGGGCACCGAGGTGATCGCGGGCGAGGGCATGATCGTCACCGCGGGCGGCATCGACAGCCACATCCATTTCATCTGCCCGCAGCAGATCGAAGAGGCGCTGATGAGCGGCGTCACTACCATGATCGGCGGCGGCACCGGGCCGGCGACGGGCACCTTCGCCACCACGGTGACACCGGGGCCGTGGTTCATGGAACGGATGCTGCAGGCGGCGGACGCCTACCCGATGAATATCGGCCTGCTCGGCAAGGGCAACGCCAGCCAGCAGGCGCCGCTCCTGGAGCAGGTGGAGGCCGGTGCGATCGGGCTGAAGCTGCACGAGGACTGGGGCACCACGCCGGCGGCGATCGACACCTGCCTGTCGGTGGCGGACGCGACCGATACGCAGGTGGCGATCCATACCGATACGCTGAACGAGGCCGGCTTTGTCGAAGCCACCATCGCCGCCTTCAAGGGCCGCACCATCCATACGTACCACACCGAAGGCGCCGGCGGCGGCCATGCGCCGGACATCATCAAGGTGTGCGGCGAGGCCAACGTGCTGCCGTCGTCGACCAACCCGACGCGGCCCTACACGGTGAACACGCTGGACGAGCACCTCGACATGCTGATGGTGTGCCACCACCTCGATCCGTCGATCGCCGAGGATATCGCCTTCGCCGAAAGCCGCATCCGCCGCGAGACCATCGCCGCGGAAGATATCCTGCACGACCTCGGTGCGTTCTCGATGATCTCCAGCGACTCGCAGGCCATGGGCCGCGTCGGCGAGGTCATCATCCGCACCTGGCAGACCGCGCACAAGATGGCGCTGCAGCGCGGCAAGCTGCCCGGCGATCCGCATGATGCGCGCGGCGGGCACGACAACTTCCGCGTCAAGCGCTATGTCGCCAAGTACACCATCAACCCGGCGCTGACGCATGGCATTGCGCACGAGGTGGGCTCGGTCGAGGTCGGCAAGTGGGCCGACCTGGTGCTGTGGCGGCCGGCGTTCTTCGGCGTCAAGCCGAGCCTGATCCTGAAGGGCGGCATGATCGCTGCCGCGGCGATGGGTGATCCCAATGCGTCGATCCCGACACCGCAGCCGGTGCATTACCGGCCGATGTTCGCGTCGGCGGGCGGGGCGCTGCACCGGTCTTCGCTGACCTTTGTCTCGCAGGCGGCGCTTTCGGCCAATATCGGCGAGCGCTACGACCTCGCCAAGACGCTGTCGGCGGTGCGCGGCACGCGCACGGTCAGCAAGCGCGACATGATGCACAATGACTGGCAACCGCACGTCACGGTCGATCCGGAGACCTACCAGGTCGTCGCCGACGGCCAGCTGCTGACCTGCGAGCCGGCCACCGAGCTGCCCATGGCGCAGCGCTATTTCCTGTTCTGAACCGCCGGGGCCCGCGCCCCGCATCGCGCATGCTGAAGATCGACAAATTCCTGAGCGCCCCACACGGCATCGCGCCGGTGCTGGTGTGCCGTGCCCCCAAGCTGGTCCTGCCTTTCAACGAACGCAGCAAGAGCCGCCTGCGCGCGGTGCTCGACAACGGCACCGAGGCCGCGCTGTTCCTGCCGCGCGGCACGGTGCTGCGGGGCGGGGACTTGCTGGTGGCCGAAGATGGCAGCTTTGTCGAAGTGCAGGCCGCGGCGGAGGCCGTGCTGGATGTGCGTTCGGAGGATCCGCACGCGCTGATGCGCGCGGCGTATCACCTTGGCAACCGGCACACGCCGGTGGAGATCGGGCGCGACTATCTGCGGCTGGAGTATGACCCCGTGCTGGCCGATATGCTGCAGCGCCTGGGCGTGCGCGCCGAGCGCGCGGAGCTGCCGTTCGAGCCGGAGGCCGGGGCGTATGGCGGCGGGCACAAGCATGGGCACGATGCCACGTTCGCGGAGGACTATGCGGCGGCGCAGGCGGTGTTCCATGAGCATCATGGGCACTCGCACTCGCACTCGCACTCGCACTCGCACTCGCACTCGCATGATCATGGCAAAGGAGCTCATGTGCATGACGAGAGCTGTGGACATGGACACTAGGTAAGGTCATGGGCAAGGGGAAGCCTGGGCAGGCGGCCGGACCATACTTCGTCGACGCGCCGGGCCCTCACCCCGGCCCTCTCCCGCAAGCGGGAGAGGGAGTACACCATCGGCGATCGGACGAGGCTACGGCCTTTTCAGGTACCGATGGTGTGCTCCCCTCTCCCGCTTGCGGGAGAGGGGAGCACACCGCCGTTAAGCGGCGGCCGTAACCATGACCAACCTCCACCAACTCATCTCCCTGCTCCACCTGGCATCGCCCGCCTTGCCCATCGGCGGCTTCAGCTATTCGCAAGGGCTTGAAGCCGCGATCGAGGCCGGCAGCATCCATGACGCCATGACCGCCGAGCGCTGGATCCGCGACAACCTGCTGCACGTCCAGGCCCAATGCGAAGCGCCGCTGTGGCTGCTGTTGCATCGCCACTGGCATGCCGGCGACACGGCCGCAGTGCGGGCCTGGAACGACTGGTTCCACGCCACCCGTGAAACCTCGGAGCTGCGCCTCGAGACCGAGCAGATGGGCTGGTCGCTGGCGAAGCTGATTGCACAGATGGAATGGGGTACGCCCGCATTGCGCGAAGCGCTGGCAACGCTATCGCCGGTCTGCCTGCCAACCGCCTTCACCGCAGCCTGCGTCGCGCTGGACGTCGACGCCCGCGACGGCCTGGCCGCCTATTGCTTCAACTGGGCCGAGAACCAGGTTGCCGCCGCGATCAAGGCGGTGCCGCTGGGCCAGGTTGCCGGGCAGCACATGCTGCGCCGCCTGCATGCGGCGGTACTGCAAACCGTTGACGAAGCCGCGCGCCGTGCCGATGCCACGCCGCCGCAGCTGTCCACCTTTTCCCCGATGCTGGGCCTGCTTTGCGCACGCCATGAAACGCAGTACTCCCGGCTGTTCCGTTCCTGAATCCACACCACACCATGACCCAGGCCCGTACCAAGAAGAACCCTCCGCTGCGCGTCGGCGTCGGCGGCCCGGTAGGCTCCGGCAAGACCACGCTGCTGGAGATGCTGTGCAAGGCCATGCGCGACCGCTATGACCTGGTCGCGATCACCAACGACATCTACACCAAGGAAGACCAGCGCCTGCTGACGATTTCCGGCGCGTTGCCGGCGGAGCGCATCATGGGCGTGGAAACCGGCGGCTGCCCGCACACCGCGATCCGCGAGGATGCGTCGATCAACCTGGAAGCGGTGGACCGCATGCTGGCGAAGTTCCCGGATGCCGACGTGGTGTTCATCGAGTCCGGCGGCGACAACCTCGCAGCAACGTTCAGCCCAGAACTTTCTGATCTGACGATCTACGTGATCGACGTAGCCGGCGGTGAGAAAATTCCGAGAAAAGGCGGCCCGGGGATTACCAAGTCCGACCTGCTGGTGATCAACAAGACAGACCTGGCGCCGTACGTCGGCGCGTCGCTGGAAGTGATGGAGAGCGATGCCCGCAAGATGCGCGGCGCCCGACCGTTCGTGATGGGCAGCGTCAAGTCCGGACAGGGCCTGGACGAAGTGATCCGCTTCATCGAACGGCAGGGCATGCTCGGCGTCTAGGATTCGATGTCGCTCGCGGCCGCCCTGGCGCCGGGTTTGACATAGCTCACCGGCGGACGGAAGCTGCCCTTGCCTGCCAGGGCCCGCGCAACCGCCGCCACCAGGTTCAGCTCGGGCTCGTTGAGCTCGGCCATATGGCGCACGGTGGCCTCGATGGCTGCCTGCTGCCGGTTGCCGTAGGGCATCGGCGGCTGCTCCACCTGCAGCTCGCTGGCATCGTGGCGGGCGAAGTCCAGCATTTCGGACGGCGGGACCGCAAGGGTCTCGGCCAGCGTGCAGATATTGATCAGCGCCAGGTTGCGCTTGCCCCCTTCGATGCCGCTCAGGTAGGAACGCGCCAGACCGCTTTCGAGCGACAGCGTTTCCTGGGACCAGCCGCGCTGCTTGCGCAGCCAGGCGAGATGCAATCCGAAAAGTCTGAGATGTCGAGTAGTCATGGGATCGTAGGAAGTTCGGAGTGTTCTGAGGCTAAGGGTTTGACCTTGAGGCCACGACAACTTATTCTCCCCCTCACTATCGATGCCCGATCCGCGGATTAAGGGATGCGCCAGTGCATATGGCGCGGCACGATGGCATGACACCGGGCGGCTTGCATGGCCGTGCCAGACGGGACCACTGCGCGATGCCAGGCGCGACGCGTTCGCGCGTGCGCCGCATTGCGCGGACAGGATGACCGCGTCCTGTCGCCCTGCCCAGGGAATTGCCATGCAGATCTTCACGCTGTTCGAGGCGCAGATGCGCGCCTTCCACCCCGGCCACCATGCGGTGGCGGACCTGACCATCGGTTTCCAGTCGCGCTTGCTGTCCGCCACGGCAGGGCTTGGCGAAACCTGCGACTACGTATTTCTCCGCGCGGGAGAGGCCCAGCCCGAATTCGTGGCGCAGCGGCCCGAGTGGTGGGCCTGCCTGCGCGGCGGGATGCGCCTGTCGGCGCCCGGGCGCGGCAGCCTGCTGGCGGGCGGCGGCGAGTTGTTCGCGCCCGCCACCGGCGTGCCGATGCAGGTCCGTGCGACGGTCGATACGATTTTGGTGCGCGCGGTGGCGCAGGACGTGGCCGCGGGGCCGGTGTGGCTGCCTGCTGGCGCGCGTCGCGGCACGCTGGGGAAGGTGGGCGCGGACGACGCTGACGGCATGGCTGGCGCATCACCGGACGGGTCCGCGCTGCAACGCCCGTCAGGCATGCAGCCTGAGTTCATCCAGCTTGATGACTCGGGCGGCGACTGGGCGCAGCGGCTGCGCGCGCGCGGCTTGCGCTGGGCGCTGTGCTATCGCGGTGCTGCAGGCTTGTACTGGCACGGGCCGGAGGCGCCGGCGGCGGACGAGTCGGACGAGTCGGATGAGGCGGCGTTCCTGCAGCCCGGCGCGCTTTACGCGCCGGATGCGAATGAAACCTGCCGTCTCGACGTGCTGATGCCCGGCACGGCGCTGCTGTGCTGTTTCGGGCCGCCGCGCCAGCACGGCGAACGTGGGAGCGAAAACGAAGGCGGGACCGGCCAGGCCGCGCGGTGCCCCGAACGGCTGCCCAGGGAGCGGGCCGACACGCCGGCACTGGTGGCCGCGTGAACACCGCGGCGGCCCGGGGCCATGCCCGGGCCGGCCTTCAGTGGCGCTTGTACTGCGTGGCGCCGAACAGCACCTCGCGCGCCTTGTCGTCCTGCAGCGCCTTGCGCGCGCTGGCCAGCACCTCGACGCCGCGCTTGACCGCGGGACGCTCGGCGATCTCGTTGAACCAGCGCTTCAGGTTCGGGTAGTCGTCCAGCTCGACGCCCTGGTTCTGCCAGCTGCGCAGCCACGGGAAGGTGGCGATGTCGGCGATGGTGTACTGGTCGCCGGCCAGCCATTCGTGCTTCGACAGCTGCGTGTCGATCACGCCGTACAGGCGTTTGGCTTCGTTGGTGTAGCGATTGACCGCGTACTCGATCTGCTCCGGCGCGTAGATGCGGAAGTGGTGCGCCTGGCCCAGCATCGGGCCGACGCCGCCCATCTGGAACATCAGCCACTGCAGCGCGTCGTACTTGCCGCGCACGTCCTCGGGCAGGAACCTGCCGGTCTTGCCGGCCAGGTACAGCAGGATCGCGCCCGATTCGAACAGCGAGATCGGCTTGCCGTCGGGGCCGTCGGGATCGACGATGGCGGGAATCTTGTTGTTGGGGCTGATCTTCAGGAAGTCCTCGCCGAACTGGTCGCCGGCGCCGATATTGATCGGATGGACCTTGTACTCCAGGCCACATTCCTCCAGCATGATGTGGACCTTGTGGCCGTTGGGCGTTGCCCAGGTATAGACGTCGATCATCGCAATGGCTCCCCTGGCTGCGATCGTGGTGACTGCCACGTCAACCACTGACGTGGCGAACCGGGCGATTTAAGCACAGAAGAAAAAAACGCGCAGGCAGGCTGCGCGTTTCCATGCTGGCGTCAGGGGCGAGCGCGCCCCCGCGGCGGGCGCTCAGAAGCCGCGCGCCACCGGCATCTTGATGCTGTCCGGGTTCACGTTCATGTGCTTGGCCAGTTCCAGCTTGGCGATGGCGTTGCGGTGCACCTCGTCCGGACCGTCGGCCAGGCGCAGCGTGCGCTGGTGCGCCCACCAGCTGGCCAGCGGGAAGTCGCTCGACACGCCCGCGGCGCCGTGCACCTGGATGGCCCAGTCGATCACCTTCAGCGCCACGTTCGGTGCCACCACCTTGATCATCGCGATCTCGGCCTTGGCCACCTTGTTGCCGACGGTGTCCATCATGTACGCGGCCTTGAGCGTCAGCAGGCGCGCCATCTCGATCTCGCAGCGCGCTTCGGCGATGCGTTCCTGGGTCACGCCCTGGCTGGCCACCGGCTTGCCGAAGGCCACGCGCGACAGCGCGCGCTTGCACAGCAGCTCCAGCGCGCGCTCGGCCACGCCGATGCTGCGCATGCAGTGGTGGATGCGGCCCGGGCCGAGGCGGCCCTGCGCGATCTCGAAGCCGCGGCCTTCGCCCAGCAGGATGTTCGAAGCCGGCACGCGCACGTTCTTCAGCTCGATCTCCATGTGGCCGTGCGGCGCGTCGTCGTAGCCGAACACCGGCAGGAAGCGCTTGATGGTGATGCCCGGGGTGTCGGCCGGCACCACGACCATCGACTGCTGCTCATGGCGGCCGGCGTCGGGATTGGTCTTGCCCATCACGATGTAGACCTTGCAGCGCGGATCGCCGGCGCCCGAGGACCACCACTTGGTGCCGTTGATGACGTAGTGGTCGCCATCGCGCTCGATGCGGCATTCGATATTGGTGGCGTCGGAGGAGGCCACCGCCGGCTCGGTCATCAGGAAGGCCGAGCGGATCTCGCCGGCGAGCAGCGGCTCCAGCCACTTGTCCTTCAGCTCCTCGGAGGCATAGCGCTCCAGCGTCTCCATGTTGCCGGTGTCGGGCGCGGCGCAGTTGAAGACCTCGGCCGACCAGGGCACCCGGCCCATGATCTCGCACAGCGTGGCGTATTCCAGGTTGGACAGGCCCTGGGGGGCGCGCGGCGAGCGCGGCAGGAACAGGTTCCACAGGCCGGCTTCGCGCGCCAGCGGCTTGAGTTCCTCGATCACCCTGGTCGGGATCCAGGCGTTGCCGGCGCGGCGGTTCGCGTCGATCTCCTCGGCGAAGCGCTTCTCGTTCGGATAGATGTGCTTGTCAAAGAAGGCCAGCAGCTTGGCCTGCATTTCCTTGACCTTCGGGCTGTACTCGAAATCCATGTGGTCTCCTCGCTACGGGATCGATGGGCGCCGCGCCTTGGCAATGGCGGGCAACGGCGCCGGTTGGCTTCGTCGTTCAGGCAGACTTCGCCGATGCAATGCACTCTATCTGAAAGACAGTAATTAGAAAAATGAATTTTCTGGATTTGGCAGTATCAATTCCCTGCATTCCGTGACAGAATCGCCGTCATGCAGCTCTCCCGCATCGACCTCAACCTCTTCGTGGTGTTCGACGCCATCTACAGCGAAGGCAGCATCACCGCGGCCGCGCGCCAGCTCAACCTGACGCAGCCGGCGGTCAGCCATGCGCTGGGGCGCTTGCGCACGCTGTTCGACGACCCGCTGTTCGAGCGCCGCGGGCAGGGCATGGCGCCCACGCCGCTGGCCCGTTCGCTGGCCGGCGAGGTGCGCGGCGCGCTGCAGTCGTTTGCCCGGACGCTGCAGGACACGCCGCACTTCGATCCCACCAATACGGTGCGGCGCTTCACCATCGGCATGCGCGACGCGCTGGAATCGACGCTGCTGCCGCCGCTGATGGCGCGGGTCACGGCAATGGCGCCGCACGTGGAAATCGCCGCGATCCGCTTTGACCGGCGCGAGATGGAGTCCGAGCTGCTGGCCGGCACCATCGACACCGCGATCGATATCCTGCTGCCGGTGTCGCCGGCCATCCACCACGCGCCGTTCATGAACGACCCGATGGTGGTGCTGGCGCGCCGCGACCATCCGCTGGTGAAAAAGGAACTCACGCTGGAGCGCTACCTCGCGGCCGAGCACGTGCACGTGTCGTCGCGCCGGCGCGGCGCCGGCCTGGAAGACCAGGCGCTGCACCGCATGGGCCTGACGCGGCGCGTGCGGCTGCGCTGCCAGCACTATGCCGCCGCGTGCCGCGTGGTCAGCTGCACCGACCTGCTGGCCACGCTGCCGCTGCGCTACGCGCGCATCGCCAACGAGCCCTATGCCAACCGGTTGCTGTCGCTGCCGTTCAAGGTTCCGACGCTGGAACTGCACCTGTACTGGCACGCGGGTGGCGAGAACGACGGCGCCAACCGGTGGCTGCGCGAGCAGCTGATGGCGGTGATGACATCACTCGGTGGCGGCACCGCTGATGTGACGCCTGCGGGTTAAGCGCAGTGCGCATCGCATGCCGGTTACGCCAACGTGCGCCCGGCGTCGCCCCGGTGCCGCGCGCGCGGGTCACACGTAAGGAATTGTTCGCAGGCTAGACCCTGCCGGGTCACGCTCATACCATCGACCGGTCTTTCTGCCTCCGGCGCCTCCCGCGCCGGTTGTCCGCGCGTGCGGATCCCTCAGGCAGACGCCTTATTCCACGACTACGACACATCCAGACCGATGACCGGGACACGCTTGCTTGCTGATTGCCAACCGACGCTGCCGCGACGCGCGCGCCGCACCACGTTCACCCTGACCGGCCTCTGCGCTGCTGCCGTGCTGGCCCTGTCCGCCTGTGGCGGCGGCGGTGGAGACGGCGGCGACGGCGCCACGTCGGCCGGCGCGCCGCAGGGCTCCTCGCAATCAGGAACCCAGTCCAGCGCGAACCCGGGTTCGACGTCTTCCACGCCGACCACTGCCGGCGGCTGCTACACCGTCAGCGGCGCGGCACCGGCACCCGCGGCCGGCAGCGGCATCACCTTGCTGCCGGCGCGCGGCAGCGCGGTCAGCAACTACCGCGTACTCGACGAGCCGCGCAGCGCGGGCCTGTGCTATGCCAACTACCGCCGCGAACAGGTCGGCCTGCCGCCGCTGGCCGCGCGCGACGCGCTCAACACCGTGGCGCAGAACCACACCGGGTACATGCTGGCCAACGCCACGCTGACGCACGACGAAGTCAGCGGCAAGTCCGGCTATACCGGTGCCACGCCCAACGCGCGCATCCAGGCGGCTTACCCGACCAATGCGACGGCGGAAGTGGTGGCTGGCGCCAATCGCTGGACCTCGGTGGCCAATGCCAACCTGTCGATGTCGCCCAAGGATGCGCTGGTCTCCGACCTGATCAACGCGCCGTTCCACCGCGCCGCGCTGCTGGGCAGCTACGGCTCTGCCGGCAGCGGCTTTGCCGAGAACGTGGGCCCGAACGGCAGCGGCACCTCGGCGAGCTACTACCAGACCATCGACCTGGCCGATGCGTCCAAGGGCGGCAGCGACAACCAGATGGTGGCTTACCCGTTCAATGGCCAAGCCGACGTGCCGGCGAGCTGGGTCAACTCCGAAAGCCCCAACCCGGCGCCGGGCTACGAAGGCAAGACCGTGGGCTACCCGGTCTCGCTGCAGGCGATCAACACCTCGCTGCAGTTCGATGCCGACAATTTTGCGATCACGGACGCGCAGGGCAACAGCGTCAACTGCCTGAAGGTCGACAGCCGCTCGTCGGGCCTGTCCAGCGCCGCGCGCGGGCTGGCGATCTGCACGCCGGTGGCACCGCTGGCGAGCGGCCAGCGCTACAACGTGCGCGTGACCGGCCGGCTGGGTTCGCAGCCGGTGGACCTGAGCTGGTCGTTCACCACGCGCTGATCTTCCCCGATCAGCCAGGCACCGCCGCGCTCACTGCGGCGCGCGGTGCTGCAGCCCGATGCGCACCTGGCCCGGCGCCAGCGTGCGGTCGGCCTGCACGGCATACGGCAACGGCGGGCGCTGCCCCGCCGGCATCGACTGCCACAGCCGTTGCACCCATTCCCTGATTTCAGCGCTGTCCGGTTCGGCCGCCCACACGCCGAGCGGCGTGGCTGCCTGCATGCGCGCCGCGATCGCCGCGGGATCTTCCTGTACCGATACGACCATCGCTGCGGCGGCAAGCGCCGCAGGCGCGCGTGCCGCTGCCAGCGGCGGGGCGGCCTTGCGGGCGGCGTCGGCCTGCGGGGCGGCGGCTGGCGCCGGTGCGGACGGGGCTGACGGCGCAGGCGCGGCTTCCGCCATGGCGGAGTAGGCAGGCATCGGCGGGGCCGCTGCGACGGCGGGTGCCTGGGGCAGCAAGCCTTCGGTGGCAGGGGCGGGCATGGCCTGCGTTTCGCCGCGTGGCGTCGTCTTGCGTTCGGCGGACGGCTGCACGCGCTGGCGCGGGGCGGCTTCGCGTGCCTGCCGTAGCTCCCGCGATGCCGACGGAGCGGCCTTGGGTGCCGGCGGCGTGGGGTTTGCCGGCGTGGCGACGGGTGCGTCCTGCGCGCGCCCAGGATCGTCCCGGGCCGCCGGCGCCGCAGTCGGCGCGGGCGCGGTTGCCGGTACGGCTGCCGGTGTGGCCGACTCGCGCACCGCGCCCGGCTGCAAGGCGCCTTCGTCGACCTGCCGCAGCACGATGCTGGTGGTCAGTCCCGCCACGGCCGCCACGCTCGCCACGGCGCCGAGCGAACGCCACCAACGGCGTGCGCGTGTCGTGCGTATCTGTTCTGTCCGCACTGTGGCCTGCGCGATGGCCGTGCTGCGCGTCTGCGCTGCCAGCCAGTCGCGCGTGGCATCGCTGACAGGCGCACCCAGCGCCTGCGCCGCCGGTTGGCCTGCCGCAATGCCGGCCAACACCGCATCGCGCCGGCCCGCCTGCGCTGCCTGCAGCCGCGCGGCTGCTTCCAGCACCGCGGACGCCAGCCCGGGTGGCGCGGCGAATTGCGGGGCGAGTGGCAGGGCGCCGGCGCGGCGCGCGTCGGCTTCCTGCTGGGCCGCGTGCGCCGCCGCTTGCACGGCAGCGGCCAGCCGCTCCGGCGGCACGTAGGCAGGCAATGCCTTCAGCAGCGCGGCAAGCCGGTCCTGCCCGTCGATGAAGCGGTCGGCGGCGCTCATGGCCTGGGCTCCCGCGTGCCGGGCACGCTGCCTGCCAGGTCGGCACGCAGGCGCGCGAAGGCATAGCGCAGCCGGCTCTTCACCGTCTCGAACTTCTCGCCCAGCATCTGCGCGATATCCTCGACGCTCATGTCGCTGAAGAAGCGCAGCACCACCACCTCGCGCTGTGCCGCCGGTAGCTGCAGCAGTGCGAGGTGGACATAGTGCGCATGCTGCCGCAGCTGCAGCTCGGCTTCCGGCGACAGGTCGTCGGCGGGCAGCTCCGGCGGCCGGCCGTCGTCCGTGTCGTGGCGCTGGCGCGCATCCGCGCTGCGCACCTGGTCGAGCCAGGCATTGCGCGCGATCTGGTACAGGAAGGTGCGGAATGCCGCGGCCGGCTGATAGTCGCCGCAGCGGGTCATCAGCTTGATCCACGTCTTCTGCGCGATGTCCTCGGCCTCGCCGGTGTTGCCCTGGCACAGCCACGCCACGTAGTTGTAGAGGCCGGCGTTATGGCGGCGGAACAGCTCGGCGATGGGTTGCTCGATGATGCCGGACGCGACCAGCAGCATCAGGTCGGGATCGGGCAGCGCGGCCAGGGGAGGCGGCGGGACGGGGTCTGGAGCCTGCATGGGGCGGAGTATAGGAGAGCGCCGGGCGGGGCGGCAAAGCGCTGCGCCGCCCTGCGTCGCGACATTGTCAGCGCGCCGCACGCTCGGGAACCGCGCCACCGGCATGCGCCGGCTTGCTGGTTGCGAGGCTTTGCGCGAGGTCGACCAGCTTGAGGAATTCGCCGCGGTAGCCGAAACGGTCGGTGCCGCGCGCGCCTTGCGCCAGCGCGTGCGCCTCGGCGTAGCCCCAGCTTCCGGTGTGCTTGCCGCCGCGCAGCGCCTGGCCGAAGCCGGCCACGGCGGCGGCGAAGCGGAAGTCGTCGTCGCCCTGGGCCAGGGGCCGGATCGCCTGCCGCGCCACGATGACATCCATCAGCTGGCTCGTGCTGGCCGCGGGCAGCTTGTAGCGCAGCTTCACATGCGCCAGTTCGCCGTCGCGGCCGGGTGCAGGGCTGGTGGGCGTGGCCGGCTGGTAGCGCAGCGGATCGGCCAGCCCGGGCTGGCCGGCCAGTGTCAGCTCGTACAGCGCGGTCACGGTATGGCCCGCGCCGATGTCGCCGGCGTCGACCTTGTCGTTGTTGAAATCCTCGCGCGCCAGCATGCGGTTTTCATAGCCGATCAGCCGGTATTCCCTGACCGTCGCCGGGTTGAATTCCACCTGGATCTTCACGTCGCGCGCGATGGTGGCCAGCGTCGAGCTGACCTCGTTCACCAGCACCTTGTTGCCTTCCATCAGGTTGTCGATATACGAGTACGCGCCGTCGCCGGCATCGGCCAGCTGCTCCATCAGCTGCTCGTTGTAGTTGCCGGTGCCGAAGCCCAGCGTCGACAGCGACACGCCCGACCTGCGCTTCTCTTCGACCATGCCCTTGAGTTGCCGGTAGTCGGTCACGCCGACATTGAAGTCGCCGTCGGTGGCCAGCAGTACCCGGTTGATGCCGCCCGCGATATAGCCCTGCTGCGCGGCCTGGTAGGCCAGCGCGATGCCGCTGGCGCCGGCGGTGCTGCCGCCGGCCACCAGCTGGTCGATGGCGGCGCTGATCGCAGCCTTGTCGCTGCCCGGCGTAGGCGGCAGCGCCACGCGGGTGCTGCCGGCATAGGTGACCAGCGTGATGCGGTCCTGCGCGCGCAGCTTGTTCACCAGCAGCTTCAGCGAGGACTTGAGCAGCGGCAGCTTGTCAGGCGAGTCCATCGAGCCGGACACATCGACCAGGAACACCAGGTTGGCCGCCGGCAGCGCACCGCTGGCAATGTCCTTGCCCTTGATGCCGATGCGCAGCAGCACGTTGGACGGAGGCCACGGCGCGGGCGCCAGCGCGGTGTGCACGGCGAAGGGCCTGCCGTCGGCGGGCTGGGCGTAGTCGTACGGGAAGTAGTTCAGCAATTCCTCCACGCGTACGGCATCAGCGGGCGGCAGGCGGCCGGCATTGAGCAGGCGGCGCATATTGCTGTAGCTGCCGGTATCGACGTCGATGCTGAAGGTGGACACCGGCGCCTGCGCGACGAGCCTGACGCCGTTCTCGTCGATCTGGCCGTAGCGCTCGCGGTCCGCGGCCTGGGGGAGCGGCAGGTGGTAGGGCCGCGGCATGGCCAACGCGGCACGGGGTGCAAGAGCGCGCATCTCGGCAGCCGGTGCGGCATTTGCGGCCTTGGCCGCTTCGGCGGTGTGGTCCCGGACCGGCGCGGGCGCCGGGGCCGGCGGGGCGGATTGCGGCGCCTGCGTCAGCGCAGGCGAATGCCCGCCGCAGCCCGGCAGCGCCAGTGCCAGCGCGGCGGCGCAGCAGGCAGCGGCGGCCCGGATCCGCCGGGCGCCAACGGTGGACACGACCGGTGCGCGAAGTTGCATGTTGTTCTCCTGGTGGGCCGCAGGCGGGACGCCAGGTGGCCTGTCCATGAAACGGCGCACGGTTCGCGGCAGGGTTAAATATTCCAAGTTTTTCTGCTGCACGCTCAGTCAGGTGACGGAAATCAGACTTTGCCCGACCCCCGCATGCGGCGATCGCCACTACAATCGCCTGATTCCTTCCCCCAGGAGACATCGCATGGCCCGCTTTGACCTCGATTCGATGGTGTGGCGCAGCACGCTGGCCCTGACTACGGCCGCGCTGCTTGGCGCGTGTGGAACGCAGGGCGGAGGGACCGGGACGCCCGCCGCAACGGCTGCGCCAGATGCCACCGCGGCCGTGCCCGCGGCAGCGCCCGCAGCGGCCATGCCGCCTGCCCCGGAGGTCGCTTCCGGCTACCGCGCCGGCATGTCGACGGTCTATGCGCAGCGCCATATGGCCGCCGCGGCCAATCCGCTGGCCAGCGAGGCCGGGCGCGCCATGCTGCGCCAGGGCGGCTCGGCCATCGATGCCGCCATCGCCATGCAGGCCGTGCTGACGCTGGTCGAGCCGCAGGCCACCGGCATCGGTGGCGGCGCCTTCATCATGTACTGGGACGGCAAGCGCGTTCAGGCCTTCGACGGCCGCGAGACCGCTCCCGCCGGCGCCACCGAAAACCTGTTCATGCGCCCCGACGGCAAGCCGATGGAATTCAGCGAGGCACAGATCGGCGGACGTTCGGTCGGCACGCCGGGTGTGATGCGCGCGCTGGAGATGGCGCATCGGCAGCACGGGCGCCTGCCGTGGGCCAAGCTGTTCGAGCCGGCGATCTCGCTGGCGGAGAAGGGCTTCCCGATCTCGCAGCGCCTCTACACGCAGGTGGCCGCCGACAAGTTCCTGGCCAACTCGCCGGAAATGGCCGTGTACTTCCTTGATGCGCAGGGCAAGCCCAAGCCGGCCGGCACGGTGCTGAAGAACCCCAAGCTCGCACAGACGCTGCGCGATATCGCGCGGCGCGGCGCGGGCGTGCTGTACGGCGGCCCGATCGCGCAGGACATCGTCGCCAAGGTCAACGGCAGTGCCAACCGGGGCTCGCTGTCGATGGCGGACCTGCGCGGCTACCGGGCCAAGCAGCGCGTGCCGGTCTGCACCGACTACAAGCGCTGGAAGATCTGCGGCATGCCGCCGCCGTCATCGGGCGGCATCGCGATTGCGCAGATCCTGGGCACGCTGCAGGCGCTGGAGACCAAGAATCCCAAGTACGCGCTGGCGGCGCTCAAGCCGCAAAACGTCAATACGCCCGCGCAGGTGGAGGCCAATCCGGACGCGGTCCACGCCATCTCCGAAGCCGACCGCCTGGCCTATGCCGACCGCGGCCTGTATGTGGCCGATTCCGATTTTGTGCAGATCGATGTGGCCGGCCTGGTCAATCCCAACTACCTGGCGTCCCGAGCCGAGCTGATCGGCGACAAGAGCATGGGCAAGGCGCAGCCGGGCGTGCCGCCGGGGCCTGCGGTAGCGTACGCTCCCGACCGGTCGCCGCCGCGCATTTCCACCTCGCAGATCGTCGCGGTCGATGACCGCGGCGGCGCGATCTCGATGACCACGACGATCGAGTCGTACTTCGGCTCGCATCTGATGGTGCGCGGGTTCATGCTGAACAACCAGCTGACCGACTTCTCCTTCGTGCCGAGCGAGAACGGCAAGCCGGTGGCCAATCGCGTCGAGCCGGGCAAGCGGCCGCGTTCGTCGATGGCGCCGACACTGGTGTTCGACCGCCAGACCGGGCAGTTGGTGGCCACGGTCGGTTCGCCCGGCGGCTCGCAGATCATCGAGTATGTGTCCAAGACGCTGGTCGGCATGCTGGACTGGAACATGGATCCGCAGGCTGCGATCGGCATGGGTAACTTCGGCAGCCGGAATGGGCCTACTGAAGTGGAGAAGGGGCTGGTGTCGCCGGGGTTGGTGCAGGCGCTGCAGCAGCGCGGGCATCAGGTTGCCGAGATTGAGATGACCAGCGGGACGCAGGCTATCGTGCGTCGGCAGGGGTCAGATGGGAAGGTGGTCTGGGCGGGTGGGGCGGATCCGCGGAGGGAAGGGGTGGCGGTGGGGGATTAAGGGGGAGCGGGCGGTTTTCAGCGTGCTATTGTGGTCGCTGTTTGGTGACATGTTGTTTGATGTTGAAGCGTTGGTGTCGCTGTTGATGACATGCTGTCGGCCGTTGAACCGCCTGGTTCCGCCCTCCTGGGCGGGTCACTTTTTGGCCGAGCGCCAAAAAGTAACCAAAAAGCGCGTCGCCTGAGCGGCTGGCTATCAATTCATCGGCGTGGGTGGTTCGGGCGGTGGTGATTTCCGTTCGATGTGGGTGGTGGTTCGGACCTGCTACGCCAGGTGAGTTTGGGATGGTGGCTGCGTTAATCCACTATTGGACGATCCCCATGCAGAGCGTAGGCCGCCTGCTGCCGGCGTCAACGCGGGGACGCCTTCGGCTGCGCTGCGCGCGCTCAGTATCGTAGGTTTTGCGCGCTGGCACTCCGTGGGGGCGCTGGCCCTCACCCCCGCCCCTCTCCCGCTCGCGGGAGAGGGGAGCAAACAAGCGAGGAGGGACAGGCTTGTGGGCTCATCGGCGATAACTCCAAGCGAGCGCAGCGACGCGTTCCGTGCCAAGGCCCGTGACCTGAGATACTGCCGGCGCGCAGCGCAGCCGTAGGCGTTCCTATGTTGCCGTCAGCAGCAGGGGCCACGCCCAGCTCTGGGCTCGTTCAACCATCGCGTCGATCCCGCGCCACCGTGGCGCACCAAGGCGTCAGGCAGTCCCGCTCTGCAACGAAGCCAAGCCCCGTACGAAATCCCAGGCACACTACGATAAGAGTGACCGCCCGCAGGGCCGCAAACGCGCTTTTTGGTTACTTTTTGGCGCTCGGCCAAAAAGTGACCCGCCCAGGAGGGCGGAACCAGGCGGTTCAACGGCCGACAGCATGTCACCAACAGCGACAGACCAGCGCTAAAACAGGCAACAGCATGTCATCAACCGCGACAACACGTCCCCCCTCACCCCCCAGCCTTCTTCGCATACTCCCACCCCATCTCCGCCATCGGCCGCGCCCGCTTACCCGCATCCGTAGCCTGCGCCGACGAAGCCGTTCCATCCACCACGCGCTTCATGATCCCCTGCAGAATCCCGGCAATACGGAACATGCTGAAGGCAAGATAGAAATTCCAGTCGCCAGTGATCGCACGCCCGGTGCGCTGCTCGTACATGCGGCGATACGTTGCCTCGTCAGGAATCCCCAATCCGGCATAGTCCAGCCCCGCAATCCCGCGGAACTGCCCCGGCGCGATATGCCAGCTCATGCAGTGGTAGCTGAAGTCCGCCATCGGGTGCCCCAGCGTGGACAACTCCCAGTCCAGCACCGCGAGCACGCGCGGCTCCGTTGGATGGAACATCAGGTTGTCCAGCCGGTAATCGCCATGCACGATCGACGTCAGGTCCGCGTCTTCCTGCGGAATATGCTGCGGCAGCCAGTCCATCAGCGCATCCATGGCCGGGATCGACTCGGTCTCCGACAGCTTGTATTGCTTGGTCCAGCGCTCGATCTGGCGCTGGAAGTAGTTGCCGGGCTTGCCGTAGTCCCCCAGCCCGATGGCGTTGTAATCGACGGTATGCAGCGCGGCGATGACGCGATTCATCTCGTCATAGATGGCACTGCGCTCGGCCTTGTCCATGCCGGGCAGCGACTGGTCCCACAGCACGCGGCCGGCGACGAACTCCATGATGTAGAAGGCGCGGCCGATCACCGATTCGTCTTCGCACAGCGCATACATGCGCGCCACCGGCACGTCGGTGCCGGCGAGGGCGGCCATCACGCGGTATTCGCGCTCGATGGCATGTGCGGACGGCAGCAGCTTGCTCTTGGGGCCGGGCTTGGCGCGCATCACATAGGTCTGGCCCGGCGTGACCAGCTTGAAGGTCGGGTTGGACTGCCCGCCCTTGAACTGCTCGATGGTCAGCGGGCCGGCAAAGCCCTCCACGTGCTGGCGCATCCAGGCTTCCAGCGCATCGGTGTCGAAGCGTTGCTGGTCTGCCACCGGGCGCGTGCCCTCGAAGTGCGATACGTTGCTCGTCATGCTGTCTCCGTTGGTTTTCTGTTCGGGTTCGGTTGGATGGCTTGGGTGACTCAGGCGGCCGGCTGGCGTCCGCGCAAATACTGGTGCAGCAGCACTTCCATGGTGGTGTGGCGCGAGCCGCTGTGGACGGGCGTGGGCGGCGAGTAGTTGGTCATGCGCACCACCCAGTCGAGCGGGCCGTCGCCCATGTCGAGCACATTGATGCAGCCCGCCGTCTGCAGCAGCGAGCCGAACAGCACGCGCCGCCCACAGGTGATGGCCTGCGACAGGATGGCGCGGTTGGTGCCGCCGTGCAGCACCATCAGCACGGTGTCCCATTCCGGGTCTTCGCGCAGGCGATCGAGCCCGGGCAGCACGCGGTCGAGAAAGGCGCCGATGGTCTCGCCATTGAGAAAGCGCTTGTCTTCGGGGACCTCGCCTTCGAAGGCGCCGACGAAGGCGTCGCGCAGGTCGGCATCGGCGATCGCGGACAAGTCGCCGCCGCGGATCTCCTGGAATTCTGGCCAGACCTCGGGCACCACGCCGTCCATCTCGGGCAGTTCGGCCAGCACGCGCTCGGCGGTCTCGACCGTGCGCGGCAGGCCACTGACGATGACGCGATCGAAGCGGATCTGCTCGGCGGCAAAGGTGCGTCCGGCGGCGGTGGCCTGCATGCGGCCGGTTTCGTTGAGCGGCACCATCTCCGGCAGGGCGGGACGCCCGCCTTCATCGAAATACGAGACGGCACCATGCCGCATCAGGTAGATGCGGCGACGCGAGGACGGCGGCAATTCCATGCGTTGTCTCCTTGTGTTGTGCGGGCGTGCCCGTCTGTTGCGGGCTTGCCATGAAGACGGGCAGAGGCCCGTCCGGGTCTGTCAGCGGTACTGCGGCTTGCGTTTCTCCAGGAAAGCGCTGATGCCTTCGCCGCCATCCGGGTGATGCAGCGCGGCGACAAAGTTGTCGCGCTCGGCCAGCAGGTGTTCGTCGAGCGAGGCCGTGGCCGCATAGTTGATCAGGCCCTTGATGCGGCCGACCGCATGCGGCGATTGCCTGGCCAGGCCTGCGGCCAGGCGCAGCGACTCGGCCAGCGCCTCGCCCGACGGCGTGACGCGGTTGACGAGGCCGAACTGGGCCAGCCGCTCGCCGCTGACCGGCTTGCCTTCCATCATCAGCTCGCTGGCGAGCTGGCGCGGCAGCGCGCGCGCCAGTTCGTACGAGCCGCCGCCATCGGGCGTGAGCCCGACCGAGACGTAGGCCATCACGAACTTGGCGTCGCTGGCCGCGACCACGAAGTCGCACGCCAGCACCAGCGACAGGCCGGCGCCGGCGGCCGCGCCTTCCACCGCCGCGATGATCGGCTTGGGAAAGGCGTGCAGCGAGCGGATAAAGCCGTTCAGCACTTCGATGCTGGCGGCCTGCACCTCGGGCGGCTGGCTGCGGTTGCCCAGCAGCCGGTTCAGGTTGCCGCCGGCGCAGAACATGCCGTCGGCACCGGTGAAGATCACCGCGCGGATCGAATCGTCGGCGGCGGCCGCGTCGAGCGCCGCCTTGGAGCCCGCATAGATGTCCGGGTGCAGCGCGTTGCGCGCCTCGGGGTTCGAGATGGTCAGGACCAGCGTCGAATCGACGCGTTCGGATAGCAGTTGTGCGGGCATGGGGCGGACTCTGGAAACCGGACTCTGAAAACGATAAGGAACGGACTTACTGCTCTTCGGCCAGCAGCGACAGGCCGAGGCCGGCACGGCGCCACAGCCACGGGCTCGGGCGGTAACGCATGTCGCCGGTCAGCGCCTCCATGTTGCGCAGCGTTTCCAGCACCAGCTGCGGGCCGACCGCGTCGCCGAGCGCCAGCGGGCCCTTCGGGTAGCCGAGGCCGAGGTTCACGGCGAGGTCGATGTCCGCCGGCGTGGCGATGCGCTGCTGCGCGATATCGCTGGCGATATTGATGATGCAGCAGAGCACGCGCTGGGCAACGAAGCCGGCCGAGTCGCGGATCAGCGTGACCGGCACGCCGTCGCTGCCAAAGAGGCCATGCGCGGCATCGCGCGCGGCGGCGCGGGTGGCCGGCGTGGTCATCAGCGTGCGGCGCCTGGTGGCCTCGAACGGCAGCAGCGTGTCGATGGCGACGGTGCGGGCCGGGTCCAGGCCCTGCTGCAGCGCGCTGGTGGTGGCGTCCAGGCCCAGCGGCGTGACGACGATGAGCGCATCGGCAGACGGCTTGTTGCCGCCTTCCGGGGTCACGCCCAGCGCGCCCAGCAGCCTGGTCACCATGGCGTGGCCGCGCTCGCTGTCATGGCTGACCCAGACGCTCGTCGGGCGCGCGCCCGGCACCGCGGCGGCGGCCGGCACCTGCTTCTGGCCATCGGCGTAGCGGTAGAAGCCGGCGCCGGCCTTGCGGCCGATCAGCCCGCCGACCGCGCGGATCGCCGTGATCGGCGACGGACGGTAGCGCGGCTCCTGGTAGAACTGGTTGTAGATCGACTCCATCACCGGGTGCGACACGTCCAGCCCGGTCAGGTCCATCAGCTCGAACGGGCCCATGCGGAAGCCGGCCTGCTCGCGCATGATGTTGTCGATGTCGGCAAACTCGGCCACGCCTTCCTGCGCGACCTTCAGGCCTTCGATATTCATGCCGCGGCCGGCATGGTTGACGATAAAGCCCGGCATGTCCTTGCAGCGCACCGGGGTATGGCCCATGCGGCGCGACAGCGCCATCAGCGCGTCGCCCACCGTGGGGTCGCCCGACAGGCCGTCGATGACCTCGACCACCTTCATCAGCGGCACCGGGTTGAAGAAGTGGTAGCCGGCGATGCGGCCCGGGTGCTTCGAACCCACGGCGATCGCGGTGATCGACAGCGACGAGGTGTTCGAGGCGATAATCGCGTTGTCGCGCAGGATCGCTTCCAGCTTCGCGATCAGGTCGCGCTTGACTTCCAGCTTCTCGACAATGGCTTCCAGCACCATGTCGCAGTCGGCCAGGTCTTCCAGCGCGCCGCAGGGCTTGACGCGGGCCAGCGTGGCCTCGGCGTCGGCGGCGCTGATCTTGCCCTTGTCGGCGAGCTTGGCCAGCGTGTCCTGCAGGTACTGGCGGGCGGCGGCCACAGCTTGCGGGTTGGCGTCGTACAGGTTGACGGTCAGGCCAGCCTGGGCGGCGATCTGCGCGATGCCGCGGCCCATGGCGCCGGTGCCGACGATGCCCAGCGTGTCGATGGTGAAAGTGCTCATCATTCGTCCCAAAAGTTGTGGTTAAATTAGCACGATCGTACGTTTTTTGCATCTTTCCGAACAGACCGGAAGGGCAGGCGGCGTGCGCTGATCGGCCAGGCCGGACACGGCAGGCCCCGGATGGTCCACAATCCCCCTCAGACCCGTGCTCGTGCGGGCGATCATTCCAACGACGGAGAGAGACGACATGCTGAAGCTCTGCGGTTTTGCCGCCAGCAACTACTACAACAAAGTGAAGCTGGCGCTGCTGGAAAAGAACGTGCCGTTCGAAGAGGTGCTGGCCTGGATCGGCGAGACCGATCCGGCCGCAACGCCGGCGGGCAAGGTGCCCTACATGATCACCGAATCCGGCTCGCTGTGCGAGTCGGAAGTCATCGTCGAATACCTGGAAGCGGCTTACCCGCAGACGCCGCTGCTGCCGAAGGACCCGCTGCAGGCCGGCAAGGTGCGCGAGATCGTCACCTTCATGGAGCTGTACCTGGAACTGACGGCGCGCGAGCTGTATGCGGAAGCGTTCTTCGGCGGCAAGGTCAGCGACAGCGTCAAGGAGCGCCAGCACAAGCTGCTGGCGCGCTATATCCCGGCGTTTGCCAGGCTGGCGAAGTTCTCGCCGTATATCGCCGGCGATAGCTTCACGCTGGCCGATTGCGCGGCGGCGGTGCACCTGCCGCTGGTGTCGTCGTGCACCAAGATCATCTATGGCACGGATATGCTGGCTGACCTGCCGGTCAAGGATTACCTGAAGACGCTGTCGCAGCGCGAGTCGGTGCAGAAGGTCAACGCGGACCGGAAGGCGAATACCGAGCTGATGATGAGCCGCAGCAAGAAGTAAGCGGTTCGACCAAGCGATTCGATTTGCCACTTGTTTGCTCCCCTCTCCCGCTTGCGGGAGAGGGGAGCAAACATGCCGGCCCGCGAAGGCATCAGGAAGCAAAAACGCCCGCAAATCGCGGGCGTTTTTTTGTCTGAGCGATTGCTTTAAAGCTTCCCCAACCTCTCCAGCGCCAGCGCCAGCGTCTCTTCCTTCTTCGCAAAACAGAACCGCACCACGCCCGACTCACGCGGCTGCGAATAGAACGCCGACACCGGAATCGCCGCCACGCCGATCTCGCGCGTCAGCCACATGGCGAAGTCCGCCTCGCTCAGGTCGGAAATGGCCGAGTAGTCGACACACTGGAAGTAGGTGCCATCCGACGGCAGCAGCTTGAAGCGCGAACCGGCCAGCCCCGCGCGGAAGACATCGCGCTTGGCCTGGTAGAACGCCGGCAGCTGCAGGTAGGGCGCGGGATCCGCCATGTAGTCGGCCAGGCCATGCTGCACCGGCGTATTGACGGTGAACACGTTGAACTGGTGCACCTTGCGGAACTCGGCCATCAGTGCCACCGGCGCGGCCACGTAGCCGATCTTCCAGCCGGTCACATGATACGTCTTGCCGAAGCTGGAGATCACGAAGCTGCGGCGCGCCAGCTCGGGATGGCGCGAGACTGACTCATGCCGCTGGCCGTCGTAGACCATGTGCTCGTAGACCTCGTCGGAGAGCAGCAGGATGTCGGTGCCGGCCAGGATCTGCGCCAGCTTGTCCATGTCGCCCGCGCGCCAGATCGTGCCGGTGGGGTTGTGCGGCGTGTTGACGAGGATCATGCGCGTGCGCGGGGTGATCGCGGCGGCGAGCTTGTCGAAGGGCACGCGGAACTCGGGCGCCTCCAGCGTGACCGGCACGGCGGTGGCGCCGGCCAGTTCGATCGCGGGCAGGTAGCTGTCGTAGCAGGGTTCGAGCACGATCACTTCGTCGCCCGGGTGCACGGCGCACAGGATCGCGGTCAGGATGCCCTGCGTGGCGCCGGCGGTGACGGTGATCTCGGACTCCCAGCTGTACTGGCGGCCGTACAGCGCGGCGATCTTGTCGGCAATGGCCTGGCGCAGGCGCGGCACGCCCGCCATCGGCGGGTACTGGTTATGGCCGGCGCGCATCGCCCCGGTGACGGCATCGACGATCTTCGGGTCGCAATCGAAGTCCGGAAAGCCCTGGCCCAGGTTGACGGCGTTCTTCTCGATGGCCAGGGCCGACATCACGGTGAAGATGGTGGTGCCGACGCCGGGCAGGCGCGAGGGCGGCGGGGTCAGGGGAGCGAGCGTGGTGTCTGCGGACATGTTGCGGGCGTGTCGATGCGGTAAGAGGAGGAGCGCGCGTGCCGAACCGGCCGCGCGCGCGATCCGGCAATTCTAAAGCGGATCGGCGGTGATGTCGGCTGTGGTGTCAGTCCGGGCGGCCAGCCAGGCGCCAAAGCCCGGCGGCGTCAGCACCTCGACCCCGCTGGAGCGGCGCAGGCGGCTGCGCAGCTTGAGCACCGCCTTGTCCTTCGATACCAGGCACGCGGCGCCGGCAAAGTGGGCCAGCTCGACAAACTTCTGGTCGTCGGTGTCCTTGCAGCGGGGCAGCCTGATGGCATCGGCTTCGTCCTGCGGCGGCAGCGGTTCGACGCGGGTCAGGCGGTCGACGGTGGCGAGCGCGGCGTCGATATCGACCTCGAAACGGGCAAATTGCGGATAAGCCAGCACACGGCGCAGCTCTTCGCGGCAATCGGCACGGATCACAGGGGCGATGGTGCCGGCTTCCAGCGCCTGGCGGATCGGCTCGACACGGGGGTCGCGGAAAACCAGCAGGTCGACCCAGATATTGGAGTCGAGCACCACGCAGGGCGCGCCCGTCAGGGCGGATGTGATGCCGGCGGGGCTGGCGGGATGGTCGGTTCCGGTACTGTCGAGGCGCATTCGCTACAATCTTGGCTGGTTTGTCCTTGGCTACTGCCGCGATTTTGCCATGCTCATCGTTTTGTCTCCCGCCAAGTCACTGGACTACGAGACACCCCCACGTATCAAGACCCATACGCTGCCGCGTTTCATCGACCGTTCCGCCACGCTGATCGAGCGCCTGCGCAAGCTTGCGCCGCAGGACGTGGGCGCGCTGATGGACATCTCCGACAAGCTCGCCGTGCTCAATGTCACGCGCTATGCCGAGTGGTCGCCCGAATTTACCGCGGCCAACAGCAAGCAGGCGGTGCTGGCCTTCAACGGCGACGTCTACGACGGCCTCGATGCGAAGACGCTGAGCGCCGAGGACCTCGCCTTCGCGCAGAAGCACCTGCGCATCCTGTCCGGCCTGTACGGCGTGCTGCGCCCGCTGGACTGGATGCAGCCCTACCGGCTGGAGATGGGCACGCGCCTCGACAACGCCGCCGGCAAGGACCTGTATGCGTTCTGGGGTGACGAGGTCACGCAGACGATCAACGGCGACATGGCCGCGCTCAAGCAGGAAGGTGCGCCGGTGCTGGTCAACCTGGCCTCGGAAGAGTATTTCAAGGTGGTGCGGCCCAAGGTGCTGCAGGCGCGCATCGTCACGCCGGTGTTCGAGGACTGGAAGGGCGGCCGCTACAAGATCATCTCGTTCCACGCCAAGCGCGCGCGCGGCACGATGGCGCGCTACGCGGTCACGCACCGCATCACCGAGCCGGAAAAGCTCAAGCGCTTCGCCGAGGACGGCTATGCCTTCGATGCCTCCGCTTCCGACGCCGGCCGCTGGGTGTTCCGCCGCCGCCTGGAAGACTGAACCCCGGAAGACTGAACCCTAACGCAACGAGACCGCCAGCCATGCCTTCCGCCCTGCATATCTCCTCGCATTTCGATTCGGGTGCCATCGAGGTCGAGGCGCTCGACCGTGCCGACGATATCCGCCTGCGCCTGCGCGCCGATTCGCACGCCGACTTCCGGCAGTGGTTCCACTTCCGCCTGCAGGGTGCGGCGGGGCAGGCGTGCCGGATGCATTTCCTCAACGCGGGCGACTGCACCTACCCGGACGGCTGGCGCGACTACCGCGCGGTGGCCTCGTATGACCGCGCGCACTGGTTCCGCGTGCCGACCGGTTTCGACGGGAAGGTGATGACGGTGGAATTCACGCCCGAGCACGACAGCATCTGGTTCGCGTATTTCGAGCCCTATCCCGACGAGCGCCACCTGTCGCTGCTGGCGAGCTGCCAGCGCTCGCCGCTGGCGCAATTGTCGCACCTGGGCAGCACCGTCGACGGCCGCGACATGACGCGCGTTACGCTGGGCCAGCCCGGCCCCGGCAAGAAGACCATCTGGATGATCGCGCGCCAGCATCCGGGCGAGAGCATGGCCGAATGGTTTGTCGAGGGCGTGCTGCAGCGGCTGACCGGCACCGGCACCTGGGCCGGCGATCCGGTCGCGCGCAAGCTGCTGGAGCGCGCCGTGTTCCATATCGTGCCGAACATGAACCCGGATGGCTCGGCGCGCGGCAACCTGCGCACCAACGCCGCGGGCGCCAACCTGAACCGCGAATGGATGTCGCCCAGCGTGGATACCAGCCCGGAGGTCTACCACGTGCGCCGCGCCATCGAGGCCACGGGGTGTGACATGTTCTTCGATATCCACGGCGACGAGGGCCTGCCGTATAACTTCGTCGCCGGCAGCGAGATGCTGCCCGGCTTTACCGAGGCGCGCCGGCGCGAGCAGCAGCGCTTCATCGAAGCCTTCAAGCGCGCGTCGCCGGACTTCCAGGACGTGCACGGCTATGCCGCCAGCAAGTACAACGCCGACGCGCTCAAGCTCGCGTCCAAGTACATCGGCCATACCTTCGGCTGCCTGGCGCTGACGCTGGAAATGCCGTTCAAGGACAACGCCGATTTGCCCGATGCGGAGGTGGGCTGGAACGGCGCGCGCAGCGCGCTGCTGGGCACGGCGATGCTGCAGGCGATCCTGGATTACCTGGGCTGAGGCTGGGGCTGGGTTTGCTTCCGGTTTGCTCCGCTCTCCCATAAATGGGAGAGGGGAGAAAACATGCGCCCGCGCAGGCGCGCCGCACATTACTGCTTCTTCTTGGCCTTGCTGCTGGTCTTCGCCGACCCCGACGCCGATTTCGACGAAGCCGACTTCGTCGACTTGGCGGCGGTGGACTTGCCCGACTTCGACGACGCCGTGCTCTTGCCCTTGGCCCCCTTGCGGCTCTTGCTGGCCGAGGCGGCCCGGCTCGACGTGGGCACCGCCGGCGCGGCAGCGGGTTCGCTGATGGTGGCGCCGCTGGTGTCCTGCAGTTCGTACGCCAGCATCATGCCATCGTCGTAGCCGCAGCGCACGCGCACGGGCTGCCAGTCGTTGTCGCCACGGCGCTTGTGCGCGGTGGCGTTGAACGTCACCACGGTGCTGACCGGCACGGCCTGCTTGCCGGGCGAGAAGCGCCCGCTCCAGGGCTCGGTCGTGGCCTGTCCGGCGGCGAGCGCGCCGGTGGGGATCTTCAGGGCATCGTAGGTGGCCGAACGCGGCACCACCCAGCTGGCGTGCGCGGCGCAGTCGGCGACGTCGCTGGTGGCGTTCTCGGTCTTCATCAGCTGCTCGCGCATGCGTGCGCGGTACTCGGACAGGCTCACGCGGCCGCGGTCGGGCAGGGTGATGGTCTTGGTGGGCGGCGTGGAGGTGGCGGCAGGGGCGGCAGGGGTAGCAGCGGCGGGCCTGGCGGGGGCGGCTGTCGGGGCGGCGGCGGGAGCCTGGGCGGCGGCCTCGTCGGCCGGCATGTTGGCGCAGCCCGCCAGCCCGATCGCACCGGCCACCGCGGCAGCCACCAGGCGGAGCCGGCTGCCGAGCAGTTCGGAAATTCGTCGGATCACAGTGTTTGCGGTGTTTGCGGTGTTTGCGGTGTTTGCGTTCTGGGATTGGCCTGCCGGCGCGGGGCCGGCAGGCCGGTAGCTTCGCAAGGGAATGCCATGATAGAGGAAACCTATCCGGCAAAGTTCCTAAATCTTGTTACCTGTTCTTCTAACGCAATGACGACGCGCAGGAAGCGGCCTGCTTTCTAGCAGATATTTCCCATGTGGCACAACTGCGGGGAACCCGCACGGCCGGTCCGCGGTGATCCCGCGCGGACCGGCCGTGGCGCGTTGGCAAACGCCTCAGGCCACGCGCGAGGGCATTGCGCGGGTGAAGCGCAGCAGCTCGTCGAGCAATGCGTTCAGGTTGTGGCGCAGCTTGGCAAAGCCGGCGGTGTGGGTCAGGCCCACCTCGTCCATGTACAGCTTGCGGTTGACCTCGAGCTGCAGGCTGTGGCGCCCGGCCTGCGGCTGGCCGACCACGCGCACGATTTCCACGCCCTTGTACGGGTGGTTGCGCCAGACCTCGTAGCCCATGTCCTTGAGCACGCCCTCGATGCGGTCGGTGAAGCGCTTGTCGCAGGTGGTGCCGTCGCGGTCGCCGACGACGAAGTCGGGGTGCTCCAGGCCAGGGAACTCGGTCGCGTACTGCGCGGCGTGGCTCGGCATCGAATGGCAGTTGATGTGCCAGGCGCTGCCATGGCTGGCGACGGCGCGGTCGGCCAGCTTCTGCAGCTGCGCGTAGTAGGGCAGGTAGCAGCGGTTGATGCGCGCCTGCACTTCTTCCACGGCGAGCTTGCGGTCGTAGATTGCCTCGCCGCTGTCGAGCACGCGCCAGACCAGGCCCTTGCCGAGCCGGGTCTTGGAGGTTTCCTGCTTCGCGCCGGGCCAGGGGGCCTCGAGCAGCGCTTCGTCGATTTCCTCCAGCGCGCGGTTGGCATCGAGGTAGCTGCGCGGGAAGCCCGCGCACAAGAGCGGGATGCCGCGCGCCGGCGCGCCGGCGTAGAGTTCGTCGACGAAGGTGTCCTCGGCCTGCCGCAGCAGCGGCAGCGGCAGCGCGGGATCGGGGCGGAAGTCCGTCGGATAGGTGGTCGCGCTGTGCGGCGAATCCAGGAACAGCGGGGCGGGCTCGCCCTCGGGCTGGTACAGGAAGAACGGACTATCCGCGGTGGTTCGGTCGGTATCGGTCATGGTCTGCGCCAAAGGTCAGTCGAGCGAGATCTTGGCGGCCGCGGCCACGCGCTTGTTCTTGGCCACTTCGCTCTTGATCTGCGCGGCGAAGTGCGCCGGGGTGTCGCCCACCGGGGTCGCGCCCAGCTTTTCCAGCTTGGCCTTGACCTCCGGCGTCGCCAGCACCTTGACGGCGGCGGCATGCAGCTTGTTCTGGATGTCGGCCGGCAGGTTGGCCGGGGCGATCAGGCCGAACCAGGCGGCGTCGTTGACCTCGCCCAGGCCCAGCTCGGCGAAGGTCGGCACGTTCGGCAGCGCCGCCACGCGCTTGGGCGCGGCCACGGCCAGCGCGCGCAGCTTGCCGCCTTCGATGAACGGCAGCGACGACGGCAGGTTGTCGAACAGCACCTGCACCTGGCCGGCCAGCGCGTCGTTCAGCGCCGGGCCCACGCCCTTGTACGGCACGTGCAGCAGTTCGGTCTTGCTGCTCATCTTGAACAGTTCCCCCATCATGTGCGAGACGCTGCCGTTGCCGGCCGAGCCATAGGCCAGCTTGTTCGGCTGCGACTGCGCCAGCGCGATAAAGGACTTCATGTCGGTGGCCTTGACCGCCGGGTTGATGCTCATCACGTTCGGCACCGAGGCCAGGTTGGTGATGGTGGTGAAGTCCTTGGTTGCATCGTAGGACAGGCGCGGGTAGACCGCAGGGTTGATGCCGTGGGTCGAGGCCGTGGCGATGCCCAGCGTGTAGCCGTCCGGCGCGGCCTTGGACAGGAAGGTGGTGCCGATGCTGCCGCCGGCGCCGCCGCGGTTGTCGACCACCACGGCCTGGCCCAGTTGCTGGCCAAGCTTGTCGGCGACGATGCGCGCCACGATATCCGTGGTGCCGCCAGCCGGGAAGGGCACCACAAGCGTGATCGGCTTGGTCGGGTAGCCGGACTGGGCGGCAGCGCTGAACGACAGGCCGGTGGCGAGGGCGGCCGAGGCGGCGGCCAGGACGCGGAGAAGGTGGCGACGTTGCATGATGTCTTGTGGGGAAAGGTATCGAGAAAGAGACAAAGGGGTTTTCACGATTCTGCTCGTCCAGGCAAGTCCCTCGCAAACGAAATAAAATCCCTAGCTCATTCCAATTGGTCGTGAAGTCGAGGTGATGTATGCGACGTATGTGCCCGTCGCTGACCGAACTGCAAGCGTTCGAGGCGGCAGCCCGACACAACAGTTTTACAGTCGCGGCGCGCGAATTGCACGTGACGCAGGGTGCCATCAGCAAGCAAGTGCGCAACCTGGAAGCCTACCTGGGGACCGAGTTGTTCGAACGGGTGCGCCAGCGGCTGGTGCTGACCGATGCCGGCGCACGCTACCTGGAGCGCATTGGCCCCAGCCTGAACGAACTGGAGGCAGCCACGGTCGAGCTGATGGCGCGCCAGGGGCGCGGGGGCGTGCTGCATATTGCCAGCATGCCCACGCTCGGTGCCAAGTGGCTGATCCCGCGCCTGCCACAGTTCTTTGCGCGGCATCCGGAAGTCACGCTGGAATTCGTGCCGCATGCGCAGGGCTACGATTTTTCCGAGCCGGATCTCGACGCGGCGATCCGCTTCGGCGATGGCGTCTGGCCAGGCAGCCTGGCTGACTACATGACCGGACGCGAAGTGCTGCCGGTGTGCCGCCCGGGCTTGCTGGCCGACGAGCCTGGCGGCGTCGCGCGCACGCCGGATGCGCTGCTGCGCTACCCGTTGCTGCACCACACTACGGTGCCCGAGGCGTGGCCCGACTGGTTCGCCACGCTGGGCGTGACCACCCGCCAGGCCTGGAGCGGCGCGCGCTTCGACCAGTTCTCGCTGCTGACGCAGGCGGCGCTGTCAGGACTTGGCATCGCGCTGATCCCGCGCTGCCTGATCGAAGAGGAGCTTGCCACCGGCGCACTGATGGTCGCGCATCCGGCGCAGGTGCTGGCCAAGAAGGGCTATTACCTGTGCTACCCGGAACAGAAGCAGCATTTGCCGGCGCTGCGGACGTTCCGCGCCTGGGTGATGGAAGGGGCCGACCTGGCGCGGCCTGGCTGAGGCGGGGGTGCCTTGCATACCGGCGGTTTGCTCCGCTCTCCCGCATGCGGGAGAGCGGAGCCTGGTCCGTGCGGCGTAGGCTACGGCGCGCTTTTTGAAGAGTCTTACTTCGACAACACCTTCATCGCCTGTTCCAGCCCCGCCAGCGTGACCGGGTACATGCGTCCCTTCATCAACTGGTTGATCACGGTGATCGACTGGCGGTACTGCCACAGGCCTTCCGGCTCGGGGTTGAGCCAGACGAAATGCGGGAACTGCTCGGTCATGCGGTTCAGCCACACCGCGCCGGCCTCGGCGTTGTTGTACTCGACCGAGCCGCCGGGCTGCAGGATCTCGTACGGGCTCATGGTGGCGTCGCCGACGAAGATGATCTTGTAGTCGGAGGTGTACTTGTGCAGCAGGTCCCACGTCGCCAGCTTCTCGGCGTGGCGGCGGCGGTTGTTCTTCCACACGTAGTCGTACAGGCAGTTGTGGAAGTAGTAGTACTCCAGGTGCTTGAACTCGGTCTTGGTGGCCGAGAACAGTTCTTCCACGCGCTTGATGTGGTCGTCCATCGAGCCGCCCACGTCCATCAGCATCAGCACCTTGACCTTGTTGTGGCGCTCGGGCCGCAGCTTGATGTCGAGCAGGCCGGCATTGGCCGCGGTCGAGTGGATGGTGTCGTCCAGGTCCAGCTCGGTGTCGGCCCCGTCGCGTGCAAAACGGCGCAGGCGGCGCAGCGCCACCTTGATGTTGCGCGTGCCCAGCTCGACCTGGTCGTCGTAGTCCTTGTAGGTGCGCGCTTCCCACACCTTGATCGCGGTGCGGTTGCCCTTGCTCGGGCCGCCGATGCGGATGCCTTCCGGGTTGTAGCCGCCGTGGCCGAACGGCGAGGTGCCGCCGGTGCCGATCCACTTGTTGCCGCCCTCGTGCTTTTCCTTCTGCTCCTCGAGCAGTTGCTTGAGGCGCTCCATCAGCTTGTCGAGGCCGCCCATGGCCTCGATCCTGGCCTTTTCCTCGGCCGACAGCTCGCGCTCCAGCGTCTTCTGCAGCCAGTCGAGCGGGATATCGGACTTCCAGTCGACCAGGCTTTCCACGCCCTTGAAGTACGCGGCAAAGGCCTGGTCGAACTTGTCGAAGTGCTTTTCGTCCTTGACCAGCGTCATGCGCGACAGGTAGTAGAACTCGTCGATCGAGGGCGTGATGACCTGCGCCTTGAGCGCTTCCAGCATGGTCAGGTATTCCTTGACCGAGACCGGCAGCTTGGCGTGGCGCAGCGAGAAGAAGAAGTCGATCAGCATGATGCCTTGCTCTGGGGATAGGCGGCCGCTTCAGCGCGGACGGTCGAGCTGGAATTGCAGGTGTTGACGCACCGTCGGCCATTCGCTGGCGATGATCGAAAACACCACGGTGTCGCGCAACGAGCCATCCGGCATGCGCTGGTGGTTGCGCAGCACGCCGTCCTGCTTGGCGCCGAGGCGTGCGATCGCGGCGCGGCTCTGCTGGTTCATCCAGTGCGTGCGGAATTCCACGGCGATGCAGTCGAGCTGGTCGAAGGCATGGCCGAGCAGCATCAGCTTGCACTCGGTGTTCAGCGGCGAGCGCTGGACCCGGCGCGCGTACCAGGTCGAGCCGATCTCCACGCGCCGGTTGGCCGCGTCGATATTCATGTAGGTGGTCATTCCCGCCAGCTCGCCCGCGGCGTCGCGCACCGCGAACGGCAGCATCGAGCCCTGTTCCTGCAGGCCCAGGCGCCGCGCGATCTCGGCTTCCATGCGCTCGGGCGCGGGCACGCTGGTGTACCAGAGCCTGTGCAGTTCGCCGTCGGCGCAGGCGGCGCGCAGGCCATCGGCATGCTCGGGCCGCAGCGGCTCCAGCGTGGCGTGCCTGCCGGCCAGGGTCACGGGTCTGGCAAAGGCGGTCATGACAGGCAGCCCGCTCAGCGGTTGGCGCGGTTCATGAACACCAGGCGCTCGAACAGGTGCACATCCTGCTCGTTCTTCAGCAGCGCGCCGTGCAGCGGCGGGATCGCTGCCTTCTTGTCCGGGCTCTTCAGTGCCTCGGGCGGGATGTCCTCGGCCATCAGCAGCTTGAGCCAGTCGATCAGCTCGGAGGTGGACGGCTTCTTCTTCAGGCCCGGCAGGTTGCGCATCTCGTAGAACGATTCCAGCGCGGCGGCGACCAGCTCGCGCTTGATGCCGGGGTAGTGCACGTCGACGATCTGCTGCATGGTGTCGGCGTCCGGGAACTTGATGTAGTGGAAGAAGCAGCGGCGCAGGAACGCGTCGGGCAGTTCCTTCTCGTTGTTCGAGGTGATGATCACCAGCGGGCGGTGCCTGGCCTGGACCAGTTCGCGCGTCTCGTAGACGTAGAACTCCATGCGGTCGAGTTCGCGCAGCAGGTCGTTGGGGAATTCGATGTCGGCCTTGTCGATCTCGTCGATCAGCAGCACCACTTGCTGGTCGGCCTCGAAGGCCTGCCACAGCACGCCCTTGACGATGTAGTTGCGGATGTCGTGCACGCGATCGTCGCCGAGCTGCGAGTCGCGCAGGCGCGAGACCGCGTCGTATTCGTACAGGCCCTGTTGCGCCTTGGTGGTCGACTTGATATGCCACTGCAGCAGCGGCATGCCCAGCGCGGCGGCCACTTCCTCGGCCAGCATGGTCTTGCCGGTGCCGGGCTCGCCCTTGATCAGCAGCGGGCGCTGCAGCGTGCGCGCGGCGTTGACGGCCAGCTTGAGGTCGTCGGTGGCGACATACTGGTCACTGCCCTCGAAACGGGCCTGCTGGGCGGAAGAAGCTTGGGCGGAAGCGTTGGCGGTGTTTGACATGAGGCAACCTGGAGGTGACGGCCCTGTCTTGGTCGGTTCGGGCCGGGTTGGCGTGTTTGGCGCAGTCTCGTCGCGCTGTCACGCGCGCTTTCATTATGGGCGGTATGGTTCGTCCGGACTCGGCGCCGAGCGTCTGCGAACGGTCGTGCGCTTTACCGGAATTGGCCAGTATAAAAGACCTTTGCGGTTCGTGTTGGACGGGGCTGACAGACGCCACGCAACGGCGGGCGGTTGCTGGACTGCCAGGTGTCGCCTGCGGTACAATGCGCCGGTTTGACGCGCCCCCACGTCCAGTTCTCCAGTATCCGGCAGTCCGCGTTCAGAAGTCCCAGCGGCCCGACCGGGTCGCGGCGATTGCGCGAGGTGGTTCCAGAATGGTGTTCCACATCACGGCAATGATCCCGGATGCCGAATGTCTGGGCGGGTCTGGCAGGTTGCACCTCTTGCAACCCCATTGGCAGCCAGGCTTTCCCAGAAGCATTCTGAAACCGTCTCCGCCCCGGCAGGGCAGGTCACGCACGGTTTAATTTCCAATCCGCAAAGACAATGAAAAAGCTCCTCACGATGGTGGTGCTGGGCGCGGCTGCAATGGCCACGCAGGCACAGGAAGTCAAGGGCAATGGAGACGCTGCCAAGGACAAGGTTGCAATGTGCATCGGATGCCACGGCATTCCGGGCTACCGTGCGTCGTTCCCCGAGATCTATGAAGTGCCGCTGCTGGGTGGCCAGAGCGCCAAGTACATCGAAAATGCGCTGAAGGCGTACCAGAAAGGCGAACGCAAGCACCCGACCATGCGCAGCATCGCCGCCACGCTGACCGAGCAGGATATCGCCGACGTGGCCGCCTACTACTCGCAGCAGACGGCGAGTACCCGGAACAACTCCCTGAAGTAAGAGACCCACCATGAATACGCTCAAGACGCTTTCGATCGCGCTCGGCGCCCTCGTGCTGGGTGCCGCCGCACTGCCGGCTTCGGCCGCCGACCTCGCCAACGGCAAGGCGCTGGTGCAGAAGGGTGCCTGCGTGGCCTGCCACGGCGAGGGGATGAACAAGCCGATCTCGCCCGACTATCCCAAGCTGGCCGGCCAGCATGCCGACTACCTGTACCACGCGATGATGTCGTACCAGGTGTCGGGCAACGCGCTGGTGGGCCGCTCCAATGCGATCATGGCCGGCCAGGTCAACGCCAATCCGGCGGTGACCGACAAGGACGGCAAGCCGCGTCCGTTCACGCGCAAGGAGCTGAAGGATATGGCTGCGTATATCGAGTCGCTGCCGGGCGACCTGGTGCTGAAGAAGTAAGCCCTGGCGCGGTGTTTGCCGCGCCGTCGCAGAGGGAAAGGCCGCCTTGGTACGGGCGGCCTTTTCATTTGGCGGTGCGCAGCGCGCCAGCGTCTACGCCCCCACACTTGCCAGCCGGCGGCGCATCCCTGCCGTGGCCCAGGGCTCGGTGTCGCCCACGACCAGCGCGTCGACGCCGATCGCACTGTGCAGCAGTCCGGCCGCGGCGGACTGGCCCGCGACCATCAACGCGGCGCCCAGGCCGTTGACCGCCGCGGCCTGTGAAGCCACCAGCGTTACGCCACGCGGACCCGCCGCCGGCATGCCGGTGGCAGGGTCGAGCACGTGGTGGTAGCGCCTGCCGTTGGCGACGAAGCAGCGCTCATAGTCGCCCGATGAGGCCACCACGGCATCGGATATCTCCAATACGCCCAGCAGCCGCGCCGGTGCGCGCGGGTCGCGCACGCCCACGCGCCAGTCGCGCCCTTGCAGCTGGCCGCTCGCCAGCACATCGCCGCCGCCGTTGATCATGGCATGGCGCAATCCGTGCCTGCGCAGCGCCTGCATGCCCGCCTGCAGGATCGGCAGCTTGGCGATGCCGCCCAGGTCCAGGCGCATGCCGGGGCGCAGCAGCATCGCTTCGCCGCGGCGTTCGTCGAGCATGACCTGCCGGTAGTCCACCAGCGTCCGTTCGCGTGCCAGCTCGGCGGCAGCCGGCACGCGCGCGTTGTCTTCACCGAAGTGCCAGCCGGCGAAGGCGCCGACGGTGATGTCGAACGCGCCACCGGTGCGCGCCGACAGCGCTGCAGCGGCTTGCAGCACTGCCATCAGTTCCGGTGCGACCGGCACCGGCTGCCGGCCCGCTGCGCGCTGCAGGGCGCTGACCTGGCTGTCCGGCCGGTAGCGCGACATCAATTGCTCCAGGCGCGCCATCTCGGCAAGGGCGGCGGCGATGCCGGACCTTGCAGCCAGGTAAGAACTGTCCTGCACCACGATATCGACCTGCGTGCCCAGCAGGCGCCGTGAGGCGCGCGTGACCGTGGCATCGGCCAGCGCCGGCCTGACGAACATGGCGGTGGCAAGCATCGGCACGCTGGCCGCGGCGGCGCGCAGCACGTTGCGCCGCATGGCGTCGATACGAGAGGAGGAAGACAGCGTTGCCGGCAGGGTCTTGGCGCGCATGACAGGGTGGGCGGCGCATGCCGCATTAGTCGTTGACGGTGTGGTGTCGCCATTCTCCGTTCAGCCTTCGTAAAAAACATGCATCAAAAATGAATATTTAAGAAATCCATGACGACCGTCAACCTCGCTGACGCCAACTGCTTCGACTATCTGTAACCGGCAACATCAGGCCACCCACACAACGAAGAGAGCCGGCGGAGCACTCCGCCCTTTGCAATGACGGTTCGAGGATCGAAGATGACGAGGCATTCCCAAGACCCACTGGCACACACCGATGCACCGGCGGCACCGGGACGAAGGCGCTTTATCAATACCGCGGCGCTGGCCGGGCTGGCCGGCGTGGCGGCGTGCACGGACAAGGGCGGGGCACCCGCCGCGACCACCCCCGCAAGCGCTGCCCAGGCAGCACAGGGCAGCGCGCATGCCGGTGCGTCGGTGCACCTGAAGCCGGGCGAGCTGGATACCTACTACGGCCTGTGGAGCGGCGGCCATGCGGGCGACGTGCGCGTGCTGGGCCTGCCCTCGGGGCGCGAGCTGCACCGCATTCCGTGCTTCGTGCCCGATGCGCTGACGGGCTGGGGCATCACCAATGAATCCAAGCGCGTGATGGGCACGCGCCCCGACGGCAACGTGCTGTACAACGTCGGCGACACGCACCATGTGCATGCCTCGTACAAGGACGGCAACTACGATGGCCGCTACGCGTGGATCAACGACAAGATCAACGCGCGGCTGGCGCGCATCCGGCTCGACTATTTCGTCTGCGACAAGATCACCGACCTGCCCAACGTGCAGGGCTTCCACGGCATCTTCCCGGACAAGCGCGATCCCGTCGACGCGAACATCAACTACACCACGCGCGTGTTCTGCGGCGCGGAGTTCGCCCTGCCGCTGCCCAATACGCCGACCGAGGACGCCGGCAAGTACCGCTCGCTGTTCACCTGTGTCGATGCGCAGACGATGGCGGTGCGCTGGCAGGTGCTGATCGACGGCAACTGCGACCTGGTCGCCACCTCGTACGACGGCAAGCTGGCCGCCACCAACCAGTACAACGTCGAGATGGGCGCGCGCTATGAAGACATGATGTCGGCCGAACGCGATGCCTGCCTGTTCTTCAACATCGCCCGCATCGAGGCCGCGATCAAGGATGGGAAGTTCAAGACCATCGGCGACTCGAAGGTGCCGGTGGTCGACGGCACGCACGCGGCCAACGCCGACCCGAAGACCGCGCTGACCACCTACGTTTCTGTGCCGAAGAACCCGCACGGCGTCAATGCCAGCCCGGACCAGAAGTACTTTGTCTGCGCCGGCAAGTTGTCGCCGACCGGCACCGTGATCGAACTGGCCAAGGTGCTGGACTGGTTCGACGGCAAGCTGGAGACGCCCGACGACGCCATCGTCGCCGAGGTCGAGCTGGGCCTGGGGCCGCTGCATACCGCCTTCGACGGACGTGGCAACGCCTACACCACGCTGTTCCTCGACAGCCAGATCGTCAAGTGGAATCTCGATGCGGCGATCCGCTTCCACAAGGGCGACAAGAACGCCAAGTACGTGGTCGACCGGCTCGACGTGCAGTACCAGCCCGGCCACCTGAACGCCTCCCAGTCCGAGACGATCGCCGCCGACGGCAAGTTCCTGGCAGTGGGCTGCAAGTTCTCCAAGGACCGCTTCCTGCCGGTGGGGCCGCTGCATGCCGAGAACGAGCAGCTGATCGACATCTCGGGCGACAAGATGGTGCTGCTGGCGGACCACCCGGTGCACAGCGAACCGCACGACTTCATCATCTTCCGCCGCGAGCTGCTGCGGCCGAAGCAGGTCTATGCGCTGGATGACTTCCCGCTGGCGGTGAAGGATCCGCAGCAGTCGGGCGTGTTCCGCAACGGCAAGAAGGTGACGGTGAAGATCACGTCGCAGGCGCCGGTGTTCTCGCTGCGCGAGATCAAGCTGAAGAAGGGCGACGAGGTCACGCTGATCCTGACCAACCTGGACAAGATCGAAGACCTGACGCACGGGTTTGCCATCCCCAGGTACAACATCAACTTCATCGTCAATCCGCTCGAAACCGCGTCGGTGACTTTTGTTGCCGACAAGCCGGGCGTGTTCTGGTGCTACTGCACCCACTTCTGCCACGCGCTGCATCTTGAGATGCGCAGCCGCATGATCGTCGAGGCCTGAGACGGCATGCGTGGATGACCTGGCGCGGCGCCTGCCGCTGCGCCGGTCGTTCACTTGCCCCCAATTCCATGATCCACGCATTTCTCGATCGGCTTGCGGTGTGCTTCGTCGCGTGCCTGCTGGCGCTTGGCTTTGCCGTGCCGGCACACGCCGGCGCATACGAGGCGGCCTTGCCGCCGGCGCTGTCCACTTCCGCCGACCTGTGTGCAATGGTGCCTTGCACGGAGGTGCTGCCCGGCGCGACCAGTTTCTCTACCCGCAAGGGACAACCGCCCTACGTAGAGGGCTATCGCACCGGCGCGGACGGCAAGCGCGAGCTGCTCGGATATGTGATGCTGTCCACCGATATCACCGATACGCCGGCGTATTCCGGCAAGCCGGTGGTGACGCTGATCGGCATGGACGCGCGGGGACAGTACACGGGCGTCAAGGTGCTGAAGCATTCCGAGCCGATCCTGCTGCTGGGCATCCCGGAATCGGCGCTGCTCGATTTCAACCGGCAGTACGTCGGCAAGTCGGTGGCAGACAAGATCGAGGTCGGCCAGTCGCGGCCGGACGAGGGCGTGGTCGGCGTCGATGCGATTTCCGGCGCCACCGTGACAGTGATCGCGCAGAACCAGGTGCTGACCACCTCGGGCTCGGCGGTGGCGCGGCAGGTCGGCATCCTGGCGCCGACACAGCGGGCACCGGCGCGGTTCGCCGAAAGCGGAAAACAATATGGCTGGCAGCAGCTGGTGGCCGGCGGACTGGTGCAGCGGCTGCTCGTGCAGCCGGCGCAGGTCGGGCTGCCCGGCAGCGGCGAGCCCTTTGTCGAACTCTGGTTTGGCGACCTCAACCATCCCGACATCGGCCGCAGCGTGCTGGGCGATGCCGGCTGGCAGGGGCTGCGCGCGCAGCTGAAGCCCGGCGAGCATGCCATCTTCGTGATCCGCACCGCGGGGGCGGAGTCGTTCAAGGGTTCGGGCTTCGTGCGTGGCGGCATCTATGATCGCGTGCAAGTGCGCCAGGGCGCCGACGCGTTCACCTTCCGCGACCTGGACTACCTCAATCTCTACGGCGTCGCGGCGCAGGGAGCGCCGGCGGTGACCGAGTCGGCGATCTTCGTGATCCGGTCGCCGGCGTTTTCCGCGGCCTATCCGTGGAAGCTGTCATTCCTCGGCAACCGCGTCGACCGTGCCACCGGCACGCGCAGCTTCGCCAGCTTCGATGCGCCGTACTGGTTGCCGGCAGCGATGCTGCAGGGCGGCCGGCCGCATATCGACGAACCCGAGGCGCCGTGGCGCAAGGTCTGGCGCAAGCAGGCCACCGCCATCGCGTTGTTTATCGCGCTGCTGGGCGCAGTCACGCTGGTCTACGCACTGCGCGACCGCCTGACGCGGCGCGCCACGCACAAGAACAAATGGCCGGTCAATGCGTTCAAGTACACGGCGTGGGCGCTCAGCATCGTCTTTGTCGGCTTCGGGGCGATGGCGCAGCCGTCGATCACGCAGGTGCTGACGTGGTTCCACGCGCTGCTGCTGCGCTGGGACTGGGCGTTGTTCCTCAGCGATCCGTTTATCTTCTGCTTCTGGATCTTTATCATCCTCACCGTGTTTCTGTTCGGGCGGGGGCTGTTCTGCGGCTGGCTGTGCCCGTTCGGCTCGCTGTCCGAGGCGATCTACAAGCTGGGCCGTTTCCTGGGGCTGAAGCGATGGCAGCGGCAACTGCCGCGTCGCTGGCATGACCGGCTCAAGTGGGTCAAGTACGGCGTGTTCTTCGGGCTGTTGGCGGTGTCGGTGTTTTCGATGGGGCTGGCCGAGATGCTGGCAGAGATCGAGCCGTTCAAGACGACCTTCCTGGTCGGCATCCCGAACCGCGCGTGGCCCTACGGGTTGTTCGCGTGCACGTTGCTGGGACTGTCGCTGTTTATCGAACGGCCCTACTGCAAGTACCTGTGCCCGCTTGGCGCAGCATTGGCGATGCCGAGCACGTTCCGCTGGTTTGGCCTGCGGCGCAAGCCCGACTGCAACCACTGCAAGGCGTGCGCGGTCGGCTGCGGCGCACAGGCGATCGATGCCGCTGGCCGCATCGACCATCGCGAATGCCTGCATTGCCTCGACTGCATGGTGCTCTATACCGACACGCGCGGCTGCCCGCCGCTGGCGCGCGAGCGCAAGCGGCGCGAGCGGGACGGGCTGCCGCTGACACCGGTGGGACGCAACGGGTATTTCATCCCGCTGGTGCCGGCGCCGGTGCCGTTGCGAGCCCAGGCGGCGCAGCCGTCGGGCCCCGATCCGCGCATGCCGACCGACCCGGTGGCGCCGCCATACGCGGCAACGGACGGCGCCGCGCGCTGGGTCGCCGAGTTGTGGGACCACTTGTGTCCATGGAGCGGGCAGGGCTGGCGCACCGCCGCCGCACTGCAACTGGCGGGGCTCGCGGTGGCGCTGGCCGCAACCGTTGCGTGGGCACTGGCGGCCAGCGGACAGATGCGCGCCGGCGCGGTGATCGGCTGGTGGCTGGGCTGGAGCCTCTATGAAGTGCTGATCCGCCTGTCCGGCAAGCGCTACGTCAAGGATGGCCCGTGGTGGCGCGGCCGCTACCGGCGCGCCACCGTGATGGACATGCTCAGCTATGTCGGCTTCAAGAACCTGCTGATCGGTGCGGTGCTGTTCCTGGCGCTGAAGGCGATGGGGATGCTGGCCGCATGAAGCTGCTGCTCGGTATCGCGCTCCTATGGATAAGCTGCGCGCAGGCTGCGACCTGGCGCGTGCAGCCCGGCCAGTCGCTGCAGGCGGCGATCGATGCCGCCGGCCCAGGCGACACCATCGAGATCGCGCGCGGCCACTACACCGGCAACTTCGCCGTCGACAAGCCGCTGGTGCTGCGCGGCATCGCGCGGCCCACGCTCAGCGGCGCGCTGCGCGGCGATACGCTGCGCATCACGGCGCCGGACGTGACCATCGAAGGCTTGATCGTGCGCGACTCCGGCGACAGCTTGAAGGACCAGAACGCCGGCATCTATATCCGCCCCGGCGCGCACCGCGCGGTGGTGCGCGATTGCGACCTGACCTACAACCTGTTCGGGCTGTGGATCGAGAAGGCCGACGATGTCCGCATCGAGCGCAACACCATCACCGGCAAGCGCGACTACAACTCGGCGCAGCGCGGCAACGGCGTGCAGCTCTACAACACGCGCGGCGCACGCATCCTCGACAACAACATCGGCTTCGTGCGCGACGCGCTTTATGTCGATGTCTCGCATCACGCCATCTTTCGCGGCAACCGGCTGCACCACAGCCGCTACGGCACCCATTACATGAACTCGTACCACAACCTGTGGGAAGGCAACGACAGCTACCGCAACCGCGGCGGGCTGGCGCTGATGGAAGTGCGCGACCAGGTCGTGCGCAACAACCGCACCTGGGGCAATGCCGACCACGGCATCATGCTGCGCACGCTGCAGGACTCGGTGATCGAAGGCAATGTGGTCGCCGGCAACCAGCGCGGCTTCTTTATCTACGACGTCGAGTACGTGACGCTGCGCGGCAACCTGGTGCTGGGCAATGCGACCGGCGTGCATCTGTCGGCCGGCTCGACGCGCAACGTGGTGCAGGGCAACGATTTCATCGGCAACCGCGAGCCGGTGCGCTACGTGGGCGCGCGCGACGAGCCGTGGGGCGGGCGCGGGCAGGGCAACTACTGGAGCAACTACCTGGGCTGGGACCGCGACGGCGATGGCGTGGGCGACGTGGCGTACCAGGCCAATGACCTCGTCGACCGGCTCGGCTGGCGCTACCCCGGGGTGACGCTGCTGCTGGGCAGTCCGGCGCTGCAGGCGCTGCGGCTGGCGGGACGGCAGTTCCCGGTGATCCGGGCGCCGGGCGTGGTCGATGCCTATCCGCGGATGCGGCCGGTGCGCGCCAACTGGAGGGACTGGAATGCTCAGGCCAGCGATCATTGATATGCACGACGCCATCGTGCTGGCCGGCGTCAGCCGGCATTTCGGCGCGCTGCGCGCCGTCGACGATGTCAGCCTCAGCGTAGGACAGGGCGAACTGCTCGGGCTGATCGGGCACAACGGCGCGGGCAAGAGCACGCTGTTCAGGATGATGCTGGGGCTGTTGCCGCCCACGCATGGCACCTTGCGCGTCGCCGGTGCCGACGTGGGCAGCCGCGCCTTTCGCGCCGCGCGCCGCGGCATCGGCTACCTGCCCGAGCATCTGGTGCTGTATGACAACCTGAGCGGGCTGGAAACGCTGCGCTTCTTCGCGCGCCTGAAGGGCGCGCACGCGGATGCCTGTGCGCCGATGCTCGACCAGGTCGGCCTGTCCGCCGCCGCCGCGCGCCCGGTGCGCGAGTATTCGAAAGGCATGCGCCAGCGGCTCGGCTTCGCGCAGGCGCTGCTCGGCGCGCCGCGCGTGCTGTTCCTCGACGAGCCGACCAATGGGCTGGACCCTGCCGCGATCCGCGATTTCTACCGGATGCTCAATGCGCTGCGCGAGCGCGGCGTGACCATCGTCATCACCTCGCACATCCTGGCCGAACTGCAGCAGCGCATCGACCGCTTTGCCATTCTTGCCGCCGGCCGCTTGCAGGCCACCGGCAGCCTGGAGGCGCTGCGCGCGCAGGCGGGGCTGCCGCTGACGCTGCTGCTGCGCCTCGAACCGGGTGCGCGCGAGCACGCGCTGCGCCTGTTGCGCACGCAAGCGTACGGCATGATCGAAGTGGTGGAAGGGGAGCCGGATGAACTGACCGTGCGTTGTCCCGTTGCCGCCAAGATGCCGGTGCTCGCCGCATTGCAGCCGCTTGCAGGCCGCCTGCGTGACCTGCAGATCCGCGAGCCCTCGCTCGAAGACCTGTTCCTCGGCATGCGGGGGCAAGCATGAGCGCGCGCATCGATGCAAGGCAGGTGGCAGCGATCGCCGCCAAGGAATTCCGCGACCGCATGCGCAACCGCTGGGTGCTGGCCGTGGCGGTCGTCTTCACCGCGCTGTCGGTGGCGATCGGCTATTTCGGCGGCGCCGAGCAGGGTGTGCTCGGACCGCGCTCGCTGGAGTTCGTCATCACCAGCCTGGCGAGCCTGGTGATCTACCTGGTGCCGATGATCGCGCTGCTGCTCGGCTTCGATGCCGTGGTGGGCGAGCGCGAGCGCGGCTCGCTGGACCTGCTGCTGTCGTTGCCATTGACGCGCGGCGAGCTGCTGCTGGGCAAGTACCTCGGGCTGGCCGCCGCATTGCTGCTGGCCACCGCCGGCGGCTTTGCGTTGATGGCGGTGCTGCTGGCGCGCCAGTTCGGCTGGCCGGGCCTGTACCACTACCTCGGCTTTGTCGCCAGCGCCGGGCTGCTGGGCCTGGCGTTCCTGAGCCTGGCGCTGTGGCTGTCGGTGCTGTCGCGCGACCGCGCGCAGGCATCGGGCCTGGCGATCGGCCTGTGGTTCTTTTTCGTGCTGGTGTTCGACCTGCTGCTGCTCGGCCTGCTGGTCGCCGGCGCCGGAGAGGGCGGCGCCAGCGCGTCCGGCACCGACTGGATCGCGTGGCTGCTGCTGCTCAACCCCGCGGACCTGTTCCGCATCGTCAATGCCTTTTCACTCGACCAGTTGCGCAGCGCCGGCGGCGTTGCCAGCATCGTGCCGCCAGCGCTGGCCAGCCCCTGGCCCACCGGCGCGGCGCTGCTGGCGTGGATCGCCGTGCCGCTGGTCCTTGCTGCCAGGAGATTCCGCTGATGTGTTCCCCATCCTCGTTGCGTCGCCGCCGCCTGATGCTTGCCATGGCCGGCGCCACGGTCCTCGTTGCCGCCTGCGGCAAGAAGCCGGAAGGCGCCGCGCAGCCGCAGGAAATCGAATCCGCCACCGCCTGCGTGCTGGATGGCATGCTGCTGGCCGACTATCCCGGCCCCAAGGCGCAGATCTTCTACGCCGGCGAGGCGCGCCCGCAGTGGTTTTGCGACACGGTGGAAATGTTCCACGCGCTGCTGCGGCCCGAGCAGGTCCGGCCGGTGCGCGCGGTGTTCGTGCAGGACATGGCGCGGGCTGACTGGGAACGGCCGCGCGGCCACTGGTTCGATGCCACCACCGGCGTGTATGTCGCCGGCAGCGGGCGCCACGGATCGATGGGGCCGACACTGGCGAGCTTCCGGGCCGAAAGCGATGCCAGCGCCTTTATCGCCCGCCATGGCGGCAGGCTGCTGCGCTACGCCGAGGTGACGCCGGAACTGGCGGACCTCAGCGGCGGCGCCATGCACGACAGCCGGATGTAATGGCTGTCACGCTAGGCGCGCGCGATTGGGGGTTCAGTTGCCGCTGCCCGGCACCAGGCGGCGCTGGCGCACCGATTCCGCCAGGCCTTCCAGCACCTTGACCGACTCATCCCAGCCGATGCAAGCATCGGTGACCGACTGGCCGTAGGTCAGGTTCTCCACCGGCGTGCCTTGCACGTGGTCCTGGCGGCCCGCCACCAGGTGCGATTCGACCATCACGCCGATGATGCGCTGGTCGCCGCCGGCGATCTGGCCGCCGATGTCTTCGCACACCGGGATCTGGTTCTCATGCTTCTTGCTGCTGTTGGCATGCGAGGCATCGATCATCAGGCGCGAGGCCAGCCCGGCCTTGGCGATGGCGTCGCACGCTTCCTGCACGCTGGCGGCATCGTAGTTGGGCGCCTTGCCGCCGCGCAGGATGACGTGGCAGTCCTCGTTGCCCGAGGTTGACACGATCGCCGAGTGGCCGCCCTTGGTCACCGACAGGAAATGGTGCGGCTGTGACGCGGCCTTGATCGCGTCCACGGCGATCTTGACGTTGCCGTCGGTGCCGTTCTTGAAACCCACCGGGCACGACAGTCCCGAGGCCAGCTCGCGGTGCACCTGCGACTCGGTGGTGCGCGCGCCGATCGCGCCCCAGCTGACCAGGTCGGCGATGTATTGCGGGCTGATCATGTCGAGGTACTCGGTGCCGGTCGGCACGCCCATCTCGCTGATGTTCAGCAGCAGCTCGCGCGCGGTGCGCAGGCCGTCGTTGATCTTGAAGCTGCCGTCCATGTGCGGGTCGTTGATCAGGCCCTTCCAGCCCACCGTGGTGCGCGGCTTCTCGAAGTAGACGCGCATCACCACTTCCAGCTCATTGGCGAAGCGGTCGCGCTGCACCTTGAGCAGCTTGGCGTATTCCAGCGCGGCGCGGGTGTCATGGATCGAACACGGGCCGATGATGACGATGAGCCGGTCATCCATGCCGTGCAGGATGCGGTGCATGGCCTGGCGCGCGCCGTAGATCACGTCCGAAGCCGCTTCTGAGCAGCCAAATTCGCGGATCAGGTGCGCCGGCGGCAGCAGCTCCTTGAGTTCGCGAATGCGCAGGTCGTCGGTGTTCTTCAGCATGATGGCTCCGGGATTCTTGTGAGGTCGTGAGAGTGGGGAAGCAATTGGATATAAAAAAACCGCCAGGGTCGCTGGCGGTTTCTTTTGTATTCGGGGCGCTTACAGCCGTCCCTCCCTATCCGCCAGCGGTGTGAGATCGCTAAAGAAGTAAAAGTAAAACTTAGCGGACATGGCGGAAAAGGATGTTGGCTGGGGTCAGCTTGATTCGATTTTGTGGATAGGCGCCGGATTTATGCTGCACTGCGTAAAGCAAAGGCAGGAAATTGCGCGCCAGTCGGCAAAACTTCGAGGCGCCTTGGTTGCCTGCGGCGCGACGAAGCATCTTTATAGCGCCTTTTGACAAGGTTGGCAAGTGTCCGCGACACCGCGCGAGAGCGTGTCGCCGTGCGCCATTTCCTGCTGTATCGGCCAAGGCCGCCGCCTATATTGAACGGGAGGGAGCGCACGGGGAGGTGCATGATGAGCGTCGACGAAGCGAGGCTGAATGCCTTCATGGAGAAATTCGTCCACGATATCGGCGCGGTGATGCACGCGGCCACGGTGGTGGTCGGCGATGAACTGGGCCTGTACAAGGCCATGGCGGAAAAGCCGATGACCGCCGATGTGCTGGCGCAAAAGACCCGTACCGACGTGCGCTACCTGCGCGAATGGCTGTCGGCCCAGGCCGCCAGCGGCTACGTCGACTACGATCCCGACAGCGCGGAGTTCAGCCTGAACGAAGAACAGGCCCTGGCGCTGGCGCAAGAGGGCAGCCCGGCGTTCATTCCCGGCGCGTTCCAGATTGCCGTGGCGCAGTTCCGCGCCATTCCCAGGATGATCGATATCTTCCGCAACGGGCGCGGGCTGGGCTGGCATGAACACGACCCGGCGCTGTTCCACGGCACCGAACGCTTTTTCCGGCCGGGCTATGCCGCGCACCTGGTCTCGGAATGGATCCCCGCGCTCGACGGCATCGAGGCGCGGCTCAAGGACGGTGCCAGCGTGGCCGACGTCGGCTGCGGCCATGGCGCGTCGACCATCATCATGGCGCAGGCCTATCCGGCCTCGCGCTTCGTCGGCTTCGACTACCACGAGCCGTCGGTACGCCATGCCACCGAGGCCGCGCGGCGCGCGGGGGTGGGTGATCGCGTGCGCTTCGAAGTGGCCAGCGCGAAGGACTATGCCGGCCAGGACTACGACCTGGTGGCGGTGTTCGACTGCCTGCACGACATGGGCGATCCGGTCGGCGCGGCGCGGCACGTGCGCGAGACGCTGCGGCCGGACGGCGCGTGGCTGATCGTCGAGCCGTTTGCCAACGACAAGCTGGAAGACAACCTCAACCCGGTGGGGCGCGTGTTCTATTCCGCGTCGACCTTCATTTGCACGCCGGCGTCGCGTTCGCAGGAAGTGGGGTTGTGCCTGGGCGCGCAGGCAGGCGAGGCACGCCTGCGGGGCGTGGCCGAGCAGGCGGGCTTCGGCAGCTTCCGCAGGGCGGCGCAGACACCGTTCAACCTGGTGTACGAGGCGCGGCCCCTCGCACCGGAAGCGCCATGAAAAACGGGACCCGCGGGTCCCGTTTCCTTGAGGCGGCGTACCGTCAGGCCGTGCCGCCCACCGTCATGTTTTCAATGCGCAGCGTCGGCTGGCCCACGCCCACCGGCACGCTCTGGCCTTCCTTGCCGCACACGCCAACGCCCGAATCCAGGCGCATGTCGTTGCCGATCATGGTCACGTCCTTCAGCGATTCCGGGCCGTTGCCGACCAGCGTCGCGCCCTTGACCGGGTACGTGATCTTGCCGTCCTCGATCATGTACGCCTCGCTCGCCGAGAACACGAACTTGCCGTTGGTGATGTCGACCTGGCCGCCGCCGAAGTTGACCGCATACAGGCCCCGCTTGACGCTGGCGATGATTTCCTGCGGATCCTTGTCGCCGTTGAGCATGTAGGTGTTGGTCATGCGCGGCATCGGCAGCGCGGCATAGCTTTCGCGGCGCGCGTTGCCGGTGACCGGCATCTTCATCAGGCGCGCGTTGAGCGTGTCCTGGATATAGCCGCGCAGGATGCCGTCCTCGATCAGCGTGGTGCACTGGGTCGGGTTGCCTTCGTCATCCAGGTTGAGCGAGCCGCGGCGGTTGGCCAGCGTGCCGTCGTCGACCACGGTCACGCCCCTGGCCGCGACGCGCTCGCCCATGCGGCCGGCGAAAGCCGATGAGCCCTTGCGGTTGAAGTCGCCTTCCAGCCCATGGCCGACGGCCTCATGCAGCAGCACGCCGGGCCAGCCCGGGCCCAGCACGACGGTCATCGCGCCGGCCGGGGCGGGGCGGGCGTCCAGGTTGACCAGCGCCGACGACACGGCTTCGTCCACGTACTTCTGCAACAGGTCGTCGGAGAAGTACCCGTAGGCATAGCGGCCGCCGCCGCCCGACGAGCCGATCTCGCGGCGCCCGCCCTGCTCGGCGATCACCGTCACCGACACGCGCACCAGCGGCCGCACGTCGGCGGCGATCACGCCGTCGCTGCGCGCCACCAGCACCACGTCGTATTCGCCGGCCAGGCCGGCCATCACCTGCACCACGCGCGGGTCCTTGGCGCGCGCCATGCGTTCGATGCGTTCCAGCAGTGCCACCTTTTCGGCGGCGCTCATCGAATCCAGCGGGTCGTTGGGTGCATACAGGCTGCGGCCGGCGTGCGAGGCCAGTTCGCCCGCCACCTTGACGCGGCCGTTGCCGGCGCGGCCGATGGTGCGGGTGGCGGCTGCCGCCTGCGACAGCGCGGCCAGGCTGATGTCGTCCGAATAGGCAAAGGCGGTCTTGTCGCCCGATACGGCGCGCACGCCCACGCCCTGGTCGATGCTGAAGCTGCCCGACTTGACGATGCCTTCTTCCAGGCTCCACGCCTCGTTGCGGGTGTACTGGAAGTACAGGTCGGCATAGTCGACCTTGTGCGTGAAGATATCGGCCAGCACGCGCTGCAGCTTGGCCTCGTCCAGGCCGTACGGCGCCAGCAGCAGTTGCTGCGCGGTGGCCAGGTTGCGGATTCCGAGATCGCCGGCGTTCATGAGATGTCCTTTCTTCTGTTTGCCGCCCCGGCAGTTCATGGAGCTTGCCGGTAGCGTGAAATGCCTGGTGCGGGCGCCGCATGCGACTACATGCGACCACATACATGCGGCCCCGCGGTTGCGTACATGCTACAGCACCCGGTGTCGCAGTGCCGGCAGGTTTTGCCTGACTTCTTCCAGCCGCGCCGGGTCGATGGTGCCGGCCACCACGCCTTCGCCTTCGGGCAGCATGGCCAGCACTTCGCCCCACGGGTCGACCAGCATCGAATGGCCCCAGGTGCGGCGTCCGTTCTCATGCTTGCCACCCTGTGCGGCGGCCAGCACATAACACTGGTTTTCGATCGCGCGGGCGCGCAGCAGGATTTCCCAGTGCGCCTGGCCCGTGGTGTAGGTGAAGGCGGCCGGCATCAGGATCAGGCTGGTGCCGGCGCCGGACGCCAGGCCGCGGTACAGCTCGGGAAAGCGCAGGTCGTAGCACACCGACATGGCCACGCGGCCGCACGGCGCGTCGAAGCTGACCGGGGTGCGGCCGGCCAGGATGGTGCGCGATTCGTCATAGCTTTCGGCTCCGCGCGTGAAGCCGAACAGGTGGATCTTGTCGTAGCGCGCCACGCGCTCGCCGCGCGGGTCGAAGGCGAGCGAGGTGTTGTACACGCGCGCCGGGTCGTCGCACCACATCGGCAGCGTGCCGCCCACCAGCCAGATGCCGTGGCGGCGCGCGGCGCCGGCCAGGAACTGCTGCACCGGGCCATCGCCGTCGTGCTCGCGCACGGCCACCTTGTCCGCTTCGGAGCGGCCCATCATGCAGAAGTACTCGGGCAGCAGCACCAGCTGCGCGCCGCCGGCGGCGGCCTCGGCGATCAGCGCCTCGGCGCGCGCCAGGTTGGCATCGAGCGAAGTGCCGGTAACGGTCTGCACGGCGGCCACGCGGAACGGGGCGGGGGCGGTCATGGGCGTTGGTTTCCTCTTTGGACTCTCTTGATCTCTCTCGGACGGCAGCGGCTTCAGTGCGGGAGCGCGGGCTCGGCGCGGTTCTGGAAGCGGGGGGCTTGCGTATTATTCTCCTCCACTTTGCCGATCTGCGGGTTGGCCCAGCTGCCGGTGATGCGGTAGTGCTGGGTGAACACCTTGGAGAACTCGTCGGCAAACAGCAGTTGCGCCGCGAGCGTGCCGATGCCCAGCACCGGGTTGACAAAGGCGGCCGCCACTGAGGTCGAGGTGGCATTGATGCGCGGCACCACCTCCACGCGCAGGTCCTGGGTCTCGCGCAGCAGGTTGGCGGTGCCGCTCATGCTGGCCATGATCTGCGGGCTCCTGAGTTCGAAATCCTGGATGGTGCCGACGCCGTTCTCGATCGTGCCGGCGCCGGAAATGCGGTCGAACAGCAGTCCGCGGCCCGACAGGCTGCGGAAGTCCAGCGTGGCAAAGCGCAGCAGCCCCTGCAGGCTGAGCACGCCCAGCAGCCGCGCCGCGCCCGGCTCGACGCTCAGGATCTGGCCGTTCTCCAGGTCGAGCGACAGCTTGCCGGACAGCGTCGGGTAGTCGATCGACAGCGGCGAGCCGCGCCAGGCCACGCGGCCTTCCAGCTTGCCCTTGCCGTCGCGCAGCGTGTGCGGCAGCCCCAGCCGGTTCAGCGTGGCGCCGGCGTCGCCGATGTCGATGACGAACGACAACAGGGTGCGGCGCTCGGCATTGCCGTCGGCGCGCAGCCGGCGCGGCACGCGCCAGCTGCCGTGGCCGGTCAGCGTGGCATCGGGCTGCTCGATCTTCAGCTGGTCCAGGGTCCAGACCGGGTCGGTGCCGCTGGTGCCGGTATGCGCCTTCACTTCCAGCCTGCCGAAGTCGTGGCCGCGCAGCACGAACTGCTCGGCGACCAGGTCGATGGCGGGCAGTTCGTCGATGCTGCTGGCGAGGGCGTCGACCACGTTGCGCTCGTCGCTGGCATCGGGCACGTTCAGGCGCGACAGGCGCAGTTGCAGCGCGCCCGTGGCGCTGGCACCGGCACCGGCACCGGCACCGGCAGGGGCCGGCTGCCACTGCACGGCGCCGGCGATCTGGCGCGACTCGATCCTGGCGTTCCAGCCGTCGGCGTTGCGCGTGGCGTCGAGCGCCACGTCATCGAGCGTGCGGCCCATGCCATGGAGCGTGCCGGCGCGCAGTGCAATGCGGCCCGGCAGGAAGGACGAGGGGCGCGTACCATCGCCCGCAGCCGTCGGGCCGGCGAGGGCGGCGCGCCAGGCGTCGATGTCGAGCCGGTCGAAGGTCGCCGCGGCGCTGACGCCGGCCACCGGCGCCGGCGCCGCCTGCTGCACGCCGATGCCGCCGGCAACGACTTCGATGGCATTGCCGCCGTTCTGGTCGCGGCGCAACAGGTAGCGTGCGTTAAGGGCGCTGCCCAGCTGCAGCGCAAGTTCGTCGACGCCGGCGCGGCCGGGCGCCGGGCGCAGCTCGACGCGCAGCGGCAGGTCGTGCGGCGCCGCCTTGGCCAGCGGTGCCGGCAAGCCGATCGCCATGCCGTTGAGCGAGGAATTCAGCTGCACCTGCAGCTCGTGTTCGCGCATCGCGATCACGGTGCTGTAGCCGGTGCTGCCTTCCAGCCTGGCCGCCAGCGGCGCCAGCGCCGAGCCTGCCGCGGCCTCGCGCAGGCCTGCGGCGGAGACGGTGCCGCTTGCGGTGACGCGCGTGCCCCCTTCGGGCTGGGTGCCGCCGCCGAGCTTCACTTCGCCGCCCAGGAAGCGCGCGCGCAGGTTCTCCAGCCCGAACCCGTGCTCGTTGAACGTGATGTCCCCGCTGGCGTTGCCGAATGCCGGCAGCTGCGGGCCGAGCACGACGTCGTTGCCGGGGAAGCGGAAACGTCCCTCCACCCTGGCCGCGTTGGCGTGCTCAAGCGGCATGTCGAGCTTGAGCCTGAGCTCGCCGTTGCCCTGCGCGCGCGCCGCGTCGGCCACGCGCGCGGTCCATTCGCGCACCGGCGAAGCGGCGATATAGCGCAGGAAGCCCTGCACCGGCCCGCTGGCGCCGCCATCGATGGCGAGGCGGCCATGTTCGCTGAGGTCGTCGATGCTGCCGCTGACATCCTGCAGCGCCACGCCCGGGATGTCATGCACCGTCGCGCGCCGTGCCAGGAAGGTCATGCCGCCGCGGTCGAACGTGACCTGCCCGGCGATGTCGGTGAACGCCGGCCACAGCGGCGCGCCGCCCGCGCCAGTCTCGTGCGGCGCGATCTGGTAGCTGACGCGCTCGATCGGCACGTCGACGCGGAACTCGCCCGCCTTCTCGAACGGCGCGTGGAACGGGAAATGCTCCAGGTCGCCCTTGAGCAGGAAGCTGACGCCGGCTGCGTCGCCACGCATCAGCGCGCCCGCCAGGTAATGCCGGGTGCCCGCCGGGATGGTCAGCGGCAGGTAGCGCGGCACGCGCGCGACCTGGGCGCGGGTCATCTCGCCGCTCAGGTCGGCGATGCCGGAGGTGCCGTCGCCGCCGGCGCGCCAGGTGCCGCGCACGGAGCCCGCGGCATCCGCATTGGCAAAGCGGATGCCGTCCAGCGTCACCACCAGCTTGCCGCCGGCGTGGTGCCAGCGCACGTCGCCGCCGATCTGGTCGAACGGCACGCGCGGCTCCTCGAACAGCCCGGGCACCGCCAGCGACGCGCCATTGCCTTCGAAGCGCGCATTGCCTTGCTGGTCGTCGAACGAGAACGTGCCCGACAGGCGCGAGAAACCGGGCGTGCCCAGCCGCGGACGGCCCCTGGCATCCAGGGCCGGTACCGCCGGCTGGCCGTTGACCGAGACGTCGCGCAGCGTGCCCTGCACGCTGTAGTGGGGCTGGCCGCCGCTGCGGTCGAGCATGCCGGCGCGCTCGCGGCTCCAGCTGACGTTGAGGTTGTCGATGTGGCCGGCCGGCTGCAGCGTGCGCAGCCGGCGCAGCACCGCGGTCTCCAGCGGCATCGAGCTGGCCAGCGCGCGCACCGTGTTCAGGTCCAGCGTGGGCGCCTTCAGCGTGAGCTTGCGCAGGCTGCCGTCCTTCGCATAAGCCCAGCCGAGCTCGACCTTGCGCATGCCTTCGCGCCAGTTGCCGTCGGCGGGCGCCGCCTTGCCGTCGGCGGTCTGCCACAGCAGCGTGTCGACGGTGAGCAGGTTGCTGCCGTCGCGTTCGGTCCGGTGCAGCAGGAAGGCCTGCGCATTGGCCAGCCGCAGCGGGGCAGCGGCGCCGGCCAGCTGCAGGTCGACGCTGCTGGCGCGCAGCCGGGTCTGGCTGCGCACGATGCGGCCCTGGCGGAACTCGATGCTGCCGTCGGTGCTGAAGGTACCGCTGGCCACGCCCTCGACCATGGCCAGGTAGCGCTGCAGCACCGGCAACTCCAGCTGGGCCACGTCCCAGCTGGCCTGGCCGCTCCAGTAGCGCCAGTTGCCGGCGCTGTGCAGGTAATCGTTCTGGAAGCTGGACTTGACCACCAGTGGGCGCGGGCCCAGTGCCGGCGAGCGCGCTTCCAGCGTCACCGCATGGCGCGAGCCGTTGCGGCGGGTGTCGAGGCGGATTTCGCCGATATCGAGCTGCGGCAGGCCGGCCTTCTCGTCGAGCCAGCGCAGCCTGCCGTCGGACAGCGACACGCGGCCCTGCGACATCAGCCAGCCCAGGAAGCGGTCGTCTTCCTGCTGGCCGCCGGTGGCATCGACCGGCATGCCGCCGACCAGCAGCTTGCCCTCGGGCGTGCGGCGCACCAGGATGTCGGTGCCGGTGGCGCCCAGGCTGACGAACTGCAGGTTCATGCTGAACAGCGAGCGCCACGACAGCTTGCCGTCGAGCGTGGCGGTCGACAGCAGCACGCGCTTGCCATCGTCCAGGGCGCGCAGGTCGCGGGCGCGGAAGGCGGGGTGCCAGCCATCCCAGTAGGTATCGAGCGCGCCGATGGTCACCTGTGCCGACAGCGCGACCGAGCCGCGCTCCTCCAGCCATTGGCGCGCGGTTGATGCCTGCGGCCATAGCACGAAGCGGATCAGCAGGCCCGCCACCAGCGCCAGCACGCCGAGCACCAGCGCCAGCCGTACCAGCGCGCGTCCCAGGCCGCGCCACAACGGGTGGCGCACCACGCCAACGGCCGCGCGCGCGCCGGCGCCGGCAAGGCCGCGCAAACGCGCCAGGCCCTGCGCGGGGCGCGGCAGGGCAGGGGAATCGATACCTGGAGCAGCCAAGGAATGAGCGGGTGATGGCGAAGCGGGGTTGTTCGCGGGATTGTTCGAGGGATTGTTCGAGGCGTGGCTGGCTGGGCTTTTGACGGTGTCGTTGGCCGGCGTTGGCGGCGTAGCGGCGGCCACATGCCCGCCCGCGCCGCCAGTGGGGGGAGAACCGTCAGCGGGTTGTGAGGCGCGGCTGGACATGCGCAGATTATCCGACAATACTAGCCGCTCTCCAATCTGGTGCCCGGCTGGCTACAACAGGAAGACGCGCACCGCGCGCGGCGCGAACCGGGGCAGCATGGCCCGGGCACGCCCGTTCTGGCGCCCGTTCTGGCGCCCCGTTCTGGCAGCCAGATACCGGCGGCACCTTTTCGGCCGCCCCTTTTTTCGCATTTCAAGTTACTGGAATGACTGCCTCCGACCCGACGAGTTCCGCCGCTGGCGATCCCCCCGATCAACATGGCGCGGGCGCCACACCGGCACCGGCTGACCTGGCGGCTCCGGCGGCGGCGCTTGCCGCTGGCGAGGGCCCCGGGACCATGACCGCCGGCGCCTTTGCCGTCACCGCGGCGCAGTCGTTGCCGCAGGGTCTGCAGGCGGCCGACCATGGCGGCCACGCAGGCGGCCACATATTGTACTCGGCGGCGTATTCCCACTACGCGCGGCGGGTGCTGCAGGCCCGCCCCGAACTGCCCGCGGTGATCGCGGCGGCGGCCGGACAGCCGCTGACGCGCGCGTGGATGGAGGCGCGGCTGCAGGCGCTGCACGAACCCTCGGCCGATGCCGAGGAAGCCACCAGGCGCACGTTGCGCCGGCTGCGCGCCGAAGTCATGTGCGCGGTGATCGAGCGTGACCTGCGCGGCCTGGCCCCGCTGGGCGAAATCACCGGCGCCATGACCGACCTGGCCGAACTGGCGATCCAGCATGGCCTGGCGGTGCTGGGCGCTGATCTCGCCACCACTTTCGGCCGCCCGGTCGGGGAGCAGAGCGGCGAGGTGCAGGAGCTGGTGGTGGTCGGCATGGGCAAGCTCGGCGGGCGCGAGCTGAACGTCTCGTCCGACATCGACCTGATCTTCCTGTATGACGAAGACGGCGACACGCAGGGCGGTACGCGCAGCCTGTCCAACCACGAGTATTTCATCCGCCTCGGCCGCCGCCTGATCAACCTGCTTGCCGAGGTGACCGCCGACGGCTACGTGTTCCGCGTCGACATGCGGCTGCGGCCCAATGGCGACGCCGGCCCGCTGGCGTGCAGCCTGGGCATGCTGGAGGAATACCTGGTGGTGCAGGGGCGCGAGTGGGAGCGCTACGCCTGGATCAAGGGCCGCGTGGTGTCGGCGCTCGACACGCCGCACGCGCAGCGCACCGCCGGCCTGCTGGCGCGCCTGACCACGCCGTTCGTGTTCCGCCGCTACCTGGACTACGGCGTGATCGCGGCGATCCGCTCGCTGCATGCGCAGATCCGCAGCGAGGCCGCCAAGCGCAGCGGCGGGCTCGCGGGCCACGGCATGAATATCGGCAGCCAGCGCTCGTTCAATATCAAGCTCGGCCGCGGCGGTATCCGCGAGATCGAATTCATGGCGCAGGTGTTCCAGCTGATCCGCGGCGGCCAGGATCCCGAGCTGCGCGTGCGGCCGACGCTCGAAGTGCTCGGCGTGGCGGTCGGGCGCGGCCTGCTGCCTGCCGGCCAGGCCGGACAGCTGGGCGACGCCTACCGCTTCCTGCGCCAGCTGGAGCACCGCCTGCAGTACCGCGACGACGCCCAGACCCACCACCTGCCGACCTCGGCAGACGAGCAGCTGGCGGTGGCGCGGATGATGGGCTGCGCCAGCTGGAACGAGCTGCTGGCGCGGCTGGCGGCGCTGCAGGAGCCGGTGGCGCAGCAGTTCGAGGCCACCTTCTCGGATCCCGACGCCGCGTCCTGCGAAGCCCTGTGGCCCGACATCGTGCTCGACGACAACGCCGCGCGCGCGCAGGACAACCCGCAGCAGGAGGCCGCCGCGCAGGCACAGGGCGGGCAGGGCGGCCAGGGAGGGTGTGACGACGATGCCACGCCGTGCCGGCGCCTGCAGGCAGCCGGCTTCACCGACTGCACCGGCCTGCTCGACCGGCTGCGCGCGACCGCGTCGTCGCTGCGCTACCGCGCGCTGTCCGAATCCAGCCGTGCCCGCTTCGACCAGCTGGTGAACCGCGCGCTCGACCTGGCCGCGCGCCAGGGCGATGCCGACAGCACCATCGCGCGCTTTATCGACTTCCTCGAGGCCATCAGCCGGCGCGCCTCCTACCTGTCGCTGCTGTCCGAGTACCCGCAGGCGATGGACCGTGTCGCGCAGACGCTGCACGCCTCGCGCTGGGCCGCGGCCTACCTGACGCGCCATCCGCAACTGCTCGACGAACTGCTCGACAGCGATGCGCTGGCCGGCGCGCCCGACTGGGCCGCGTTCCGCAAGCGCCTGCACGAGCGGCTGCTGGCCGCCGAAGGGCAGGTCGAGCACCAGATGGACATCCTGCGCCGCGAGCATCATGCCGAGACCTTCCGCGTGCTGCTGCAGGACCTGCACGGCATGCTGACGGTGGAGCAGGTTGCCGACCGCCTGTCCGACCTGGCCGACGCCATGCTCGATGCCACGCTGCAGACGGTGTGGCGCCAGCTCGCCACGCGCCATCGCGACACGCCGCGCTTCGCGGTGATCGCCTACGGCCGGCTCGGCGGCAAGGAGCTGGGCTATGCCTCGGACCTCGACATCATCTTCCTGTATGACGACGAGCACGAGCGCGCGCCCGATGTCTACGCCGCCTTCGCGCGCCGGCTGATCACCTGGCTCACCAGCCATACCGCGGCCGGCGCGCTGTTCGACGTCGATACGCGGCTGCGCCCCAACGGCGCGGCCGGCCTGCTGGTCACCAGCTTCGACGCCTTCCGCCGCTACCAGCTGCGCGAGGGCGACAACACCGCATGGGTCTGGGAACACCAGGCGCTCACGCGCGCGCGCTTCTGTGCCGGCGACGCAGCCATCGGCGAGCGCTTCGAGGCGCTGCGCGACGAGGTGCTGCGCCAGGAGCGCGATGCCGCGGTGCTGCGCGACGAGATCGTGCAGATGCGCCGCAAGGTCGCCGAGGGCCATCCCAACCCCACCACCCTGTTCGACCTCAAGCACGACCGCGGCGGCATGGTCGACATCGAGTTCACGGTGCAGTACCTGGTGCTGCTGCACAGCCGCGCGCATCCGCAGCTGACGCGTAATGCCGGCAATATCGCGCTGCTGCGCGAGGCCGGCGAACTCGGGCTGATCGATGCTGCGCTGGCCGTGGCGGTGGGCGACGCCTACCGGCTGTTCCGCGCGCGCCAGCACCAGTTGCGGCTCGACGGCCAGGCGCAGGCGCGCCTGGCGGCGGAATCGGTTGCCGCGCAGACGGCGCAGGTGCGCACGCTGTGGCAGGCCGTATTCGGTGAGGACTGAGGCCGCGGTGGCCCCGAGCCGTCCCGCCGGGGCCTCGTGGCCGGGACTGCTGGCGGCGATCGCGCTGGTCTGGGCGCTGTCGGCCTGCTTCACTTTCCTGCCGTGGTGGCACGCCCACGGGCTCTACCTGCGCGATGCGGTGCGCCTCGACGGCCAGTGGTGGCGGCTGGCGACCGCCATGTGGGTGCACCTGGACGCGATGCACTGGCTGGCCAACGCACTGGCGGCCGCGGGCCTGCTGGCGCTGGCCGGGCGCACGGCGCGGGCGCCCGCTATGCTGCTGGTGCTGCTGGCTTGCGGCCTTGCCGTGCAGGTGGCGCTGCTGCGCGTGCCATCGGTCGGCTGGTATGGCGGCTTGTCCGGCGCCTTGCACGGGCTGGCGCTATGGGGCGGGCTCAGCCTGTTGCGCGCGCCCGGGCTGTCGCGCGTGCTCGGCGTGCTGCTGAGCCTGGGTGTGCTGGCCAAGGTGTGGCTGGAACAATCGTGGCTGGCGCCGGTGATCTTTGACCCGTCATGGGGGTTCGGCGTGGTGCGCGCCGCGCACGCAGCCGGCGCGGTGGCCGGACTGCTGTGCTGGGTGTTGCAGGAGTGGTGGCTGGCGCGGCGGCCGCTGCGCAGCGCTGGCGGCGGCTGAGCCGCATCCGGGGCACGGCAAGCTGGCAGGGCAACTTTTATGCGCGCCGGCGCAGCGCGAAGCCGAGCAGGCCCGTGCAGGCCAGCGCGAGCGCAAGCCAGCGTGGCACCGCACCGCCGCCGCCGTCATCGGACGGTGCCGGTGCGGCGGCCGCCGGCGGGGCCGACACAGCGGCGGCCAGCGCGTTGTCGGCATCCAGCAGGCCGGCGCCGCACACGCCTGGATTGGTGGTGCAGAAGGTGCCGGATGGATGCGGCCGCGCCGAGGACTTCAGCGCCGCGGTCACCTGCGCCGGCGACAGCGACCCATTCAGCGCAAACATCATCGCGACCACGCCCGACACCATCGGCGCCGCGAAGCTCGTGCCCTGCGACGACGATACCGTGTATGCGCCGACCGACGTTTCGCCGTTGTTGCCGAGCGTGCGGATCACCGACGGCGTCGATGTGCAGGCTCCGTTCTGTACGCGCGAGTTGCCGCAGCCGCCGCCTGGCGCGCTGATCGCGACCTGCGGGCCGACATTGGCATAGGTCGCGTTCTCTCCGTCGTTGGCATGGGCCGTCACCGCGATCACGCCGTTGCAGTCGCCCGGCGCCTCGACCGCGCCACGGTTGTTGCCTGCCGCGGCGACCACCACGACGCCGCGCGCGTTCAGGTCGTTGACCGCCTGCTGCTCGATGCTGCTGCAGGTGCCGCCGCCAAGGCTGATATTGACCACGCGCGCCGGCGTCGGGTTGGCCGGCACATTGGGCACCGGCATGCCGCCCGCCCAGCGCATGCCATCGACGGTATCGGACAGCAGCGCGCCGCACCGCCCCGAGACCCGCACCGGCAGGATGCGCGCGCTCCAGTCCACCGCGGCGATGCCTTCGCCGTTGTCGGTGGCCGCGCCCAGCACGCTTGCCACGCGCGTGCCGTGCCAGCTGTTGGCCGTGGCTTCGGTGGTCGGCGAGGAACTGCCCGGGCAGGTGAAGCCGGATGGGACGTTGTCGCCGGCATCGGTGGCATCGCCGTCGCGCCCGTCGTTATCGTTGGAGACAGTGGTGCTGCTGATGAAGTCATAGCCCGGCAGCAGCCGCGCGGCCAGGTCGGGATGGGGCAGCGTGCCGGTATCGACCACCGCGATCACGATGCCGCTGCTGCCGCGCGTGCGGTCCCATGCGCGCGGCAGGTTGACGCCGCCGACCGCGGTGCCGGTGCCCATCAGGTACGGCTGGTTGGCGCGGAATTCCGGGTCGTTGGGCAGGGTGTCATGCAGCCGCAGCCAGCGGTCCGGCACGGCGTCGGCCACGCGCGGATCCTGGCGCAGTCGTGCGGCCGCGGCTTCCGGGTCGGTGGCGAGTTCGTCGGGCACCTGCAGCAGGTCCATGTTGCCGCCCATGGGCCGGCGCAGCGTGGCGGCGATGCCGGTGCGCTCGCGCAACTGCTGCAGCCGGCTTGCTGGCTGCGCCGCCTCGGCCGAGGCGGCCGGTGCCTTGCCGGCCGCGTCTGGCGTGACGGTGGGGGCCGTGCCATCGCGCCAGCGCACGATGATCTGGCCAGTATAGGTGGAAGCCGAAGTGGAGGCGCTGGCCGCGAATGCCGCGTTGGTCGGTGCCGCGGCGCACAGTGCGGCGATGGCAACCAGGGATGCCCGCCATCGATAGACCGGGATGCAGCGACGGAACACGGACTGCGCGGGATGCGGCATGTATTCCTCCAGGTGCACTCCGCGCGGCATCGGCCGCGCAAGGGGATGCTATGTAGGGAATACGATCCGCCGCGGTTGTGCAAGGGCTACCGAAGGTTTAGAACCCACCGCTTGCGGACAGGCCCGGGGCGCCGGCTCAGCTCTTGGGCATGTCCCGGCTGGTCGGCATGGTACGGTTGGGCTGGATCATCCGGTCCGGCTCGGCGGTCTCGATACGTGGGGTGGCGCGCAGCGTATCCACTGCCTGGTCGATGGTGGCATCCGCCGATTTGGAGATCGCCGTCACCAGCCAGACCCCGCCCGACATGGGGCGCTTGACCACATAGCGGATCGGGCCCTTGATCTCGGCCAGCAGCTTGCCGGCATCCTCGGACATGTCGACCGCGGGCGGCTTGAACTTGACCATGATGTCGCCCACCGCGCGGTCGTCGGTGATGCTGCCCGGCGGCGGGGCGTAAGGCCCCGACTGCGCCTTGCAGCCGGACAGTGCCAGCAGTGCGGCCGTGGCCGCGGTGGCCAGGGCCAGTACGGCACGCAAGGGGCGGTGGCGGCGGCCTGCCGGCGGCGCGTGGCGGGTCATGGTGGGGCTCCTGTGAAAGTGGGTTCGGTAGGCCGATGCGGGCGCGCGGCGGCAAGCGTCAGCCGGCGGCGCGGCGGCCGCGCCGGCCTTCCTTTGCCGTGCCGCGCAGCGGGGCGCCGGCCTGGGCCTCGGCGCCTTGTGCCAGCATCTCTTCGGCATGCTGCAGCGTGGTCGCGGTGACGGTGGCGCCGCCCAGCATGCGAGCGGTCTCGACCACGCGCCCGGCCGGGTCGAGTACGCGGATACGCGAACGAGTAACCGAGCGCGTGACCGAGCCCTCACCGCCATCGGTGGTTTCCTTGCTGACGAGCAGGTGCGTGCCGGCCTGCGCGGCGACCTGCGGCAAGTGGGTCACGCACAGCACCTGGCGCGCGCGGCCCAGTTCCTGCAGGCGCCGGCCGACCACTTCGGCGACGGCGCCGCCGATGCCGGTGTCGACTTCGTCGAAGATCAGCGTCGGCGTGGGCGAGGCCTCGCTGGTGATGACCGAGATCGCCAGGCTGATGCGCGCCAGTTCGCCGCCGGACGCGACCCGCGCCAGCGGCCGCGCGCTGACGCCGGCATGGCCGGCCACCAGGAACTCGACCTGCTCCAGGCCGTAGCTCTGGCCTTCTTCCAGCGTGTTCAGCGCGGCGACGAAGCTGCCGCCCGCCATCGACAGGCCCTGCATGGCCTCGGTGACCGCGGCCGACAGCGCCTGCGCCGCCTGCGAGCGCGCATGGCTGAGGTGCTGCGCCAGCGTCAGGTAGGCGGCCTTGGCGGCGGCTTCGCGCGCCATCACCTTGTTCAGGTCCTGCGCGGCCTGCAGGTCGTCGAGCTGCTGGCGGCGCGCCAGCAGCTCATCGGGCAGCTGCTCGGGAGGCAGGCGGTACTTGCGCGCGGTGGCGTGCAGCGCGTGCATGCGTTCTTCGACGGCCTGCAGCCGTTCCGGATCCAGCTCGAGCCGGTCGACGTAGCGGGTCAGCGAGTGCGCGGCTTCCTCGGCCTGCACCTGGGCCGGCTCGAGCGCGGCCAGCACGTCGCGCAGCGCCGGGTCGACGTCGGCCAGCTGCTGCAGCCGGTGCACGATCGTGTTCAGCGCCGACAGCACCGAGCCGTCGGCCTCGGACAGCGCGTCCAGCGCCGCGCGGCTGCCGTCGATCAGCCCGGCGGCGTGCGACAGGCGGTTGTACTCGGCCTGGATCTCTTCCCATTCGCCCGGCTGCGGGTTGAGCTTGTCGAGCTCGCCCACCTGCCACTCCAGCCGCTCGCGCTCGAGCTGCATCTCGCGCGACTGGTGCTCGACCGCCTCGCGCTGGCGCACGCAGGCGCGCCACGCGCGCCAGGCCTCGGCCACCGCGCCGGCCTGCTGGGTCAGCCCGGCGTGGGCATCGAACAGCAGGCGCTGGGCATCCGGGCGCAGCAGCAGCTGGTGCGCGTGCTGGCCGTGGATGTCGACCAGCTGGTCGCCCACTTCGCGCAACTGCGCCAGCGTGGCCGCGGCGCCGTTGATAAAGGCCTTGCTGCGGCCGCCGGCATCGACCGTGCGGCGCAGCAGCACCGAGCCGGCGCCGTCGTCATCGTCGCCATCGGCGGCATTGAGCTCGCGCTCGGCCAGCCAGGCGTCGAGCGCCGGGTGGGTCGTGAACGTGGCGCTGATGCTGGCGCGTGGGGCGCCTTCGCGCACGATGCCGGCGTCGGCGCGCTCACCCAGCACCAGGGCCAGGGCGTCGATCAGGATCGACTTGCCGGCGCCGGTCTCGCCGGTGAAGACGGTGAAGCCGGAGGTGAAATCCAGGTCGAGCGAGTCGACGATGACGAAATCGCGGATGGACAGGCTGCGCAGCATCGTGGCGGGAAGTGGGATCGGTCCGGGAGGGCGGGCTGGCGATGGGTCGGGGTGGCTAGCTCGGGCTCTGGGGGCGGCTCAGAGGCGGTTGTCTTCGGACGGGTATTCGTGCCAGTGCAGCTTCTTGCGCAGCGTGGCGTAGTAGTTGTAGCCCACCGGGTGCAGCAGGTTGATGCTCTTCTCCGAGCGCCGCACCACGATGCGGTCGCCGGGCAGCAGCGAGGTCAGCGACTGCATGTCGAAGTTGACGCTGGCGTCGCGCGCGCTGGCGACCTCGATGGTGACCTCCGCATCGTGCGGCAGCACGATCGGCCGGTTCGACAGCGCATGCGGGGCGATCGGCACCAGCACCACGCCCGACAGCGTCGGGTGCAGGATCGGGCCGCCGGCGGACAGCGCGTAGGCGGTCGAGCCGGTCGCGGTCGACACGATCAGGCCGTCCGAACGCTGGTTGTACATGAAGTTGCCGTCCACGGACACGGCCAGCTCGACCATGCCGGAAATGCCCGAGCGGTTCACCACCACGTCGTTCAGCGCCAGCGCGGAAAAAATGATGCTGTCGTCGCGTACCACGCGTGACTCGAGCAGCAGCCGGTTCTCGGCCTCGTAGCGGCCGTCGAGCATGTCGGGCAGCACCGTGTGCACGTCTTCCAGCGCGATGTCGGTCATGAAGCCGAGCCGCCCGTGGTTGACCCCGATCAGCGGCACGTCGTGGCCGGCCAGCTGGCGGGCGATGCCCAGCAGCGTGCCGTCGCCGCCCAGCACCACCGCCACGTCGGCGTGCTGGCCGATTTCCTCGGCCGACAGGGCAGGGTAGGCGGTCAGCCCGGTGGCCAGCGCGGTTTCGCGCTCGAACACCACATCCTGGCCATTGCGCAGGATATAAGAGGCGATCTCCTCCAGCGGTCCTTCGATGCCGGCAGTCGAGTAGCGGCCCACCAGGGCGACGGTGTGGAACGAAGTGCGCAAGGCGCTGGCTCTCTGGGGCGCGGACATGCCGGGATTAGACCATACCGCCGCTGCCGTTGCCAGCAGGCGGCGCCGCCGCAACCCAGGCGGGGCGCCAGAAGGTCTAAAACTTGCGTAAAATCGGGGCATCATGGATGAACGTTCCAAAACGCTGCTCAAGACCCTGATCGAGCGCTACATCGCCGAAGGCCAGCCGGTCGGATCCCGCACCCTGTCGAAGTACTCGGGGCTGGACCTGTCGCCGGCGACCATCCGCAATGTGATGTCCGACCTGGAGGAAATGGGCTTTATCGCCAGCCCGCACACGTCGGCAGGCCGCATCCCGACGCCGCGCGGGTACCGGCTGTTCGTCGATTCCATGCTGACGGCCAAGCCGCTGGAGCGCAACGCCGACCTGGCCGAGCTGACCGGCCAGATCCAGGGCCAGCTCGGCGGCCAGCAGCTCGGGCCGCAGCGCATGATCACGACGGCGGCGCGCACGCTGTCCAACCTGTCGCACTTCGCCGGCGTGGTGATGACGCCCCGGCGTGCGCAGGCGTTCCGGCAGATCGAATTCATGCGCCTGTCCGAGAAGCGCATCCTGCTGATCATCGTCAGTCCCGAGGGCGATGTGCAGAACCGGATCATCCAGACCGAACTGGCATACACCCCGGCCCAGCTGATCGAGGCGGCCAACTACTTCAACTCGCACTACGCCGGCATGAGCTTCGACGCCGTGCGCGGCCACCTGCGCGTCGAGCTGCGGGACCTGCGCCGCGACATGTCGCAGCTGATGCAGGCCGCGGTCGAGGCAGGCAGCGTGGCCGAGGACGAGGAAGACGACCACGTCTATATCAGCGGCGAGCGCAAGCTGCTGGAAGTGGAAGACCTGTCTTCCAGCATGGACAAGCTGCGCCGGCTGTTCGACGTGTTCGAGCACAAGACCAGCCTGCTGCAGCTGCTCGACGTTTCCAGCCACGCGCAGGGCGTGCAGATCTTCATCGGCGGTGAAAGCCAGCTGGTGCCGCTGGAAGACATGGCGGTCATCACCGCGCCGTACGAGGTCGACGGGCAGATCGTCGGCACCCTCGGCGTGATCGGCCCGACACGCATGGCGTATGAGCGCGTGATCCCGATCGTCGACATCACCGCGCGGCTGCTGTCCAGCGCGCTGAGCCAGAACCAGTGACGCGGCAGGCTGGCCTGACAAGCTGCCCCATTCCTGCCGAGCGCCGCCTGCGCCGGCGCGCCGCCGTGGCGCGCTCCCGGCCGTGCGCCAACCCGGAAGCGACATGACGTTTTCACCCGAACCGGTCTACCAGCACGGACAGGCGCCGCGCACGGCGATCCTGCTGGTCAACCTGGGTACTCCCGATGCACCCACGCCGAAGGCAGTGGGGCGCTACCTGAAGGAATTCCTGTCCGACCCGCGCGTGGTCGAGATCCCGCGCGCCGCCTGGCTGCCGCTGTTGCATGGCGTGATCCTGCCGCTGCGCTCGCGTGCATCGGCGCTGAAGTACGAGTCGATCTGGCTGCGCGAGGCGCATATGACCGGCTCGCCGCTGCTGGTCTACAGCGAGCGCCAGGCGCATGCGCTGCAGCGGCTGCTGAACCAGAACGGCCACGAGGTCACGGTGGCGTGCGCCATGCGCTACGGCAACCCGTCGATCGCCTCGGTGATGGAGGCGCTGCGCCGCCAGGGCTGCGAGCAGGTGCTGGTGCTGCCGATGTATCCGCAGTACTCCGGCACCACTACCGCGACCGCGTTCGACGAAGTGTTCCGCGTGCTCGGCCAATGGCGCAACCAGCCCGAGCTGCGGCTGGTCAAACATTTCCATGACCACCCGGCTTATATCTCGGCGCTGCACCAGCAGGTCGGGGCCTACTGGTCACAGCATGGCATGCCCGACTTCGCGCGCGGCGACAAGCTGATCCTGTCGTTCCACGGCGTGCCGCGGCGCACGCTGGAGCTGGGGGACCCGTATCACTGCGAGTGCCTGAAGACCGGCCGGCTGCTGGGTGACGCGCTGGGCCTGCAGCCGGGGCAGTACCAGGTGACGTTCCAGTCTCGTTTCGGCAAGGCGGAGTGGCTGCAGCCGTACACGGCCCCGACGCTGGCCGAACTCGGCAAGGTTGGCGCCGGCCGGGTCGATGTGTTCTGCCCGGGCTTCCCGGCAGACTGCATCGAGACGCTGGAGGAAATCGCGATGGAAGGGCAGACCGAGTTCAAGGTCGCGGGCGGCAAGGATTTCCACTTTATTCCTTGCCTGAACGACGCGGCGCCGTGGGTGGCGGCGATGGCGGAGATTGCCCTGCAGCACCTGCAGGGCTGGCCGCTCGATACGCCGCACCCGCATGAACTGGAAGCGCGCCGCTCGCGCGCGCAGACCCGGGGAGCCGCAGCATGAACGTGGATTACGAAGCGGATGCGCGCCAGCGCATCGACAAATGGCTATGGTGCGCGCGTTTCTTCAAGACGCGCTCGCTTGCGGCCGAGGCGGTGGAGCGCGGCAAGGTGACTGTCAACGGGCAGCTGGTCAAGAATTCGCGCGAAGTGCGGCCCGGCGACAAGGTCGCGCTCGAAGCGCACCAGCAGCGCTGGGAACTGCAGGTCAAGGGCATTGCCCCGGCGCGCGGCCCGGCACCGGTGGCGCAGACGCTGTATGAAGAAAGCGCCGACAGCCAGGCGCGCCGGCAGGCCGAGGCCGAGCGCCGCCGCCTGCAGCCGGAGCCCGCCGCGCAGTTGCAGGGCCGCCCGACCAAGCGCGACCGCCGCCGCATCGATGATTTCCGGCACTGAGGCTGGCAGCGTGTTGGACAAAACGACACGCGGCAGCGCCGGCAGGGTGCCGGGGCCGCCGCGGTGCGGGCTTGTGCCGGGAAATTGCGCGGGCGCCTATTCCTGCGTGACTTGCTGGGTGACGATAGGAACGATGTAGTGCTTGAACACCGCCTTGCCACTGCCATACTCGGTATCGCGCGGCGTGAAGGCGCCGGACAGGCAGATAAAGGCGGTCATGACCGCCAGGGCGGCCACGAGGCAGAGCGTCACGACTGGCAGCTTATGCATGGCCAACCTTTCGGAAGAGGCACAAAAATGAACCATCTCCAGGCTCCCATCATTTTTGTCATTTTTCTTAATGAGAATGGTAGTGAGTGCAGTGCAGCAAGGCAATAAGGCGCCAATTGCATAACTCACGCCTTTGTAACCGCTTGTTTCCGCGTCTCGCCGGCGCCACTCTTGAAATCCGGCGCGACGCCACCAATTGCCGCTAAACACGCCGATTGACCCACCGCGGCCGTGCCCACGGACGGCCGCGCCAATGCATTGATACGGATCGACATGGAAGAACAGAAGCAGACGCCATCCAACCCGACGCCCAACGACGAAGCCAGCGCTGCCGCCGCGCAGGAGAGCGCCGCGCCGGAGGCTGCCGCCGTGGAGGACGTGGCGGCCCAGCTGGCCGCCCTGGAAGCCAAGGCGCGTGAGCATTACGACCTGTACATGCGCGCGGTCGCGGAAGGCGAGAATATCCGCCGCCGGGCGCAGGAAGACGTCACCAAGGCCCACAAATTCGCCATCGAGAACTTCGCCGACAACCTGCTGCCGGTGATGGACAGCCTGCAGGCCGCGCTGGCGGACGGCTCGGGCGACATCGCCAAGCTGCGCGAAGGCGTCGAACTGACCGCGCGCCAGCTGGCCGCCGCGTTCGAGCGCGGCAAGATCGTGGAACTGAACCCGGTCGGCGAGAAGTTCGACCCGCACCGCCACCAGGCCATCTCGATGGTGCCGGCCGACCAGGAACCCAATACCGTCGTCACCGTGCTGCAGCGTGGCTATACCATTGCGGACCGCGTGCTGCGGCCGGCACTGGTGACGGTGGCGGCACCGAAGTAAGCCAGGACCGCCTGGCGGCTGACGTTGCGCCCGGTGCCGTTCAGGCCCGGGCGTTTTGCTTTTTGCCTTTGCGGGAGCCAACCCGGGAGCCAACCATGTCAAGCGAATCGCCGGCCGGCGCGCCGTCCGCGGACCAGGCCGCGGCCCCCCACCTCGACCATCGCGCCTTCGAGGCCTTCGGCATGCGCCAGGTCGACGACGCCAGCATCGACGCCGCGATCGCGCAGGCCGGCGATGCGCTGGTGTGCGTGTTCTTCTGGGGCGTGGATTGCTTCAATTGCGAGATGGCAAAGAAAGCCATGCTCGCCAACCCGGAGCCGATCCGGGCACTGGACCTGCACTGGCTGCACGCCAACGTCTATGAGCACCCCGCATTGGGCAAGCGCTTCGGCTTGCACGGCATCCCGGTGTTCATGTTCTTCCAGAACGGCAAGAAGCTGGGCCGTGCCACCGGCTGGCATGGCCACGGCCAGTTTGCCGCCGCGGTGGCCAATGCCCGGCTGAAGGCCGGCGGCAAGCCGCTGGCGGGATGAACCGGCAAGCCAGGCGGCATCCGGCCTCTAGCGCGACAGCGCGTAGCCGATGCGGAACTGCCAGGGCAGCTTGTGGTTGTAGTCGAGCAGGCTTTCGCCATAGCCGACGAAGTAACCCGCCATCAGGTAACCCGCGGTACCTGGCAGCAGCCGCGCCAGCGGATAGGTGACCTGCGCATCGACGCTGCCGTACCACTTGCGCGTGCCCTTGCGCAGCGTGGCGGCAAACTCCCAGGAATCCGGACGCCCATAGGCGATGCCCAGGTCCATGTAGCCGCGGTAATGGGCGATGTCCGGGTTGTCGCCCTTTTCCACGTAGGCATAGAGCTTTGGCGCGACGCGCCAGTGCCAGTCGTTCTGGTCGCCGATGTAAAACGTCGGCTTGACGAACACGGTGTTGATGCTGCGCGACTCGTCGCCGCTGCGGCCGTTGGACTCGTGCTCCACGCCGGCCGCCAGCGACAGCCGGCTGAAGGCGCGGTTGCGCACGCCGGTATCTGACAGGTAGTAGAACAGGCTCGGCCGGTAGTTGGTGTCGCGGAACGGCTTGGACTGCTCCGACAGGTCCCACAGCGAGAACTGGGTGAAGCCGAGGTAGAGGTTGTCGAACAGGCTTTTGGATGCCGGGTCCTCGCCCTGGAAGATCCGGTACTTGAAGCTGAACTGGAACTTCGCGTTGGCGCCATCGTGCGCACCGACGGTGAAGTACATCGGGTCGTAGAAGGACAGGCGCGCGCTGTCGCGCAGGTCCGCCGGCGCCGGCGCGGTGGCGCTTGCGCTGGTCACTGGCGTGACGGGAGCCGGGGTCGCCTCAGCGGCTTCGCCAGCAGGCCCCGGCGTGGCGGCTACCGCGGGCGGGGAGGCGGTGGCCGCCTCGCCCGGCTGGGGCAGCCGGTTCAGCGTGACCAGCACCGGCGCGGCGTCGATGCCGGTCGCATCCAGCCGCACCTGGCCGCGCAGCTGCGGCGGCAGGGTCACGGTGTAGCGGATGGCACGGTGCTCGCCGCGGCGCAGGTTGACCATGGCGGGTCCGGATACCTCGCGCCACAGTACCAGCCGTACCGGCGCCTGCATTTCGCTCGACGCGGTGACTTCCAGCGTATCGGGGATCCGGTAGCGGCGCGTCGCGCCGTCGGCGCTGACCACCAGCGTCAGCGTCAGCGGCTGGTTGCCGTCGATCACGCGTGGCGGCTGCAGCAGCGCCACGCCGGCGTGTGCGGCCAGGGGCCAGGCGAACGCCAGGGACAGGCAAAGGGGGGCGACGGCGCGGCTGGCAGGCGCCAGCCGGCGGGGCAGGGTCAATCGGGACATGGTGCTGGGCACCGCGGGGCGCGGCTGGAACGGCGCGCTGCGGCATTGGGAAATTTCGGAACCCGCAAAGCCTACCACGCGGTAGAAAGCGGGTTGTGACGAAATGTACGCAACCGTTAGAGACGGTTAGCAAAGCTGCTGGCAGCCAGCCAGCGTGGCAGGCTCAGCGCATCGCGCGCCGGCGCACGCTGTCGACGTATTGGTCGCCGTCCGGCGGCAGGCCGCTGCGCTGTGCCTGCCACAGCATCTCGCCCAGGCACTCCATCACCTGGTGCTGGGCCTCGTGCGGCGAATCGAGCCGGCGCGCAAGCGCCTCGTAAGCCTCGCGGATGCCGCGTGGCTGGTCGACCGAGACCTGTTCCGAGATCGACAGGTGCATCGCCAGGTGCAGGAAGGGGTTGGTCTGGCCTTGCTCGGGGGTGTAGTCCTGCGTCAGCGCGCCTTCGGTGTCGCGCAGCAGGTCGTGGTACTCGGGATGCTCGCCGATCCAGTCGACGGCGATGGCTTCCAGCGGCGTCAGCACGCTGCCCGCGATCTGCTTCTGCCAGGCTTCGCAGAAGAAACGGCGGACTTCTTCTCGTGAGGGATTAAACATGGTGGCGCCATTGTAAACGAGGGGCGCGGCGAGCGCTGGCGCCTCCGCGCCGCCAAGTAGAATGCGGGATCGCCGACTTCCCGCCACCTTCATGACCGCCTCTGCCTCCACCGCCGCCCAGGAACAGGCCCGCGCCAAGCTTGCCGGCGTGCTGCTGATCGCGGTGTCGGCCAGCGCCTTCGGCGCGATGGCGATCTTTGCGCGCTTTGCCTATGCGGCCGGTGCCGACGTCTACGGCCTGCTGCTCGTACGTTTCGTGCTCGCGGCGGGAGCGCTGGCGTGGGTGATGCGCACGCGCGGCATCGGCCTGCCGCCGTGGCGGCGCGTGCTGGCGCTGGCGGCGATGGGAGGCATCGGCTACGTTGGCCAGTCGTTCTGCTTTTTCAGCGCGCTGAACCATGCGCAGGCCAGCCTGGTGGCGCTGCTGCTGTACCTGTACCCGCTGTTCGTGACGATCCTGGCCGCGGTGTTCCTGAAAGAGCGGCTGACCACGGCGGCCGTGATCGCGCTGGTGCTGTGCTCGGTGGGAGCGGGGCTGACGGTGGGCGGCGGCGAGGGTTCGCCGCTGGGCATCGCGCTGGGGCTGGCGGCGGCGGTGATCTATTCGGTCTACATCATCGTCGGCGCGCGCGTGACCGCCGGCGTCAACCCGATCGCCACGACCACGGTGATCTGCACCGCGGCCGCGCTGGTCTACGGCGCGGTCGGCCTGCTGCGCCTTGGCGCGGGCGTGCCGCCGCAGTTCCCGGCGAGCGCCGGCGGCTGGCTGGCGCTGGCGGCGATCGCGCTGCTGTCGACGGTGCTGGCGATCCTGACCTTCTTTGCCGGGCTGCAACGGCTCGGCGCGGCGCAGGCTTCGATGCTGTCGACGCTCGAACCGGTGGTCACGGTGCTGCTGGCGGCGTTGCTGCTGGGCGAGCATGTCGGCGGCACGCAGGCGCTGGGCGGCGGGCTGATCCTGGCCGGGGTGCTGTGGCTGACGCGGCGCAGCAGCGCGCCGGCGCCGGCCCGCAGCGACATGCAAGAGAATTGAACGGGTCGGTCAAAGGCGCTGGCGCGGCATATCCCGGTCCTTGGGTAGAATCGCGGCTTCTGACATTTCTTGGATAGGAAAGAGCCGCATGTCCCAGATCGACCAAGCCGCGCTGGCGCAACTGTTCACCGAGGCCCGCACCCACAGCGTGTGGCAGGACCGGCACGTGGACGACGCCGTCCTGCACCAGATCTATGACGCGATGAAGTTCGGCCCGACCGCTGCCAACAGCGGCCCGGCCCGCATCGTCTTCGTCAAGAGCGCGGCCGAGAAGGCGCGCCTGGTGGAATGCGTGTCGGCCGGCAACGTCGACAAGACCCGCTCGGCGCCGGTCACCGCGATCATCGCCTTCGACAAGGCCTTCCACGACCAGCTGCCGCGCCTGTTCCCGCACGCCGACGCGCGTGCCTGGTATGCCGGCAACGACGAGAAAATCGCCCGCGACGCCCTGATGAACAGCTCGCTGCAAGGCGGCTACTTCATCCTGGCCGCACGTGCGCTGGGCCTGGATTGCGGCCCGATGGGCGGTTTCGACGCCGACAAGGTCAACGCGGCCTTCTTCCCCGATGGCAAGTGGTCGGTCAACTTCCTGGTCAACCTGGGCTATGGCGTTGCCGACAAGGTGTATCCGCGCCTGCCGCGCCTGTCGTTCGACGAAGCCTGCCGCATCGTCTGACGATTAACCATTGTCGTTTCCGCCTGCGCGGGAATGACGGTAGTGCTTGCCTTGATTCCGGCGCGCGGCTACGTCAGGCAGTCCATTCCTGCACCGGATGGCAGGCGAGATAACGCCCGGGTGCGGCAATGCCGAGCCGCGCGCGGGCAGCGTCGAGCGGTTCGTGCAACAGCTTTTCATAGTCCTCGCCCAGCAGCCACGCGGCGCGGCGTCCCAGCCGGTAGCCCTCCAGCACGGCGCGCGCAAAGGCCAGGCTGCCGGTCACGCGCAGGCTTTTCAGCGACGCCGCGATGGCGATGAAGGCCCATCCCTTGCCGCCGGTCTGCGCGTAGCTGAATGCCACCAGCGCGGCTTCGCCAAGGCTTTCGTCGGCGCGGTAGCCGGTGAGCACATGCCAGATGTCGTGGATGTCGCGGGTACGCCGGCCGAACCACATGTACGCGTCCTCGATCACCGGCTCCTGGTCGAGGTTGGAGACCTTGGCCAGCCCGTCCGCGCTGTAGCCGGTGTGTTCCAGGAACGCGCGATACGCCGCGCCGACCGTGCCCGGGGCGAAGCTGGCGATATAGGCGGGATCGGACAGGCGCCCGGCCAGTTCGATGCGCTGGTAGACCATGCGCCTGCCATCGGGCGTGGACAGCAGGCGGCCGAAGTTGCGCGGCATCGACGGGCCGTTCAGCGCGCGCATGATGCGGAACACCTGCTCGGTGTCGTTGCCGTTCGCCAGCAGCTTGCGCACGGCCCGGAACGCGGCGAAGACATCCTGCTTGTAGGGATTGGAGGCGGTCGGGGTGGTCATGGCAGAGATCCGTGAGTCAGCATGAGTCAGCGTGCGTCAGGCGAACTGCGCCGGGGCGGTGGCCGGGGCATGCAACGGCGCGGCGGCGTCGCGCACAAAGTCGACACAGGTGTCGATGGCGGTGACCGGCAGCATATGGCCGCCGTCCACCAGCGCCAGCGTGGCGCCCGGCACGCTGGCCGCCAGCGCTTCGCCATGCTCGGCAAAGTCGAGGATGCGGTCATCGCGGCCAAACAGCACGCTCACCGGCACGCGCAGCGAGCCATAGTGCGGCAGCATGGCCGGCAGGCTTCGCGCGGCACCGATCAGGTCTTCGGCAGCGGCGAGGAAATGGGAGGGCCGCAGCGCCAGCAGGCCGCCGCCCCGGGTCGGGAAGTCGAGCGGGAACGGGTCGGGACCGAACACGATCTCCATGACGTCTTCACGGCGCCGTTCCGACATCGGCACCACCAGCGTCCACGCCAGCAGCCGGCGCAAGGCGCCCGGCACGGTCATCGCCTGGAACACCGGCGAAACCGCCTTGGGCGGATGGGTGAGCGGCGCGATCAGCGCCAGGCCGCCGACGCGCCCCGGGTGATGGATGGCCAGTGCCAGCGCGATCGCGCCGCCAAGCGAGTGGCCGACCACCAGCGGTTTCTCCAATCCAAGCTGGCTGCACAGCGCCGCAAGCGCATCGGCCTGTGCCGGCAAATCCGCTGCGGTGCCTGCCACGCGCGTCGAGTGGCCCGCGCCGGGGCGGTCGACGGCGATCACGCGGAAGTGGCGGGCGAGCGGTTCGATCATGCCGTAGCCGAAGTTCTCCAGCTGACCCGACAGGCCGTGCACCAGCAGCACGGCGGGCCCCTGGCCGCGCTCGATCACGTGCAGCCGCGCGCCGGGCACGTCGACAAAGCGTCCACGCGGCGGCATTGCGGCCTCGATGCGCCGGACGGTGCGCAGCGTGTACAGCCATAGCGCCGCGCCCACCACCACGAGCACAGCGATCAGCAGGCCAAGGACGGTCAGGGCAATAGTCACGATTGCACCTCGCTGGCGGCAACGGCCGGCACGGTAGTGGTTTCGGCAGGGCCCTGGCTGTCCCGGCGGGGCCGGCCAGCCTGCGTGGACGAAGGCACGACATCGAATTGCAGCACGCCGTCGGCGATGCGCCCGTGCCGGATCGTCAGCATGTCTTTCAGGTAGTTCTGATAGACGCGCCATGGCTTGCGGTCGCCTTGACGGGGCAGCACGGTGGCGGCGCGTTGCACATAGCCCGAAGTGAAATCCAGGAACGGCGTGGGTTGCATGCCGGCCGGCGCGCGCGCCATCGCCACGCGGTGGCCATGGCGATCCATATGGCGCAGCAGGCGGCAAACGTACTCGGCCGTCAGGTCGGCCTTGAGCGTCCAAGAGGCGTTGGTGTAGCCGAAGGCGAGCACCAGGTTGGGCACGCCGCTCAGCATCATCCCCTTGTACGCGTACGACTCGGCGGGGCGGCGCGGCTCGCCGTCGACGCTCACCGCGATGTCGCCCAGCATGTTCAGCTTCAGCCCGGTGGCTACGACGACGGTATCCGCGGCGAGCGTCTTGCCGCTGGCCAGCACGATGCCGTCTTTGGTGAACCGGTCGATGGTATCGGTCTCCACCGTGGCACGGCCCTCGCGGATGGCGCCGAACAGGTCGCCATCGGGCACCAGGCACAGGCGCTGGTCCCACGGGTTGTAGCGGGGCGTGAGATGCCTGGTGACGTCGAAACCCGGCGCCAGCTGCGCCGCCGCCATGCCGATCAGCTTTTCCCGGGTGCGCTCCGGCCGCCGCCGTGCCAGCTGGAAGAACATCATGCCGAGCAGCACGTTCTTCCAGCGCGTGGCACCGTAGGCCAGCCGCTCGGGCAGCAGGCGGCGCAGCTGGCGGGCGATCGCGTCCTCGGCGGGGCGCGTCACGATGTAGGTGGGCGAGCGTTGCAGCATGGTGACGTGCGCGGCGCGCTTTGCCATCTCCGGCACCAGCGTCACCGCGGTGGCGCCGCTGCCGATCACCACCACGCGCTTGCCGCCGTAGTCGAGCGATTCGTCCCAGAACTGCGGATGCACAATGCGACCGCGGAACCTTTCCTCGTCGGCAAACGCCGGGCGATGGCCTTCGGCATAGCTGTAATAGCCGGCGCAGACATAAAGCAAGCGGGCGCGCAGGCGCAAACGGCTGTGATCCGTCGTGCGCTCGGCTTCCACCGTCCAGCAGGCCGCGGCGCTGTCCCAGGCGGCGCTGACGACCTTGTGGCCGAAGCGGATATGCGGCGTGATGCCGGCTTCGTCGGCGGTCTCGCGGATATAGGCGCGGATCGACGGCCCGTCGGCGATGGCCCTGGCGCCGCGCCAGGGCTTGAAGCGGTAGCCCAGCGTGTACATGTCCGAGTCGGAACGGATGCCGGGGTAGCGGAACAGGTCCCAGGTGCCGCCGATGGCGTCGCGGGCTTCCAGGATGGCGTAGCGCTTGCCGGGGCAGCGCATCTGCAGGTGGCGCGCGGCGCCGATGCCGGACAGGCCGGCGCCTACGATCAGGACATCCAGCACGGCATCATCGGGGTGGGGTGCGGTCATGTCGGGCATCCGGGCGAGTGGCGCTTCTGACAACATAGGTTGTCAGAAGCGATATGACAAGGCATCTGACAATAGGGAATGTCATAATGGCGCGCATGACCACCGAGCTCACTCCCGCACGCCGCTACCGCGGCGCCGAAGCCGAGGAACGGCGCGCCCAGCGCCGGGGCCAGCTGATTGCCGCGGCGGTGCAGGTCTATGGCGAGCGTGGCTACCAGAACGCTACGGTCAAGGCCGTGTGCGAGGCCGCGGGCCTGACCGAGCGCTATTTCTACGAGTCATTCGCCAACAGCGAGGCGCTGCTGCTGGCGTCGTTCCAGGCTGTTACCCACCGCTTGCTGCAGACTCTGGCCCGCGCCGGGGAGTCGGCAGGCGGCGACGGCCCCAACCGGGCGCTGGCGATGCTGCGCGCCTATTTCGGGGCCCTGCAATGCGAGCCGCGTTCGGCGCGGGTGTTCCTGGTGGAGATCCGCGGCGTCAGCAAGCTGGTCGATGGCGCACTGGCGGATTCGCTGAGCGAATTTGGCGGCCTGCTGGCGCAAGCGCTGCTGCCGCCGGGGCGGCAACTCGATCCGTTGCTGACAGCCGGCGTGGCGGGCGGGGTCATCCATGTCGCGCTGCGCTGGATCGGACAGGGCTACATGCCCGACGTCGAGGTGGTGGCGCGCACGGCGCTGCAACTGGCCATGGTGCTGGCGCGCGAGCCGGACTAAGGGCCGCCGCCAGGGCAGCTTACAGCTGCGGCGCTTCCGTCTTTTCCCTGAACTCGCACAGCGGCTCGATCACGCAGTGCCAGCATTCCGGCTTGCGCGCCTTGCACACGTAGCGGCCGTGCAGGATCAGCCAATGGTGCGCATCGTGCAGGAATTCATGCGGCACGCACTTGAGCAGTTTCTGCTCGACCACCTCCACGTTCTTGCCGGGCGCCAGCCCGGTGCGGTTCGCGACCCGGAAGATATGCGTATCGACCGCAATGGTGGGCTCGCCGAAAGCCGTGTTGAGGACCACGTTGGCGGTCTTGCGGCCCACGCCCGGCAGCGCTTCCAGCGCTTCGCGGTCGGGCGGCACCTTGCCGCCGTGCCGCTCGAGCAGGATGCGGCAGGTCTCGATGACATGCTTCGCCTTGGTCTTGTACAGGCCGATGGTCTTGATGTACTCGCTCAGCCCGGCCTCGCCGAGGTCGAGCATCTGCTGCGGTGTGTGGGCGACCGGGAACAGCCGGCGCGTGGCCTTGTTGACGCCGACGTCGGTGGCCTGTGCCGACAGCAGCACGGCAATCAGCAGCTCGAACGGCGAGCTGTATTCCAGTTCAGTGGTCGGGGCCGGGGTGACTTCGCGCAGCGTCTCGAAAATGGCACGGCACTTGGCGGCGTTCATTGTTGTTGTTCCGGGTCGGGTTTGGCGCCGGGACCGGCGGCCGGCTCGGTCAGGCCGGCACGCGCGCGGCGGGCTTCGGCGGCATCGATCTGCGCCTGCACGGCGGGCGAGACGTTTTCCGTATTGCGCGGTTGCGCGGCCTGCTGCTTCTGGCGGGCGCGCTCGATCGCAGCCTGGATGATGGCGCGCTTGCGTTCCTGCGCGGCGCGCTCGGCGTCATCTTGCGGGGCTTCGGCCTGCACCGCGGCCAGCTTGGCCGCGGCCTTGGCGGCCAGGCGCGCGTCGTTTTCCTCGCGCTCGCGCACCAGCCGGGCCTGGCGCGCCAGGTAGCGTTCGTGGGCCGCATCGGCCTGGGCCTGCGACCACGCCTCCCAGCCGGTGCGCTCGCCGGTGACCGGGATCATGGCGATGCAGTCGACCGGGCAGGGCGCCACGCACAGGTCGCAGCCGGTGCACAGCTCGGGAATCACCGTATGCATCTGCTTGGCGGCGCCGGCGATGGCGTCGACCGGGCATGCCTGGATGCAAAGGGTGCATCCGATACACAGGTTTTCGTCAATCAGCGCCACCGCGCGCGGTTGCTCGGTGCCGCGTTCGGGATCGAGCGGCAAGGGTTCGGCGCCGAGCACCCCGGCCAGCCGGCGCACCCCTTCCGCGCCACCCGGCGGGCAGCGGTTGCAGGCCGCCTCGCCGGCGGCCATGGCCTCGGCATAGGGGCGGCAACCGTTGAATCCGCATTTGGTGCACTGGGTCTGGGGCAGCAGGGCCTCGATGCGGTCGGCAAGGGTCTTGACGGCGGGATTCACGACAACAGGCTGGAATTCAGGAGACAAACGGGATCGGGACCGGACTGGATATTGATGGGATGCATGCGGCGTTGTGCGTGCTTGGTGACACAATTGCGGCCCGGCGAACCCCCAAGGGGCTTGCATCGGGGCACAATCGTCCCGCGAAACCATCGCCGGCGGGCCTCAGCGGCCCGGCCGGGCTTCTTCGAGCCCTCGCGCCGCAAGGATTATCCCCGATTTCGCCGATGGACAGAAACGGCGATGATGCGCGTCGCGCAGCCGGACTGCCGCATTCCGGCGTGTGCCATAATCCGCGCAACGATCGACCTGCCATCCATGTCAACAGAGACCAAGACCAAACGCGACCCCGAAGGGACGCGCCGACGCATCCTCGCTGCGGCCACCGAGGAATTCGCCAAGGGTGGTCTGGCCGGCGCCCGCGTCGACCAGATTGCCCGGCGCGCGGAAACCAACGAACGCATGCTGTATTACTACTATGGCAGCAAGGAAGGGTTGTTCCTGGCCGTGCTGGAAAAACAGTACGCCGAATTCCGCGCCGCCGAAGAGAAGCTGCACCTGGTCGACGAAGACCCGATCGCCGGCGTGCGCGCGCTGGCCCGTTTTGTCTGGGACTGGTATTACCAGCATCCCGAGTTCATCCGCCTGATCAACAGCGAGAACCTGCACGAAGCCCGCCACCTGAAGAAATCCGCGCAGCTGCAGCAGCTGATCAACCCGATCGTGGACGTGCTGGCCGACGTGATCCACAGGGGCCAGCAGCAGGGCGTGTTCCGCGACAATATCGACGTGCCGCAGTTCTACCTGACGATCTCGGCGCTGGGTTACTACGTGCTGTCCAACCGCTACACCATCAGCGCCGTGACCGGCCGCGACGTGGCGTCGCAGCACGAGCACGAGCGCTTTGCCGAATTGCATACGGAGATGCTGCTCTGCTACCTGAAGCGCTCCTGCTGCCCCGAGAGCGCGCCATAAAAAGAAACGCCCGCGATTGCGGGCGTTGTCCTGTCTGCGGCAGCGTTATTTCGCCGCGGGCTGGTGGTACTTGCGGATGAAATCGCGCAGGTCCGGATAGATGTTCTCGCGCCAGCGCCGGCCCGAGAAAATCCCGTAGTGGCCGCATCGCGGCGCGGTCACGTGCTGCTTGCGGTCTTTCGGAATGCCGCTGCACAGGTCGTGCGCGGCGGCGGTCTGGCCCGCGCCCGAGATATCGTCCAGTTCGCCCTCCACCGTCATCAGCGCGGTGCCCTGGATATCCTGCGGCCGCACCGGCTTGCCATCGATCGCCCACGTGCCGTTGGCCAGGCGGAATTCCTGGAACACTTCGCGGATGGTGTCGAGGTAATACTCGGCGGCCATGTCCAGCACCGCATTGTATTCGTCGTAGAAGCGCACATGCGCCTCGGCGTCGTCGGCGTCGCCCTCGACCAGGCTCAGGTAATAGTCATAGTGCGAGGACAGGTGCCGGTCCGGGTTCATCGCCACGAAGCCGGCATGCTGCAGGAAGCCCGGATACACCCGGCGGCCATGGCCAGGGTAGTTGGCCGGCACGGTGTAGATCACGTTGTTCTCGAACCACTCGAACGACTTGTTGATGGCCAGCGAGTTGACCGCGGTCGGGCTCTTGCGGGCATCGATCGGGCCGCCCATCATGGTCATGGTGCGCGGCGTGGTCTCGCCGGCGGAGGCCATCAGCGAGATCGCGGCCAGCACCGGCACGGTCGGCTGGCACACCGAGACCACATGCAGGTTCTCGGCGCCGATATGGCGGATGAATTCCTGGATGTAGTAGATGTAGTCCGAAAGGTGGAAGGCGCCGTCCTCAATCGGCACCATGCGCGCGTCGATCCAGTCGGTCACGTAGACCTTGTGGTCCTGCAGCAACGTGCGCACGGTGTCGCGCAGCAGCGTGGCATGGTGGCCCGACAGCGGCGCGCACACCAGCACCACCGGCTCGTCCTTCAGCAGCTTGATGGTTTCCGGATCGTCCGCATAACGCTTGAAGCGCAGCAGCTTGCAGAACGGCTTTTCCAGCACCGACTGCTCGACGATGGGGATGTCGCGCCCGTTGGAGCGCACCGACTTGATGTCGAAGCCGGGTTTTTCGTATTCCTTGCCGAGCCGGTACAGCAGCTCATAGCCGGCAGCCAGGCGGGGAGCGCCGGGCACCAGTGACATTGGGCTGAGGGGATTGGTGAATGTCTTGGCGGTCGCCTGCGCCCATGCGGTGAGCGGGTGCAGGATCGAGCGCTGGAACTCATGCAATTGGTAGAGCATGCCGTTTCTGCCTGGTCTTACTTCTGGTCACGTACCACCAAGTACTAATGTACTGACAATACACCTGGGATCGTGTCGCGGATTATGCCCGTTATCGAACGACCGTGCTAACGATCTTGCTTCGCAGCATATACCTTAAGGTACTTCCGTATCTGCGGAACACAATAAGGCATTGGCCTGATTTTTGGATGACACTGTCCTACAAGACTGAAAACAAATGCAAAAAGCGGCCGAAGCCGCTTTTTTTGTGACGCTTTGTGATGTTTGCGCCAGTTGCGACGCCTTGCCGCCCGTTGCCCTGCAGCAACGCCGGCCGCGTTACATCACCGCTGCGATCGCATTGACCACCGCATCGATGTTGCGGCTGTTCAGCGCCGCCACGCAGATGCGGCCGGTGCCGACCGCGTAGATGCCGTGCTCGTTGCGCAGGCGGTCCACCTGGGCCGAGGTCAGGCCCGAGTACGAGAACATGCCGCGCTGGGCCTTGACGAAGGAGAAGTCGCCCGGCACGCCCTTGGCGGCCAGCTTGTCCACCAGCGCATGGCGCATCAGCTTGATGCGGTCGCGCATTTCGGCCAGCTCTTCTTCCCACATGGCGCGCAGTTCCGGGCTGTTCAGCACGGTAGCGACCACGGTGCCGCCGTGCGTCGGCGGGTTGGAGTAGTTGGTGCGGATCACGCGCTTGACCTGCGACATCACGCGCTGGGCTTCTTCCTTGGCGGTGGTGACGATCGACAGCGCGCCCACGCGCTCGCCGTACAGCGAGAAGCTCTTCGAGAACGAGCTCGACACGAAGAAGGGCAGGCCGGAGTCGGCGAACAGGCGCACGGCGGCGCCGTCGGCGTCGATGCCGTCGGCGAAGCCCTGGTAGGCCATGTCCAGGAACGGAATCAGGTTGCGTTCCTTGACCAGTTCCACCACTTGCTTCCACTGCTCGGGCGACAGGTCCACGCCGGTCGGGTTATGGCAGCAGGCGTGCAGCACGACGATGGTGTTGGCCGGGTACGACTTCAGCGATTCCACCATGCCGGCGAAGTTCAGGCCGTGGCTGGCAGCATCGTAGTAGGCGTAGTTGACCACCGGGAAGCCGGCGGCTTCGAACAGCGCGCGGTGGTTTTCCCAGCTCGGGTCGCTGATGGCGACCTTGGCGTCCGGGTACAGGCGCTTGAGGAAGTCGGCGCCGATCTTCAGCGCGCCGGTGCCGCCCAGTGCCTGGGCCGTCACCACGCGGCCTTCGGTGATCAGCGGCGATTCCTTGCCGAACAGCAGCGTCTGCACGGCCTGGTCATAGGCGGCGATGCCTTCGATCGGCAGGTAGCCACGCGGGGTGGCGGTAGTCAGACGGGCTTTTTCTGCCTCCTGGACGGCGCGCAGCAGGGGGATTTTCCCTTCGTCGGTGAAGTACACGCCAACGCCCAGGTTGACCTTGGTGGCGCGGGTGTCGGCATTGAAGGCTTCGTTGAGGCCCAGGATCGGGTCGCGCGGGGCCATCTCGACGGCAGAAAACAAACTCATTTGGAATCTCGTGGTCGGCAATGAAAGAAAACGGGAAGGCGTAGAATGCTCCGGACTGCGCTGGCGGCTGGCAGGCCCCGTCCCGTTCTGGCCGGGATCGGCCCGAAGCCGTTGGAAACGGCTTGAAGCGGGGGCTGTCAACCCCAAGATTCTAGCGTATCCGCCCGTTTTCCTGAGGTTTTTCCCTAATCTCGCCATCACTTCTTTCGTTACTTCTTTATTACTTCTCCCGCTATTTCGCCCCCTATGTCGAACCTCGCAGAAGCCGCGCCGGCCCTGGACGAAAGCAAATTCGTCACATTTCCCGGCTCCCCGTTCCAGCTGTATCAGCCGTTCCCGCCCGCCGGGGACCAGCCGGAAGCGATCCGCCAGCTGGTGGAAGGGGTGGAGGACGGTCTCTCGTACCAGACACTGCTGGGCGTGACCGGGTCGGGCAAGACCTTCACCATGGCCAACGTGATCGCCCGGATGGGACGGCCGGCGATCGTGTTCGCGCCCAACAAGACGCTGGCGGCCCAGCTTTATGCCGAGTTCCGCGAGTTCTTCCCGCGCAATGCGGTCGAGTACTTCGTCAGCTACTACGACTACTACCAGCCTGAGGCCTACGTGCCGCAGCGCGACCTGTTCATCGAGAAGGACTCGTCGATCAACGAGCATATCGAGCAGATGCGGCTGTCGGCGACCAAGAGCCTGCTGGAGCGCCGCGACACGGTGATCGTGGCGACGGTCTCGGCGATCTATGGTATCGGCAACCCGAACGAATACCACCAGATGATTCTCACTTTGCGGGCCGGCGACAAGATCAGCCAGCGCGACGTGATCGCGCGCCTGATCGCCATGCAGTACACCCGCAACGAGACCGATTTCCAGCGCGGCACGTTCCGCGTGCGCGGCGACACCATCGACATCTTCCCGGCGGAACACGCCGAGATGGCGGTGCGGCTGGAGATGTTCGACGACGAAGTGGAGTCGCTGCAGTTCTTCGATCCGCTGACCGGCCGCGTGAAACAGAAGATCCCGCGCTTTACGGTCTATCCGTCGAGCCACTACGTGACGCCGCGCGAGACCGTGCTGCGCGCGATCGAGGCGATCAAGGACGAGCTGCGCGACCGGCTGGAGTTCTTCCACAAGGAAAACCGGCTGGTCGAGGCGCAGCGGCTGGAGCAGCGTACCCGCTTCGATCTCGAAATGCTTTCGGAGCTGGGCTTCTGCAAGGGCATCGAGAACTATTCGCGCCACCTGTCCGGCGCGCGCCCCGGGGAGCCGCCGCCGACGCTGGTCGACTACCTGCCGTCCGATGCGCTGATGTTCCTGGACGAATCGCACGTGCTGATCGGCCAGCTCAACGGCATGTACAACGGCGACCGCGCGCGCAAGACCACGCTGGTCGAGTATGGCTTCCGGCTGCCGTCGGCGCTGGACAACCGGCCGCTCAAGTTCGACGAGTTCGAGCGCAAGATGCGCCAGGTGATGTTCGTCACCGCGACGCCGGCGCAGTTCGAGCAGGAGCATGCCGGGCAGGTGGTGGAGCAGGTGGTGCGCCCGACCGGGCTGGTCGACCCGACCATCGTCGTGCGTCCGGCGACCACGCAGGTGGACGACCTGCTGTCGGAAATCCACGCGCGCGTGGAGGTCAACGAGCGCGTGCTGGTGACCACGCTGACCAAGCGCATGGCCGAGCAGCTGACCGAGTTCCTGTCCGAGAACGGCGTCAAGGTGCGCTACCTGCACTCGGACATCGACACGGTGGAGCGCGTCGAGATCATCCGCGACCTGCGCCTGGGCACCTTCGACGTGCTGGTCGGCATCAACCTGCTGCGCGAGGGCCTGGATATCCCCGAAGTCTCGCTGGTGGCGATCCTGGACGCGGACAAGGAAGGCTTCCTGCGCGCCGAGCGCTCGCTGATCCAGACCATCGGCCGCGCCGCGCGCAACGTCAATGGCACCGCCATCCTGTATGCCGACCGCATGACCGACTCGATGCAGAAGGCCATCAGCGAGACCGAGCGCCGCCGCGCCAAGCAGATGGCTTTCAACGAGGCCAACGGCATCATTCCGCGCGGCGTGGTCAAGCGCATCAAGGACATCATCGACGGCGTGTACAACGCCAGCGATGCCAGGGCCGAGCTGCAGGCCGCGCAGGAGCAGGCGCGCTACGAGGACATGAGCGAGAAGCAGGTGTCCAAGGAAATCAAGCGGCTGGAAAAGCTCATGCTCGACCATGCCCGCAACCTGGAGTTCGAGCAGGCGGCGCAGGTGCGCGACCAGCTGGCCAAGCTCAAGGCGCAGGTGTTCGGCGCCAGCGGCGAGGGCGCGCTGCCGCCGGCGTGAGTCCGGCTGCGGCGCTGGCCTATAGTGAAAAGCGTCATCACGTTGCTGGCGGCCAGGCTGCCGGCATGAGCCAGGCGCAAGGAGCTGCCATGGAACGCCAATTCGAGTACGGGGGCTATCTGGTGGTCGCCAGCGCGGTGCCCAATGCCGCAGGCGGCTTTGCCGGGCAGATGCGCATTGCCGACGCCTTTGGCGAGCCGGCTGGCCCGACCTACGAGGCCATTGCCGGCGATGCGCCCACGCAGGAAGCGGCCGTAGCGCTGGCCGAGGCTACGGCAATGCGGGCCATCGATGCGGGCGAGGTCCGCTAGCCGCCCACCCTGTCCCATTTCCCGAGGAGAACACACAATGACCGAAATCGGCGAGTGGAAGAAGAAGGTCTATGAAACCCACGAGGTACAGGTCCAGGTCAAGCAACGCTCGCAAAGCGAATGGTCGTACACGGTGCGCGTCTGCCGCCCCGGGACCAATATCCGCGCCGCCGGCACGCTGACCGAGACCTCGCACATCACCGACCATTACAAATCCGCCGAAGCCGCCACCGTGGCCGGGTTTGCACACGGCGAGCGCCTGGCCAAACAGCTCGCCTAGGCGGCCCGGCGTCCTGGGACGGGCCGGCAGGCATTGGCGGCCGTTCCGGGCAGGCGGTTAGAATCTGCCCCTCTCCAAACGCGGGGCACGCTGGCAGGAAGCCTTGAGCGCCATGCCGCAGCCGCGCTTGCGCCTTGATCGATCGATGAAGAAATACGCCATCCTGATGTGTTGCATGGGCAACATCTGTCGCTCGCCGACAGCGGAGGGCGTGCTGCGCGCCAAGCTGGCGGCTGCCGGACTGGAGCCGCTGGTCGAACTGGATTCGGCCGGTACCCACGAATACCACCTGGGCCGGGCGCCCGACCCGCGGACGCAGCGCGCGGCGCTGCGGCGCGGCTATGACTTGTCTGCGCTGCGCGCCCGCAAGGTCGGCCTGCCCGATTTCGACCGCTTCGATCTGATCCTGGCGATGGACCGCGCCAATCTCGATGGCCTGGCGCTCCTGCATCCCGACGCCGGCGACAAGGTGCGCCTGCTGATGAGCTTCGCCACCTGCCACGATGCCGACGAAGTGCCGGACCCGTACTACGGCGAGGGCGACGGCTTCGAGCGCGTGCTGGACTACGTCGAGGACGCTTGCGACGGCCTGGTCGCGATGCTGCAGCAGCGGTTGCAGCGTCCCGCTGACTGATCCGCGGTGCGGCGCCGCATCCTGGAATACCCGTTGGCGCTGGCCTGGCCGCCCGGGGCGGCAAGCCCGGCGAGGGCTGCCGGGGAGCGCAGCGCTTGATGCGCTGCGGCAGGGGTAGTTGACTGAATTAGTCGGGTACCTTTATACTTGACGGAAACGATCAAGTATTCGCTTTACCCCAGAGCCCTGCACCATGAGACTGACCACCAAAGGCCGCTTCGCGGTCACTGCGATGATCGACCTGGCCATGCGCCAGGACCAGGGACCGGTGACGCTCGCCGGCATCAGCCAGCGCCAGAAGATCTCGTTGTCCTACCTGGAACAGCTGTTCGGCAAGCTGCGCCGGCATGAGATCGTCGAAAGCGTGCGCGGTCCGGGCGGTGGCTACAGCCTGGCGCGCAAGGCCGAAGACGTCACGGTGGCGGACATCATCATCGCCGTCGACGAGCCGCTGGACGCCACCCAGTGCGGCGGAAAGGGCAATTGTAACGGAGATGACGGCTCCGGGCGTTGCATGACCCACGAACTGTGGGCAACGCTGAACCAGAAGATGGTCGAGTACCTCGACTCCGTCTCCCTCAAGAACCTGGTCGACCAGCAGCGTGCCCGCCAGCCGGCGGTGCTGCACGACATGCGCGAGGAAGCCGCGCAGCCGGCCGCCGCCGCGGCGCGCGGCAAGGCCGACAAGCAGGAAAAGCCGGTCCGGGCGAGGGTGGTGAATTCAGTATTCAGCCTGGCGCAGTCCTGAGCGTCTACCAGCGCACACGGCAGGCAACGACAGTAATCAGCGATACAGCGGTCCCTAAAAGGCAGTCATAACGATGAGCACCCCACATTTCCCCATCTACATGGATTACTCGGCCACCACGCCGGTGGACCCGCGCGTGGCGGACAAGATGATTCCGTACCTGCGCGAGCAGTTCGGCAACCCCGCCTCGCGCAGCCATGCGTACGGCTGGGACGCGGAGCGCGCGGTGGAAGAAGCGCGTGAGCAGGTTGCCGCACTGGTTGGCGCCGACCCGCGCGAGATCGTGTGGACGTCGGGTGCGACCGAATCGGACAACCTGGCGATCAAGGGTGCCGCGAACTTCTATTCGGGCAAGGGCAAGCACATCATCACCGTGAAGACCGAGCACAAGGCCGTGCTCGACACCACGCGCGAACTGGAGCGCCAGGGGTTCGAGGTGACTTACCTGGACGTGAAGGACAACGGCCTGCTCGACATGGACGTGTTCAGGCAGGCGCTGCGCCCGGACACGATCCTGGTGTCGGTGATGCTGGTCAACAACGAGATCGGCGTGATCCAGGACGTCGAGCAGATCGGCGAGATCTGCCGCGAGAAGGGCATCATCTTCCACTGCGACGCCGCGCAGGCGACCGGCAAGGTGGCGATCGACCTGAACAAGCTGAAGTGCGACCTGATGTCGTTCTCGGCCCACAAGACCTATGGCCCGAAGGGCATCGGCGCGCTGTACGTGCGCCGCAAGCCGCGCGTGCGCATCGAGGCGCAGATGCACGGCGGCGGCCATGAGCGCGGCATGCGCTCGGGCACGCTGGCTACGCACCAGATCGTCGGCATGGGCGAAGCCTTCCGCATCGCCCGCGAAGAGATGGCCACGGAAAACGAACGCATCCGCATGCTGCGCGACCGCCTGTGGAACGGCTTGTCGGATATGGAAGAGGTCTACCTGAACGGTGACCTGGAGCAGCGTGTGCCGCACAACCTGAACGTCAGCTTCAACTTCGTCGAAGGCGAGTCGCTGATCATGGCGATCAAGGACGTGGCGGTGTCGTCGGGCTCGGCCTGCACCTCGGCTTCGCTGGAGCCGTCGTACGTGCTGCGCGCGCTGGGCCGCAACGATGAACTGGCGCACAGCTCGATCCGCTTCACGGTCGGCCGCTTCACCACCGAGCAGGAGATCGACTACACCGTCCAGCTGCTCAAGTCGAAGATCGGCAAGCTGCGCGACCTGTCGCCGCTGTGGGAAATGTTCAAGGACGGCGTCGACCTGAATTCGATCCAGTGGGCCGCGCACTGAGCGCATTGAGTCCCTGCAGGATCCAGCCAAAACAAAAGCAAGACCCCCGTAAAAGATACGCAAGAGGTAAGCAAAATGTCATACAGCACGAAGGTTCTCGACCACTATGAAAACCCCCGCAACGTCGGTTCGTTCGACAAGAACGACGATGCGGTCGGCACCGGCATGGTCGGCGCCCCGGCTTGCGGCGACGTGATGAAGCTGCAGATCAAGGTCAACGAGGCTGGCGTGATCGAAGACGCCAAGTTCAAGACCTACGGCTGCGGCTCGGCCATCGCCTCGTCGTCGCTGGTGACCGAGTGGGTCAAGGGCAAGACCGTTGACCAGGCGCTGGAGATCAAGAACACCCAGATCGCCGAGGAACTGGCGCTGCCGCCGGTGAAGATCCACTGCTCGATCCTGGCCGAAGACGCGATCAAGGCCGCTGTCGAAGACTACAAGAAGAAGCACGGCGCCGAGCAGAAGGCCGCCTGATCCTGTCGATCGACAAGAAGCACGAAGGAAGACGCAACGATGATCACGATGACCGAGAAGGCGGCCAGGCACGTCGCCCGCTACCTGGAACGCCGCGGCAAGGGCGTGGGCCTGCGCCTGGGCGTGAAGACCACAGGCTGCTCGGGCCTGGCCTACAAGCTGGAATATGTGGACGAACTGCTGCCGGAAGACGCGGTGTTCGAGTCGCACGGCATCAAGGTCATCGTTGACGCCAAGAGCCTGCCGTACATCGACGGCACCGAACTCGACTATGCGCGCGAAGGGTTGAACGAAGGATTCCGCTTCAACAACCCCAACGTCAAGGACGAGTGCGGCTGCGGCGAATCGTTCACGGTCTGAGCCGCATTGCGGTAGCGTCGGTGGAGCGCAGCATCACCGGGTTCCACCGGGACGAGGAAGGCCATTGGGTGGCCGAACTCGATTGCGGCCATGGCCAGCACGTCCGGCACGATCCGCCGTGGCAGTTGCGGCCGTGGACGCAGAGCGAGCAGGGCCGCGCCGGCATGATCGGCATGCGGGTGAACTGCCTGAAGTGCGACCGCAACGAAGCGCCGGCGGAGTGGGCGCTGGCGCGGGCCAGCCAGCCTGCCGGCCGGTGATGGCGGCGAATGGACGAAGGGGCGGCGCGGCCGCTCTTTTTTCTTGGGGAAGCAGTTGAAAGACGATTTTTTTGCGCTGTTCGGCCTGCCGGCGCAGTTCGGCGTCGACGAGGCCGCGCTGGATGCGGCCTATCGCACCGTGCAGTCGCAGGCGCACCCGGACCGCTTCGCCAGCGCCGGCGATGCCGAGCGCCGCGTGGCCATGCAGTGGGCCGCGCATGCCAATGAAGCCTATCGCACGCTGCGCCAGCCGCTGCGGCGCGCGACCTACCTGCTGAAGCTGCGCGGCGTGGACGTGCAGGCGGAGAACAACACCGCCATGTCGCCCGCCTTCCTGATGCAGCAGATGGAGTGGCGCGAAGCGCTGCAGGAAGCGGTAGAAGCGCGCGACGTGGACCGCCTCGATGCGCTGTTGCGCGAGCTGCGCCAGGAAAAGCGCGAGCGCCACGCCGCAATGGGCGCGCTGCTCGACGCCGGCGACAACGAAGCCGCCGGTGGCGCGGTTCGCCAACTGATGTTTATCGAGAAGATCGAGCACGATACCAGCGAGGCTATCGACCGGCTGGAAGACTGACCGGCACGATTGCCGGGGCCGTGACACAATGGCGCCCGGCGCGAACCCCGCCTGTGCGGCAGGTTCCCCAGCCGACCAAGACAGCGAAGAAATACCATGGCACTGCTCCAGATTTCCGAACCCGGCATGTCGCCGGCGCCCCACCAACGCCGCCTGGCCGTCGGCATCGACCTCGGCACCACCAACTCGCTGGTGGCCGCGGTGCGCAGCAGCATTCCCGAAGTGCTGGGCGACGAGCGCGGCCGCGCGCTGCTGCCTTCGGTCGTGCGCTACCTGCCGGACCGTACCGCGCATATCGGCTACCGGGCCCAGGACGAAGCGGTGCGCGATCCCAAGAACACCATCGTCTCGGTCAAGCGCTTCATGGGCCGCGGCCTGCGCGACGTGGCCAATATCGAGCACAGCCCGTACGACTTCGTCGATGCGCCCGGCATGGTGCAGATCAAGACCGCCGCGGGCGTGAAGAGCCCGGTGGAAATTTCGGCCGAGATCCTGGCCACGCTGCGCCAGCGCGCCGAAGACACGCTGGGCGACGACCTGGTCGGCGCGGTCATCACCGTGCCGGCCTATTTCGATGAAGCTCAGCGCCAGGCAACCAAGGACGCCGCGCGCCTGGCCGGCCTGGAAGTGCTGCGCCTGCTCAACGAGCCCACCGCCGCGGCCATTGCCTATGGCCTCGACAACGCCGCCGAAGGCGTCTACGCGGTCTACGACCTGGGCGGCGGCACCTTCGATATCTCGGTGCTCAAGCTCACGCGCGGCGTGTTCGAGGTGATGGCCACCGGCGGCGATTCGGCGCTGGGCGGCGATGACTTCGACCAGCGCCTGCTGTGCTGGATCGTCGAGCAGGCCAGCCTGCAGCCGCTGTCGGCGCAGGACATGCGCCTGCTGATGGTGCGCGCGCGCGCCGCCAAGGAAGCGCTGTCGGAAGCGGACAGCACCGTGATCGATGCCGTGCTCGACTCCGGCGAGATCGTCCACCTGACGCTGACCGACGAGACCTTCGAGAAGATCACCGCGCATCTGGTGCAGAAGACGCTGGCGCCGGTGCGCAAGGCGCTGCGCGACGCCGGCGTGACGCCCGAGGACGTCAAGGGCGTGGTGCTGGTCGGCGGCGCCACGCGCATGCCGTCGATCCGCAAGGCCGTTGGCGATTACTTCGGCCAGACCCCGCTGACCAATCTCGACCCCGACCGCGTGGTGGCGCTGGGCGCCGCCATGCAGGCCAACCTGCTGGCCGGCAACCATGCGCCGGGCGAAGACTGGCTGCTGCTCGACGTGATCCCGCTGTCGCTGGGCGTCGAGACCATGGGCGGCCTGGTCGAGAAGATCATCCCGCGCAACAGCACCATTCCGGTGGCGCGCGCGCAGGAATTCACCACCTTCAAGGACGGCCAGACCGCGATGGCGATCCACGTGCTGCAGGGCGAGCGCGAGCTGGCCAGCGACTGCCGCTCGCTGGCGCGCTTCGAGCTGCGCGGCATCCCGCCGATGGTGGCCGGCGCGGCGCGCATTCGCGTGACCTACCAGGTCGATGCCGACGGCCTGCTGTCCGTGACCGCGCGCGAGACGCATTCGGGCGTGGAAGCCTCGGTGACGGTCAAGCCGTCGTATGGTCTGGCCGACGACGATATCGCGCGCATGCTGCAGGACAGCTTCCGCGAGGCCGAGCACGACATGAAGAGCCGTGCGCTGGCCGAGGAACGTGTCGAGGCCGACCGCCTGGTCGAGGCCACCGAGCGTGCGCTGCAGACCGATGGCGACTTGCTGTCGGCCGAGGAGCGCGCACAGGTCGAAGCGCTGATCGCCGGCGTGCGCGAGATCGCCAGGGGTGAAGACCACCTGGCGATCCGCGCCGCGGTGGAAAAACTGTCGCACGGCACCGATGAATTCGCCGCCCGCCGCATGGACCGCTCGATCAAGAGCGCGCTGGCCGGGCGCAATGTGCAGGAACTGGGCTGATCACCGCGCCTGCACCGCATTACAGACCCCAGGAAACGACATGCCACAGATCATTGTTTTGCCCCACGTCGAATATTGCCCGGAAGGGAAGGTGATCGAGGCCGAGAAGGGCGTCAGCGTCCTCGATTCGCTGCTTTCCCACGGTATCGATCTCGAACACGCGTGCGAGAAATCGTGCGCCTGCACCACTTGCCACGTGATCGTGCGCGAAGGTTTCGACTCGCTCAACGAGGCGGAAGAGAAGGAAGAAGACCTGCTCGACAAAGCCTGGGGGCTGGAGCCGAATTCGCGGCTGTCGTGCCAGGCCATCGTCGACGAGGACGACCTGACCGTCGAGATTCCCAAGTACACCATCAACCACGCCAAGGAAGGCCACTGAGCCGCCGGCACAGATCTCAGCGGAGAACGAACCCATGAAGTGGACCGATACCTACGACATCGCCGCCGCGCTGTACGACAAGTACCCCGACGTCGACCCGGCCGGCGTGCGCTTTACCGAGTTGCGCAGCTGGGTGCTGGAACTCGACGGCTTTGCCGACGACCCGGCGCGTTCGGGCGAGAAGATCCTGGAGGCGATCCAGCAGGCGTGGATCCAGGAAGCGGAATAGGGTTTCCGTATCGGGACAAGGCAAAAGGCCGGCGTGATGCCGGCCTTTTGCCTTGGGGCTGCGACGCAGCCTTGATCGACTGCTGGTGTGCTCCCTCTCCCGCTTGCGGGAGAGGGGAGCAAACCGTCAGTCTTCCTTGCGCAGGTGCGGGAACAGGATGACGTCGCGGATATTCGGGCTATCCGTCAGCAGCATCACCAGCCGGTCAATGCCGATACCGCAGCCGCCCGTCGGAGGCATGCCGTATTCCAGCGCGCGGATATAGTCCGCATCGAAATACATCGCCTCTTCGTCGCCCGCATCCTTCTGCTCGACCTGCTTGCGGAAGCGGTCGGCCTGGTCCTCGGCATCGTTCAGCTCCGAGAAGCCGTTGGCGATCTCGCGGCCGGTGATGAACAGCTCGAAACGCTCGGTGATGCCCGGCACCGTGTCGGAGGCGCGCGCCAGCGGCGAGACCTCGACCGGGTAGTCGACGATGAAGGTCGGCTCCCACAGCTGGCTCTCGGCGGTTTCCTCGAACAGCACCAGTTGCAGTGTGCCCAGGCCGGCGTTGAGGAACTGCGGCGCGTTGGTGTTGACGCCGAACTTCTTCAGCTCGGCGCGCAGGAACTCGGCATCGGCCAGTTGCGCGTCGGTGTACTGCGGCGCGAATTTCTGGATCGCCTGGCAGATGGTCAGGCGGTGGAATGGCTTCGACAGGTCGAGCTCGCGCTCCTGGTAGGTCAGCACGGCGCTGCCGCGCGCGTCGATCGCGGCCTTGCGGATCAGGTCTTCGGTGAAGTCCATCAGCCAGCGGTAGTCCGTGTAGGCCGCGTAGAACTCCATCATGGTGAACTCGGGATTGTGGCGCGGGCTCACCCCCTCGTTGCGGAAGTTGCGGTTGATCTCGAACACGCGCTCGAAGCCGCCGACGACCAGGCGCTTCAGGTACAGCTCGGGCGCGATGCGCATGAACATCTGCATGTCCAGCGCATTATGGTGCGTGATGAACGGCTTGGCCGCGGCGCCGCCCGGGATCGGGTGCAGCATCGGCGTTTCCACTTCCATGAAGCCGGCGTCGGCCATATGGCGGCGCAGCGACGAGATCGCGTTGGTGCGGGCGCGGAAGGTGTTGCGCGTCTCCGGCGACACGATCAGGTCGACATAGCGCTGGCGGTACTTCATTTCCTGGTCGGCCAGGCCGTGGAACTTGTCCGGCAGCGGGCGCAGCGACTTGGACAGCAGGCGCAGCTCGCGCACCTGCACCGACAGCTCGCCCTTGTTGGTGCGGAACAGCTCGCCGCGGGCGCTGATGATGTCGCCCAGGTCCCAGTGCTTGAAGGCGGCGTAGACCTCTTCGCCGACCCTGTCGCGGGTGATGTAGAACTGGATCTGGCCGCTGCCGTCCTGCACGGTGGCGAAGCTGGCCTTGCCCATCACGCGCTTGAGCATCATGCGGCCGGCGATCGCGACTTCGACCGGGCTGGCTTCGAGCGCGGCCTGGTCGGTCTCGCCGTATTGCGCGTGCAGCGCGGCGGCCTGGTGGGTGGGACGGAAATCGTTGGGGAAGGCCACGCCTTGCTGGCGCAGCGCGGCCAGTTTCTCGCGCCGCTCCGCGATGATCTTGTTCTCGTCGGCGGCGGGCGTGTCCGCGGTGGCCGGCTTGGCCTGCGACTTGGCCTGGGCGTGATTCGGTTCGGTCATGATGTCTTGTGGCGTCGCGCGCGGCGGGCCGCGCGCGGGTTCAGTATGGCTTCAGTAATTGCGGAGATCGTCCAGCTCGGTGCTGCCGAAATCCGGGCGGTGCAGGTAGGCGACGATGCGGCCCGCGGTTTCCTCGGCGGAAGCGAGCTGCTCGTTCGCCTTCAGGTCGCGGAAGCGCTGCACCTGGGCAAAGTCGGCGTTGCGGATCACGTCCTGCATGCCGGTATCGATCACGCCCGGCGCCAGCGCCACCGCGCGCACGGTGCGCGGTGCCGGTGCCTGCGCATACTCGGCGTTGACCGAGCGCATGAACATGTCCAGGCCCGCCTTGCCGGCGCAGTAGGCGCTCCAGCCCTCGATCGGGCGGCGCGCCGCGCCGGAAGAGATCGCCAGCACCTTGCGCGGGCAGTCGAACTTCTCGGTGCGCTCCAGGAACGCCGCGGTCATCGTCATCGGCGCCGCCAGGTTGGTCAGCAGGTGCGGCACCAGCGTGCTTTCCTGCAGGCGCGAGACCGGGCCGATCGGCTCGACCACGCCGGCGTTCAGGATCAGCGTGGCGCTGGCCGGCGGCTGGTCGAGGGTATCGATCACGCTGGCCAGCCAGGTGGCCGCGGGGCCGGCCTGGGACAGGTCCTGCAGGTGCCAGGCCACCGGCACGCCGCTCATGGTGGCGATGCGCTCCAGCTCGTTGTTGCGGCTGCGCGCGACGCAGATCAGGCGGTTGCCCGGCACGAGCAGCGCGTTGGTCAGTGCCGCGCCCAGCCCGCGCGAGGCGCCGGTGATGATGTAGAGGTGATTGGCTTCGCTCATGGTGCCCCGGTCGGAAAGGCCGCCGCGCCGGTGTGGCGCGTGCGGCGGTACAGCGATGATCCAGCGATTGCGGTGATGTTGCTGTGCCGCCGCGGGCGGCCCTGTGCGGCTTTATACGGCCTTACAGTCCCTGCTTGAGGCTGGCCTCGATGAACGGGTCCAGGTCGCCGTCCAGCACCTTCTGGGTGTTGGACATTTCCACGTTGGTGCGCAGGTCCTTGATGCGGCTCTGGTCCAGCACGTAGGAGCGGATCTGGTGGCCCCAGCCCACGTCGGTCTTGCCGGCTTCGAGCTTGTCGGCCTCGGCCTGGCGCTTGCGCATCTCGTGCTCGTACAGGCGCGACTTCAGCATCGACATGGCCTCGGCACGGTTGCGGTGCTGCGAGCGGTCGTTCTGGCACTGCACCACGATGCCGGTCGGGATGTGCGTGATCCGCACGGCCGAGTCGGTCTTGTTGATGTGCTGGCCGCCGGCGCCCGAGGCGCGGTAGGTATCCACGCGCAGGTCAGCCGGGTTGACTTCCACTTCGAACGAGTCGTCCACCTCGGGGTAGACGAACACCGACGAGAACGAGGTATGGCGCCCGCCCGACGAATCGAACGGCGACTTGCGCACCAGCCGGTGCACGCCGGTCTCGGTACGCAGGTAGCCGAAGGCGTACTCGCCCTCGATCTTGATGGTCGCGCTCTTGATGCCGGCCACGTCGCCTTCGGACTCTTCCAGCACCTCGGCCTTGAAGCCCTTGCGTTCGCAGTACTTCAGGTACTGGCGCAGCAGCATCGAGGCCCAGTCGCACGCTTCGGTGCCGCCGGCGCCGGCCTGGATGTCGATGAAGGCGTTGGCCTGGTCCATCTCGCCGGAGAACATGCGGCGGAATTCCATGTCCGCGACGATCTCCTCGAAGCCCTTGACGTCGGCCTCGATCGCTGCCAGCGTCTCGTCGTCGCCTTCTTCCCTGGCGAGCTCGAACAGCTCCTCGGCGCCGCCAAGGTCGTCCGTAAGCTTGCCCAGGACGCCTACGACGCCCTCGAGGCTCTTCTTTTCCTTGCCGAGATCCTGGGCACGCTTGGGGTTGTTCCAGACGTCCGGGTCTTCCAGCAGGCCGTTGACTTCGTCCAGCCTTCCTACTTTGACATCGTAGTCAAAGATACCCCCGTAGATCTTCCGTCCGGGAACGGAGATCGGAGATGGCACCGGAGATGGCGTTGAGGCGTTCTGCTTCCATGATGTTCCTGCGCTTCGAAAACCTTGAATTATAGCGGATCGGTGCCCGGGATCGGTCGCGGATTCGGGCATTTGCGGCGGCCCAGGCGTGCCGAGCGGCGAACGGAAAGGCCATGCGATGGTCTATCCGGCGGTGCCGGGCAGCGCACGCGGCGATAATACGCATTCGCAAGCCGCCCCCGGCATGAAGACAAACAGGGACGCATGACGAAAACCAGACATGACATCGAGCCAGGCCGGCGCCGCGCGCTGGGCCTGCTGCTGGCCGCCACGGCCGCCGCGCTCGCGGCCGGGTGCGGCACCACCGGCGGCCCCGTGCCGGATGGCTATTACCGCGTGGAGCGGGGCGATACGCTCTATTCGATCGCCCGCAAGCACGGCCGCACCGTGCGCGACCTGACCCGCTGGAACCGCGACATCACCAGCCCCAGCCAGATCGAGGTGGGCCAGCTGATCCGCGTGCGGCCGCCTGGCGGCAGCGCCGCGGCCTCGACCGGCACCGGCCAGGCCGTCACCGATACCCCGCGTGCCGACAGCGGCGCGTCAAGGCCGCCCGCCAGCAGCATCCGCCTGCAATGGCCGGCCGATGGCCGCGTCACCGCGCGCTACTCGCCGCCCGCCAGCAAGGGCCTGACCATTGCCGTGCCGGCCAACGGCACGGTGCGCGCCGCCGCGTCCGGCCGGGCCATCCATGTGGGCAACCTGCGCGGCTACGGCATGCTGGTGATCGTCAAGCACAACGACGACTGGCTGACCGTCTACGGCAACCTGGACCAGCCGCTGGTCAGCGAGGGCGCCACGGTCGCGGCCGGGCAGGACGTGGGCCGCATGGGCGCCAGCGCCAGCGAACTGCATTTCGAGGTGCGCGCCAACGGCAAGCCGGTCGATCCGGCGGCCTACCTGCCTGCGCGCGGCTAGGCCAATGCCGGCCGGGCCGATGCCCCGGCCGGCACGCTACTGCGCGTGCTCGATCACCAGCTGCACGCGGGTGACGCCGTTGAAGGTGTTGTTGTCGAGCCGGTAGGCCACCTGCGCGCTGGCGCCGAGCGATTCCGCGTGGTTGAACCAGATCGCATCGAAGCGCTGGCTGCCGCGCCCGAGTTGCAGCTTCAGGTGCTTGCCCTTGAGCACGCTCTGGCGCAGTACGTCGAACTCGCCACAGAAGGTCGGGGCGGGGAAGCCCTGGCCCCATACCTGCTGCTCCAGCAGCGTGACGAATTCCGGGCTGAAGCACCCGTCCTCGATATCGCCGTCGGTCTCGATCACGCGCGCGAGCTGGTCGTCGGTCAGCCATTCCTTGCCGACCGCCTCGAAGGCTTCCTGGAACTCGGCAAAGCGCTCGGCGCGCACGGTCAGGCCGGCCGCCATGGCATGGCCGCCGAACTTGACCATCATGCCGGGGCAGCGCTTGGACACCAGGTCGAGCGCATCGCGCAGGTGGAAGCCCGGGATCGAGCGGCCCGAGCCCTTGATGGTGGCTTCATCGCCGGGCGCGAAGGTGATGGTGGGGCGGTGGTACTTGTCCTTGAGCCGCGACGCGACGATGCCGATCACGCCCTGGTGCCAGGTGTCGTTGAACACGCTGACGGTAAAGCGCGCCGACGGGTCCGGGCCGGCAAGACCGGCCATGGGCTGCTCCAGGATCTGCAGGGCCTCCTGCTGCATGCCGGCCTCGATATCGCGCCGCTCGCGGTTCATGCTGTCGAGTTCCTGCGCGATTTCCCAGGCGCGGTTGGCATCGTCGGTCAGCAGGCATTCAATGCCCAGCGACATGTCCGCCAGCCGGCCGGCCGCGTTCAGCCGAGGCCCCAGCCCGAAGCCGAGGTCGAAGGTATTGGCGCGCGAAGCCTCCCGTCCCGCGGCGCGGAACAGCGCCGCCACGCCCGGCTGCATGCGTCCCGCGCGCATCCGGCGCAGGCCCTGCGCCACCAGGATGCGGTTGTTGGTGTCGAGCTTGACCACGTCGGCGACGGTGCCCAGCGCCACCAGGTCGAGCAGGGTCTGCAGCGGCGGCTGTGTGGCCTGGGTGTAGACGCCGCGCCGGCGCAGCTCGGCGCGCAGCGCCAGCAGCACGTAGAACATCACGCCCACGCCCGCCAGGTTCTTGCTCGGGAATTCGCAGCCCGGCTGGTTCGGGTTGACGATTACCGCCGCGTCCGGCAGTTCGGCGCCCGGCAGGTGATGGTCGGTCACCACCACGTCGATCCCCAGCGCATTGGCCGCGGCCACGCCGTCGACGCTGGCGATGCCGTTGTCGACCGTGACGATCACGTCCGGCTGCTGCCTGGCCGCCAGCGCCACGATTTCCGGCGTCAGGCCGTAGCCGTACTCGAAGCGGTTCGGCACGATGTACTCGACCCGCGCGCCCAGCATGCGCAGCCCGCGCACGCCGACCGCGCAGGCGGTGGCGCCGTCGCAGTCATAGTCGGCGACGATCAGCAGGCGCTTGCCGGCGGCGATGGCGTCGGCGAGGTAGGCGGCGGCATGGCCGATGCCTTTCATGGCGCCCGGTGGCACCAGTTCAGGCAGGTCGGTCGCCAGCTCGGCGGTGCGGGCCACGCCGCGCGCGGCCAGGATGCGGGCCAGCGTGGGATGCAGGCCGGCGGCGGCCAGCGTGGTGACGTGTTCGGGGGAAAAGGTGCGGATGGCGATCCGGGTCATGGCAGGGCGGTCTTGTTCTTGCGTGGGGGGCGACGTTGGGTAACGTTGGGTGACGTAAGGCGACGTTCAGGCGGCGAAGGCGAGATCGGACAGCAGGGCGCGCCAGTCGCCGCGCTGGCCCATGCCGCGCCAGAACTTGCGCAGGTCGGCACGGGTCACGGTGAACTCGGCAAAATGGTTCTCGCCGCCCAGCACCAGCGTCACGGCGTCGATGCCGCCTGCGGCCAGCGCCTCCAGCGCCGGCGCGAACCAGTCGGCATCGAGCGCATGCATGCGCTCGATCCACAGGCCCCAGTCCTCCGTGATATGGGCTTCGGCGGCAAGTTCCAGCATCGCCAGCACCGATCCCCCGGGCGCCGCCACGCCGGCCAGTCCCGCCGGCACCGGCAGCACGCGGCTGCCGGCGGCCAGCGCCAGCCCGGCCAGGAACGGGTCGTCGCTCAGTACCGTGTCGGCCAGGCGCGGCACGGCCTGCAGCGCGCCGCCGCCATACAGCCAGACCGAGTTCACCGGCAGCTCGCCGCGCGCCTCGCGGGCCTGGTTGACCGGGTGGTCGAACCAGGTCATCTGGATCTCGTTCTGTACCCGGCGCCAGTCGCGCGCACGCTCGCCGGCCTGCATCCAGATATCGATGTTGCGCCCGGCCGCGCGCAGCGGCGTGGTGGCTTCCAGCGGGCCGAACACGGCTTCGGGCAGGTACCAGCGCGACGGGCACGGCGTCTGCAGCGCGATGCCGGACTCCCGCAGCAGCGGATCGATGGCGGCGTGCAGCGCCGCCGCCTCATCCTGACGGATGCCGAGGTGCGCCGGCGGCATCAGCACCAGGTGGTCGCGCGCCGCGTGGATGTGCACCGGCTGCAGGCAGGCCCAGGCCTGGCCGTCCGGGGCCGGGGCGGTTGCGCCGCTGTCCGCCAGCCGCATATAAGGCGCCGACGGCACCCGGCCGGTGTCCAGTCCCGTCTTGCCGGCCAGCCAGCGTTCCTGCGGCAGGCTGCGCAGGAACGGGTCGTCATGCCGCTCGCGCGGGCCGGGCGTGGCCCGCGTCAGCAACTTTCCGAGCGCGGGCAGCTCCAACTGCCGCAGCAGCGCGCCGGGAATGACGTCGTCGCGGCCGTCGTCGCCGGCGCCCGGCGGGACGGAAAAGGGCACAATCAGGGTCAGGTGCGTCATCATGGTGGCGAGATTGTAAACTTCCGGCTGGCCGATGCCAGTCCCGCGCCGCTCCCGAGCCCCGCGGACGGCGCCCGCCACGGCTCGCATGAGTGCCGCCGGCGCCCCTTGCAAGGGCGGCGGCGATTTCCCGAAACAACAGGAATCCTCTTGAACTTTCCCTACGAGTGGCAGATCGGCTGGCGATACACCCGCGCAAGCAAGCGCGCCAGCCGCAACACCTTCATTTCGTTTATCTCGATGATCTCGATGTTCGGGATCGCCCTGGGCGTGGCCGCGCTGATCGTGGTGCTGTCGGTGATGAACGGCTTCCAGAAAGAGGTGCGCGACCGCATGCTGTCGGTGCTGGCGCATATCGAGGTCATCGGCCCGTCGTCGCTGCCCGACTGGCAGCACACCGCGGCCGAGGCGATGCAGAACAAGGAAGTGGCCGGCGCGGCGCCCTATGTGGCGGCGCAGGCCATGCTGACCCGCGACGATGCCGTGCGCGGCGTGCTGCTGCGCGGCGTCGAGCCGTCGCAGGAGCCTAAGGTCTCGGACATCGGCAGCCAGTTCAAGTCCGGCAGCATGAACGCGCTGGTGCCGGGCGAATTCGGCATCGCGCTGGGCAACGAGCTGGCCAATGCCATGGGCGTGCAGGTCGGCGACAAGGTCACGCTGGTCGCGCCGCAGGGCACCATCACGCCGGCCGGCGTGCTGCCGCGGCTCAAGCAGTTCACCGTGACCGGCATCTTCTCGTCGGGCCACTTCGAGTTCGACAGCGCGCTGGCGCTGGTCAACATGCACGATGCCGAGACGCTGTTCCGCCTGAGCGGCCCGACCGGCGTGCGGCTGAAGCTGCAGGACATGCAGCGCGCGCCGCAGGTGGCGCAGCAGCTTGCCGGCACCATGTCGGGCGAGCTCTACCTGCGCGACTGGTCCAAGCAGAACCGCAACTGGTTCGCCGCGGTGCAGACCGAGAAGCGCATGATGTTCATCATCCTGACGCTGATCATCGCGGTGGCGGCATTCAACCTGGTGTCGACGCTGGTGATGACCGTGACCGACAAGCAGGCCGATATCGCCATCCTGCGCACCATGGGTGCGCAGCCCCGCTCGATCATGAAGATCTTTATCGTGCAAGGCATCGCCATCGGCTTTATCGGCACGCTCCTTGGCGTGGGCGGCGGTACGCTGATCGCGACCAATATCGACGTGATCGTGCCGTTTATCGAGCGCGTGCTGAGCGTGCAGTTCCTGCCGCGCGACATCTATTTCATCAGCGAATTGCCCTCGGATCCCCGCGTGAACGACATCGCCACCATCGGCATCATCTCTTTCGTGCTGGCCACGCTGGCCACGCTCTACCCCAGCTGGCGTGCCGCCCGCGTCAACCCCGCGGAGGCGCTGCGCTATGAGTGAAGCCGTGCTGCAAGCGGATACCGCCGCCAACGCGGCGGGCCAGCCGGGTGCCGGTTCGCCGGTGCTGGTGGCGGAGGGCCTGACCAAGCGCTTTCGCCAGGGCGGGCTCGATGTCGAAGTGCTGCGCGGCGTGGACGTGCGCGTCAATGCCGGCGAGAAGGTTGCCATCGTCGGCGCGTCCGGCTCGGGCAAGAGCACGCTGCTGCATGTGCTGGGCGGGCTCGACAATCCCGACTCGGGCCGCGTTGCGCTGCTCGGCAAGCCGTTCACGGCGCTGCGCGAGCGCGAGCGCAACGTGGTGCGCAACCGCTCGCTGGGCTTTGTCTACCAGTTCCACCACCTGCTGCCGGAATTCACCGCGCTCGACAACGTGGCGATGCCGATGCGCATCCGCGGCCTGACGCAGCACGATGCGCGCGGCACGGCGCAGGCCATGCTGGAACGCGTGGGGCTGGGCGGCCGCTCCAGACACCGGCCGGGCGAGCTGTCCGGCGGCGAGCGCCAGCGCGTGGCGATCGCGCGCGCGCTGGTGGGGCAGCCTGCCTGCGTGCTGGCCGACGAACCCACCGGCAACCTCGACGACCATACCGCCGGCGGCGTCTACGATCTGATGCTGGAGCTGTCGCGCACGCTCGGCACCAGTTTCGTCATCGTCACCCACGACCTCGACCTGGCGGGCCGCTGCGACCGCGTGCTGCGGCTGCGCGACGGCCACCTGCACCAGGAACGCTAGGGCAAGCCGCGGCACTCCACCATGTGGATCGACACCCACTGCCATCTCGACGCGCGTGAATTCGACGCTGACCGGCGCCAGGTCGCCGACGCGGCCGAGGCCGCCGGCGTACGCGGCATCGTGGTGCCGGCGGTGGCGGTGTGGAATTTCGAGGCGGTGCGCACGCTGGCGCACGAGGACGCGCGCTGTGTCTATGCGCTCGGCATCCATCCGCTCTGTTCGGCCGGTACCGGGCAGGCCGATATCGATGCGCTGCGGCGCGAGGTGGCGGCCAGCATGGGCGATCCGCGTTTCGTCGGCATCGGCGAGATCGGGCTCGATTTCTTTGTCGCCGGTCTCGATAGCCATCACCAGGCCTGGCTCTATGCCGAACAGCTGAAGATCGCGCGCGAATTCGACCTGCCGGTGCTGCTGCATGTGCGCAAGTCGCAGGACCAGGTCGGCGCGCAGTTGCGCAAGCTGGGCGTGAAGCGCGGCATCGCCCATGCGTTCAACGGCAGCCATGAGCAGGCGCGGCGCTTTGTCGAGCAGGGCCTCAAGCTCGGCTTCGGCGGCAACCTGACCTTCAGCCGCGCGCGCCAGATCCGCCGGCTGGCTACGGACATGCCGCTGGAGGCGCTGGTGCTGGAAACCGACGCTCCCGATATCGCACCCGCGTGGCTTGCCGATGACCAGTTCGGCGAGCAGCACAAGGTGCGCAACACCCCCGCCGAAGTCGCCGGCGTGGCGCGCGTGCTGGGCGAGCTGCGCGGCATCGATGCCGCGGCGCTGGCGCAGGCAACCTGGCGCAATGCGGTCGAGGCACTGCCGCGGCTGGCTGCGTTCGCCGGGACCATGGCGCCGGCCGGACACACAACTTCCACGACTTCCTGACAGGCTGACAAGCTTTTCGCCGCGTCGCGCGGTTACAACTCTGGCTGTGTGCAATCAGCCGGGGAGGTGCCGTGCGCGTGGTCGTGTTGGCGTTCGTCGCGGGATGCTGGGTGCTGCAGCAGCAGGCAACGCTGCCGCGGCAGGACGTCGTGCGCATGGCCGCTGCCGGCCTGGCGCTGGCGGGCATCGCGATGCTGCTGCGTGGCAGGGCCCTGCGTGCCGCATGGCGCGGACTGGTGCTGGCCGCCGTGGCCGCGGTGGCCGTTGGCGCCGCGTTCTGCTGGGCGGCATGGCGCGCCGATATGCGCTTGCGGGAGTGGTTGCCTGCATCGCTCGAATCGCGCGATTTCGACGTGCAGGGTGTGGTTTCCGGATTGCCGTCGGAATCAGCGGGCGGCGTCCGCTTTGCCTTCACCGTCGGGAAGACCGTACCGGATGGGCCGGACGAACCATGGTTGTTGCCCGGCCGGCTGCTTCTCCACTGGCGCGACGCGCCGCCTGACCTGTACCCCGGCCAGCGCTACACCCTGACCATACGCCTGCGGCGCCCGCGCGGACTGGCCAATCCCTTCGGCTTCGACTATGCCTATTGGCTGCTGGCGCAGGGTTATGGCGCGACGGGTTACGTACGACGCGCGCATGGTCCGCCCCAGGATGCAACGCGGGAACGGCTCGCATGGCGCATCGAAGCGTGGCGCGCGGCAGTGCGCGATCACCTGCGCGCGGCGTTGCCGGCTGATGCGCGCTATGGCCCGGTGCTGATTGCGCTGGTGATCGGCGACCAACGCGGCATCGATACGGAAGACTGGCAGTTGTTCCGGCGTACCGGCATCAGCCACCTGGTCAGCATTTCAGGCTTGCATATCACCATGATCGCTGGCATGGCGGGGTCGTTCGCCGGCCTGCTGTGGCGGCATTCGTTCGGGCTGGGGCGCAGGCTGCGCCGGCCGCTGCCCCTGTGGCTGCCGGCCAGGCACGCGGCCCTGGTGACGGCGGTAGCCGGTGCGATGACATACGGACTGCTGGCCGGGATGCAGGTGCCCGCGTTGCGCACGGTGGCGATGCTATGCGTGGCCGCGCTGGCGGTATGGAGTGGGCGCGCACCGCCGGCGTCGGTGGTGCTGGCCTGCGCGGCACTGGCGGCATTGCTGCTGGATCCGTGGGCGGTGATGTCGCCGGGCTTCTGGCTGTCTTTTGGCGCGGTGGCGGTGATTTTCTACGCTGCCCGGTCCGGGCATGGCGCGCCGGAAACTCGCTGGCAACGCATGTGTGCCACGCTTGCCGCCGCGGCGCGCACGCAATGGGCGGTGACAGCCGGGCTGGTGCCGCTGACGCTGTTGCTGTTCCAGCAGGTGTCGGTGGTGTCGCCGCTCGCCAATGCGATCGCGATCCCGGTGGTCAGCCTGCTGGTGACGCCGCTGTCGCTGGCCGCCGCTGCCGTGCCGGCGACGCTGGCCGCGCCGGTGCTGGCCGTCGCGCATCAGGCCATGGTGTGGCTGGCCGCTTTGCTGGGCTGGCTTTCCAGTCTGCCGTGGGCCATGTGGGAGGCGCCGGTATCGGGGCCGTTGCCGTTGCTGCTCGCCTTGCTCGGGATCGCGCTGTTGCTGGCGCCGCCCGCCGGTGCCGCGGTGCGCCTGCATGGCGGCCTGCTGGTGTTGCCGCTCGTATTGGCGCGCGGCCCGCCGGTGGCGCATGGCGAGTTCCGTGCGGTGATGCTCGACGTGGGGCAGGGGACCGCTGTGCTGGTGCAGACGCGTGCGCATGCGTTGCTGTACGACACGGGCCCTGCCTATGCATCGGGCGGCAGCGCGGGTGCGCAAGTGGTGGTGCCGGTGCTGCGCGGCCTGGGCCTCGGCCGGCTCGACCAGCTGATGGTGAGCCATGAAGACGCGGACCATGCCGGTGGCGTGGCGGACGTGTCGGCGGCGGTGGCCGTGGCGGCGCGCAGTACCGGCGCGCCGCCGGACCATGCCTTGCTTGGGCCGCCAGCATCCGGCTGGGCGCCCTGCGCGGCCGGGCAGCAATGGGACTGGGACGGCGTGCGTTTCACGGTGCTGCATCCGCTGCCATCGCAGTCGCAACAGGCGGCGATCGCCAGCAACGCCCGTAGCTGCGTGCTGAGCGTGGCGACCGCGCGGCATCGCCTGTTGCTGACCGGCGATATCGGCGTGGCCGAAGAGCGCGCGCTGATCGACCGGCTGTCGCCCGATGCGCTGCATGCCGACGTGATGGTGGTGGCGCACCATGGCAGCGGCACGTCTTCCGGTGTCGCGTGGCTGGAAGCGGTGCGGCCCGGGGCCGCGGTATTCCAGCTGGGCTATGCCAACCGCTACCGCCATCCGCGCGCCGACGTGTGGGAGCGTTATGGGCGCGCCGGCATTGCCCGCTACCGCAGCGACGAAACCGGCGCGGTGACCATGGCCACCGCGCCGGCGGGTTATACGCTGTCGGTGTTCCGGCAGGCTGAGCCGCGCTACTGGCGCGACCGGCCGGATGCGCCGCGCTAGCCAGGCTTGCGGCGTCGCGTGCGGGTGGCCGCCGGGGCCGGCTTCACGTCCCCGGCATCCGGCTGGGCCGTGGCGCGGCCTCGGGCCGGCGGCAGCGTGCGTGCCGGTTCGGCGCCCGCGATGCGGCGTTCGCGCAGGTGGGCCTTGGCGCGCTGCAGGCCGGCGGCGACCGATTCCGCGCGCTCCAGCGCCACCCCTGCGGCCAGCACGTCGCCAAGCACAAGGTGACTGATGCGGGAGGTCATCGGCGTATAGACCTCGCTGTCTTCCTCGACGTCGGAAAACACGCAGACGTCGGCCAGCCTGGCCAGCGGCGAGCCGCTGTGGGTGATCGCCAGCACGCTGGCGCCGCTGCTGCGCGCCAGCGTGGCGGCGGTCAGCATGTCCCAGGTGCGGCCGCTGTTGGACACCAGCACCGCCACGTCGCCGGCGCCGAGCAGTGCGGCGGACATGCTGAAGACATGCGGGTCGGAGTAGGCGACGGTCGGCATGCCGAGGCGGAAGAACTTGTGCTGGATGTCGAGCGCGACGATGCCGGAATTGCCGCAGCCGTAGAACTCGATGCGGCGCGCGCGCGCCAGCAGGTGGATGCCGTGTTCGATCTGGTCGGCCGACAGCGCGTTGCGCACGCTCATCAGCGTGGCGATGGTGCGGTCGAACACCTTGCCGGCGATGTCGGCGGGTCGGTCGTGGGCCTCCACGTCCTGGTGCACGAAGGGCATGCCGCCGCCGACGTTCTGCGCGAACTGCAGCTTGAATTCGCGGAAGCCGTCGTAGCCCAGCGCGGCGCAGAAGCGTGCGATGGTGGGCTGCGACACGCCTGCGCGCTCGGCCAGTTCGGGCATCGACAGGCGGATCACGGCGGCGCCGTGCTCGGCGACGTAGTCCGCCAGTCGGCGTTCGGAGGGGCGGAGCGTGTCGTAGACGGCAAGGATTCGGTCGCGCATGGCGGCGGGCGGATATCAGGTTGTTCGGGATCTCTAATGTAGAGATTCTACATCCGTTGACGCGGCATCGTGCCCGAAATCGTGCTTGCCTGGCTGTCAGGGTTTGCCCGTGATGTGGGAAAGCGAGCAAGATTGAGCGCCATTGTGATGCATGATCCAGTCGACGGCGGCATTGCAATCGGTAATAATGTAGAAAATCTACATGCGATCGCGCCGTTTTGGTGCTACGCCCCGACAAAAGGAACGTCTCCGCCATGCCCATTGCCGTCCATGCCGAGCTGTTGGCCGTCACCGAACGCATCGTTGCCCGCAGCCGCGCCAGCCGTGCCGCCTACCTTGCACGCTGCGAGCGTGCGCAAGCCGAGCTGGGACCGCTGCGGGGCATGTCCTGCGCCAACCTGGCGCACGGCTTCGCCGCACTGCCAGCCAACGACAAGCTGAAGCTGCGCGTCGACCATGCGCCCAATCTCGGCATCGTCACCGCGTACAACGACATGCTGTCGGCCCACCAGCCGTATGAGCGCTATCCCGGCGTGATCCGCGAAGCCGCGCGCGCGGTGGGGGCCGTGGCGCAGGTGGCGGGCGGCGTGCCGGCGATGTGCGATGGCATCACGCAGGGCAATCCCGGCATGGAGCTATCCCTGTTCTCGCGCGATGCGATTGCCATGGGCACGGCGATCGCGTTGTCGCACAACACCTTCGATGCGGCGCTGATGCTGGGCGTGTGCGACAAGATCGTGCCGGGCCTGCTGATGGGCGCGCTGCAGTTCGGCCACCTGCCGGTGGTGTTTGTGCCGGCGGGCCCGATGGCCACCGGCCTGTCCAACAAGGAGAAGGCGCGCGTGCGCCAGCTTTACGCCACCGGCCAGGTCGGCCGCGATGCGCTGCTCGAGGCCGAATGCCAGGCCTACCACGGCGCCGGCACCTGCACCTTCTACGGCACCGCCAACAGCAACCAGTTCCTGATGGAAATCATGGGCCTGCACCTGCCCGGCGCGGCCTTCGTCCACCCGGACAGCGGCCTGCGCGACGCGCTGACGGCCGCCGCCGCGCAGCGCGCGATCGCGCTGAGCGCGCGCGGCAGCGAATACCTGCCGCTGGCGCGCATCGTCGACGAGCGCGCCGTGGCCAACGCCATGGTCGGCCTGCTGGCGACGGGCGGCTCCACCAACCACACCATCCACCTGGTGGCGATGGCGCGCGCCGCCGGCATCATCATCGACTGGGACGACTTCGACCAGCTGTCGCGCATCACGCCGCTGCTCGCGCGGGTGTATCCGAACGGCTCCGCCGACGTGAACCACTTCCATGCGGCCGGCGGCGCCGGGCTGATCATCCGCGAGCTGCTGCAGGCCGGGCTGCTGCATGAGGACGTGCAGACCGTCGCGGGCCCGGGCCTGGCGCGCTACACGCAGGAGCCGGTGATGCGCGATGGCGTGCTGCAATGGCGTAACGGGGCGACGGCAAGCGGCGACGCCCAGGTCGTTGCCAGCGCCGCGGCGCCGTTCTCGCCCGAAGGCGGGCTGCGGCTGATGCAGGGCAACCTGGGCCGCGGTGTGATCAAGGTCTCGGCCGTGGCGGCCGAGCACCGCGTGGTCGAGGCGCCGGTGCGCGTCTTCGATGCCCAGGAAGCGCTGCAGGCGGCGTTCGACGCCGGCGAACTGAATGGCGACCTGGTCGCCGTGGTCCGCTTCCAGGGGCCGAACGCCAACGGCATGCCCGAGCTGCATCGCCTGACGCCGGTGCTGGGCGCGCTGCAGGACGCCGGCCACAAGGTGGCGCTGGTGACCGACGGCCGCATGTCGGGCGCGTCGGGCAAGGTGCCCGCGGTGATCCACGTCGGCCCGGAAGCACTGGCCGGCGGCGCGCTGGCCCGCGTGCGCGACGGCGACCGCATCCGCGTCGACGCGGTGGCAGGCGTGCTGCAATGGCTGGGCGACGAGGGCGAGTTCGCGGCGCGCGCGCCGGCGGTGGCCCCGGCCGACGATTTTGCCCGGTTCAGCCTCGGGCGCGGCCTGTTCGGCGCGTTCCGGCGCCATGCGCGCATCGCGGAAGAGGGGGGCAGCGCACTCGACCTGTCCGAAGCGGATGCCGGCGCCGCGCCAGTCGCATCCGCCGCCGCCGTGGCGGCGCAAACCGTCGCACAATAGCCTTACGCACCTGCCTCACGACAGCAAGACGATACCAAGACCGACGGAGCAGACATGATCTATATCCTGATGGGCGTTTCCGGCAGCGGCAAGACCACGGTCGGCCAGTTGCTGGCACAGCGCCTGGGCTGCGGCTTCCATGACGCGGACGAGTTCCACAGCGAGGCCAACAAGGCCAAGATGCACGCGGGCATCCCGCTGAGCGACGAAGACCGCTGGCCCTGGCTGGCGGCGATGCGCGCCGCCATCGACGCAGCGCGCGCCGAAGGCCGGACCCACGTGTTCACCTGCTCGGCCCTGCGCCAGGCGTACCGCGACCGGCTCACGCCGCCCGACGGCGGCGTGACCTTCGTCCACATGAAGGGCGATGCCGCACTGATCGCCGGGCGCCTGTCCGCCCGCACCGACCACTTCTTCAATCCCGAGCTGCTGCAGAGCCAGTTCGATACGCTGGAAGCGCCGCGCGACGCGCTGGTGCTCGATATCCGCCAGTCGCCAGAAGTCCTGGTGGACACCATCCTGCAGGCTTCCGCTCGCTGAACCTTCCGCCCGCGATCGACCGCGCCATCGCATGACGGCCGCCAGCCACGCTGGCGGCCGTTTTTGCGTGCGCTGGCAGACATCTTGCTAGCTCACTTTCCGTGCCGGCCGCGATCCGCCAGCTTGCGGCTTTCGCCGGTACAGGTATGCTGAAAGGGCCAGTGACTCGACAGCATCGCCGCGCCAATGCCATCGGAGACCATCCCGAACAACGCGCGGCGGGCTTGTGGCAGGACAGCCAGGTCAAACCAGGGCGGCCGGATGCGGGGCAGTGGCAGCACCCGACGCCCACTACATGGAGGAACGGCCATCATGGCGGGGCGGTTTTTCGACGAGATGCTGGACTGGCGCGCCGACGGGGCGCCCACGGTCATCCAGGCAGGGCAGGCATTGCCCGACGGGGCGGTACGCCCGCATTACCGGCATTTCGCTGACTGGCTGGCGCGGCAGTCCGGCAGCACCATGGACAACAAGCGAGCCGAGGCGGACCTGATCTTCCGGCGCGTGGGCATTACCTTTGCCGTCTATGGCGACAAGGACGAGGCCAACAGCGGCACCGAGCGCACCATCCCCTTCGACGTGATCCCGCGCATTTTCCCGGCCAGCGAATGGGCGCTGCTGGAAAAAGGCCTGCGCCAGCGCGTGGCCGCGCTGAACCGGTTCATCCACGACATCTACCACGGCCAGGACATCATCCGCGCCGGCGTGATCCCGCCCGACCAGATCTACAACAACGCCCAGTACCGGCCGGAGATGCTTGGCGTCAACGTACCGCACGACATCTATGCGCACGTCGCCGGCATCGACGTGGTGCGTGCCGGCGAGGGCGAGTTCTACGTGCTGGAAGACAACCTGCGCGTGCCCTCCGGCGTGTCGTACATGCTCGAGAACCGCAAGATGATGATGCGGCTGTTCCCGGACCTGTTCGCGCGCAACCGCGTTGCGCCGGTGGCGCACTATCCGGACCTGCTGCTCGACATGCTGCGCGGCGTGTCGCCGCAGGCGATCGCCGATCCCACGGTGGTGGTGCTGACCCCGGGCATGTACAACTCGGCGTACTTCGAGCACGCCTTCCTGGCGCAGCAGATGGGCGTTGAACTGGTCGAAGGCAGCGATCTGTTCGTCGAGGACGACCACCTGTTCATGCGTACCACGCAGGGGCCGCAGCGCATCGACGTGATCTACCGGCGCGTCGACGACGACTTCCTCGACCCGCTGGTGTTCCGGCACGATTCCGCGCTGGGCGCGGCCGGGCTGCTGTCGGTCTACCGTGCCGGCAACGTGACCATCTGCAATGCGATCGGCACCGGCGTGGCGGACGACAAGTCGATCTATCCGTACGTGCCCGACATGATCCGCTTCTACCTCGGCGAGGAGGTCATCCTCAATAATGTACCCACGTACATGTGCCGGCGTCCCGACGACCTGCAGTACGTGCTCGAGCATATGGACGAACTGGTGGTCAAGGAAACCCACGGCGCGGGCGGCTACGGCATGCTGGTGGGACCGGCCGCGACGCGCGCCGAGATCGATGCCTTCCGCGAGGTGGTCAAGTCCAGGCCCGAGCAGTACATCGCGCAGCCGACGCTGGCGCTGTCGACCTGCCCGACCTATGTGGAGTCGGGCATCGCCCCGCGCCATATCGACCTGCGCCCGTTCGTGCTGTCGGGCAAGGAGGTGCGCATGGTGCCCGGCGGGCTGACGCGCGTGGCGCTGCGCGAGGGCTCGCTGGTGGTCAATTCCTCGCAAGGAGGCGGCACCAAGGACACCTGGGTGCTGGAACGATGACGACGACACCCCATCACGCAATCAACACCGGCAACAACCCCGCCGCCGCCATGCGAGGAGAGCCCACATGCTGAGCCGTACCGCCGACCACCTGTTCTGGATGGCCCGCTACACCGAGCGCGCGGAAAACACCGCGCGCATGCTCGACGTCAACTACCAGACCTCGCTGCTGCCGCAATCGGCCGAGGTGGCCGAGCAGGGCTGGTGGGCCATGCTGGATATCTCCGAGCTGACGCAGGCCTTCGACCACAAGTACGGCTTGCTGTCGCGCGACGACGTGATCGATTTCATGGTGCGCGACATGACCAATGTGTCGTCGATCATGAGTTGCCTGCGCGCGGCCCGCGAGAACGCGCGCGCGGTGCGCGGCTCGCTGACCACCGAAGTCTGGGAAACCGTCAACACCACCTGGCTCGACGTGCAGCGCATGATCGCCGACGGCGTGCTCAGGGAAGACCCGTCGCGATTTTTTGAATGGGTCAAGTTCCGCTCGCACCTGGCGCGCGGCGTGCAGTTCGGCACCATGCTCAAGGACGATGCCTTCCACTTCATGCGGCTGGGCACCTTCCTGGAGCGCGCCGACAATACCGCGCGAATCCTCGACGTCAAGTTCCAGGCCTCGGGCAGCGACGACAGCAATCCCAACCGCGAGCAGAACGATTTCTACCACTGGGCCGCGGTGCTGCGCTCGGTGTCCGGCTTCGAGGTCTACCGCAAGGTCTATCGCGCGGTGGTCACGCCGCAGCGCGTGGCCGAACTGCTGGTGCTGCGCCCCGACATGCCGCGCTCGCTGGTGTCGAGCATGGACGAGGTGGTGACGATCCTGGCCATGGTGCGCAACCAGCAGTCGGCGGAGACCGAGCGGCAGGCTGGTAAACTCCACGCCGACCTGAAGTACGCGCGCATCGACGATATCTTTGCCGTCGGCCTGCACGCGTACCTGACCAGCTTTCTGGAGCGCATCGGCGATCTCGGCAACGGCATCAGCCGGGACTTCCTGGTGCCGCTGCAGGCGGCCTGACATGGGCACGCCGGCGGCCATGTGCTGTGGCCGCCGCGTCGTGCCCTGATACCGTGAAATACAAGATCCATCACCATACCGTCTACCGCTATGCCGAGCCCGTGCGCCGCAGCGTGCACGAGCTGCGGCTCGAGCCGCGCTCGGGCCCGCTGCAGACCGTGCACAGCTGGCGGCTGAGCACGCCGGGCAACCCGTCGGCGGCGCGCGATGGCTTCGGCAACATCGTGCACAACTTCACCGTGGCGGGCCCGGCGGACACCATCGCCATCGAAGCCAGCGGCGAAGTGGAAGTGCTGCCGCCACACGGCGACCTTGACCGCGATGGGCACCATGCTTTCTGCGATGCGCCGCCGCCAGGCGAATCGCGGGTGTCGCCGCTGTACTTCCTTGGCAGCACGCCGCTGACCACGGCGCCGCCCGAGATGCAGGCCTTTGCCGCGCCGTTCCTGGCCTCGGGCCACGAGATCCCCGCGCTGCTGGCGCTGGCGCAGGCCATCGGCGAGCGCGTACGCTACAAGCCCAACACCACCGACGTCGGCACCTCCGCCGCCGAGGCCTTCAGCCTGGGTAGTGGCGTTTGCCAGGACCAGGCGCAAGTGATGGTGGCCGCGTGCCGGGCCCTGGGTATCCCTGCGCGCTATGTGAGTGGATACTTCTATGATGCGGTGGCCACCGATCTGGCCAGCCATGCATGGGCAGACGTCTGCCTGGATCCCGAGCGCGAGATCTGGTGCAGCCTCGATATCACCCACGGCTGCGTGACCGACGAGCGCCACGTGCGCCTTGCGGTGGGGCGTGATTACCAATCCGCTGCACCGGTCCGGGGCATCCTGAAGGGGGGCGCCGGCGAGACGCTTGAAGTCAATGTCAGCATCACGCCACTTCCGGACCAGGGCTGAGACACTGGCTCGCGCGGAGATGCGAGTTAGGTGCGGCACTCCATATCGGCACATCAAGGCGGCAGCGGCGCTAGAATCCCGGTTACTGCAGGCCTCCGGCCCGGCCACTCCCGGCCGCCCGGCAAGAACACCACAACAAGACCATGACGTATTGTGTAGCCATGCGGCTCGACGCCGGCCTGGTATTCCTGTCCGACTCCCGCACCAACGCCGGCGTGGACGCCATCTCGACGGCACGCAAGATGACGGTGTTCGAAGAACCCGGCGACCGCGTCATGGTGCTGATGACCGCGGGCAATCTCGCCATCAGCCAGTCGGTGCGGCAGATCCTGGCCGAGAACCATGACGACAAGCGCTCGCTGTGGAATGCGCGCGACATGTTCGAGGCCGCCTCCATCGTCGGCGACGCGGTGCGCCAGGTGCACAAGCGCGACGCGCACGCGCTGCGCGATGCCGGCATCGAATTCAATGTCAGCCTGATCTTCGGCGGCCAGGTCCGGGGCGAGCGGGTGCGGCTGTTCAACATCTATGCTGCCGGCAACTTCGTCGAAGCCACCCCGGAAAACTGTTATTTCCAGATCGGCGAGGCCAAGTACGGCAAGCCCATCATCGACCGCGTCGTGCATCCTTCGTTGCCGCTGGCCGAGGGGGCAAAATGCGCGCTGATCTCGATGGATTCGACGCTGAAGTCGAATATTTCGGTGGGTTTGCCGCTGGACCTGCTGGTCTACGAGGCGGATTCGCTGCGCGTGACACGTTTCGTCAACATCGATGAACGCAACGCCTATTTCCGCATGATCCGCGATACCTGGGGCCACCGGCTGCGGCAGGTGTTCGGCGAAATCCACAATCCCGAATGGGATCCGGCCCAGCAGGCCGATTTCCCGCTCGCACGCAGTGGCGAGGGCGACTGCTGGGGGCAGCCCGTGCGCGCCAGGCGCAATCCCTCCCGCACCCAGGAATGAGGGGCGGGGCGGCGATGCGCGAGATCATCCATTTTTCGCATGCCAACGGCTTTCCGGTCACGACGTACCGCAAGCTGTTCGGCGAACTGGACGGCGAATTCGAATTCCGCGCCGTGGACCGTTACGGCCACCGGCCCCAGTTTCCGGTCACGCGCGGGTGGCCACACCTGGTGGAAGAACTGCTCGAGGAAGTGGGGCGCCAGTACCGCGAGCCGGTCTGGCTGGTGGGCCATTCGCTGGGCGGCTTCCTGTCGATGATGGCGGCGCTGCGCCGGCCCGAATGGGTGCGCGGCGTGGTGATGCTGGATTCGCCGATCATTGACGGCTGGCGCGCCTCGCTGCTGAAGACGGCGCAGGTGCTCGGCATCGACGAAAAGCCCGGTCCGGCGGCGGTGACGAAGAACCGGCGCACGCACTGGCCCGATGCCGAGGCCGTGTGGCAGCACTTCCGCGGCAAGCCGAATTTTGCCGTGTGGGACCAGGAGGTGCTGCGCGACTATGCGCTCCACGGCACCGAGCCGACCGGCAAGGACAACGAGCGGCGCCTGCGCTTCGACCGCGAGGTCGAGTACTGGATCTACCGCACGCTGCCGACCAGCCTGGGACGCAAGCTCAGGCGGGGCGCGCCGGTGCCGGTCGGCTTCGTCGCCGGCACGCGCTCGCGCGAGGTGCGCCAATGCGGCCTCGCGGCGACCCGCAAGCTGGTGGGCGAAAACCTGCGCTTTATCGAGGGCGGCCATTTGTACCCGATGGAGCGGCCGCAGGAAACGGCGCAACTGGTGCGCGACCTGATCGGAGCGATGCGCGGCGGGCGCTGAACAGGCGCTGAACAGGCGCTGAGCGGGCATGCGGCGCATGCGCCGCAGCGCTGCCGCCGGACGCTGGAATGCCCCGGCAAGCCACGCGCGCACCGGCGCTGGCGGGCGGCGTTGTCACAATTTCCGGGTCGGCGGAGATCGGGCTCTCATGTATAATCCCGATTTCCCCGGCAAGCTCGGTTTATGACCAAATTCGTCTTCGTCACCGGTGGCGTCGTCTCTTCTCTCGGCAAGGGCATCGCTGCTGCCTCGCTCGCGGCCATTCTTGAGTCGCGCGGCCTCAAAGTCACCCTCCTCAAGCTAGATCCCTACATCAACGTCGATCCCGGCACGATGAGCCCCTTCCAGCATGGCGAGGTGTTTGTCACGGAAGACGGTGCGGAAACCGACCTCGATCTCGGCCACTACGAGCGTTTCGTCTCGGCCAAGATGCGCAAGTCGAACAACTTCACCACCGGCCAGATCTACGAATCGGTGATCCGCAAGGAGCGCCGCGGCGAGTACCTGGGCAAGACCGTGCAGGTGATCCCGCATATCACCAACGAGATCCAGGCCTTCATCGAGAAGGGCGCCGCTGCCTCGCACGACGGCAAGGCCGACGTGGCGCTGGTGGAAATCGGCGGCACCGTGGGTGACATCGAATCGCTGCCGTTCCTGGAAGCCGCGCGCCAGATGAGCCTGCGCATGGGCCGCAACCATGCCGCCTTCGTGCACCTGACGCTGGTGCCGTTCATTGCCAGCGCCGGCGAACTGAAGACCAAGCCGACCCAGCACTCGGTGCAGAAGCTGCGTGAAATCGGCATTTCGCCGACCGCGCTGCTGTGCCGCGCCGACCGCCCGATCCCGGACGACGAGCGCGCCAAGATCTCGCTGTTCGCCAATATCCCGCAGGACGCCGTGATCTCGGTGTGGGACGCGGACAGCATCTACAAGATCCCGCAGATGCTCAACGAGCAGGGCCTCGACCGCCTGATCTGCGAGGAGCTGCGCCTGGACCCGCGGCCGGCCGACCTGTCGATGTGGCAGAAGCTGGTCAACGCGCAGGAAAATCCCGAGCACGAAATCACCATCGGCATGGTCGGCAAGTACGTCGACCTGACCGAGTCGTACAAGTCGCTGATCGAGGCGCTGCGCCACGCCGGCATGCACACCGCCACGCGCGTCAATATCGAGTACATCGATTCCGAGGAACTGGAATCGGGCCACCTCGAAGTGCTGACCCCGCTGGACGCCATCCTGGTGCCGGGCGGCTTCGGCAAGCGCGGCACCGAAGGCAAGATCCGCGCGATCCAGTACGCGCGCGAGAACAAGATCCCGTACCTGGGCATCTGCCTGGGCATGCAGCTGGCCGTGATCGAATTTGCCCGCCACGTGGCCAATATGGCCGATGCCAACTCGACCGAGTTCAACCTCGAAACCGAGCACCCGGTGGTCGCGCTGATCACCGAGTGGGTCGACCGCGAAGGCAAGGTCGAGCAGCGCTCGGCCGATTCCGACCTGGGCGGCACCATGCGCCTGGGCGCGCAGCGCGTGCCGGTCAAGGAAGGCACCAAGGCCAACGCCATCTACGGCGCCGAGGTCAACGAGCGCCACCGCCACCGCTACGAGGTCAACAACCACTACGTGCCGACGCTGGAAAACGCCGGCATGGTGATCTCGGCCCGCACCCCGACCGAGAACCTGCCGGAAATGATGGAACTGCCGGAGTCGATGCACCCGTGGTTCGTCGGCGTGCAGTTCCACCCGGAATTCACTTCGACGCCGCGCGACGGCCATCCGCTGTTCAAGGCCTACGTCGAAGCCGCGCTGGCCAGCCAGCAGCGCAAGGGCGCCTGAAGCCAGGCGGCAAGAGAGGAGTCTGTCATGAAACTCTGTGGATTCGAGGCCGGCCTCGACAAGCCGTTCTTCCTGATCGCCGGTCCGTGCGTGATCGAGTCCGAGCAGATGGCGCTGGATACCGCCGGCGAGCTCAAGGCCATCACCGCTGAACTGGGCATTCCGTTCATCTACAAGTCGTCGTTCGACAAGGCCAACCGTTCTTCCGGCAAGTCGTTCCGCGGCCTGGGGCTGGAGAAGGGCCTGGAGATCCTGGCGACCGTCAAGCGCGAGGTCGGCGTGCCGGTGCTGACCGACATCCACGAGATCGACGAGATCAAGCCCGTCGCCGCCGTGGTGGACGTGCTGCAGACCCCGGCGTTCCTGTGCCGCCAGACCGATTTCATCCGTGCCTGCGCCCAGAGCGGCAAGCCGGTGAACATCAAGAAGGGCCAGTTCCTGGCGCCGCACGACATGAAGAACGTGATCGACAAGGCCCGCGATGCCGCGCGCGACGCCGGCCTGCCCGACGACGTCTTCATGGCCTGCGAACGCGGTGTCTCGTTCGGCTACAACAATCTCGTGTCCGACATGCGCTCGCTGGCGATCATGCGCGAGACCGGCGCCCCGGTGGTGTTCGACGCCACCCACTCGGTGCAGCTGCCCGGCGGGCAGGGCACCAGCTCGGGCGGCCAGCGCGAGTTCGTGCCGGTGCTGTCGCGCGCGGCGGTCGCCACCGGCGTGGCCGGCCTGTTCATGGAGACGCATCCGGACCCGAGCAAGGCCATGTCCGACGGCCCCAACGCGGTGCCGCTGTCGCGCATGAAGGAACTGCTGTCGGTCCTCAAGGACCTCGACACGCTGGTCAAGCGCGCCGGCTTCCTGGAAGACAACTTCGGCTGGCCGGCCTGCGCCTGAGCCTGGCCAGGTTTGTCGCCGCTGCATGCCAGCGGTGACAAACCATATCGAAAGACAATACAAAAAATCGGGAGATTCTCCATGGCCGCGGGCTATATCATCGCCTACGTCGACGTGACCGACCCCCAGCAGTACGAGGAATACAAAGTGCTGTCGAGCCAGGCCATGCAGATCCATGGCGCCGAGGTGCTGGTGCGCGGCGGCAAGACCGAGCCGCTGGAGGGCGAGTGGGCGCCGACCCGTGTCGTGGTGCTGAAATTCCCCAGCTATGAAGCCGCCAGGTCGTTCCACGACGGCGAAGCCTATCGCGCCGCCCGCAAGGCGCGCGAGCATGCGGCAAAGATGAACATGATCGTGGTGGAAGGCGCTGCCTGAGGGTTGTCGGGCAGTTTGACATGCGCCTGACACGGGCACAGGTTGCAGTAATCAGCAGCAGCAAGAATCAACAGTCAGAGAGGAATTCATGAGTGCAATCGTAGATATCATCGGTCGCGAGGTTCTCGACTCGCGCGGCAACCCCACCGTCGAATGCGACGTGCTGCTGGAATCCGGCGTGATGGGCCGCGCCGCGGTGCCGTCGGGCGCATCGACCGGTTCGCGCGAAGCCATCGAACTGCGTGACGGCGACAAGTCGCGCTACCTGGGCAAGGGCGTGCTGAAGGCTGTCGAGCACATCAACACCGAAATCTCCGAAGCCATCATGGGCCTGGATGCCTCCGAGCAGGCCTTCCTGGACCGCACCCTGATCGACCTCGACGGCACCGAGAACAAGGGCCGCCTGGGCGCCAACGCCATGCTGGCCGTGTCGATGGCCGTGGCCAAGGCCGCCGCTGAAGAAGCCGGCCTGCCGCTGTACCGCTACTTCGGCGGTTCGGGCGCGATGCAGCTGCCGGTGCCGATGATGAACATCGTCAACGGCGGCGCGCACGCCAACAACAGCCTGGACATCCAGGAATTCATGGTCATGCCGGTGTCGCAGACCAGCTTCCGCGAAGCCCTGCGTTGCGGTGCCGAGATTTTCCACGCGCTGAAGAAGATCCTGGCCGACAAGGGCATGTCCACCGCGGTGGGCGACGAGGGCGGCTTCGCCCCGAACTTCTCTTCCAACGAGGAATGCCTGAACACCGTGGTGCAGGCCATCGAGAAGGCCGGCTACCGCGCCGGTGAAGACGTGCTGCTGGCGCTGGACTGCGCCGCCAGCGAGTTCTACCACGAGGGCGAAGGCGTGTACCAGCTGGAAGGCGAAGGCCTGAAGCTGACCTCGACCCAGTTCGCCGACTACCTGGCCAACCTGTGCGACAAGTTCCCGATCGTGTCGATCGAGGACGGCATGGCCGAAGGCGACTGGGACGGCTGGAAGACGCTGACCGACAAGCTGGGCAAGCGCGTGCAGCTGGTGGGCGACGACCTGTTCGTCACCAACACCAAGATCCTGAAGGAAGGCATCGAGAAGGGCATCGGCAACTCGATCCTGATCAAGATCAACCAGATCGGCACCCTGACCGAAACGTTCGCCGCCATCGAGATGGCCAAGCGCGCCGGCTACACCGCCGTGATCTCGCACCGCTCGGGCGAAACCGAAGACAGCACCATTGCCGACATCGCCGTGGGCACCAACGCCGGCCAGATCAAGACCGGCTCGCTGTCGCGCTCGGACCGCATGGCCAAGTACAACCAGCTGCTGCGCATCGAGGAAGACCTCGGCGATATCGCCAGCTACCCGGGCAAGGGCGCGTTCTACAACCTGCGCTAACACCTGTGGTTGTCGTCCCCGCGAAGGCGGGGACCCAGTGTCTTCATCCCCGAAGGGGACGTGAAAGACGCTGGATTCCCGCCTTCGCGGGAATGACGTGTGGCGATAGAAAAGGCGGTGGCACGGATAACATCCGGCCACCGCTGTTTTTGTATCGAAATCTGCCTGGCAATTGCCTTCCGGGCCGACTTCGCAGATCATTGTGCGGAATTTCTCGTCCGCAACCTTTCATGCGTTTGATTTCGCTGCTGTTGTTCGTGCTGCTGCTTGCGATCCAGTATCCGCTCTGGCTGGGCAAGGGTGGCTGGCTGCGCGTCTGGGACCTGAACCGCCAGCTGACCGAGCAAGGATCCCGCAACCAGACGCTCAAGCTGCGCAACGCCAAGCTGGAAGGGGAAGTTGCCGACCTGCAGGACGGCACCGGCGCGATCGAGGAACGTGCCCGCTATGAGCTGGGCATGGTGAGGGAAGGCGAGGTGTTCGTGCAGTTCGTGGCGCCGGCACCGAAGGTCAGCGCCACGCCGCCGCTGCCGCCGCCGGCGAATTCCGTCGCCGGGCGCGGCGGGCACTGATCAACGTTCTGATTCCTGCCGACGGCACCGTGGCCGTCACCACCAGTACGGATAGCCGCCCCAATAGCCGGGCATTCCCACGCTGACGCCGCCACCCCAGTGGCCGCCACCCCATCCTCCGTAGAACAGGTTCCAGCTCGTGTTGGGATAGGCATACGCCGCACGCGCATAGGCCTCGGCCTGTTGCTGCCGCGCGATGGCGTCGGCCTGTTCGCGCAGTACCTCCTGGTTCAGGGCATCGAGCTTTTGCCGCGCTTCGGGCGTCAGCCGGGCCGGTGGCATGGCGTTCGGCGCGAGCCGCGCCGTCGGGGGCGAGCCGTTGGCGTCGCGCGGGATCTCCGCGCAGCCGGCGGCCATTAGCAGGCCGCCGGCCGCAGCGAATGCAATAGCGCCACGCAGCCGGCCGCGCGTGGCGGCGGCGGTCGTGGCGCTGGATTCGGGTAAGGGGGTAAAGGCTTCGGCGGACATGGCGGTTCTCAGGCTCGCGGGTACAGCGATCGTACAGCCGTTGGACAGGGCGGCGCGCCGGATGTTTCCGTTACGCCGCTCTGTCCGTGCCGTGCCCGGAGCCTGGATAGCGCCTCAGTGGTGCTGATGCGCGCCCGCCCCGGCGCCGGTGGCAATATGCGTGGCCGAGAACAGCTGGGCGCAGTCGACCGGGTCGAACTCATAGCGCTGGCCGCAGAAATCGCAATGGATCTCCACGTTGCCGCGCTCGGCGATGATGCCCTCGATCTCTTCACGCCCCAGCGACTGCAGCATGCCGGCCACTTTGGGCCGCGAGCACGAGCAATGGAAATGCGGCGTCATCGGCTCAAACACGCGCAGGCCGGCGTCCTGCAGGTCTTCCCAGAACAGGCGGCGCAGCAGCGTCTCGGGCGACTCGGCCAGCAGTTCCTCGGCCTTGAGCGTGGTGCCCAGCTGCACCGCGCGGTCCCAGGTATCCAGGTCCTGCGCCTTGGCATGGCTGGCCAGCGGTGCGCCGGTCTCGCCCACGTCGGCGGTGCCGCCGTAGGAGGGCAGCTTCTGCAGCAGCATGCCGGCGGCGACGCGGTCGTCGGCGGCCAGCCACAGGCGCGTGTCGAGCTGCTCGGAGGCCTTCATGTAGTGCTCCAGCACCGCGCTGATCGACGGCAGCGGGCCGTGCTCGTCCGCCAGCGGCACGATGCCCTGGTACGGCTGCTGGCCCGGCAGCTTGTCCTTCGGGTCGAGCGTGATGGCAAAGCGGCCGTGGCCGTGCGCATGGACCAGCTCGGCCAGCGTGGCGTCGTCGGCAATCTCCGCGCCCTCGGCCAGCTTGGCGGTGGCGCGCATCGACAGGTCGGACAGGCATTCCACCACCAGCATCCGCACCGGGCCGTCGCCGTGCAGCTGCATCACCAGCGCGCCGTTGAACTTCAGGTTGGCCGACAGCAGTGCCGCGGCGGCCATCATTTCGCCCAGCAGCCGGCGCACCGGCGTGGGGTAGCTGTGGCGGCCCAGCACTTCCTGCCAGGTGGCTTCCATGCGCACCAGTTCGCCGCGCACGGGGGCGGCGTCGAACAGGAACTTCTGCAGGGTGTCGGGGGTGGTGGGGGTAGTCTGGGTCACGTTGTCTGTCGAGTAATGCGATGGATGCCGCCGCGGCGCCGGCCGGGTTCAGCCGATCCGCTTGAGCTGTTGCTTGTACATGGCCTGCCGCGAGGCGTAGGTTTCGGCGTTGCGGTACAGGTTGGCGACGTCCTCGTCGGTCAGCTGCCGCACCACCTTGGCCGGCGCGCCCAGGATCAGCGAGCGGTCCGGGAAGACCTTGCCCTCGGTGACCACGGCGCCGGCGCCGACCAGGCATTCCTTGCCGATCACGGCACGGTTCAGCACCACGGCCTGGATGCCGATCAGCGAGCCTTCGCCGACGGTGCAGCCGTGCAGCATGGCCTGGTGGCCAATCGAGACCTTGTCGCCCAGGGTCAGCGGGCAGCCCGGGTCGGTGTGCAGCACCGAGCCCTCCTGGATATTGGTGTCATGCCCCACCACGATCGGCTCGTTGTCGCCGCGGATCACGACACCGGGCCAGGCGCTGGCGCGGGACTTGAGGGTCACGTTACCGATGACGGTGGCTTCCGGGGCCACGTAGGCTTCGCTGTCGATATTGGGCTTGACGTCGCCGAGCTGGTAAAGCGCCATGAGGTCTCCTGCACGAAAGGCTTGTGTTGAAATGGGGGTTGCCGCCGGACTTTAAAGAGTCAGCGGGTCTGTGGGGAACTGCATGGCCAGGCACGCGGGTGGGTGCCGGCGAGGCCCTACAATGGCGGCAGTCCGGATTTTACGCCCATGCCAGAAAAAACACCCGCCACCGCTTTGCCTGATCCGTCACTTTCGCCGCGCCATCGCGCGCTGGTGGTGCTGTGCATGACCGATCCGCGCGAAAAGGCCGGCGCCGCGCGGGCGTTGTACCGCGATGCCATGGCGCTGTCCGATGGAGCGCTGCGTGCGGACGAGGCGATCGATGCCGACGGGGGCCATATCATCCCGGGACGTCCGGAGCGGCCGGTGCTGGTAGCGCCGCAGAGCGTCGAACGGCGCCGCTCGCTACATACGGCTGCCGGGCGCGCGGCGATGATCCACGCGCTGTGCCATATCGAATTCAACGCCATCAACCTCGCGCTGGATGCGGTGTGGCGCTTTGCCGGCATGCCGCCGGCCTACTACCGCGACTGGCTGCGCGTGGCGGATGAGGAAGCGCTGCACTTCACGCTGCTGGCCGACCATCTGGGCACGCTGGGTGCGGCCTACGGCGATTTTCCCGCGCACAACAGCCTGTGGGAGATGACCGGCAAGACTGCTGGCGACGTGCTGGCGCGCATGGCGCTGGTGCCGCGCACGCTGGAAGCGCGCGGGCTCGATGCCTCGCCGCCGGTGCGCGCCAGGCTGGCCGGCGCCGGGGATCATGCCGCCGCGGCGATCATCGACATCATCCTGCGCGACGAGGTTGGGCATGTTGCGATCGGCAACCACTGGTACCGCTGGCTGTGCGCGCAGCGCAAGCTGGAGCCGGTGGCTACCTATGCGCAACTGGCCGAGCAATACCGCGCGCCGAAGCTGCGCGGGCCGTTCAACCTCGAGGCACGGCGCGCGGCCGGGTTTGATGAGGATGAACTGGCCTGGCTGGAGGCGTCGGCCGGCTAGGCCAACTGCCGGCGCTGCGCCGCCCGCTCTTCCTCCAGCAAGCGCAACACCCGCCGCTGGATCTTCCCGGTGGTCGTCATCGGCAGCTGGTCGATAAACTCGATCGCCTTCGGATACTCGTACGGTGCCAGCTGCCCGCGCACATGCGCCTGCAATTCCGCCACCAGCGCCGCGTCGCCGTCGAACGAGCGCGCCACCGCCGGCGTCAGCACCACGAAGGCCTTGACCACCGCGCCGCGCTCGGGATCGGGCGAGGGCACCACCGCGCAGTTGGACACCGCGGGATGCTTGAGCAGGCAGTTCTCGATCTCGCTCGGCCCGATGCGGTAGCCCGAGGACTTGAACACGTCGTCGGCACGGCCCTGGTACCACAGGTAGCCGTCGGCATCGATGCGCGCGAGATCGCCGGTGCGGCACCAGCGCAGGCCGTCGCGCTCGACGTACTTGCCCGCGGTCGCCGCCTCGTTCTTCCAGTAGCCGAGGAAGAACACCGGGTCCGGATGCCCGGCGCTATCGGTGGCGCAGACCGCGACCTCGCCGTCCTCGCCCGGTGCGCAGGGGCGGCCTTCATCGTCGATCACCTGCACGCGATGGCCGGGGTAGGGGCGGCCCATCGAGCCGGGCCGCGCCGGCCAGCCCAGGCGCTCGCCGTCGTTCTGCGCGGTGCAGTTGCCGACGATGTAGTTGATCTCGGTCTGGCCGAACATCTCGTTGACGATCACGCCGAGGGCATCGCGGCACCAGCCGAACACGGTCTCGCCAACCGCTTCACCGGCGCTCATCAAGGCGCGCAGCCTGATGTCATAACGCTGCCGCGGTTCGGGGCAGGCTTTCATCATCTGCTTGAGCGCGGTCGGGAACAGGAAGGTGTTGGTGACGGCGTAGCGCTCGAGCAGTTCGAAGGCACGCTCGGCGGAGAAACGGCCCTGGTAGCCGACGATGGGCTTGCCAAAATACAGCGCCGGCATCAGCGCATCCCACAGCCCGCCGGTCCAGGCCCAGTCGGCCGGGCTCCAGAACACGTCGTCGTCCTGCGGATACCAGTTCTGCGAGCAGACAAAGCCGGTCAGGTTGCCGATCAGCGCGCGGTGCGGGATCAGCGCGCCCTTGGGCGGGCCGGTGGTGCCGCTGGTGTAGATCAGCACGGCAGCCTCGCCGGCTTTGGTCTCTTCGGCAGTGAAGCTGGGCAGTTGCGCGGCCAGCAGCACGTCCCAGTCGTGGTCGCCGCGTCCGTGCGCATCGCCGGCGGCGATCACGGTGGCCAGCGCCGGGCATTCCGGGCGCGCCGCGAGCACGTTGTCGATCGAGGTTTCGTCGGCAATCGCCACGCAGGCTCCGCTGTGTGCGATGCGGTAGGCCAGCGCCTCCGGCCCGAACAGCATCGACAGCGGCATCGCGATCGCGCCCAGCTGGTAGATCGCCATGTGGGCGATCACGGTCTCGATCCGCTGCGGCATCACGATCGCCACCCGGTCGCCGCGCGCCACGCCCAGGTCGCGCAGCGCCGCCGAGAGCCGGTTGGCCTCGGCCTGGATGTGGGCGAAGGTATGCGCGTTGCGGCGGCCGTCCTCGTGCTCGGTATAGACGGCGATGCGGTCCATGGTTGCCGGGTCCCGCGCCCAGCGGCCGCAGCAGGCTTCGGCAATGTTGAAGTCCGGGGGGATTTCCCAGCGGAAGGATTCGTACAGCGCGCGGTAGTCGTCGCGCCGGCTTGCCGGCAAGGCAGCTGCGGCCATCCAAGGTCTCCTGAAGGTCTTCGGTCCGCCGAGACGCGCCCTGCCGCAAACCGCCGCGGCCGCTATAATGCGCACAAGCGAACGATCGTTCTATTTTGTCGAGGCTTCCGCCCGCCCCGCGGCAGGAAGACCCGACGCAAGGGTGGAGACAATGACAATCAAGGAAACCTCGCGGTCTGAATTTATCACGTTGCGCGGGCTGCGCTACCACGTGCGCCACTGGGGCACGCCCGGCGCGCGCAAGCTGTTCATGCTGCATGGCTGGATGGACGTGGCCGCCTCGTTCCAGTTCCTGGTCGACCACCTGCGCGGCGACTGGCACGTGATCGCACCCGACTGGCGCGGCTTTGGCGAGACCGACTGGCCCTCGCGCTATCCCGGCACGCAGTCGTACTGGTTCCCCGACTACGTCGCCGACCTGGAGGCGCTGCTCGACCACTACCAGCCGGAAGGGCAGGTCGACCTGGTCGGCCACAGCATGGGCGCCAACGTGATCTGCCTGTATGCCGGCATCCGCCCCGAACGCGTGCGCCGCGTGGTGGACCTGGAAGGCTTCGGCATGACGGCGACACGGCCGGCGCATGCCCCCAGGCGCTACGCGCGGTGGCTTGACGAGCTGCGCATTGGCGGTGAGCTGAGGACCTACGACAGCGTCGACGGCGTGGCCGCGCGCCTGCAGAAGACCAACCCGCGCCTGCCGGACGACCGCGCCGCGTTCCTGGCCGCGCACTGGTCGCGCCGGAATGCCGACGGCCGCTGGGAAATCCTGGGCGACCCGGCGCACAAGCTGGTCAATCCGATGCTGTACCGGCTCGATGAAGTGATGGCGATCTGGGAACAGGTCACAGCGCCGGTGTTGCATGTGGAAGCGCGTAATTCGGAGACGCTGCGCAATATCGCCCACAAGCAGAGCATCGACGAATTCAAGGAGCGCTTCCGCGCGTTCCGCGATTTCCGTGAAGCGGTGATCGACGATGCCGGCCACATGCTGCATCACGACCAGCCGGCCGCGGTGGCGGAACTGGTCGAGGCGTTCTGTCGTTAAGCCGGTGAGCGCGCTCAGGCGTGCGTGAGCTTTTCCTTCAGCGCGGCGTTGTTGCTGGTGTGCACATGCACCAGCGCCTTCTCCGGGAAGGCGTAGTGATATGCCTTGCGCAGCGCCAGCGCGGCTTCATGGAAGCCTGACAGGATCAGCTTCTGCTTGTTGGGGTAGAAGGCGATATCGCCCGCGGCAAAGATGCCGCGGCGCGAGCTTTCATATGTGGTGGTGTCGACCAGGATGCGGCCGGCGCGCATGTCCATGTCCCATTGCGCGATCGGGCCGGGTTCGGACACCAGGCCGTACAGCGCCACCAGCTCGTCGGCGGGCAGCATCTGGCTGCCGTCGCGGGTGCGCACTTCCACTTCGGCCAGTGCCTCGCCGTCGGTGCGCAGGGCGCCCAGCATGCCGACCACGAAATCCATCTCGCCGGCCGCCACCGCGGCGCGCATCTCGGCTACGGTGCCATCGGCGGCGCGGAAGCCCTCGCGCCGGTGCAGCAGCGTCACGCGCGCAGCCACCTTGCGCAGCGCCAGCGCCCAGTCCAGCGCCGAATCGCCGCCGCCGGCGACGATCACCCGCTTGCCGGCAAAGCGCGAGACATCGCGCACGGCGTAGTGCACGTGGCGGTCCTCCAGCGCTGCGGCTTCCGGCAGCGCCACGCGCTGCGGCGCGAACGCGCCCGCGCCGGAGCAGACCAGCACCGCCGCGACATCGAAGCGCTTGCCGCCATCGGTGGTGACCAGCATGCGCGGGTGCGCCGGTTGGCCGTCCTGCGCTGGCGCGCCGGGCATTTCGGACACGCTTTCGGCGCGCTGGCCGAAATGCATCGGGAAGGCGAACGGCTCGCATTGCTCCAGCAGCCGGTCCACCAGTTCCTGCGCCAGGCAGCCGGGCACGGCCGGGATGTCGTAGATCGGCTTCTCGGGATACAGCTCGGTGCACTGGCCGCCGGCGCGGTCGAGCACGTCGATCAGTTCACATTTGAGGCCGAGCACGCCGGCCTGGAAGGCGGCGAACAGCCCGACCGGACCGGCGCCCACGATCAGGACGTCAGTGGTGGCGACGGCGGGCGTGGCGGTGGTGGTGTCGATAGACATGGTGGGCAAGGCGGGCACGGACGGCCCGCGGAAGAGGGTGCAAAGCCCGACTATACCCCGCACCAGCCCGTTTCCCGGCGACGCCAGCGTTGCCGGCAGGGCTTTGCCATGGGCGCCAGACCACCTCCGGCACGCCGCGGGCGCCACGCAGGCGAAGGGCGACCGGAGTAGAATGAGCCCCATGCAAAACGCCCACGCCATCAACGCCGACCTGCACTGCCATTCCACCGTGTCCGACGGCACGCTGTCGCCTCGCGCGATAGCGGAAATCGCGCGCGATGCGGGCGTCCAGTACTGGGCACTGACCGACCACGACGAGGTCGGCGGGCAGGCCGCGGCGCGCGCCGCGGCCGAGGAATTCGGCATGCGCTATGTGCCGGGCGTGGAGATCTCGGTGACCTGGGCCGGGCAGACCGTGCATATCGTCGGCCTGCAAATCGACCCGTTCTGTCCCGAGCTGATCGATGGCCTGACCGACACCCGTACCGGACGTGCCCGGCGTGCGCGCGACATCGGCGACGCGCTGGCCAGGGTCGGCATCGAGGGCGCCTACGCAGGCGCGCTGAAATACGTGGGCAATCCCGATCTGATCTCGCGCACCCATTTCGCGCGCTGGCTGGTTGACCAGGGCCGGTGCGCAACCATCGGCGATGTGTTCAGCGAATACCTGTCGGAAGGCCGGCCCGGCTATGTCGGCCATCGCTGGGCCAGTCTGTCCGAAGCCGTGGGCTGGATCCGCACCGCCGGCGGCATCGCCGTGCTGGCGCACCCTGGCCGCTACCACTACACCGACACCCAGCACGATGCCCTGTTCGACGAGTTCAAGTCGCTCGGCGGTGGCGCCGTCGAAGTCGTGACCGGCAGCCACACGCCGGACCAGTACCGCCGCTATGCCGAGGTGGCGCGCCACTATGGGCTGCTGGCCTCGCGCGGCTCGGATTTCCACGGGCCCGGCGAAGGCCGGGTCGAGCTCGGCACGCTGCCGCCGCTGCCGTCCACGGTCACGCCGGTCTGGCACGACTGGTAACCCGCCAGCCAAACGAAAAGCCAAACCAAAGGCGCCCTGCATGTCCCAGTACTTCGAGATCCATCCGCTCAACCCGCAGTCGCGCCTGATCAAGCAGGCCGCGCAGATCCTGCAGAAGGGCGGACTGATCGCGCTGCCGACCGATTCCAGCTACGCGCTCGCCTGCCAGCTCGACGACAAGCACGCGGTCGAGCGCCTGCGCCGGCTGCGCGGCATCGACGATCGCCACCACCTGACCCTGATGTGCCGCGATCTGTCCGAGCTGGGCAACTTTGCCCGCGTCGACAACCGCCAGTACCGCTGGATCAAGGGCGCCACGCCGGGGCCATACGTCTTTATCCTGGAAGCCACCAAGGAAGTGCCGCGGCGCCTGTCGCACCCGGCGCGCAAGACCATCGGCATGCGCGTGCCCGACCACGCCATCCCGCTGGCGCTGCTGGGCGAAACCGGCGAGCCGCTGATCACGGCCACGCTGCAGATGCCCGGCGACGACGAGCCGCTCAACGACCCGGCAGAAATCCGCGTCCGGCTGGAAAAACAGCTCGACCTGGTGGTCTGCGGCGGCCCGGCGCCGGCGCAGCCGACCACGGTGATCGACCTCACCGGCGGCGAGCCCGAGCTGGTGCGCGCCGGCCGCGGCGACATCTCGCGCTTCGGGCTCTGAGTTCGGGCGCTGAACGTGAGCTGCTGAACCCGCGCTGCGCCGCCAGCGGTGCGCCGCCGTGCGCCTGGCAAGCCGGCGGCCCGTTACAATAGCCGTCATGGATTCCTCTCTTATCCAGACCTTCGCGGTCTATGCCCTGCCGGTGCTGCTCGCCATCACGCTGCACGAGGCGTCGCACGGTTATGTGGCCAAAGTGTTTGGCGACAACACGGCCTATTCGCTCGGGCGGGTCAGCCTGAACCCGATCCGCCATATCGATCCGATCGGCACCGTGGCGGTGCCGCTGCTGCTCTACATCATGACCAGCGGCCAGTTCGTGTTTGGCTACGCCAAGCCGGTGCCGGTGGTGTTCGAGCGCCTGCGCAACCCGCGCTGGCATGGCATGTGGGTGGCACTGGCGGGCCCGGCCAGCAATGTGGTGCAGGCCTTCGCCTGGGTGCTGCTGGCGATCGGCCTGACCTGGGGCGGGGTGCGTGAGCCCTTCTTTGGCGAAATGGCGCTGGCGGGCGTGCGCGTCAACCTGGTGGTGGCCGCCTTCAACCTGTTCCCGGTGCCGCCGCTGGACGGCGGCCGCGTGCTGACCGCGCTGCTGCCGCAGGGCGTGGCGCGCGCAGTGTCGCGTATCGAGCCCTACGGGATTTTCGTGGTGCTGGCGCTGGTCGCCGCGGGGGTGATCACCTCCATCTGGATGACGCCGGTGGTCAATGTGCTGATGTCGCTGATCGAGCTGATGCTGCGCCCGATCGTGATCCTGCTGCACTGACGGGGGGGCGCCATGATCGACGTCCAAGCCGCGCCGCATGCCGGCCTGTCCGCACCGTCCGCGTGGGTCGCCCGCTGGGCGCACCTGCTGCGCCCCGGCGCCCGCGTGCTCGACCTGGCCTGCGGCAGCGGCCGCCATGCCGCCTGGCTGGCCGCGCGCGGCCATGCGGTGCTGGCCGTTGACCGCGATGCCGCCGCCATTGCCGGGCTGCCGTCCGGCGTGACCGGCTGCGTGGCCGACCTGGAGCAGGGTACCTGGCCGCTGGCCGGCGAGGCGCCGTTCGACGCCATCGTCGTCACCAACTACCTGCACCGGCCGCTGTGGCCGCACCTGGCTGCAGCGCTGGCGCCGGGTGGCGTGTGGCTGTACGAGACCTTTGCGGCAGGCAACGAGACCGTCGGCAAGCCCTCGCGGCCCGATTTTCTGCTGCGTCCCGGGGAATTGCTCGAAGTGGCGCGCACGCACGGCCTGCGTGTCATCGCTTATGAAGACGGCGTGCAGGAAGTGCCGAAAACGGCCTTCGTGCAGCGTCTGTGTGCGGTGCGCGAGGCCGCCGCCGCGCCGGATGCGGCCACCCCGGCACGCTACCGCCTGGACCCCTGAAAGTGCATGTGCGCTGTCGGCGAGAATGCCGCTGCACACGTTGAAACAGTTGGTATCAACCCCGAGCCAACCAGCTTCCCGCCGGCGGTCGAAGCCGCCTGCGGTTCCGGTACAATCCCGTTATTCGCATCCCGAATTCCTTAACGTTATGACACAGATTACCGGCAGCATCGTCGCCATCGTCACCCCGATGCATGAGGACGGCAGCCTGGACTTCCCGGCCCTGCGCGCACTGGTCGACTGGCACGTCGCCGAGGGCACCGATGGCATCGTGATCGTCGGCACGACCGGTGAATCCCCGACGGTTTCCGTCGAGGAGCACTGCGAGCTGATCCGCGTGGCCGTCGAACAGTCCGGCAAGCGCATCCCGATCATCGCGGGCACCGGCGGCAACTCCACCAAGGAGGCCATCGAGCTGACCGCCTTCGCGAAGAAGGTGGGCGCCGATGCATCGCTGCAGGTCGTGCCGTACTACAACAAGCCGACCCAGGAAGGCATGTACCGCCATTTCCGCACCATCGCTGAAGCGGTGGAACTGCCGGTGCTGCTGTACAACGTCCCGGGCCGCACCGTTGCCGACATGAGCAACGACACCATCCTGCGCCTGGCGCAGGTGCCGGGCATCGTCGGCGTCAAGGAAGCCACGGGCAATATCGACCGGGCCGCGCAGCTGATCAACGACGCGCCGGAGAGCTTTGCCATCTACAGCGGCGACGATCCCACCGCGGTCGCGCTGATCCTGCTGGGCGGCAAGGGCAATATCTCGGTCACCGCGAACGTGGCCCCGCGCAAGATGCACGAGATGTGCGCGGCGGCACTGAAGGGCGACGTCGTCACCGCGCGCCGCCTGCACATGGAACTGATCGGACTGAACAAGGCCATGTTCGTCGAAGCCAATCCGATCCCGGTGAAGTGGGCCCTGCAGCAGATGGGCAAGATGGAAGGCGGCATCCGCCTCCCGCTGACCCCGCTGTCGGAATCCAACCACGAAACCGTACGCAAGGCACTGGCCGCCGCCGGCCTGCTGGCCTGATTTACCGCGGCGTCTTGCTGTCGCTCCCTCAACTAGGATTGCGTGTCAATGAAATCGAAGCTTAACCGCCGCGGCGCGACGCAAGTCCGCCGCGCCGCCCTGGTTGTGCCTGTGCTGGCCGCGGGCGTGATCACCGGCTGCAGCAGCATCAATGAAGCGATGCAGCCCGACAAGATCGACTACAAGTCGTCGGCGTCGAAGCGCACGCCCACGCTGGACATTCCGCCGGACCTGACCAAGCTGGAAGGCGACCGCCGCTACTCGGTGCCCGATGCCAACGGCACCTCGACGCTGTCGACCTACAGCCAGGCGGCCAAGGTACGCGAGCAATCCCCGACCGAGAACGTACTGCCCTCGGCGCAGGGCATCCGCATGGAGCGCGACGGCAACACGCGCTGGCTGGTGATCAGCAACGGCATGCGCGGCGACCAGCTGTGGCAGCAACTGCGCGGCTTCTGGCAGGAAAGCGGTTTCCTGCTGGTGCAGGACTCGCCCGAGACCGGCATCATGGAAACCGACTGGGCCGAGAACCGCGCCAAGATCCCGCAGGACATCATCCGCAATACCATCGGCAAGGTGTTCGACGGCCTGTACTCGACCTCCGAGCGCGACAAGTTCCGCACCCGCGTCGAGCGCGCGCAGAACGGCACGCTGGAAGTGTTCATCAGCCACCGCGGCGCGCAGGAGCAACTGACCGGTATCGACAAGTCCAGCACCGTGTGGACTCCGCGTCCGGCCGATCCCGAGCTGGAAGCCGAATTCCTGTCGCGCCTGGCGCAACGACTGGGCGTGCAGAAGGAGCAGGCCGACCGCATGGCCAAGAGCCCGGCGCCGGCTGGCAGTGACGCGGCGACGGCTGACGCGGCGGCTGGCGCAGCGGGTGCCACGGGTGCCACGGGTGCGGTAGCCGGCGGTGCTGCCCAGAAGTCCTACCTGGCCCAGGTCAATGGCGCCCCCGCGCTGCAGCTGCCGGAGCCGTTCGACCGCGCGTGGCGCTCGGTCGGCCTGTCGCTGGATCGCGTCAACTTCACCATCGAAGACCGCGACCGTGCCCAGGGCCTGTACTACGTGCGCTACGTCGATCCGCGCACCAACGTCGACAACCGTGGCTTCTTCTCCAAGCTGTTCACCAAGCCGGACGATCCCAAGACCGCCAAGAAGTACCGCGTGGCGCTCAAGGGCACCGGCAGCGGCACGCTGGTGACGGTGCTCAACGATGCCGGCCAGCCGGAGAACGGCGAAATCGGCAAGCGCATCCTGTCGCTGCTCGACGAGCAACTGCACTGAGCCGGCGGTGACCGGTTCAACCACCGGCCGTCCTGGCCGGCCTGCCAACTGCACGGCGGGGAGGGCGCGGCCATGATGCGCTTCGCCTTCCTCGGCAGCGGCAGCGAGGGCAACTCGCTGCTGATCGAATCCCGCGAAGACACCACCACCACGCGCGTGCTGCTCGACTGCGGCTTCGGCATCCGCGAGACCGCGCGTCGCCTGGAGCGGCTTGGCGTCACGCCGGACCAGCTCGACGCCGTGCTGGTCACGCACGAGCATGGCGACCATGTCGGCTCGGCCTACGCCTTTGCGGCCCGGCACCGGCTGGCGGTCTACACCAGCCACGGCACGTGGCTGGCGACCTCGCACATGCGCGGCGCCGACCTCGCCGATGTGCGCGTCTGCGGTGCCGACCACGCTTTTGCCATCGGCGGCATCCAGGTGATGCCGTACACGGTTCCGCACGACGCGCGCGAGCCGCTGCAGTTCGTGCTCTCCGATGGGCAGTCGCGTCTGGGCGTGCTGACCGACGCCGGCATGGAAACGCCCTATGTGACAGCGCGTCTGTCAGGTGTGGATGCGCTGGTGCTGGAGTGCAATCACGACCGCGAGTTGCTGCGCAACTCGGTCTACCCGGCGTCGCTGAAGCGGCGGATTGGCGGTGACTTCGGCCATTTGGCCAATGAGGTGGCGGCGAGCATTTTGGGGCAGGTCGCGCATGCCGGCCTGAACCGCGTCGTGGCGGCGCACCTCAGCAAGCAGAACAACACGCGGGAGCTGGCCACGGGCGCGCTGGCGGCGGCGCTGGGCGCGTTGCCTTCGGAAGTGCTGGTGGCCGATCAGGAAATGGGGCTGGACTGGCAAGCGGTGCGAGCCTGAACCGGGTGCGCGACGCGCCTTGCGGCGACCAATAAAAAAACCGGCCCCAGGGCCGGTTTTTTTGTCGGGCGAAGCCGATTACTGCTTGGCAGCCGGAGCCGAAGCGTCAGCAGCCGGGGCTTCAGCAGCGGGAGCCGAAGCGTCAGCAGCGGCAGCAGCCGGGGCTTCTGCAGCGGGAGCCGAAGCTTCAGCGGCGGGAGCTTCTGCAGCCGGAGCGGTGGCAGCCGGAGCAGCCGTGTCAGCGGCCGGAGCAGCCGGTTCTTCCTTCTTGCCGCAAGCGGCGAGAGCAACAGCGGCCAGCAGCGATGCGATCAGGAGAGACTTCTTCATTGTTCGTCCTTTAACTTGTAATAACGAAAAACAGGCGATGAATAATTACCGGTAATTATCGCTCTTGAACTGCAAAAATAGAGGCCCTCCCGGGTGCCGACATATACAGTGGTCCACAGTACTAGCCAGCCGACGATTATATCCGCGTTTTCCCGGCTTGTGTAGCATCGAAAATTACTGAATTGCAATGTTACGCATTATTACAGGCGTGGTCCCAATTGTAGCCATCCCTCCTGCGTCCAGTGATGAAAAGTCTCCATCAGGTCAGGCAGGCTGGCGCATACCGCAACCTCATCGCCGCTAAGGTGGCGATTATCGGCCAGTTTTTTCAACCAGGGCATCAGTTCGGCCGGGGGCTCGTAGGCTTCCCCATTGAGGAAGAAATTGTGCCGGTCGTAAAGTGCAATCGAGGCAGACGCAAGAACGACGCCATGCTGGGCCGCAAGTTTCTCATAACGGCGCTGCGGCAGGTCGGATATCTCCGCGAATTCGACCCCGGGCTTCGGTTCTGACAGATGAGAGCCAAGAAATTCCGACACCATCTGCGAATTCCATTGCAGTGCCTTGAGCCGCTCGGCTACTGCCTTGGCCATGCCGGCGGGCAGTTGCGCGGGCTTCGTCGCCGCACGTTCGCCGGCGTCGGCGTAACGCCCGCTGAGGTCTTCGTTGTCCTCCACCGTCTCGGAAAGCCACGCCAGGAAATGACCCGCCAGTTCACGGTAGGCCGGGGCACGGAAGCCGATCGAGCAGGTCATGCATTCGCCTTCGGCCACGCCGTCGTGGGCGTATTGCGGCGGCAGGTACAGCATGTCGCCCGGCTCCAGCACCCATTCCTCCTCGGCGCTGAAATCGGCGAGGATCTTCAGCGGCATGTCGGGGACCAGTTCCAGGCTGGTCTGCGACGAGATGCGCCAGCGACGCCGGCCCGAGACTTGCAGCAGGAACACGTCGTAGGAATCGAAGTGCGGGCCGACGCCGCCGCCGTCGGACGCGTAGCTGATCATCAGGTCGTCCAGGCGCGCGTCGGGCACGAAGCGGAAGCGTCCCATCAGCTCGGCCGCCGCGGCATCGTGCAGGTTCACGCCCTGCACCAGCAAAGTCCACTGGCGGGCCTTGACGGCAGGCAGGTTTTCGCGCGCAAATGGACCATGTTCGAGCTTCCAGCGATTGCGGAAGTGCGTCACCAGGCGCGATTCGACTTCGTCGCGATCGGCAAGGTCGAAAAGCGCATCGCGCGACACAGGCGGCACGATTCCGGGTACCGCCTGTCGAATCAGCAGTGGCTTGCGGTGCCAGACATCCCGCATGAATGCAGCCGGCGTCATGCCACCAAGCAGGTCGAGCGGAGTGTCTGGATCGACGGGGCCAGGGGGCAGGGCCTGCGCGTATAATGCGGAATCGTTCATGGAGTCAAGAATTGAAAATCGCTAAGAACACGGTAGTGTCCGTGATGTACAAGCTGTCGGACGCGCAAGGCAATCTGATTGAGGAGTCAGATGAAGCCATGGTCTATTTGCACGGCGGGTATGATGGCACGTTCCCCAAGATCGAGGAAGCGCTCGACGGCCATGACACCGGCTTCGAGACCCAGCTGCAGCTTGAACCCGAAGATGCCTTTGGCGACTACGATGCCGAGCTGGTCAAGGTCGAGCCGCGCGACCGCTTTCCCGAGCCGCTGGAAGTCGGCATGCAGTTCGAAGGCATGCCCGAGGACGGCGATGAAGAAGACTCCGTCATCTACACCGTGACCGACGTTGCCGAAGACAAGGTGGTGCTGGACGGCAACCACCCGCTGGCCGGCATGGCGCTGCGCTTCTGGCTGAAGGTCTCCGAGGTGCGCGAGGCTACCGCCGAGGAAATCGAGCACGGCCACGCCCATGGCGCCTCGGGCATCGAGGTGGTGGACGAGGACGAAGACGAGGGCGACGATACCCCGCGCACGCTGCACTGATCGCGCGCCCTCCGTGGCCCATGAAGGAAGCCGGCTTAGCCGGCTTTTTTCATGGGCGCGGACATCGCGGCTCCAGGCGCGCGGCTCAGGGCGTGGCCGGCGCATCCCTGAGCGATGCCGAGAACGGCGCCGCCGCGTTCGGCGTGATCACCAGCTCGGTCCATTGGGCCGCCGTGTTGATCGGCAGCGAAACCCGCGTGAAATTCTGCAGCACCTTGCCGGCGCTGTCGCGTAGCGGCTTGTCGATGCCGAAGCCGCTCTCGCCCGCATGCACCAGCAGCACCTGGCCGGGAAAGCGCGCGCTCAGGTCGCGCAGCTGGCGCTTGAACTCCAGGTAGCCGTCGCGCGTGCGGTGGCGCATGAAACCGTCCAGCAGCGTCGGGCGGCCCTTCTTCTCCCAGCCGTTGGCGAAGTGCGGGTCGGCATGGGCCACCACGACGATGCCGTTCATGCCGCGCTGCCGCGCCAGCGAGAACGCGCGCGCCAGCCACTGGCGGTTGGCCTCGCGCCGGTCCTCGAACTCGCTGTTGCGCCCGCCCTCGTTGCGGTAGTGGTTGTTGTCGCCCGGCACGTTCAGGCCGACGATCAGGATGTCGCCCAGCGTGAGGCGGACGTTCTCGCGAAAGGTGCGGAACAGGGCCTGGTCGGACTGCCGCACCACCGGCCGCGGACGCTGGCCCAGCGTGGCGTCCTCGGAGAAGAACAGCTCGCGCAGGCGGTTCAGCCGCTCGACCGAGTCGAACTTGCCGTTGACCGGGAGCCGGCATTCGGCCCAGTCTGTTTCGCCCGGCACGTAGAGCAGCGGCAACGGCGACTGGGCGAGCAGCTGCTGGCGGCTCGCCAGGATGGTGTCGCTGCAGGATTCGGTATCGCCCTTGATGCCGCCGGCGTGGATCACCAGGTCGAGCTTGCGTTCGGCAAAGCTGTCGAGCAGTGCGGCGGCGTTGGCTTCGGCGGCAGGCCATTGCGGCAGGTCGGCGATCAGCGCGACGCGCATCACCTTCGGTTTGGGCGCGGCCTTGCCCCCGCGGCCGGCGGGTGCCGGCCATGCGGTGCTGGCCGCGCACAGCAGCAAGGCCGCGGCGAGGATGCGGCCGGCATGCCGGCGCCTGGCGTTCATGCCGTGCCGACCGCCTCGCCTGCAAGCGCCTTGAGCCGGTACAGCGCATCGAGCGCGGCACGCGGCGTCAGGCTGTCCGGATCCAGGTCGGCCAGCGTGTCGATCAGCGCGGCATGCTCCGGTGCAAGGTCGGCCGGCTGCGGTGTGGCGGCTGCATAGCCGTCGCCCCCCTCGTACCCATCGCCTTCGTCGTCATCGGTGTCCGGCAGCGTCGGCGCGGCGAACAGGTCGAGCTGCGGCGTCGGCGTGGCATCGGCCGATTGCTGCTCCAGCCATGCCAGGTGCTTGCGCGCGGCGCGGATCACCGGCTGCGGCACGCCGGCCAGCTGCGCCACCTGCAGGCCATAGCTCTGGCTGGCGGGACCATCCTGCACCGCATGCAGGAACACGATGCCGTCGCCATGCTCCACCGCGGACAGGTGCACGTTGGCGGCCTGCGGGAATTCCTGCGGCAACTGCGTCAGCTCGAAATAGTGCGTCGCGAACAGCGTATGGCTGCGGTTGTGCGACAGCAGGTGGCGCGCGATCGCCCACGCCAGCGCGAGCCCGTCGAAGGTGGACGTGCCGCGGCCGATCTCGTCCATCAGCACCAGCGAAGACGGCGTGGCATGGTGCAGGATGCCGGCGGCTTCGGTCATTTCCACCATGAAGGTGGAGCGCCCGCCGGCCAGGTCGTCGGCCGCGCCGATGCGGGTAAAGATGCGGTCGATCGGGCCGATCACGGCGCGCCGCGCTGGCACGTAGGCGCCCACGCAGGCCAGCAGCACGATCAGCGCGGTCTGGCGCATGAAGGTCGACTTGCCGCCCATGTTGGGACCGGTGATCAGCAGCAGCTTGCGCGCTTCGTTGAGCTGGCAGTCGTTGGCGATAAACGCCACCGATTCCGCTGCCAGCTGGCCTTCCACGACCGGGTGGCGGCCCTGCACGATGTCGACCACGTTCTCGCGCACGCGCTCGGGCGCGGACCAGTCCAGCGTCTGCGCGCGCTCGGCCAGCGCCGCCAGCACATCGAGGCGCGCCAGCGCGCCGGCCACGCGCTGCAGCTCGCCGATATGCGGCAGCAGCGCCTGCAGCAGGCCGTCGTACAGCTGCTTCTCGCGCGCCAGCGCGCGGTCCTGCGCCGACAGCGCCTTGTCCTCGAACGCCTTCAGCTCGGGCGTGATATAGCGCTCGGCATTCTTCAGTGTCTGGCGGCGGCGGTAGTCGTCGGGCACCTTGTCGGCCTGGCCATTGGTGACCTCGATATAGAAGCCATGCACGCGGTTGAATTCGACGCGCAGGTTGGCGATGCCGGTGCGCGTGCGTTCGCGTGCTTCCAGGTCGATCAGGAACTGGCCGCAGTTCTCGGAGATATCGCGCAGCTCGTCCAGCTGGGCGTCGTAGCCGCGCGCAATCACGCCGCCGTCGCGCACCACGGAGGCGGGTTCTTCGGCGACCGCGCGCACCAGCAGGTCCAGGGGCGCCTGCGGTACGGCCAGGTCCTGCAGCGTCTGCGCCAGCAGCTCGCTGTCCTGTTCGTCGCGGATGCAGCCCTGCACGTCGGGCAGCGCGCGCAGCGTATCGCGCAGCGAGGACAGGTCGCGCGGGCGCGCGCTCAGCAGCGCCAGGCGCGAGGTGATGCGCTCGACGTCGGCCAGCCGGCGCAGCGCGCCGCGCAGCGTATCGGTGCCCTGGTCGATCAGCGCGCCGATGGCCTGCTGCCGCGCCTGCGGCACGGCCGGGTCGCGCAGCGGATGGTGCAGCCAGTGCCGCAGCGCGCGGCTGCCCATCGTGGTGCAGCAGGTATCCAGCAGCGAGAACAGCGTCGGCGACTCGCCGCCGCGCAGCGTCTCGGTCAGCTCCAGGTTGCGGCGCGTGGCCGAATCCAGGCCAATGTATTCCGACTCGCGTTCGACCTTCAGGCCCTGCACATGGCGCAGCGACTGGCCCTGCGTGGTGGCGGCGTAGTTCAGCAGCGCGCCGGCGGCGCCGATTGCCGCGCCCAGACCGGCACAGCCAAACGGATCGAGGCTGGCCACGCCCAGCTGCTCGCGCAGCCGGCGCGAGCCGGCATCCTGGTCGAAATGCCATTCGGGCAGGCGCGTGCGCGCGCAGGCCAGCGCCGGCAGGTCGATGCCGTCGGCATAGAGCAGTTCGGCCGGGCGGATGCGCTCCAGCTCGCGGCCCAGCTGCGCCACCTCGCACTCCAGCAGGCGCAGCTCGCCGCTGGCCAGGTTCAGCCACGCAAGGCCGGTCTTGCTGACGCCGCGGCGCGTCGTCTGCTGGTGCACCGCCATCAGGAAGGTGTCGACCTTGTCCGGCAGCAGCGCCGCGTCGGTCAGCGTGCCCGGCGTGACGATGCGCACCACCTTGCGCTCTACCGGTCCCTTGCTGGTGGCGGGATCGCCGATCTGCTCGCAGATCGCCACCGACTCGCCCAGCTTCACCAGCCGGGCCAGGTACTGGTCCGCCGAATGGAAGGGAATGCCGGCCATCCGGATCGGCACGCCATTCGAGGCGCCACGCGCGGTCAGCGTGATGTCGAGCAGGCGCGCGGCCTTCTCGGCGTCGTCGTGGAACAGCTCGTAGAAGTCACCCATGCGATAGAACAGCAGGGTGTCGGGGTGGTCTGCCTTGATGCGCAAATATTGCTGCATCATGGGAGTGTGGCGGCTGCCTGCGGCGTCTGCCTGTGCCTGTTCAGGGTCGGTTTTCTTCTGCAATCCCATTGCCATTTAGCCTGTCTGGCGGTGGGCCTGCGTTGTGCGGCCCGATCCGCTCGGAGCGCCGCCTTGCGTGTTGCGGAAAAGCGCCCCCGCGGGGGCGGCCGGGCGCTGGTCCGGCGGCCTGTGGCCGCGGCACGAAGGGGCGTTTTCGAATATGGGCGATATGGTACAGCACGGTGCCGCCGCCGACGTGCTGCAGACGGGTGTGCCGGCCCCGGATCAGCGGAACACCAGCACCGGGATGTCGGTATGGGTCAGCACTTTCTGCGTTTCGCTGCCCAGCAGCAGCCCGCTGAGTCCCTTGCGGCCGTGCGAGGCCATGAAGATGACGTCGCAGCCCAGTTCTCCGGCGGCATGGATGATGCCCTGGTACGGCACCGAAGCGCTGGAGACGTGGCCGGTACATGGCACCCCCGCGAGCGCTGCCGCGGCCTCGACCTTGGCGAGCTCCTGGCGCGCCTCGGCTTCCACGCGCTGCTGGTACACCTCGCGCTTTTCGTGCGAGCTGTCGCTGGACAGCGCATACGGATAGCTCTCCACGCACATATACGGCGTGAGCCGTGCCGCCGCGGTGCGGGCAAACTGGATGGCCGCGGAAACGGCCTTGTGCGAAAGGTCCGAGCCGTCGACGGGGAGCAGGATGTGCTTGAACATGGGGTCCTTTTCTGGTGAGTAAGGCGAAAGGGGGCAGGCGGCGTCCTGCGTTGCCGCACGGGAGTCAGTTGGCCAGCGCGCGCCCGACGATCAGCGGATCGGCTTGGCCGATCGCAGTGGTGTCCCGGTTGGCATAGGGGAAGCGCGACAGGATGTAGCGCAGCGCATTGAGCCGCGCGCGCTTCTTGCAATCCGAGCGGATCACCGTCCACGGCGCGTCGGCGGTATCGGTATGCGCGAACATCGCCTCCTTGGCGCGGGTGTACTCCTCCCATTTGTCGAGCGAAGCAATGTCGACCGGGCTGAGCTTCCATTGCTTGAGCGGATGGATCTCGCGTTCGCGGAAGCGGCGGCGCTGCTCTTTCTGGCTGACCGAGAACCAGAACTTGAACAGGTGGATGCCGCTGCGCACCAGGTGGCGCTCGAACTCCGGGGCCTGCTGCAGGAAGTCCTGGTACTCACGCGCGGAGCAGAAGCCCATCACGTGTTCGACGCCGGCGCGGTTGTACCAGGAGCGGTCGAACAGCACGATTTCACCGGCGGCCGGCAGGTGCTGCACGTAGCGCTGGAAATACCACTGTCCGCGTTCGGATTCCGTCGGTTTTTCAAGTGCCACCACCCGGGCGCCGCGCGGGTTCATGTGTTCCATGAAGCGTTTGATGGTGCCGCCCTTGCCGGCGGCATCGCGGCCTTCGAACAGGATCACCACGCGCTGCCCGGTCTCGCGTACCCAGGCCTGGAACTTGAGCAGCTCGACCTGCAGGCGGTATTTCTGCTTTTCGTAATTGCGGCGCGACATCAGGTTCTGGTAAGGGTAGGCGCCGTCGCGCCAGCCGGCCGCAAGTTCATCGTCGGGCTGCCGCCGGCGGCCTGCCTGCCAGGCACCGGGATCGCCTTCCAGGATCAGGCTGCGCAACTGCGCGGCCTCATCGGGCGCCAGGCCGTCGAGCAGCGTGCGCATGGCGTCGAGCATGCTGGCACCATGCCCGGCGTGGCTGGCGAGGATGTCCTGCATGCTGCTGGCGGCTACCTGCACGGCGGCATCGACGGCGCCGCTGATTTCATTGCGTTCGGCCGACAGGGCCGTGTTGGTCGGCAGCACATCGCCGCGCGCGGCAGGGCGGGGCTGCGAAGTGACGTGGGTATGGACGTGAGCATGGGGGGCAGGCGTGTCGCGATCGGTCATGTGCAGTCCTTTCGTTCAGGCCACACGCTGGCGCAGGATCTGGTAGAGCTGGTCCTTGATCTGCAGCTTCTCCTTTTTCAGCCGCTCGATCTCGAAGCCCGACGCCGGCACCAGGCCGGACTCCATGTTGTGGATCTCCTGGTCCAGCGCATTGTGGCGATGGAACAGGCGGGCGAAGCGGGTGTCCTGCGTCTTCAGGAGCGAGATCTGGTCGCGGTATTCGGGAAACATGCGGGCTCTCCTCGGCTTGATCCGCGCACACGGGGCGTGGCGCATGGATTCATTCTGGGGAGGGCAGGGAGGCGCGACATTGACGGGGATCATGGTCGGCCGGGGCGGCGGGAAATATGCGAATAGTCTGTGCGCGCCGGCAAGCGCCGCGGCCGGAAAGCAAAACGCCCGCCGGGGTGAAGTTCACCGCGGCGGGCGTTTGTGTCGCGGGCGATGGCCATCAGGCCATGCCGCGGACTCAGGCAGTGGCCGGCTTGGCGTTGTCGAGCGAGTACGGCGACAGCAGGCGCACCATCTGGGCAAAGGCCTTGGGGTTGCCCGCCAGCACTTCGCCTTGCTCCATCTGGCGCGGCTCGCCGTTGTAGTTGCCGACCAGGCCGCCCGACTCGGTGATCAGCAGCATGCCGGCGGCCATGTCCCACGGCTTCAGGCCGCGCTCGAAGAAGCCGTCCAGGCGGCCGCAGGCGACATAGGCCAGGTCCAGCGCGGCGGCGCCCGGGCGGCGCAGGCCGGCGCAGCTGCGCGTCATCAGCGAGAAGACCTCGAGGTATTCATCCACGCCTTCCAGGTCGCGGAACGGGAAGCCGGTGCCGATCAGGCAGTCGGCCAGCTTGTCGCGGCGGGTCACGCGGATGCGGCGGTTGTTCAGGAAGGCGCCGGCGCCCTTGCTGGCGGTGAACAGCTCGTCGCGGGTCGGGTCGTAGACCACGGCCTGCACCGGCGTGCCGCGGTGCAGCTGGGCGATCGAGACCGCGTACTGCGGGAAGCCGTGGATGAAGTTGGTGGTGCCGTCGAGCGGGTCGATGACCCAGGTGTATTCGTGGGCGTCTTCGCCTTCGGCCCAGGACTGGCCGGACTCTTCCGCTAGAATGGCGTGTTCCGGGTAGGCGGTGCGGATGATCTCGATGATCGCGGCTTCGGCGGCGCGGTCGACCTCGGTAACGAAATCGTTGTGTTGCTTGCGCGAGACGCGCACCAGATCGACGTCGAGCGACGCGCGGTTGATGATGGATCCCGCCTTGCGGGCCGCCTTGATGGCGATATTGAGCATCGGATGCATGAATCTCTCCAGGCCGGCCATGAAGATGCGGCGGGGCGCCACGGCACCGCGCGCCCGCTCATGGGCAGCTGACAACACAACGGATTGTAGAAGAACGCAGGGCGTCGCCGGTCCGGTACTGGATGTGCCGCGAAAGTCTCGCGGGCACGCCCCGACCTGGCGCCGCGCCAGAGAAGAACCCCGAATTGTATATGAACCCGGCAAATGATACGAGCCGCCCCGCGGGCGGGCCTGATGCGCCACACCCGGCCGGTGCAGGGCCCGATGCCTTCGGCCGCGTGCGCTTCGTGCTGGTCGAGACCAGCCACCCGGGCAACGTCGGCTCGGTCGCGCGGGCGATCAAGACCATGGGCTTCGGCAGCCTGGTGCTGGTCTCGCCGCGCGAGCCTGACGTGCTTCGGCATGCCGATGCCATCGCCATGGCCAGCGGGGCCGACGATGTGCTGGCCGGCGCCGTCATCGTCGACCAGATCGACGCGGCCCTGGCCGGCGCGGCGCTGACCGTGGCCATGACAGCGCGCCAGCGCGAGTTCGGGCCGCCCCGGCTGCTGCCGCGCGCCGCGGCCGCGCGCGCCTGCCGGACGCTGGCCGGCAGTGGCGACATCGCCTTTGTCTTTGGCAACGAGCGCTATGGGCTGCCCAACGAAGTGGTCGAGCGCTGCGCGGCAGTCACGCATATCCCCGCCAACCCCGCCTATACCTCGCTCAACCTGGCACAGGCCGTGCAACTGATCGCGTACGAGATGCGGATGGCGCTGCTCGATGCAGTCCCCGCCGCCGCTGCGGCGGCGGACGCGGGCGCCAATATCGGCTATGCTGGTGAGCCGGCGACAGCAGAGCAGGTCGAGGCCATGTTCGGGCACCTGCAGTCAGGCCTGGAGGCGATCGGCTTTCTCGATCCCGCCAACCCGCGCAAGCTGATGTCGCGGCTGCGCCGGCTGCTGGCCCGCAGCGGGCTGGAGCGCGAGGAAGTCAACATCCTGCGCGGCATCGCCAAGCATATGCTGGTGGCGCGGGGCCAGCCGGACCGCAAGGCGTAACTGGAGAGAAGCACAGTGGCAGCAACCCGCAGCATTCCGAGGCTGGACGACGCAGGCGTACGTGGCAAGCGCGCACGCTGTCGGCCCGTCGCGGCGGGTTGGCGCGCGCCGGGGCGATGTTGATCGCCGCACTGCCGCTGCAAGATCCCTGACGGATCCGGGGCCAATGGCCGGCGCCAGAACGCCGGCCGCAAATCCCTTACACTCCCTGATCCCGTCCCCACCGGCCACCGACCTCGCCGGCGACCCTGCCCCAGGTGCAAGCCTTGCGTGGCGCGGCGCACGGCGCGGCAACACGACACGACCAAGATGTTCTCTCGCCTTAAGGAAGATATCGACACGATCATGCTGCGCGATCCCGCCGCGCGCAGCCGCCTGGAAGTCCTGACCTGCTATCCCGGCCTGCATGCCGTGGTGTTCCACCGCTTTGCGCACGCGTGCTGGAACGGCGGCTTCCATTGGCTGGGGCGCTGGATCTCGCACTGGTCGCGCTTCCTGACCGGCATCGAGATCCATCCGGCGGTGAAGCTGGGGCGCAGGGTGTTTATCGACCACGGCATGGGCGTGGTGATCGGCGAGACCGCCGAGATCGGCGACGACTGCACCATCTACCAGGGCGTGACGCTGGGCGGCACCTCGCTGTACAAGGGCCAGAAGCGGCATCCGACGCTGGGCGCGAACGTGGTGGTGAGCGCGGGCGCCAAGGTGCTGGGCGGTTTCCTGGTGGGCGACGGCGCGCGCGTGGGCTCGAACGCCGTGGTGCTCAAGCCGGTGCCGCCCGGCGCGACCGCGGTGGGCGTGCCGGCGCGCATCATCCTGCCCGATGCGCCGGCGGCGCAGCAGGGCGCCAGGCAGGAGTTCTCGGCCTACGGCATCACGCCCAATGCGGACGACCCGGTGTCGCTGGCGCTCAAGAGCCTGATCGACAATGCCGCGCGCCAGCATGAGCGCATCGAGGCCGTGCTGGCCGCGCTGGACCGGCTGGGCGAGCATCTGGAGAACACGCCGAACGACCGCTTCGATGCGAGCGAGTTGCGCAAGCTGATGAAGTAGAGAAAGAAGGCGGCCGCAAATGGCCGCTTTTCTTTTGCGTGATCTCAGTCGGTCTGCGGCAGCAGGCTGAAACCGCCGCCGTCGAGCTGCAGCACGGCGGCGCGCGGATGGCGGCCGTCCAGGTCCCAGTCGGTCAGCACCCAGCGCACGCCCGCAGCGTGTTCGTGGCGCGCCGGGCGATGGGTGTGGCCATGCACCATCAGCCGGGCGCCGGCCATGCCGAAGAGTTCGGCCGCGGCAGCGGGCGCCACGTCGCCATAGACCACCGGTACGCCGTTGCCCTCGGCGGCCTGCCGCGCGCGGTTGCCTTCGCTGTCCGCGCGCAGCTTGCGTGCGATCGATAGCCGCGTACGCAGCGGCAGTGCCAGGAACAGCCGCTGCACCCAACCCTTGCGGGTCCAGCGGCGGAAACGGTTGTAGCGCTCGTCGTCGATGCACAGCATGTCGCCGTGGCTGAGCACCACGCGCTGGCCGGCGCAATCGATCACCGTGGGGTCGGGCAGCAGCTTCGCGCCCGCGGCGGCGGCAAAGCGCTCGCCAAGCAGGAAGTCGCGGTTGCCGTGCATCAGGTAGACGGCAACGCCGCGTGCGGCCAGCGCGCGCAGGGCGCCGGCCACGCGTTGTGCGAACGGCGAGTCGGTTTCCTCGTCGCCGATCCAGAATTCAAAGAAATCGCCCAGGATAAACAGCGTGCGCGCGCCGTGCGCGGCGCGCTCGAGCGTGCGCTCGAACGCCGCCAGCGTGCGTGGCATGCCGGGCGTGAGATGGAGGTCTGAAATGAACCACGCCGGCGCCTGTACCGCGAAGGGACCGGCCACCGGCGTGCGGGGGATTGCGGTCATGCGCGGGGTCGGGAAGCAGGTGCCGGCAGGGCCGGGCGCGCGTAACCGCAATCAGGGTGCATGGCTTGCTCGACGCCTGGTCGACGATTTAGTCGACGATTACTCGACGACGGTGGCCTTCTCGATCACCACGTCTTCCAGCGGCACGTCCTGGTGGAAGCCCGAGCTGCCAGTGCGCACGCCCTTGATCTGGTCGACCACGTCGGTGCCCTCCACGACCTTGCCGAACACGGCGTAGCCGAAGCCCTGCGGCGTCGGCGAGGTGAAGTTCAGGAAGTCGTTGTCGACCACGTTGATGAAGAACTGTGCGGTGGCCGAGTGGGGCGCATTGGTGCGTGCCATGGCCACGGTGTAGCGGTCGTTCTTCAGGCCGTTGCCGGCTTCGTTCTCGATCGGCGCGTCGGTGCCCTTTTGCTTCATGCCGGGCTCGAAGCCGCCACCCTGGATCATGAAGTTCTTGATCACGCGGTGGAAGATGGTGTTGTCATAGTGGCCCTTGCGGACGTACGACAGGAAGTTCTCGACCGATTTCGGTGCCTTCTCGGCGTCGAGTTCGATGGTGATGACACCCTGGTTGGTTTGGAGCTGGACCTTGGTCATGGTTTCCTCTGTACGGTGTGTTATTTGACGACAGTGGCCGACTCGATCACGATCGGCGAGGCCGGCACATTGCGCATGGGGCCGTAGGCCGTGGTCGGCACGCCCTTGATCTTGTCGATCGTGTCCATGCCTTCCACCACCTTGCCGAAGACTGCGTAGCCGTTGCCGTCCGGCTGCGGGTAGTCGAGATTCGGATTATCCACCACATTGACGAAGAACTGCGCGGTGGCCGAATCGGGGTTGCTGGTGCGCGCCATGGCGAGCGTGCCGGCCTTGTTCTTCAGGCCGCCGCGGGCTTCCAGCGGGATCGGCGCGCGCGTGGGCTTTTCCTTCATGTCGCGGTCGAAGCCGCCGCCCTGCACCATGAAGCCGTTGATCACGCGGTGGAAGATGGTGCCGCTATAGAAGCCGCTCTTCACGTATTCCAGGAAGTTGGCCACGGTCTTGGGCGCCACGTCCGGGTACAGCTCGACCGTGAAATTGCCGGCGCTGGTGACGAACTGGACGCGCTCGGCGGCCTTCTGCTGCGCCAGCGCGCTGAACGACGACAACGCGAGTGCGCCTGCGGTCAGTGCGGCCAGGGCGATGCGACGGGAACGGATCATGGATGGAACTCCGGTGAGTCGGGATGCAAACGGCCCGGACGCCATTGCGCCCGGACCTTCTTGGCAGGGGCGTCAGTTGGCTGCCGGGGCGCTGGCCGGGGCCGGGCGCTGTGCCGGAGCCGGCTTGCGGGTGCCGGCCGGCGCGGCAGTTGTCCCGGTCGTGCCTGTCGCCGCCGGCGTGCCGGTGGCCGCGTCCGGGCGCAGCTGGCGCAACCCGGTGCTGGCGCGGGTGTCGGCCGGATTGCGGCGCAGTGCCTCGGCATAGGCCTGCTCGGCCAGGCGGCGGTAGACGTCGCCCAGGTTGGTGTAGGCGATGGCAAAGGCCGGCTTGACCTCGGTGGCCAGCAGCAGTTCGGCCTCGGCGCGCTTCAGGTCGCCGCGCTTGGCGTAGAGCAGCGCCAGGTTGTTATGGGGCTCGGGCAATTCGGGGAAGTCCGCCGCCATTTCCGTGAAGGCCTGGATGGCGGCGTCCTCGCGCCCGGACTGCGCCAGCGCCCAGGCGCGCTGGAAGCGGGCCTGCGCGTTGCGCGGATTGGCCGCGATCACGCGGTCGAAACCCTTGATGGCTTCGTCATAGCGGCGCGCATTGGCGGCCTGCTGGGCCTCGCTCATGCCGGGGTCGGTCGAGCGGATGCCGTCCACCGGCGAGGTGGGCGCGGGCAGCGACAGCGGTCCGTGCTGGGCCTGCGCGGGGCCGGCCAGCGCGGCGGCAAGCGCCAGGACGGCCGCGGCGGCCAGTGCCTGACGCAAGTGGAGCGGGCGGAGCGGGCGTGCAGGCGCGGCGATCGACGCGTCGGCGGACGCGGCTGGGGACGAGGAGGGCAGCAGCAGGCTCATTGAAGACGGGTCCGTTATACTCGGCGGCATTCTAGCAAAGCGGCACGGCCGGCACTAAAGCCATGGCCCGGGCAAGCGCTGGCAAGCGCTGGCGGCCGCGGCAAGTTCCCCAGGCGCGCGGCCTACCGGCACATCGCCTTCCGGTAAGATATGGGGCGCGGCGGAATTGCGCCAGTGCCGCCCCCCTGACCATTCACTTCGTTTCATGCAGCCTCTGAACATCTACAACACGCTCGCGCGTGAGAAGCAGCCATTCGTGCCCATCGAACCCGGCAAGGTCCGCATGTATGTCTGCGGCATGACGGTGTACGACTACTGCCACGTCGGCCACGCGCGCGTGATGGTGGTGTTCGACATGGTGCATCGCTGGCTGCGTGCCGCCGGCTACGAGGTGACATATGTGCAGAACATCACGGATATCGACGACAAGATCATCCGCCGCGCCGCCGAGAACGGCGAGACCATCGGCGCGCTGACCACGCGCTTCATCCAGTACATGCATGAGGATGCCGCCGCACTGGGCGTGATCCGTCCCGACCACGAGCCGCGCGCGACCGACTACGTGCCGCAGATGCTCGACATGATCGGCAAGCTGGAGGCGAAGGGGCTGGCCTACCAGGCCAGCGATGGCGACGTGAACTACTCGGTGCGCAAGTTCGACGGCTATGGCAAGTTGTCCGGCAAGTCGCTGGAAGACCTGCGCGCGGGCGAGCGCGTCAGTGCCAACGATGCCAAGCAGGACCCGCTCGACTTCGTGCTGTGGAAGTCCGCCAAGGCCAGCGAGCCGCCCGAGACCAAGTGGCAGTCGAAGTGGGGCAGCGGCCGCCCGGGCTGGCACATTGAATGCTCTGCCATGAGCTGCGCGCTGCTGGGCGAGCATTTCGACATCCATGGCGGCGGGGCGGATTTGCAGTTCCCGCACCATGAGAACGAGATCGCGCAATCGGAAGGCGCCAGCGGCAAGCCGTTCGTCAACATGTGGATGCACAACGGTTTCGTGCGCATCAACGACGAAAAAATGTCCAAGTCGCTCGGCAATTTCTTCACGATCCGCGAAGTGCTGAAGGCGTACGACGCCGAAGTCGTGCGCTTCTTCATCCTGCGCGCGCACTACCGCAGCCCGCTGAACTACAGCGACGCGCACCTGGACGACGCGCGCCATGCGCTGACGCGCCTGTACACCGCGCTGAAGGACACGCAGCCCGGCGGCTGCGCGGTCGACTGGGACGAGCCGCACGCCAGGCGCTTCGCTGAAGCCATGGGCGATGACTTCAACACGCCGATCGCGATGTCGGTGCTGTTCGACCTGGCCAGCGAGATCAACCGCACCGGCTCGACCGCCGCCGCGCGCCAACTCAAGGCGCTGGCCGGCACGCTGGGGCTGCTCGAGCGGGATCCGCATACCTTCCTGCAGGGCGGCAAGTCCGAGGATGGTCCCAGTGCGGAGGAAATCGAAGCCAGCATCGCTGCGCGCAAGGCGGCCAAGGCCGAGCGCAACTTCGCCGAAGCCGACCGCATCCGCGCCGAACTGCTTGCCGCCGGCATCGTGCTGGAAGACAAGCCGGGCGGTGCGACCGAGTGGAGGCGTGCTTGAACGCTGCCGCGCGCAAGCCTGCCAACGCCGCCGTGCCGGCAGCAGCCGGCCGGTCGAAGGCGTCCGGCCCGCGTCCGGGCAAGGCGGGCGCCAGCGAGGCGCCGCTACCGGAAGGCGCGGCTGCGGGCAAGGCGGCGGCCAAGGCCACGCGCAACGCCAAGGCGGTATTGCCCGAGGCCGACGCGGTACCGCTGCCGGTCGAGACCGTCATCGACGCGGTCCGTCCCGCTTACTGGGACGAGGCCTGCGCCGACCTGATGAAGCGCGACCGCATCCTGCGCAAGATGATCCCGACCTACGGCCCGGCGCACCTGGTGTCGCGCGGCGATCCGTTCGTCACGCTGGCGCGCGCCGTGGTGGGCCAGCAGATCTCGGTCAAGGCGGCACAGTCGGTGTGGGAGCGCCTGCACGCGGCCTGTCCCAAGCTGACGCCGGCGCAGTTCCTGCGCGCGGGCACCGAGAAGCTGGCCGGCTGCGGATTGTCCAAGCGCAAGGCCGAGTACATGATCGACCTGGCCGATCACTTCAAGGCGGGCAGGGTGCACGTGGCCGAATGGGCGCAGATGGACGACGAAGCGGTGATCGCGGAGCTGACGCAGATCCGCGGCATCGGCCGCTGGACCGCCGAGATGTTCCTGATGTTCAACCTGATGCGGCCCAACGTGCTGCCGCTCGACGACATCGGCCTGATCAATGCGATTTCCGCCAACTATTTCAGTGGCGAGCCGGTCACGCGCAGCGAGGCGCGCGAGGTGGCGGCCAACTGGGAGCCGTGGCGGACGGTGGCAACCTGGTATATGTGGCGTAGTCTGGACCCGTTGCCTGTGACGTACTAGGCATCGGGACAACAAAAATCAGAAGCAGGTGCATCGCACGCTATCTGGCAGGCGCTAAGATAGCGGCCAATTTCCGGTAGAATGCGCCCCTTCACAGACAGGTACGTGTGATTTTATGAAAACCACCTTCCTGGATTTTGAGCAGCCCATTGCCGAGCTCGAGGCAAAGATCGAAGAACTGCGCTTCGTGCAGGACGATTCGGCTGTCGATATTTCCGAAGAGATTTCGCGGCTGGCCGGCAAGAGCCAGCAGCTGACCAAAGACATCTACGCCAACCTGACCCCGTGGCAGGTTGCGCAAATCGCCCGCCATCCCCAGCGCCCCTATACGCTGGACTACGTGCGCGAGATCTTCACCGATTTCCACGAACTGCACGGCGACCGCACCTTTGCCGACGACCTGTCGATCGTCGGCGGCCTGGCGCGCTTCAACGGCCAGGCGTGCATGGTGATCGGCCACCAGAAGGGCCGTGACACGAAAGAGCGCGCCCTGCGCAATTTCGGCATGCCCAAGCCCGAGGGCTACCGCAAGGCCAAGCGGCTGATGGAACTGGCCGACAAGTTCGGCCTGCCGATCTTCACCTTCGTCGACACCCCGGGCGCATTCCCCGGCATCGACGCGGAAGAGCGCGGCCAGTCGGAAGCCATCGGCCACAACCTGTACGTGATGGCCGGCCTGAAGGTGCCCCTGATCGCCACCATCATCGGTGAAGGCGGTTCGGGCGGCGCGCTGGCGATCGCCGTCGGCGATGTGGTGCAGATGCTGCAGTTCGCCACCTACGCGGTGATCTCGCCGGAAGGCTGCGCCTCGATCCTGTGGAAGACCGCCGAGAAGGCGCCGGAAGCCGCCGAGGCGCTGGGCCTGACCGCGCACCGCCTGAAGGCGCTCGGCCTGATCGACAAGATCGTCAACGAGCCGCTCGGTGGCGCGCATCGCGATCACAAGGCCATGGCGGCGCTGCTCAAGCGCACGCTGGCCGAGTCGCTGCGCCAGTTCCAGGGCATCAGCGTGAAGGAGCTGCAGGCGCGCCGCTACGAGCGCCTGCTGGCCTATGGCAAGTTCAAGGAAACCGGCGCCCCGGAATGATCCGTCCGCCCGGCTGACCGACAAGGTCGCACAGGCCCTGCAGGGCGGTGCGGCCTTTGTTGTTTCTGGGGACGGCGCGCCGGTGATCGCGGTGGCGCTGTCGGGCGGGCGCGATTCGGTCGCGCTGCTGCATGCCGCGTGCGCCGCCACGCAGGGCACGGCGGCGCGCGTGGTGGCGCTGCATGTGCATCACGGCCTGCAGGATGCCGCCGACGACTGGGACCGCTTCTGCGAGGCGTTGTGCGCGCAGTGGCAGGTCGGCTATTTCGTGCGCCGGGTCGCGGTGCGGCAGGCGGCGGGCGAGGGCGTGGAAGCCGCCGCGCGCCGCGCGCGCTATGCCGCGCTGGCGGCGATGTGCGCCGACAGCGGGGCGCGCCTGCTGCTGTTCGCGCATCACCAGGACGACCAGGTCGAGACCGTGCTGCTGCGGCTGTTTCGCGGCGCCGGGGTGGCTGGCATGGCCGGCATGCCGGCAATGCGGCCGCTCGATGCGCACGGCGGCGTGATGCTGCTGCGGCCGTGGCTGGCCGTGGGCCGCGATGAGATCGATGCCTACTGCGGCGCCAATGCGCTGCGCTGGATCGATGATCCCTCCAATGCCGACGCGCGCTATGCCCGCAACGCCCTGCGCGCGCACCTGCCGGCGCTGGTATCGGCCTTTCCCGCGCTGCACGCCAACGTGGTCCAGGCCGCGGCGCATTTCGCGCAGGCCGGCGACCTGATCGACCAGCTGGCCGCCGCCGCGATGGCGCAGCTGGCGCATCCGGGCCGCGATGCCGATACGCTGGCCGAACTCGACCTTGCTGGTTTGCGCGCGCTGCCGGCGGCGCAGGCCGATGCGGTGCTGCGGCTGTGGCTGCGCGACCTCGGCGCGCGCGCGCCATCGACCGCGCGGCTTGCGGCGATGCGCGCGCAACTGGTCGCACACGAGGGCGGCGAGCCTGCCATCGCCCACGACGGCCTGGTTCTGCGCCGCTTCCGCGACCGCGTGCTGGCCTGCACGCCGCCGCCTGCGCAACCTCCCCAAGCCGTATCGCTGGACTGGCGCGGCGAGGACCGCATCGTCGTGCCCGCATGGCGCGGCGAGCTGCGCTTCTACCGCGACGACAGCTTCGGCGTGCCGGAAGCCGTGCTGCGCCAGCCGCTGCGGCTGGCGCCGCGTGCCGGCGGCGAACGGCTGGTGCTGCGTCCCGGCGGCCCGGCGCGGGCGCTCAAGCAAGCCTGCCAGGAAGCTGGCATCCCCGCCTGGCGCCGGGCGTGGCTGCCGCTGCTGTGGGCGGGCGACACCCTCGTGCTTGCCGCCGGCCTCGGCATGCACCGCCGCTGGCCGGCGGAGGCGGCGGCACCGCGCTGGCGCGTCGAATGGCATGCGCAGCCCCCGCAAGTGCCGGGCGCGCCGCGCTGAGCGCCCTGTCCGCGGGAGCGGCAAGCCGCGTTGATCACATCGGGAAAGCCCGCAAAGCTCGGCTTCGCCTTGCCTGATAAGCCTTGTTCGTGTATTTTCAAGGGCTTTGCACAATCGCTGGCGTCGACAAGAAGATGGCTCTCATCGTTCACAAATACGGCGGCACTTCGATGGGTTCCACGGAACGCATCAAGAATGTCGCCAAGCGCGTTGCCAAGTGGCACCGCGCCGGTCACCGCGTAGTCGTGGTGCCTTCGGCCATGTCGGGCGAGACCAATCGCCTGCTGGGACTCGCCAAGGAAATTTCGCCGCAGCCGAATCCGCGTGAACTGGACATGCTCGCCTCCACCGGCGAACAGGCCAGCGTGGCACTGCTGGCAATCGCCCTGCACGGCGAGAACATCGACGCGGTCAGCTACACCGGCTGGCAAGTGCCGGTGAAGACCGACTCGTCGTACACCAAGGCGCGTATCGAATCGATCGACGACGAGCGCATCCTCGGCGACCTCGACGCCGGCCGCGTGGTTGTGATCACTGGCTTCCAGGGCATCGACGACGACGGCAACATCACCACGCTGGGCCGCGGCGGCTCGGACACCTCGGCCGTGGCCATTGCCGCCGCGATCGAAGCCGACGAGTGCCTGATCTACACCGACGTCGACGGCGTGTACACCACCGACCCGCGCGTGGTCGAGGACGCCCGCCGCCTGGACCAGATCACCTTCGAGGAAATGCTGGAAATGGCCAGCCTCGGCTCCAAGGTGCTGCAGATCCGCTCGGTGGAGTTCGCCGGCAAGTACCGCGTGAAGACCCGCGTGCTGTCGTCGCTGACCGACCCGCTTATGCCGCTCGAGCAGGAAATGCACTCGGGCACGCTGATCACTTTTGAGGAAGAGTCTGAAATGGAAGCAGCCGTCATCTCCGGCATCGCCTTTGCCCGTGACGAGGCCAAGATCACCGTTCTGGGCGTGCCGGACAAGCCGGGCATCGCCTACCAGATCCTGGGTCCGATCGCCGACGCCAACATCGACGTCGACATGATCATCCAGAACCAGTCCGTCGACGGCAAGACCGACTTCACCTTCACCGTGCCGCGCGCCGACTACCAGCGTGCGCTGGCGATCCTGGACGACGGCGTGAAGACCCATATCGGCGCCGGCAGCGTGTCGGGTGACCCGAAGGTGTCGAAGGTGTCGGTGGTGGGCGTTGGCATGCGCTCGCACGTGGGCATCGCCAGCAAGATGTTCCGCACGCTGTCGGAAGAGGGCATCAACATCCAGATGATCTCCACCTCGGAAATCAAGATCTCGGTGCTGATCGACGAGAAGTACATGGAACTGGCCGTGCGCGCCCTGCACAAGGCCTTCGAACTGGAACAGGCGTGATCCGTTCGTAAGCATTTTCTGGCGGCGCCGCAGATTTTGTGTTGAGTCATCGATTTTTCATTGACCAACCCGCGCGGCGTCGCTAGAATACGCGCTTCGTTGTGTGGCTCCCTCACACAACGCAAGTTTGGGAGACGTGGCCGAGAGGTCGAAGGCACTCCCCTGCTAAGGGAGCATCCGGGCCAAAACCTGGATCGAGGGTTCGAATCCCTCCGTCTCCGCCACTACATCTGTATTGGCGGCAAACCCCGGAAGATCGCGGTCTTCCGGGGTTTTGTTTTTTGGGGCTGGGGTTCAGGCGGTACACTATGCCGCGCAGGTGTTACACCGGTACCTGTGAGAACCCGAATGGCAACGAACATCCAGCTTCGCGGCACCGTCTACGACTTCCGCCGCAAATTCCCCTAGACCTTATCGAGCAGCACAGCGGCACGCGCGAGATTATCCGCAGCTTGGGCACAAAGAATCGGGCCGAGGCAGAGCGCCTTGCGGACGAGTACGCAGAGAAAGTAGTCGAGGAAGAAGCGGACAGGCTCAGCGTGTTATCGCATCGTAGAGCGCCGCAGAGTGGAGGTAGGGCACGGCCCCATCCCACCGCCATTCGTGCCGCTGCGGAGCCGCTAAGGGCCGCGGGCCAGTCAGCCAAGGCAATCAAGCCTGCGATATCAAGCCAGACGCTCGAATCCATCATCCCACTTTGGCAGCGAGATAAGCAGCCCACGGCAAGGACGGTTGATGCTGTTATCCCGTGAGGAAGGCGACGACCGGCAGGCAGGTCAAGAAGTCCGGCATCTCCGGCTTTGCTGACCAGCGCGGGCATGCATTTCAGCCATGCCCGCGTCCAATTAAGGGGTGACCGTGTCCGGAGACACGGGGGGCAAATCCATATGGTAAGGTTGAGGAATGAGTTTGTGGACTTCAGTTGGTGATGCATGGACCGCACTATATCGTGCTGGCAGAGTGATGCAGCGTGAGTGATGCGAAGCAGGAAACGCAGCGCGCGCTGCGGACTGAGAGAGTTTCAATCAGCCGGGCTCTGCGCCTGAGCGTGCCGCCAGAGGCCAGGCCTGCGCCGGTCAACCGGAAAGACTGGCTGCGGCAGAGGAAGGAGCAATTGCAGGCCGCCCGTGCTGCTGCCAAGCAACGGCGCGATCTGCTAAGAGCCGAAATCATGTCGGCAGTGCAAGATGTTGCCCGAGAGGAACGCACTGCTGCGCGGCTGGAAGTTGAACGCCTGAAGGCGGAAACCAAGACCGCGCGGACCTACGCGCGGGAGGACGCACGCGCCGCCGCCAAGTTCGAGCGCGGCCAGCCAACCCGCTCGGCGTCCAAGCGAAAGACGCTGGCTAATGAGAAACGCAAGCTGGTCTCTTACGCTGATCTGTTGCGGATGCGTGGGTGATCTGGCGAAAGGTCGATAGGGCCGACTACGTTCGATTTCGTGGAAAGCGGGGTTGATCTGGTGATCCGATTCGACGGGTTGCCGGCGGTCGACCTGCATTCGCTACCGACCCCACCACAGTTATTCGCGCACAGTTCTCCGACCGGCCAAAGTCCGGCCGTCACAGCCATTCGAGCGGGATGGCGGGAAGACTAAAGTCCCCCAGCCCTGCCGGCGATCATGCCTGCTCGGCCTGCCTCCGTTCGTCAGGACGCTCGAACGACAATCCCGCCTCCACCAGGATCCGCGTCGTGCTCTGCAGAGGAAGGGCCGAACTCGCAGGCTGGCGTTCTAAATCCCACTCTGGTGCCAAGGGGGCGATCTCTGCGAATGTTTTTTGACAAAGCAGAACCCAGCGCCTAGCATGAATAACTAGTCAACTAGTTGTCTGGACGGAGTGACGTGACGGGAATATGTCATGTGCGCGACTGCCCATAAAAACTACCATGCCCCCCAGCCCCAACCGATTGGTTGAAACCGACGTGGTCGTAATCGGCGGCGGTTCAGCCGGTGCTCATGCCGCGCTTCAAGCCCAGGCCGACGGCTTGCGGGTTCTGATGATTGTTAAAGGTTTTCTTGGCCGAAGCGGTGCCTCGATCTTTGCGGGCAACCTCCAGCTTACCGAAACGCGCGACCCGGAAGCGACCGAACGCTTCATTCAAATCCGCTGCCGCTATGGCAGTAGCTATCTCAGCGACCAGGACTATCTGCGCCGAGTCAGCCAGTTTACCGAGCGCACCTTCTTTCCAGACATGGAGAAGCGTGGACTTTATATCCGTCGCCACGATGATGGTCAGCTAGTGACGAGTGGCGACCGCAAGGCTGGCAACGTCTGGGCACCGAACCAGGGATTTTCGGGCACGTTCATTATGGAATTACTGCGCAAGGATGTGCTCGTGCGCGGCATCCCGTTGCTGCAGGAAACCATGGTTACCTCGTTGCTGACCCACGAGGGACGGATCGCTGGTGTGATTGCCTATGACATCGTGCGTGGAGAGTGGGTCGTGGTCAGAGCCAAAGCGGTGATCGTGGCCACTGGACCGAGCAATTATTTGTCGACGCGCGCTACCGGAACGCGCGAGCAGTGTGCCAATGGCCTGGCCATGGCGTGGCGCGCGGGGGCAGAACTGCAGGACATCGAGATGCAGTGGTTCCATGCGTCGGACATTGCGGCACCCAGGTCATGGATGCGGCTCCATATCTATCCGAATCCAATGCCCAACACGGACAAGACAGTCCGGCTCTATGGCAGCGATCGTGAGATGTTCTTTCACCAGGGTATGTATCCGAAGGCAAAGCAGCCGTATTACCTTCAGTTGCGCAATCTGTATCACCAGGTGCGTCGCGGCAATGCGAACTGGACCGGGGGCTACTACGGCGGCTACACGCATATTGAGCCGGAGATTATGCAGCGCTACAGCTATCAGGCGCAGTTTTTCCGGCAGCTAGACATCGATATCAACGAACAGCTCGTAGAACTGGGCGTTACCTGGCATATGACGTTCGGGGGCATTCGGACGAACGCCGCAACCATGGAGACCAGCGTTGATGGACTTTACGCGGCGGGCGGTGTTGGCAGTCATGGTGTGGGTTCGATCACCTTTGTTGGTTACGACGGCACAGTGGCAGCGCAACTTGCTGGTGACCGTGCACGCAAAATGGAATTGCTGCCGCTCGATGGTGAGCAGGTGGCGCGTGAAGCCGCGCGCGTAGAGTCAAAACGCGTAATGCGTCCGCAAGATGGTTATCTGCCTCAACAGGTGAAGACGCGCATCCGTGCGGTGATGGCCGATCGCATGGGCTATGTGAAGACAGAGGCCAGCATGCAGGCCGCCTTGGCCGAACTGGACGAAATCCGTCAGACCATGGTGCCGCGCATGGGACTGTCTACTATCACCGGCCATTGGAATTACGACCTGGTCGATGCACTGGACGTCGAGGACATGCTCGAGATCTGTGCGATCACGATCAAGGCTTCGATGGCACGTAAGGAGAGCCGTGGTTACTTCTTCCGCGAGGACTATCCGATGATCGACAACGGGAACTGGCTGGTTCACTCGGTGTTAAGCCGTGAAGGCGATGACACGCGCATCAACCACGTGTCGGCAAGACAGACGTATGGACCTGACGAGGCCGTCGAGGATTTCCTGACAGCAGACTATTGAGGAGACACGATGCCAGTCGCCCCTGCCGTAGTGCGCGCGCGGATATTCCGGTTCGATCCGGAAACGGACCAAGGCCCTCGCTATGACACGATCGAAATTCCGTACCAGCCGCATATGCGTGTGCTTGATGTACTTGATCAGGCCGTGGACAGCTGCGGACTAGGCGTCGGCTATCGCTATTTTTGCGGCATAAAGCGGTGCGGAATGTGTGGGGTATCGGTCAATGGAAAGCCGGTTCTCGCATGTTGGGAGGCAGCGAGTGCCGAGATGACCATCGAGCCGCTTCCCAAATTACCGGTGATCCGTGACCTTGCAGTCGATCGTACCATCTTCGAAGGCGCGACTGTCGGGCTGCATCCGGTGCTTGAGCGACATGAACCGTACGAGGGGTTTCCGGAGCCACTTACGCATGTGGAGATGCATGACGCATTCAAGTTAATGAATTGCATTGAATGCTACGTTTGCTCAACATCGTGCCCTGCGGTGCCGGACCAAGGTCCACACGAGTTCAAAGGTCGAGATTTTGTTGGTCCAGGCACGTTGGTACAAATCGCCAAGGCCGCGCTACATCCGCGCGATGGACGGGACCGCAGTGGTGAACTGGAGTTGGCCAGCCTGGATAACTGCATGTCGTGCGGCCGCTGTGAGGAGGTGTGCCCGAACAGCATTCCAATACTTAGCGGGGCTATCGCGCCATTGAGAGCCCGGGCGACAAAAGGACCCCGGGGCCTGGCACGTCTGCCGATGGAATTCTCAGAGAACGTGCGCGCCAATGGCAACGTCAATAGTGCTGCACTCTTTCTGCGTACGCGCGGTTGGCTGCGCACATTGGCCTCGGCGCCGATGCTGATCCGTATGTTCTTTCATCGAAAGACCAGGCTGTTTCCGCGCTTCAGTGCGGAGGCACGGCGCAGTATCGACGCAGTGTTTTCGATCACGTCATCCGGAGAACGCAAGTGATGCGCTTTGCCTACTATCCCGGGTGCTCGGCCAAGGCCAGCACACGCGAGCTCGACCGGGCAGCTCATTGGCTGGCTGAAGCGCTCCGCATCGAATTGGTAGAGCTGGTTGACGCCGGTTGCTGCGGCTCCTGTGAAATCAAGAACCTTGATCCAGAGCGGCATTTGCTACTCAACGCGCGGATCTTGTCGCTGGCGGCAACACAGAATCTAGAAATCCTGACGGTTTGCGACACCTGTCAGGCCAACTTGCTGCAAACCAGTCGGCTGATGCGAGGCGATGTCGGTGCGAGCGTTCGCATTGTGCGCAAGCTTGAGGGAGTTGGCGTTCGCTATCCTCATACGCCAATTACAAGGCATTTCCTCACGATCATGATGGAGGAGTTCGGTATCGAACGGCTTCGCGGGCTCGTAACACGATCGCTACAGGGCGTACGGGTGGCACCGTTTGCGTGTTGCCACGCGTTTCGTGGTCCGGGAGCTTCTCCGGGTGCGAGGGGATACCTTGACGATGCGGTGCGCATCACAGGCGCCGAGGTTGTGCCGGTACGGCTAGATAGCGATTGCTGCGGCTTTCACGTCCTGATGTCCAATGAGGCGCTGTCAGCCAAGGCATCAGGAAAATTTCTGTCACGCTGTGTGGATATGGGGGCCGACTGCGTGGTTACCAGCAGTCCTCTTTGCCACACCGCGCTTGACATGTTTCAGCGCAAAGCAGAAGCGGTAACTGGCCGTCGCCTCGATGTGCCGGTGCTTCATGTAGAGCAGCTGCTGGGTTTGGCAATGGGAGCGTCGCCCAAGACCATCGGGCTTGATCGACACCTCGTCTCGGCGCGCGGCCTGTTGGATCGGCTGACCGTCTGATTTAGATCCTCAACTCACGCGCGGAGGAAACTACCGTGAAGACCTGGAATTCTGCATTGGCTCGCTGCGCCTGCCTGATGGCGATGCTGGCGATTTTCGGCGTGTTGGCGGTAGTAAGGCCAGCGTTCGCGCAAGCGCAATCGGCTTCGAACTGGCCTTCTCGGCCGATTCGGCTTGTGGTCAGCTGGCCACCGGGTGGAGGCGCGGATATCGTGGCCCGCATGTTGGCGAAACATTTCGAGGCAAACCTCAGGCAGCCGATCGTGATAGACAATCGTGCCGGCGGTGGAGGCACGGTAGGGGCGCTTACTGTCGTCCATGCAGACCCAGACGGCTATACGCTGCTGTTCGCATCCGATGCGGAGTTGACCATCGCGCCAGTCGTCAACGCAGCAGCCAACTACAACCCCGCAAAGGACCTGGCGCCAATCTCGTTGGTGAGTAGTGGTCCGTTCATGCTTGTCGCAAATCCGAAGTTTCCGCCTAACACGTTGCAGGAGCTTATCGCCTATGCGAAGACCAACCCCGGGAAAGTCAACTATGGCTCATTCGGACCTGGGACAAACGGCCATATGCTGGGCGAGCAATTGAAGGCGATAGCGCATATCGATACGATCCATGTAGCCTACAAGGGTAGTGCACCAGCGATGGTGGATTTGATTGGCGGGGAAATTCAGTATGCTTTTTTTTGCCGATGGCCGCACTTGACATGGTCAAGGCGGGAAAGATCAAGTCGATCGCTGTGTTAGCGCCGGAGCGCTTGGCGAACGCAGGCACTATTCCAACCAGTGCGGAAGCGGGCTTGCCTGCACTAGTGGGAGGGACACGCTTCGGGATCCTGGCACCGGCGAAAACCCCTCGCTACGTCATTGATCGTATGCACGAGGCCGTGAAGACGACCCTGGCCTCGCCAGAGGTCAAGGCGTCATTGGCGCAGCTCTATACATTGCCAATCGGTAGCTCGCCGGATGAGTTTACAAAGTTCATCACGACAGAGACCGGCAAGTGGCGAAAACTGGCTGCGGATATCGGGATGCGAGCGGAATAGGGGACCTGCCGGGCGACGCATGCCTATGCCACCGCAGCAGCTCGGCTCCGAAACGCGGCGGCGAAGTCGGCCGCGTTTCCAATGTGCTCGCGCATCCGCAGTTCCGCCAGGTCGGGATCGCGCTTTTCGAGTGCATCCAGGATGCGCTCCAGTTCGCCTACCGCATCCTTCATACGCAAAGGCGGGGAGGGCGTCATCTTCTTGAGCCACCGGAGCTTGTCCAGTAGATTGAGCAGACTGTCTGTCATGAGCCCATTGCCCGCGGTTCGGTAAATGGTCGAGTGAAACAGTGAGTCCAACTCATTGAAATCGTCGAACGCGTCTGCTTCGAAATCGGCGTCACTATGCGGCATGAATCGACGAAACGCGACTCTCAGCTTGCGCAGCGTGTCTTCAGTCATCCGCGTCGCTGCCTGTCGAGTCACGTACGTCTCTAACAGAAGACGGTATTCGAAAATCTCGTGGATCTCTTGTTCGGTCAGCGAGCGCACATAGGTTCCACTTTGCGGGCTCACGGCGATCCAGCCATCGTTCTTAAGCTGAGCGAAGGCGGTGCGGATCGGCGAGCGACCGCAGCCTAGTTCGTCCGCGAGGCGGGCTTCGGAGAGCTTCTCGCCAGGCGGGTAGTGCAGGCTGATGATGCGCTGCTTGATTTCGTTGTAGACGAGGGCAGCCACTGCGGAACTTTCCGGGACCTTCAACTCGTTGCCGATCTTCACCTGCTTCTCCCCGTTGGCAAGCATTTAGCTTTGCACTGAAATTGTATCAATGTAGTTGTCCAGTTTGGCGCATACGCCATTTCCGATGCTGGAATTTTGTGCTTTATGTGCACTGTTGGTGCTAGTAATCATTCTAGTTGACTAGTTGTCTAATTGATCTAGCATGGGTATCGCCCCCACAACGAGGAGAACCCTCATGTCCTTCCTTCGCCCCCTCCGCGGGCTGGCATTGGTCGCCAGCCTTCTCGCTTCTGTCGCCCATGCTCAATACCCCGACAAGCCGATTCGTTTCATCGTTCCGTTCCCGCCGGGTGGCGCCGTTGACGTTCTTGGACGCGTCTCGGCCAAGATGATCAGCGATTCAACGCACCGGCCTGTTGTCGTCGACAACGTTGCTGGCGCTGGCGGGGCCATCGGCTCCAAGATGGCGGCACAGGCAAGTCCCGATGGCTACACGCTGTTGATGGGATCCACGAGTTCATTGTCGATCAATCCGATCTACCAGAAAGTCGGCTACGACCCGGTAAAAGACTTCACACCTATCGCCTTGGTGGCATCCGTTCCGCATGTGCTCGTCGTGGATCCCGCGTTGCCTGTGAAGACCCTGCAGGAGTTCATTGCCTATGCCAAAGCCCGCTCCGGCAAACTCAACTTCGCGTCGTCGGGTCCCGGCACGCCTCATCATGTAGCGGGCGAAATGTTCAACCAGATGGCAGGGGTGAATTTGGTCCACGTGCCGTACAAGGGTACGGGACCCGGGCTTATCGACGTCATGAGCGGCCAGGTGTCACTGATGTCGGTAGAGATTCTCGCTGCAGCCCCCCAAGTCATCGCAGGGAAGGTCCGCGCGCTGGGCATTGCCGCCGACCAGAGAAGTCCATTGCTTCCCGATGTTCCGACGGTAAGTGAAGCGGGGCTGAAAGGGTTCGAGGTGACGTCCTGGTACGGCGTGGTAGCGCCTGCAGGCATTCCCCAGGCAGTCGCAACAAAATTGTCTGCAGCGATCGGGCAAGGCTTGACCTCTCCGGAAGCCGTGGAAAAGCTTAAGGCGTTGGGTGCGCGGCCTGTCGGCGGTACGCCCGACCAGTTCCGGTCATTCCTGCAGAACGAAAACACGAAATGGGGAAAGGTCATGATGGCCTCCGACATTTCCAACAAGTAACTCGCCCGCCGCTCACGCACCCGGGAACGCGACCGTTCGGGACCGGGAAATCCCTATCCCCTCTTGACTCTGAAAGCTACGTTATCTACTCTGCTAACCATACTAGTTGACTAGTTATCCAGATGGATTTGCAGTCTCATTGCCGAAGACTCCAGCACACCGCCCAAACGAGGATCAGATGACAACGAACATCTTTGCCCCCGAGCACTACGCCGCCACCCGGCTTCCCTTGCATGAAGCCTCCCCTTTGCCGGGCTGGTGCTATACGTCCCCCGAGTGGTACCAACGCGAGGTCGACACCATGTTCCGCAAGGACTGGCTGTGTGTCGGCCGTGTTGAACAGGTGGCAGAGCGAGGGAGCTATTACTCCGTTGAGGTTCTGGGTCAACCGCTGATCGTCGTGCGCGACGAGAACGATGAAGTGAGGGTGCATTCGGCCCTGTGCCGCCACCGCGGCGCGATCATCACGGAAGGCGCGGGCAAGTGCCGCGCGTTTACCTGTCCGTATCACAGTTGGACCTACGCGCCGAGCGGCAAGCTGCTCGGCACACCGGGCAATCCGCCGCCCATGGCAGGCGTCGCCGGCTTCAAGGCGTCGGAGCATGGTTTGCGCTCCATTCGCAGCGACATCTGGGCCGGCTTCATTTTCATCACGTTCAATGCGGACGCCGAGCCGCTGATGGCATGGCTCGGAGACCTGCCGAGTTACATGGCAAGCCACAAGCTCGACGACATGCAATGGACCCACCGGGACGAATACGTCGTGGACTGCAACTGGAAGGTGTGGCTGGAAAACGCATTCGAGAACTACCACGTGCCCACCATCCATCGAAAGCACGTTGATCCCAAGAATCCGCAGAACTGGGAGTTCGAGAAGACCCAGGGTTCCTGGGAGGCGATGTATAGCCGGCGCAGCATTGTTGCCTATTCAGGCTTGCCTGAAATTGAGGGGATTGAGCCGGAAAAGGCGAACTGCCTCTTTCACATCTGGGTGCAGCCGACCTTGCAGATCATTGTGACGTCGTCCTACATGAAGTTCCGTCAGTATTTCCCGGAGGGTCCCGAGAAGCTCAGGCTGTACGAGAACTGGACGTTCCCGCGCAGCACAGTGGAACGTACGGATTTCAACGAGATCGTCGGTCCGGCCTATTACGAGAAATACTCGCAGATTGTCATCGAAGACCTGAGTATCAACCCCAACGTGCAGAAGGCAATGCGTACCGGTGCCTACGAACCCGGTCGCTTCTCGCTCGAAGAGTACATCGTGCACCGGATTGCCAATCACGTTCTCGATCGCGTGGTCGGGCCCGACTCCGAAGCTTCCCGCCAGAACCGTGAAGGCCCGGCCCTGAAGGCCGCCTGAACTGCGCTTCACTTCCAAACTTCGGAGGATATTCATGACGCTCAACGCAGCCAGCCGCCAATACTCGGAAGCAGACCCGCTCCACATCCATATCGAGAACTCCCGCACGATGATGCCCGTATTTACGGTGCATCCCGAGCAATACGAAGCGGCACTGTCACGCCACCCCGATATAGCAGCGCGCATCCGGACAACGTGGGGCAGCGATCAGGACATCTATCAGGATGCGATGCAGACTGCCGATGCAATGATTACGTATCGGTTCCCGCACAAGTCCCTGGCCAGCGATGCGAAGCGATTGAAACTGCTGCAGGTCCTGGGCGCAGGCGTGGATTACCTGCTGCCGCTGGACTGGGTGCCCGCCGGCATTCAAGTGCTGACCAATAGCGGAGCTCACCTCCCCAAAGCCGCGCAGTCTGGCCTGATGGCCCTGCTGATGGTCAATGCCCGCATGCCGGCACTGATGTGGAACCATCGGCGCCACGCGTGGGACCGCCAGTTCACGTCCGCGTTGAATGGCAAGACTGTGCTGATCGTCGGCGTCGGCTCGATCGGTGGGGGCATCGCCGAACTCGCAAAGCAGTTTGGGATGCATGTCATTGGCATCCGCCGCAGCGGGGCGCCTCATCCGCACGTCGACAGCATGCACAAGCCGGAAGCGCTGCACACTTTGCTGCCCCAGGCCGATTTTGTGCTTCTCAACACGGCTCTTACGGAAGAAACACGCTTTTTGATCGGTGAGGGCGAAATCGAGCTCATGCGCACGGGGGCTGGCCTCATCAACATGTCGCGCGGCGGCCTGATCGATCCGGCGGCACTTGATGTCGCGCTGAGGGCTGGGAAGCTCGGTGGCGCCATGATCGACGTGACATATCCCGAACCGGCGCCCGCCGACTGGCCGTATTGGGAAACGCCAAATCTGGTTATTACTCCCCACGTGCTATCGGATGATATCGAGCACTACATTCCGCACACGCTGGATCTCTTCTTCAACAATATCCGCCGCCACTTCAACGGAGAGACGCTGACGAATCTGGTCGACCTCTCTCGCAGCTACTGAAAGGAACCCGCATCATGAGTCAGGTTACCGACGAGCTTCGCCTGGTGAAGGTCGCGGCGATGCGCGAGGTCGCCGCCGACATTGTGCAATTCGACTTGTGCGCGGCGGACGGGCGGCCACTGGCGCCATTTGCCGCGGGCGCGCACATTGATGTCCACACGCCATCCGGTCTGGTGCGACAGTATTCCCTCTGTGGATTGCCGGGCGAAACAGCGCAGTACAGCATTGCCGTCAAGCATGAACGTGGCGGGCGCGGTGGTTCGGCCAGCTTGCATGGCAATGTCGAGGTGGGCAGTGCCCTGGGCATCTCGCCTCCCCGCAATCATTTCCCGCTGGCGGACGATGCGCTGCATACGATCCTCGTCGCGGGCGGAATCGGTATTACGCCGATTCTCGCAATGATCGCGACGCTGGAGCAGGCCGGGAAATCCTGGGAACTGCACTACTGTGCGCGGTCCGAGCGCCATGCCGCCTATCATGCGCAACTGCGAGAGCGGCATCCTGGAAAAATCACCGAGTACTTCAGTGAAGAGCCGATTTTTCCGATCCAGGACGTTGTCGGCAAGATGGCGGCATCCTGGCTGAACATTCATCTGTACTGCTGTGGCCCGGCCGGCCTGATGCACGCGGTGCAGGCTTCTACGCCCGAGGCGGCTTCACAGCGGGTGCATTTCGAATGGTTCGCTGCCCCCCAGGATGACGGCAAGCCGAACGAGCCTTTCGAGATCGAGATCGCTTCAAGCGGAAAGGTCTTCCCTGTGTCGGCAGAGGAGACCGCACTTGAGGTGTTGCGCGCCCACGGTATCGACATCGGGAGCAGCTGCGAGGAAGGGGTATGTGGCACCTGCGAGGTGCACGTCCTGTCCGGCTGCATCGAGCACCGCGATGTGCTGCTGAGCGAGGCGGAGCGCGCGGGCAACAAATGCATGATGACCTGTGTGTCCCGTGGCCGGCGTGAGCGCATAGTCCTTGACCTTTAACCTGACCATTAACCTGACCATTAACGCCGACGAGGAGAAGAAAATGGGCGTCCCCGCATCAAACGAGCATATTCCTTCGTTGCGCCGCGTCGGCGAGACTGTCTATGTGGGATTGCAGTTGCCACTCTCCTCCGCGGGAGGAACGGACATTGCCGAACAGACCGACCAGGTTTTTCGGAGCCTTGTCGCACGTCTGGAGGAGGCCGGTGGCACGATGGCAGACCTCACCAAACTACATACCTACTATCTCTTCGCAGGCGACGGTGCGGACGTGACCGCGTACTGGGAGCGAATGACCGCAGTACGCCTGCGCCATCTGGCCAACCCGGGGCCGGCGGCCACCGCGCTGCGTGTCCATGGGGTCGGACATGGCCAGGCATTGATTGCAGTCGATGGCATTGCCGAACTCTGCCGCGACAAGCAGCGCATCATGCCCGAACATGCATGGGATTGGAGTATTCCAACGCCATTCTCGCAAGGCTGGCGCGTGGGCGAGAAAATCTATGTCGGTGGCCAGATATCTGCAGACCGGCAGGGGCGGACCATTGCACCGGGTAGCGCGGTTGCACAGACGAAGAACACGCTGGAATACATCGAGCATGTCCTGCACGACGCGCAGGTAAATTGGGCCAATGTATGCGCGCTGAAGATTGCATACAAGCATGGCGGTGATGCCGAGGCATCCCGACAGCTTGGGGCGTCCATCGTGGCCGAGGTCGCGCGTCGCTTCCCGGCACAAAGGCCCGTCATCACCGTTATTGGCGTTGACTTGCTGTACGAGGGTTTGCTGCTCGAGATTGATGCAGTCGCTTCAAGAGACGTGGGTCTGCCAGTGAGGCCGGAATATGCGGCGTCGCACGTAGCGCCGCTGGCGTTCTCGCCCGGGTGGCTCAGTGGCGGCGAGCTGTACATAGGAGCGCAGTCAAAGTCGGATGCCGGACAGCTTGAGGCTCAGCTCGAAGGAGCCTTGGCCGGGCTCGCAGCGGTGATCCGTGCCAGTGGCGCTTCTGTCGGAGATCTGGTCAAGCTCAACGTGTTTCTTCTGCCGGGCGAGTCCACCGAGACAGTACACCGGGTTCTTGAGCGGTTCCTGTCACCGGGCCGTACGGTCGTCAGCATCGTCCAGGTGGCGGGCTTCCTCGTAGATGGCCAGAAAGTGCAGGTCGATGGCGTGGCCTTGCCGGAGCAGAGGTCATGATCGATGCGATCAGCCTTACTCAGGAATTGGTGCGGATTCCGTCCGTTAATCCGCCGGGCGACGAAGAGCGCTGTGCGCGCTATCTTGCTGGGTTGCTGGCCGACGCCGGCTTTAGTGTGGAACTGGATGTCTTCGGTCCGCACAGATTCAACCTGGTCGCGGTGCTCAACGGAAAGGGCGAGGGCAAGCCGCTAGGCTTTACCGGACATCTGGATACCGTTCCACTTGGCGCTGCCCGATGGGAGCACGATCCGTTTGGTGCGGAAATCGTCGACGGAAAACTATACGGTCGTGGCAGCAGCGACATGAAGGCTGGCATTGCCGCGTTCATCGTCTCCTGTTTGCAGGCACGCGACACAATCCGCGAAGGTAACGGTTTGCGGCTGCTATTGACCGGCGGGGAGGAAACCGGATGCGACGGTGCGCGAGCGCTTGCAGCCAGTGGAAAGGGGGCGCAGGCCCTCTCCCTGCTGATCGTCGGGGAACCCACCGCAAACTATCCGTGCATCGGCCACAAGGGGGCGCTTTGGCTTGAAGGCGTGGCATTTGGCAAGACCGCCCACGGCTCGATGCCCGAAAAGGGCGACAACGCCATCTACAAGGCAACACGCGCCATCGAGACATTGCGCGAGATGCGTCTTGAAGACCAGCATCCGCTGATGGGTCGTGCAACACTGAACATCGGAACCTTCCACGCAGGGCTCAATATCAATTCGGTGCCGGACCGGGCGACATTCACGGTCGACATGCGGACAGTACCAGGCATGGTCCACGAATGCCTGTGCAGCAAGCTCAGGAACCTGTTGGGCAATGGCATCGCGCTGGAGCCGCTTGTCGATGTCCCGCCCCTGCATTCCGAGGCAGGGAATCCGGCCATCGCAGCCGTGTTTGACGTCTGTGCGAAGTACCACGATGCCCCGCTCGTTTCCCGTTCCGTTCCGTTCTTCACTGACGGCAGCACGCTCGGCCCGCTCACAGGCAATCCACCGACGGTGATTCTGGGACCGGGTGAGCCCGCCATGGCGCATCAGACCGACGAGTATTGCCACACCGCACGCATCGAGGAAGCGGTGACCATCTATCGATCGATCATCGAGGCGCATTGCTGAGCGCCGGGGTCCAGGCGGGAAGACCGGTTCGGGCGTGTGTATATCGGCGCGTATCAAGAATCTATACGAGCGAAACACCATATCTTGGAGACTTTGAGATGAGTCGGAATGTTGGATTTGTTGGCCTGGGGATCATGGGCGCGCCGATGGCGGGACATTTGCGGTCGGCCGGTCACAAGCTGTTTGTCCACGATGTCAATCCTGCCCCGCAACACTTGGTGGATACCGGTGTGACGGTATGCACAAGTGCGGAGGAGGTGGCTAGGCGTGCAGACGTGTTGATCATCATGGTTCCAGACACGCCCCATGTCGAAGCGGTGCTCTTCGGCGAAAAGGGCGTAGCGGCAGCGTACCAGGCCGCTGGAACGGCTGCGACACAGGGCAAGGTTGTCGTCGACATGAGTTCGATCTCGCCGATTGCGACAAAACAATTTGCTTCACGTATTAACGGACTAGGCGCTGCCTACCTGGATGCGCCTGTTTCAGGCGGGGAGGTTGGCGCGAAGGCGGCGTCGCTGACCATCATGGTGGGTGGGCCCGCGGAGGTTTTCGAAAACGTAAGGCCCTTATTCGAGCTGATGGGCAAGAACATCACCCTGGTTGGTGGAAATGGCGACGGACAGACGACGAAAGTCGCCAATCAGATCATTGTGGCCCTTAACATCCAGGCAGTGTCCGAAGCGTTGCTGTTTGCATCCAAGGCCGGTGCGGATCCAGCCAAGGTAAGGGAAGCGTTAATGGGCGGTTTCGCGGCGTCTCGCATTCTGGAGGTTCATGGCGAGCGGATGATCAAGCGAACTTTCGACCCGGGCTTTCGCATTGCGCTGCACCAGAAGGACTTGAACCTTGCATTGCAAGGCGCGAAAGCGCTCGGGGTGTCGTTGCCCAATACCTCGACCGCACAGGAGCTTTTCAATGCCTGCGCAGCCAATGGCCTTGGAGGATTGGATCACTCGGCACTGTGCCGGGCCATCGAGATCATGTCGAATCACGCCATTGGCGTGGACTGAGCGTGATCATATGCCGGATACTGGCTGTCTAGTGCCTTCCATGGCACATCTTGGGGCTGTTTTATCCCGTTGTTCTTGAGACCGCAGTTCCCTTATGACGCGGGTTCGTGCAGCCTGGCCCCCCGCGATGCACCGCTACGTGCAATTATCCCGATACGCCTGCTGCAGCTCCTTGCGCGACTTGTCGCGCTCGATCTTTGGAACCGGCCGGCCTTGCGCGTTCTGCGTCGCCGTAGTGGTCGTCTGGTACGAGCGCTTCTTCGACGTGGCGTTGTACTGCTCTTTCAGCGACTCGCATTTGTCGCGCGTGATCTGGTCGGGGTCGAGCGTGGGGGCGGACGGCGGGCGGTAGGGGTTGGTGCCTTCCTGCACGGCTTCCGAGATGGCACCCGCGGCGCCCTTTGGCGGGGATTGCTGGGCCAGCGCTGTCGAGGCGCTGCCCAGTGCCAGCAGTCCGGTCACGAGCCATCTAGTCGATATCGGCATTTTGTCCCTCCCCGAATGCGAGGCCGCCGGCCTCCCGACAATCATCATATGTGCCATGCCCGGAAATGCCAGGATCCGATGGCGGGGGGCGGTGGGCCGCCATTTGCGTTCTGGCCCTGCCTGCCATAAACCTAGATCAGGGACACGCCCGCAAGGGCCTCCAGGACTTCAGGAGACGTCAATGAGTGTGCTGATGCTTTCGAACGTCGACATGGAAACCACCGACGACGAGATCCGCGATTTCCTCATCCGCTACGGTTTCCCGGCGTTCGACGAGATCGAGCGGCTGCCGGGGGATGGGACTCGCCCGGCGGTGGCGGTGCATTTCAACGCGGTGGAGGATGCCGCGCTGCGGATGCTGCAGCCGCGCATCAATCATTTGTTCTGGAATAAGCGCCAGGTTGACGCAATGGTGCTCACCGAGCGCTTCGAGTAGGCGGGAAGTCAGGCAGGGAGTCTGGCAGGGAGTCTGGCAGGAAGGGCGCCCGCGGGCGCGACGTCCCGCAGGCTGCAGGCCGGGCCTGCGGGGTGCCGGCGCTTAGCCGACGAAGGCCTTTTCGAGCACGAAATGGCCGGGCTCGCTCATATTGCCTTCCTCGAAGCCACGCTCCTCCAGCATGACGCGGATTTCCTTGAGCATATCGGGGCTGCCGCACAGCATCAGGCGGTCGTTCTCGGTGGAGAACGGGGGCAGGTCCAGGCGCTCGAACAGCTCGCCCGACTCGATCAGTTCGGTGATGCGGCCGCGCGTGTGGAAGTCTTCGCGCGTGACGGTGGGGAAATAAACCAGCTTTTCGCGCACCATCTCGCCCAGGTACTCGTGCTCCGGCAGATGCTCGTTCAGCAGCTGCTGGTAGGCCAGTTCGTCGACATAGCGGCAGGTGTGGGTCAGCACGATCTTGTCGTAGCGCGCATACACCTCGGGATCGCGGATGATCGACAGGAACGGGGCCAGGCCGGTGCCGGTGGCCAGCAGCCACAGGGTCTTGCCGGGCAGCAGGTTTTCGACCAGCAGGGTGCCGGTCGGCTTCTTGCCGACAAAAATCTGGTCGCCTTCGCGCAGGTGCTGCAGGCGCGACGTCAGCGGGCCGTCCGGCACCTTGATGCTGAAGAATTCCAGGGTTTCTTCATAGTTGGCGCTGGCGATGCTGTAGGCACGCAGCAGCGGGCGGCCGTTGACTTCCAGGCCGACCATGGCGAACTGGCCGTTTTCGAAGCGGAATCCCGGGTCGCGCGTGCAGGTGAAGCTGAACAGCGTGTCGGTCCAGTGGTGAACGGAGAGGATGGATTGCTGGTAGAGGTTGCTCATCGGAGGAAACGCCAAGGCCCGCGGGCAAGCCGCCGGGAAGGATGGTGACCGGACATGTGCGCCTGTCGGCGGTTACCGGCAAGGCGGCGGATCACGGGAACGCAATGATCCACTTCGTCGCGTATTGTAAAGCGGCAGCGCCGGACGCGCCCGGGCCGCGTCGGGGGAACCCCGAGCGGGATAGGGTTATGCGCAGCAATGAAATCCGGAATTTCAATTCTGAAATCCGTATGCCGGATTTGCAGCGCGGAATCTTGCCAGATCAACGGAATTCGCCTTGGCCCGCTTTTTGCGCTCCGAGACCCGCCGCGCGTCCAGCCGTCGTGCCGGCACAGCTGCCGTGACCCGACGATCGCATTGCGTTGCAGGGCAGGCGCCCTTGGTCTTGAACAGGAATGCATCGCGATGTACTACGGAACCAACGCAGCCGGCGCAGATGGCGGAGATCGCCGCGCGCTTGCCGCAGACGCCAGCCAGCCACGTGCCGGCCACCACCACGAAACGCGTTGCGGCGGCAAGCCGGCGCCCCAACGCACCAACTGGGCCTGGGCGGCCGTGGCCAGGCATGACGACTGGATGGATTCACACACCCCGTTTGCGCAGTTTGCGCATCTCGACTAGCCGCCGGCCACGGCACTTGCCGTTGCGCTGTTCCTTCGAATGACCCGAGACGCCGTGCCGACCGCGCGGCGTCTCAGTTGCCCTCAGTTTCCTTGTGCGTGCCATGAACTACGCTCCCATCAAATCGCTGCTGATTGCCAACCGTTCCGAGATCTCGATCCGCGTGATGCGCGCTGCGGCCGAGATGAATATCCGCACGGTGGCGATCTATTCCAAGGAAGACCGCCTGGCGCTGCATCGCTTCAAGGCCGACGAAAGCTACCTCGTCGGCGAGGGCAAGAAGCCGCTGGCGGCCTATCTCGATATCGACGACATCCTGCGCATCGCGCGCCAGGCAAAGGTCGATGCGATCCATCCGGGCTACGGCTTCCTGTCGGAGAACCCGGACTTCGCGCAGGCCGTGATCGATGCGGGCATCCGCTGGGTCGGCCCCTCGCCCGACGTCATGCGCAAGCTCGGCAACAAGGTGGCCGCGCGCAACGCGGCGATCGAGGCGGGCGTGCCCGTGATGCCGGCCACCGACCCGCTGCCGCACGACCTGGAGGCCTGCAAGCGCCTGGCCGCGGGCATCGGCTATCCGCTGATGCTCAAGGCCAGTTGGGGCGGCGGCGGGCGCGGCATGCGCATCCTGGAGAGCGAACAGGACCTGGAAGGCTCGCTGGCCGCGGCGCGGCGCGAGGCGCTGGCTGCGTTCGGCAACGACGAGGTCTATGTCGAGAAGCTGGTGCGCAACGCGCGGCACGTCGAAGTGCAGGCGCTCGGCGACACGCATGGCAACCTGGTGCACCTGTACGAGCGCGACTGTACCGTGCAGCGCCGCAACCAGAAGGTGGTGGAGCGCGCGCCCGCGCCGTACCTTGACGATGCCGGCCGTGCCGAGCTGTGCGAGGCGGCGATGCGGCTGATGCGCGCGGTCGGGTATTCCCATGCCGGCACGGTCGAGTTCCTGATGGACGCCGACACTGGTCAGTTCTATTTCATCGAAGTCAACCCGCGCATCCAGGTCGAGCACACGGTCACCGAGATGGTCACCGGTGTCGATATCGTCAAGGCGCAGATCCGGATCACGGAGGGCGGCTATATCGGCATGACCGAGAACACGCGCAATGAAGACGGCGACATCGTCGTGCGCGCCGCGGGCGTGCCGGTCCAGCAGGATATCCATCTGAACGGCCACGCGCTGCAGTGCCGGATCACGACCGAAGACCCGGAGAACGGCTTCCTGCCGGACTACGGCCGTCTCACCGCGTATCGCAGCGCCGCCGGTTTCGGCGTGCGCCTGGATGCCGGCACCGCCTATGGCGGCGCGGTGATCACGCCGTACTACGATTCGCTGCTGGTCAAGGTCACCACCTGGGCGCCGACCGCGCCCGAGTCGATCCGGCGCATGGACCGCGCGCTGCGCGAGTTCCGCATCCGCGGCGTGGCCTCCAACCTGCAGTTCCTCGAGAACGTCATCAACCATCCCGCGTTCCGCGCCGGCGACGTCACCACGCGCTTTATCGACAAGACGCCGGAGCTGCTGGAGTTCACCAGGCGCCTGGACCGCGCCACCAAGCTGCTGCGCTACCTGGGCGAGATCAGCGTCAACGGCCACACGGAAATGACCGGCCGCACGCTGCCGCCGTTGCCGCTGCCGGCACCGGTTCTGCCCGCCGTCGACAACAGCAGGCCGCTGCCTTACGGCACGCGCGACCGCCTGCGCGAGCTTGGCGCCGAGAAGTTCTCGCGCTGGATGCTCGAGCAGAAGCAGGTGCTGCTGACCGACACCACCATGCGCGACGCGCACCAGTCGCTGTTCGCCACGCGCATGCGCACCGCCGACATGCTGCCGATCGCGCCGTTCTATGCGCGCGAGCTGTCGCAGCTGTTCTCGCTGGAGTGCTGGGGCGGCGCGACCTTCGACGTGGCGCTGCGCTTCCTGAAGGAAGACCCGTGGCAGCGCCTGGAGCAGTTGCGCGAGCGCGTGCCCAACGTGCTGTTCCAGATGCTGCTGCGCGGCTCCAATGCCGTCGGCTATACCAACTATGCCGACAACGTGGTGCGCTTCTTCGTGCGCCAGGCCGCCAGCGCCGGCGTGGACGTGTTCCGCGTGTTCGATTCGCTCAACTGGGTGCGCAATATGCGCGTGGCCATCGATGCCGTCGGCGAAAGCGGCGCGCTGTGCGAAGGCGCGATCTGCTATACCGGCGACCTGTTCGACAAGTCGCGCGCCAAGTACGACCTGAAGTACTACGTAGGCATCGCGCGCGAGCTGCAGCAGGCCGGCGTGCATGTGCTGGGCATCAAGGACATGGCGGGCATCTGCCGTCCGCAGGCGGCGGCCGCGCTGGTCAGGGCGCTCAAGGAAGAGACCGGGCTGCCGGTGCATTTCCATACGCACGACACCAGCGGCATCTCGGCCGCGTCGGCGCTGGCCGCGATCGAGGCCGGCTGCGATGCGGTGGACGGCGCGCTCGATGCGATGAGCGGGCTGACTTCGCAGCCCAACCTGTCGAGCATCGCCGCGGCGCTGGCCGGCACCGAGCGCGATCCGGGCCTGAGCCTGGAACGCCTGCACGAAGCGTCGATGTACTGGGAAGGGGTGCGCCGCTACTACGCGCCGTTCGAATCCGAAATCCGCGCCGGCACCGCCGACGTTTACCGCCACGAGATGCCCGGCGGCCAGTACACCAACCTGCGCGAGCAGGCGCGCTCGCTCGGCATCGAGCATCGCTGGACCGAGGTGTCGCAGGCGTACGCAGAGGTCAACCAGATGTTCGGCGATATCGTCAAGGTGACGCCGACCTCCAAGGTCGTCGGCGACCTGGCCCTGATGATGGTGGCCAATGACATGAGCGCCGCGGACGTGTGCGACCCGGCCAAGGAAATCGCTTTCCCCGAATCGGTGGTGTCGCTGTTCAAGGGCGAGCTGGGCTTCCCGCCCGACGGCTTCCCCGCGGAGCTGTCGCGCAAGGTGCTGCGCGGCGAGCCGCCCGCGCCGTACCGGCCCGGCGACCAGATTGCGCCGGTCGACCTCGATGCCGCGCGCGCTGCGGCGGAAGCCGCCTGCGAGCAGCCGCTCGACGACCGCCAGCTGGCGTCGTACCTGATGTACCCGAAGCAGGCCGTGGACTACCACGCGCATGTGCGCAACTACAGCGATACCTCGGTGGTGCCGACGCCGGCATTCCTGTACGGCCTGCAGCCGCAGGAAGAAGCGGCTATCGACATCGCCGCGGGCAAGACGCTGCTGGTTTCGCTGCAAGGCATGCACCCGGATGCCGAAGAGGGCCTCATCAAGGTCCAGTTCGAGCTGAACGGGCAATCGCGCACCGCGCTGGTCGAGCAGCGCAGCACCGCGCAGGCGGCAGCCGCGCGCCACAGCAGGCCGGTGGCCGAACCCGACAACCCGCTGCATATCGCCGCGCCCATGCCGGGCTCGATCGTGACCGTGGCGGTGCAGCCGGGGCAGCGCGTGGCCGCGGGCACGACGCTGCTGGCGCTGGAAGCGATGAAGATGGAAACCCATATCGCCGCCGACCGCGACTGCGAGATCGCCGTGGTGCATGTGAAGCAGGGCGACCGGGTGGCGGCGAAGGACCTGCTGATCGAGCTGAAGCCGGCGCAGTGACGCGGCCGGCGCCGCTGCAGCGCGGCGTCAGGAAGGCGCCATGCTCTGCGCGGCCTGCGCGATGCGTTGCGCCAGCAGCGTGGCCGCCGCCTGGCGGCTATGCTGCGGGCGCTCGACCAGCCCGATCTCGCGATGGAAGGTGTCGTCGCCGAGGCTGAGCGGCACCACGCCTTTCGGCCATGGCGCCGTGCCGGTGATCGGCACCAGCGCGACGCCGAGGCCGCGCTGCACCAGCTGCGCGATACCCTCCAACTCGTCCAGTTCGATCGCGTCCCTGACCGGGATACGCGCCCGCCGCAGGAACTGGTCGACCACGCGCCCGCCGAACGAGCCGCGGTCATAGCGGATAAACGGCTCGCTCTCCAGCAACTCGCGCCATGGCCGCTTGCCGTGGGCGCGAGGCGCCAGCAGCACGAAGGGTTCGGCCAGCAGCGTGCGCCACCGCAGGTCGGAAGGCAACGCGAACGGCGGCCTGATCATCACCGCGATATCGATCTCGCCCGAATCGACCTGGCCAAGCAGGTTCAGCGACACGCCCGGCACCAGCCTGACCCGGTATCCCGGCATCTCCTGCCGGAAGCTGGCCAGCGCATCGGCAAGGAACGAGACATGGACCGATGCGATCGCGCCGATGCGGACCAGCCCGGTGCGCGGGCTGCCCGCATGGCGGCCGAGCCTGGCGTACACCGCCATCAGCTCTTCGGCCACCGCCAGCGTTTCGCGGCCATCCGCATTGAGCACGGCCGCACGGCCGGTGCGGTCGAACAGCGCGAAGCCCAGTTCCTGTTCCAGCCGCTGGATCTGTGCGCTGACCGCCGATTGCGTCAGCCCGATATGGGCGGCCGCGTTGGCAAAGGTGCCGTAGCGGACCACCGCGAGGAACGTCTGGAGTTCGCGCAGCATCGCGACTGATCGAAATATTTGTTGCTCAGGGCAAAAATATATCGCTTTTCATGGTGAATGGCGATGCTTAGACTAGGCGGACGGTGGCGGTTTCGAGACGGTTTCGAATGGATTGCAAGAAGCCGCCGCCCGATTCATTCCCCACTCAGCCTCACTTAGTCCGAGCCCATGACCACTGCCGCCCCCCGCATCCCTCCCTTCCACCTTGCCTTCCCCGTGCGCGACCTCGCCGAGGCGCGCGCATTCTATGGCGAACTGCTCGGCTGCCCCGAAGGGCGCAGCTCGCCGGACTGGATCGACTTCAACTTCTTCGGCCATCAGATCGTGGCGCACCTGGCACCGGAGGAAGTCGGCCACAGCAAGACCAGCGCGGTCGATGGCGACCAGGTGCCCGTGCGGCACTTCGGCGCGGTGCTATCGATTCCCGAATGGGAGGCGATGGCCGAAAAGCTGCGCGCGGCAGGCGTCAAGTTCATCATCGAACCCCATATCCGCTTCAAGGGTGAGCCCGGCGAGCAGGCCACCATGTTCTTCCTCGACCCGTCGGGCAACGCGCTGGAGATCAAGGCCTTCGCCGACCTGTCGTCGTTGTTCGCCAAATAAGGCGGCTACGCGCGTTGAATAAGGTCAGGCAGCCGCTCCGGCTGCCGCCTGCCCGCCTGGCGCCTCAGATGGCGCCCGCTGCCGCCAAGGCCTCGATCTCCGCATCCGGCATCCCGATCGATCGCAGCACGGCGGCGGAATGCTCGCCCACGGACGGCACATCGCCCATGCATGCGGCCACGCCCGACAGCGTCGCGGGCGGCAACAAGGCCTGCACCACGCCACCCGGCGTGCGCACGTCGCGCCAGCGCTCGCGCGCGGCGAGCTGCGGATGGCGCCAAAGGTCGTGCATGTCGTTCAACGGCGAATTGGCGATGCCGCCGCGATCGAGCCGCTCGACCAGCTGCTCGCGGGTCATGCCGCGCAGATGCCGGCCGATCTCCTGGTCCAGCTCGGCACGATTGGCGACGCGCTGCAGGTTTGAGTTGAAGCGCTCGTCCGCGGCCAGCGCGGGGTCTTCTAGCACGTCCACGCAGAAGCGCTGCCATTCGCGCTCGTTCTGCAGCCCGAAGATCACGCTGGCGCCGTCGCCGGTCTGGTACTGCCCGTAAGGTGCAATGCCGGGGTGCGCCACGCCATTGCGCGCAGGCGGCGTGCCGCCGTAGTGGGCGAAGTTCAGCGGGTACGACATCCATTCGCCGAGCGCCTCCAGCATGGTGACTTCGACGCGCACGCCGGTGCCGGTGCGGGCGCGCTGCAGCAGCGCCGAGAGGATGCCGGTATAGGCATACATGCCCGCGGCGATGTCGGCGATCGAGATGCCGGTGCGCGACGGCGCGCCGTCGGTGCCGGTCACCGAGATCAGGCCGGCCGCCGCCTGGATCAGCAGGTCGTAGGCCTTCTTGTCGCGGTACGGGCCGCTGTCGCCGTAGCCGGAGATATCGCAAACGATCAGGCGTGGAAAATCCTCATGCAACGACGCGAAGTCCAGCCCCATGCGCCGGGCCGCGCCGGGGGCCAGGTTCTGGATAAAGACGTCGGCACCGGCAAGCAGCTTGCGCACCACGGCTTTTGCCTCCGATGGCAAGGAATACGCGCAGGTCGGTCAGTTCGAAACGCATGCTTGTCTCCGGTTTCCAGCCGCGCCGGCGAGCCCTTTAGAAGATTTCTAACGGCACCCGTGGCGCTTTCGACTGGTGTGTTCTGAAGGTCGGATTTTATAGTTCCGCTCGTCGCGGCAGCCAGTCCATGGCGATGCCGGGAACCAGAACCAGGAGACCGACATGACTTCAAACTCGCGCAGGATCGCCGCCGTCCTGGGCAGCGCCGCGGCATGGCTGGCGTGCGTGCCGCCGGCAGCGGCACAGGGGGTGCTCGGCGATCCGGCGCTGCAGGGCAAGGCCTATGAGCTTGGCCTGGTGCTGGAAAGCAAGCCGACGCCGCAGGGCCTGCGCGATTTCCTGCATGCCGAACTGGAAAAGTGGAAACGCGTGGCCGTTGCGACCAGCATGAAGGCGGAATGACCGGAGTTTCCCGGCTTGCCGCGAGCGATTCCATCGCAACAAGGAGAACCGATGAAGGCCTACCAGCTTTGCCCGCAACGCTATTTCGAGGATTTCGAGCTCGGCGAGCGTTTCAACCTGCCGTCCCGCACCATGACCGATGCGCTGTTCGCCGCCTTCCAGCTGGCCAGCGGCGACAACCATCCGGTCCACTACGACGTCGAGTATTGCCGCGCGCATGGCATGCCGCATATGCTCGCCCACGGCTTCCAGGTCGTGATCCAGACCGCGGCAGGGGCGGGGCTGTTCCCGCATATGGTCGAGGAATCGCTGAAGGGCTTTATCGAGCAGAGCAGCCGCTTTCTTGCGCCGGTCTACGTGGGCGACACCTTGTACAGCAGCCTCACGGTCAGCGAGCTGGTGCCGGGGCGCACCACCGGCGTGCTGGCGATGCGGTCCGAGGTGCGCAACCAGAACGACGTGTGCGTGATGGAAGGCACGCAACGCTACTTGCTGCGTAAGCGCACCGCCAGCTGAGCCGGCGTGGCCGGCCGGCTGGGTGCGATGCCCCGGGCCCATCGTTCCAGCGGCAGAACGCTGCGATGCGCCGGCGCCGTCTACCGCACCTGGCACGCGACACCTATGATCGATCCATCAACTGGCGCCGGCCGCCTCGGCAAGATCCCGCGCATCGCGGACTGTCCCGGCCGGCATTTCCGGAGATCGACATGAAGCGCATCCTGGGTGTCTACAGCGCACCGCGTTCGCACTGGGTCGGAGACGGCTTTCCGGTGCGTTCGATGTTCTCTTACCAGAGCCATGGCAGGCAGCTCAGCCCGTTCCTGCTGCTGGACTATGCCGGCCCGGCGGACTTTACGCCGACGCAGGCGCCACGCGGCGTGGGTCAGCATCCGCACCGGGGCTTCGAGACGGTGACGATCGTCTACAAGGGCGAGGTCGCGCACCGCGATTCGACCGGGCAGGGCGGCGTGATCGGGCCCGGCGATGTGCAGTGGATGACCGCGGGCGCGGGCATCCTGCATGAGGAGTTCCATTCGCCGGACTTCAGCCGCAGCGGCGGCGCGCTGGAAATGGTGCAGCTGTGGGTCAACCTGCCCGCCCGCGACAAGATGGCCGCACCCGGCTACCAGGCCATCGTCGACCGCGATATTCCCGAGGTGGCGCTGCCCGATGGCGCCGGCAGCGTGCGCGTGATCGCCGGCGAGTACGGCGGCAAGGCCGGCCCGGCCCGCACCTTTACGCCGATGCACGTGTGGGACCTGCGCCTGCAGCAGGGTGGGGCGGTCAGGCTGCCGCTGCCCGACGGCTGGCATACCGCGCTGGTGGTGCTGCGCGGCCGCGTCACCGTCAATGCCGAGGCAACCGTCCGGGATGCCGAGATGGTGGTGCTGGACGGCGCCGGTGACGGTGTCACGCTGGAGGCGGGCAGCGACGCGGTGGTGCTGCTGCTCAGCGGCGAGCCGATCGACGAACCCATCGTCGGCCACGGTCCGTTCGTGATGAATACCGAGGCGGAAATCGCGCAGGCCTTCCAGGACTTCAGCAGCGGGCGCTTCGGCAACATGGCGGCGACCGGCAGCCCGCGCGGGTAGAAGGGAAAAAAGGGCCCCGCGGGGTAATGCCGTTCAGTTAAGGTATCAAGCCCGACCGTCATTCCCGCGAAGGCGGGAATCCAGCGTCTTTTGAAGTCACTGGGTTCCCGCCTTCGCGGGAACGACAGTGGTTAACTGAACGGCATTAGGCCCCGCGGGGCCCTTGCAGGAACCGCGATGCCGGGCAACTTACTGCACGTTGCCCGCCACCGCGATCACCTGGCCGGTGATGTAGTTCGCATCCGGCGAGCAGAACAGGTACACCCCGCCTGCTGCTTCCTCCCCTGTGCGGTGTCAGCGCGCCCCGTCGGCCGGCTGGCCGCCCTGGCCAAGCTCGCGGTCGCGCACGCGCGCCACCGCCTCGTCGCGGCTGCTCACGCCGAGCTTGCGGAAGATGTTGCGCAGGTGCCATTTCACCGTCTCCGGCGACAGGCCCAGCGTGCGCGCGATCTTCTTGTTGGGCAGCGCCTGGCCGAGCAGGCGCACCACGTCGGCCTCGCGCTCGCTCAGCTCTTCGGTGCGGCCCTCCGCCGGTCCCGCGGGCGCTGCGCCGGCTGCCGCCGCGCTGGCCGGTGCCCGCTCCGGCATGGCCTGCTGCAGCCGCTCGATGTAGAACGCCAGCACCGGGTCCAGGCCGGGCATGCCGGCGATGTCTTCGATCTGCCGCATCGCGCCCGGGCAGGCATCGATCAGGCTGCGCATCAGCCCGAGCCGGTGCCCGCGGCGCAGGCCTTCGAGCGCATGCTCGCGCGCGGCTTCCGGATCGCCGCGGCGCATGGCGACGCCCGCGGCCAGCATGTGCAGCTGCGCCACGTGGCGCTGCCAGCCGCGCGTCTCGCAGTAGGCGATCAGCGGCGCCAGCCGCGTCCAGGCGGCGCGCAGGTCGTCATGCGCGAGGCTGGCCATCACGTGGGCCCGCTCGGTCACCATGTGGATGGCGTCGAGGAAGCCGCGCGGCGCATCGCGGTGGCGTATGGCAATGGCGTCGAGGCGCGCCAGCACCGCTTCGGCCGTGGCGATGTCGCCGCTGGCCAGGTGCAGGCGGACCTGGTTGGACAGGCTCTGTGCCACCAGCCGGTCCAGGCCCTGCTGGGTGCCGTAGTCCTCCAGGCGCTCCAGCTGGGCAAAGGCATCGAGCTGGTGGCCGATGATCCAGTGCGCCGCGGCCAGCACGATATGCACGCGCAGCACGGAATCGGGGATCGACACGCGTTCCAGCACGTCGACGCGGTCTTCGAGCAGCTTGCGCGCGGCGTCCAGGTCGTTGTGCTCGTACAGCACTTCGCCCAGCAGCGCGGCGGCAAAGTACTCCGGCTCGGCGCCGGCGCCGCCGTGCCCCACCAGTTCGGCTTCGCGCAGCACGTCGCGGCTGATGCGCTCGACCTGCGTCACGTTGCCTTCCATCGCATGGCTGAACCCGGCCAGGCAGCGGCCGTTGAGCATGCCGCTGGCGGTGCCCAGCAGCGGCACGCCGTCGAACAGCAGCGGCGGCGTCTCGGCATGGATTGCGCGCGCGCGTCCGTAGTCGCCCAGGTGCATGTACAGCAGCGACAGCAGGTTGTTGCGCGAGCCCATGTAGATGGGCGCGATATCGGCCGGGGCGGCTTCGATCTCGGGCAGCAGCGCCAGCGCGCCGGCCGTGTCGTCGCGCAGCAGCGCCAGGCTGAAGCGCAGCAGCGCCAGCCGGTAGCGCAGCGAGGCGTTGCCGGGGCCGATATCGGCTTCGAGCCGGTCGGCCGCCGCGGCACAGCCGTCGAGGTCGCGCGTGAGCATCTGCATGCGCAGCGCCAGCAGCCGCAGTTCCGGACGCGCCTGGATCTCGCTGGCGGGGAGCAGGCGCAGCAGTCCCAGCGCTGTGCGCACTTCGCCGCGAGCCATCAGGGTGTCGGCATAGCGTTCCACCAGCTCGGCTGCGGTGCCGGCATCGCCGGCGAGCACGGCGTGGTGGACGGCCTCCGCCAGCATGCGGTGGTCGCGGAACCAGCGCCAGGCCGCCCCGTGGATGGCGCGCTGCTGCGCCTCGCCGCGCGCGTGGAGGCGCTCGGCCAGGGTCTCGCGCAGCAGCGGGTGCAGGCGGTACCAGGCTTCGCGTTTCGGGCCGGGCGTGGGGGTGATGAAGAGGTTCTCCTGCTCCAGCCGCGTCAGCAGGGCCAGCACCTCGTGCTCGCCCATCGCCTGTTCGCCCAGCGCCTGGCACAGCGATGCCGTGAAGCGTTCGCACGCGGCCGCGCGCACCAGCAGCTCGGCTTCGCCGGGCGCCAGCCGCGACAGGACTTCGCGCTCGAAATACTCGGCGAAGGCGCCGGCATCCTGCACGTTCGCCTGCACGAAGCCGCCGGCGAAGGTCAGGCCGCTGGCGCTGGCCTTCTTGCGTTTCCAGTGCGCGGCGAACAGCTGCAGGCCGGCGACCCAGCCGTCGGCCAGTTCGTGCAGCAGGCGCGCATCGCGCGCGCTGATCTCGCCCAGCTGGGCCCGCAGGAAGTGCTGCGATTCGGCCAGCGTGAAGCGCAGGTCGCGCTGGTCCAGTTCCAGCAGCTGGCCCTGGTCGCGCAGGCGCCCCAGCGACAGCGGCAGCGCCGCGCGCGTGGCGAGCACCACGTGGAAGTTGGGCGGGGCGTAGTCGAGCAGCCATTGCAGCGGCTGCAGCATGCGTGCGGAGCCCAGATGATGCACATCGTCGAGCACCAGCGTCACTTCACGCGAATGCGCGCCGATGCCGCGCACCAGCGCCACGATGGCGCGCTCGACGGCCTCGTCGTCGCTGCCGCGTTCGGCCAGCAGCATGGCCTCGCGGGTGATGTCGGGGCTGATCTCGGCCAGGCAGGCGAGCACGCGGTCGAGCCAGCGCTGGCGCTCGTGGTCGGCGGGTTCCAGCGCCAGCGCGGCCATGTCGAAGCCGAGCGCCAGCAGGTCCAGGCGCCAGGCGCTCAGCAGCGCGGTCTTGCCGTAGCCGGCCGGCCCCTGCAGCACGATGCAGCGCCGCCGGCGCGCCTCGGTCAGCTGCGCCAGCAGCCGTTCGCGCGCGACCACGCGCGCGGCGCTGCGCAGCGATGCCGGGCGCGACGGCAGCGAGGGCAGCGAGGGCAGCGCAGTGGGCTGGCTGCCGGGTGGCGACAGAGGGTTGGCT